>NZ_BAABII010000006.1:0-299006 GCF_039542665.1 Saccharopolyspora cebuensis
GATCATCGCCTGCGGACAACGCGCCGGACTCATCCCCGCAGAACGCTGCGTCGCCCTACTCGCCCGCGCCACCGACACCGAACTCATCGCACGCGGCTCCTTCTTCCAACGCGACTTCATCCGCAAACAACGCGACGCCGGACTACCCCTCCACCTCATCGCACACGAAGACGTCATCATCTTCCGCACACCCTCAGCGGAAGAAACACCGCAACACCAGTAGCACTTTTCCTATTGGGCACACCGCAACATCCAACGCCGGAAATATCGAGCTAATATAGGGCACCATTCGCGTGCCCCGTGCCGACGAGAAGCAGACGGGGACCCATGGCGCGAGAAAACACCAAGAGAAACCACTCCAGGAAGATTCGAGTAATACTTCCCGGCAGCCCGGCGATCACACCGCAAGCAGCCCACGCACTCCTGAGGATCATCAGGAAGCACGTGGCGCACAAGCAGGAAGAAGAACGATGAGCAGAAAGTTCGCCTTCTACGGGCGGGTGTCCACCGAAGACCAGCAGGACCCCGAAGCGTCCCGGAACTGGCAGATCTCACGAGCCCGGCAACTCGTCGATGCACACGGCAGCGTCGTCGAGGAGTTCTTCGACATCGGCCAGTCCCGCTCCCTGCCCTGGAAACGCCGCCCCGAAGCGTCCCGCCTCCTGGCCGCGCTGAGGAACCCGGAACGGGGCTTTGATGCCGTGGTCGTGGGAGAACCGCAGCGCGCCTTCTACGGCAACCAGTACAGCCTGACCCATCCCGTCTTCGAGCACTACGGCATCCAGCTGTGGGTACCCGAAGTCGGCGGCCCCATCGATCCCACCTCCGAAGCCCACGACCTCATCATGGGCGTCTTCGGCGGGATGTCGAAGGGCGAACGCAACCGCATCAAGATCCGGGTGCGCAGCGCCATGCACTCCCAGACCGAGATCGAGGGCCGCTACCTCGGCGGGCGCCCGCCGTACGGCTATCTCATCGCCGACGGCGGCCCGCATCCCAACCCCACCAAAGCAGCCGACGGCAAGCGCCTGCACCGGCTCGAGCCCGACCCCGTCACGGCCCCCGTCGTCGAGCGGATCTTCTCCGAGTATCTCGACGGCATCGGGATCTACGCGATCGCCGAAGGACTCACCCGCGACGGCATCCCCTGCCCCAGCGCCCACGATCCGGCGCGCAACCGCCACCGCTCCGGCGTCGCCTGGTCCAAGGGCGCCATCCGAGTCATCCTCAACAACCCGCGCTACACCGGTTTCCAGGTCTGGAACAAGCAGCGCAAGCACGAAGCCCTCATCGACGTCGACGACGTCGCCCTCGGACACCGCACCCAGCAACGGCACAACACCCCGGATCAATGGGTCTACTCCGCCGAGCCGACCCACCAGGCCATCATCACGCCCGACACCTTCACCCGAAGTCGCGACATCGCAGCCAGCAGGGCCCGTGGCAGCGCACACCGCACCCGCACCCGGGTCCACCACCGCTACGTCCTACGCGGACTGCTCTACTGCGGGCTGTGCGACCGGCGCATGCAGGGCCAGAAGAGCCGCCACCAGCTCTACTACCGCTGCCGCTACACCCAGGAATACGCCCTGGCCAACACCGTCGACCACCCGGCCAACGTCTACCTGCCCGAACACGGCATCCTCGGCGCACTCGACGACTGGATCGCCACCAGCCTGCAACCGCCCCGGCTGGAACGGACGCTCGACGCGCTCACCGCGGCCGAAGACACCGGCCCGGACCACAGCGCCCACGCCGAGACCCAGCGCATCATCGACGACTGCGACACCAAGCTCGTCTCACACCGCCGGGCCCTCGAAGCCGGAGCCGACCCCGCGCTGGTCACCGAATGGATCCGCGAAACCCAAGCCCGGCGCACCGAAGCACTCGCACGCCTCCGACCAGCCACCGAGACGCGAAAACTCGACCGCGACGAGATCCGGGCGCTCATCACCAAGATCGACAACACCCGCGACCTGATCCACCACGCCGACCCCACCGACAAGGCCCCGCTCTACCACCAGCTGGGCCTACGCCTGACCTACCACCCACACAACGACACAGTCCGAGTCGACATGATCGTCGACCCGGACCGGTTGGGGTTATGGTGCGTGTCGGAGGGGGGACTTGAACCCCCACGCCCATTAGTAGGGCACTAGCACCTCAAGCTAGCGCGTCTGCCATTCCGCCACTCCGACGCCCTCGGGGCGGCCCGTGTTCCCGGGCTGCCCCGCTGTGTTGTGCCACTAGATTAACCTACCGCCGCCCGGGTCCCGCAGGCACCCCCCTGATCGCGTGCCGGGTGGTAGAAAAGCCTGGTGAGTGAGCACAGCGACCCCAGCGCCAGCACTGACCAGGACGCCGGGCTGCGGCGGGCCGAGGACGAGGTCGTGGAGCTGGCCAGCGACCTGATCCGGATCGACACCACCAACACCGGCGACCCGGCCACGGTGGTCGGGGAGCGCGCGGCGGCGGAGTACGTGGCCGAGAAGCTCACCGAGGTGGGCTACGAGGTGACCTACGTCGAGTCCGGGGAGCAGCCCGGGCGCGCCAACGTGATCGCCCGGCTGCCCGGCACCGATCCGTCCCGCGGCGGGCTGCTGGTGCACGGCCACCTCGACGTGGTGCCCGCCGACCCGTCCGAGTGGTCGGTACATCCCTTCTCGGGCGCCGTGCAGGACGGGTACGTGTGGGGGCGCGGCGCGGTCGACATGAAGGACATGGTCGCGATGAGCCTCGCGGTGGCGCGGCGGTTCAAGCGGGACGGCATCGCTCCGGACCGCGACATCGTGTTCGCGTTCCTCGCCGACGAGGAAGCGGGCAGCTTCCACGGGTCGCAGTGGCTGGTGGACCACCGGCCGGAGCTGTTCGAGGGCTGCACCGAGGCGATCAGCGAGGTCGGTGGCTTCTCCGTGACGCTCAAGGACGGCGTGCGGACCTACTTGGTGCAGACGGCTGAGAAGGGCATCCGCTGGTTGAAGCTGCGGGTGCGGGCCCGCGCCGGGCACGGCTCGATGGTGCACCACGACAACGCGGTCACCCAGCTGTCCGAGGCGGTGGCGAAGCTGGGCAGGCACCGCTTCCCGATCGTGCTGACCGATTCGGTCCGCGAGTTCCTCGACGGCGTCACCGAGCTCACCGGCTGGGACTTCCCGGAGGACGACATCGACGGCGCGGTGGCCAAGCTCGGCAACCTCTCCCGCATCGTCGGCGCCACCCTGCGCGACACCGCGAACCCGACGATGCTCACCGCCGGCTACAAGCACAACGTGATCCCCTCGGTGGCCGAAGCCGCGGTGGACTGCCGCATCCTGCCCGGCCGGGAGGAGGCCTTCGACCGGGAGCTCGCCGAGCTGCTCGGTCCCGACGTGGAGCGCGAGTGGGTCGAGCTCCCGCCGGTGGAGACCCGGTTCGAGGGCGCGATCGTGGACCGCATGTCCAGCTCCCTGCTCGCCGAGGACCCGGCCGCCACCATGCTGCCGTACATGATGTCCGGCGGCACCGACGGCAAGGCGTTCTCCCGGCTGGGGATGCACTGCTTCGGCTTCGCCCCGCTGAAGCTGCCCGCCGGGCTGGACTTCTCCGCGCTGTTCCACGGCGTCGACGAACGGGTACCGGTGGAGGGCCTGCGGTTCGGCGTGCGGGTGCTCGACCGGTTCCTCCGCGAGGCGTGATCGGCGACGAGCTGACGAGGGAGGCGCGTGGTGACCGGATCGGTCGCGCACTGGATCGAGTCCTACTTGGAGCACGTGCAGGCCAGGAAGCTGGCGGCGAACTCGTTGCGCGCCTACCGGCGGGACCTGGAGTCGGTTGCCGGTGAGCTGGCCGAGCTCACCGGCGACTCCGGGCTCCCGGTCGCCGACCTGGACCCGGCGGTGCTGCGGTCGGCCTTCGCCCGCTTCGCCGCGAGCCGCTCGGCGGCCACCGTCACCCGCGCCTGGTCGACGTGGAACGGCCTGTTCGGCTTCCTGGTCGTCGAAGGCGCGGTGGCGGGCAACCCGATGCAGGTCGTCCCCCGGCCCCGCAGCGCACCGCCCGCGCCGAAACCGCTGCAGGGCGAGGACACCCCGGAACGGCTGCTGCGCACCGCCGCCTCCGACGGGCGCAAGGCCCGCAACCCCTGGCCGGAGCGCGATGTCGCGGTGCTGGCCACGCTGCTGTGCACCGGGGTGCGTTCCGCCGAGCTGCTCGCGCTGCCGGTCTCGGCGCTGGCCGGCCGGGTGGGCGACCGCCGCATCCAGGTGCGCGGCAAGGGCGGCAAGAACCGGTCGATCCCGATCGAGGACGACCTGGACGAGCTGATCCAGCGCTACTTGACGACGCGGCGCGCGCGCTTCGGCGGCAGGCTGCCCGGTGATGCCGCGCTGTGGGTGGACCACCGCGGCGAGCCCATGCGGCGCGGCGGCTTGCAGTACCTGGTCAACCGGACGTTGCGCGCGGCGGGGGTGTCCGACCGGGTGCAGCGGGGCGCGATGGTCCACGCGTTGCGGCACACCTTCGCCACCCGGCTGGCCGAGGACGGCGCCAACGCCGCGGAGATCGCCAAGCTGTTGGGGCACGCCTCGATGAACTCCAGCCAGAGCTACATCGACGTCACCGCCCGCGAGCAGCGCCTGTCGGTGCGCGCCAACCGCACCTTGCGGGTGCTGGGCGAGCTGTCACCGCGCGGCTGATCCGCCCCAGCGCTCGACGGCGGCGAGCCCGATGGTGCCGTCGAGCGAATCGGTGACCAGCAGGACCTCGCCGAGCACCGGGTGCGCGCGGCGGCGCGCGCTCGCGCCGAGCTCCACCGCCCGGTCCTGGGCGCCGGCGAGGTCGGCCACCGCGAAGTAGCAGAGCCAGCCCGCTCCGGCGGCACCGTCCGACCGGCCCGCCAGCGGCCGGTCGTCGACGAGGTAGTCGGCCCCGGCGGATCCGGCCCCGGCGGATTCGGCACCGGGGTAGTCGGCACCGGGGGATTCGGCGCGCACCGCCCAGTTCAACGTCTCCGCCCAGAACGCGTCCGCGCGCCCGGGATCGGCGGTGGCCAGCTCGACCCAGCACGGTTCGCCGGGGCGCGGGCGCGGGGCGTGCGGGCCGTGCTGGGCGCGTCCCCGCACCACCAGCGCGATGGCGTCCTCCGGACCGGTCAGCGAGCCGTCGTGGGCGGCTCCGGCGAACACCGGGCGCCAGCCGTTCGGCTCCCCCGTCCTGGGGGTGCGCACCGACGCGCAGCGCCGCTCCCCGACCCAGCAGTCGAGGGCGCCGTCATCGGACGCCACGGGCACCCAGCCCAGCAGGTCCTGGTAGCGCAGGACCGATGCCAGGGGGTCGGCGGTGAGCAGCTCGGCGCGGCGCAGACCGCGGGCGGGGCTTGGCAGCACGACGTCGTTCCTCAGGTTCGGGGAAGTCCTCATCCTGTCGTCGGAGGCGATCGGCCACAAGGCTCCGATCGTCGGCACCCCTACCGCAGCCGTTCGAGCTCCCCGACCATGTCGACGACCTGGGCGGCCAGCTTGCGCAGCTCCTCGCCGTCGGCCCCGTCGTCGGCGGCGGTGACCACGTCCTCGGCGGCGCAGCGGAGCTGGAACATCCGGTCCTGCAGGTCCGCGAGCTCGGCCGCCGAGAGCACCACCGCGTCCTCCGGCAACCCGGTGCGCTGCACCGCGCCGCGACGTTCGTAGGCGCGCTGGCGGCAGGACTGCGCGCAGTAGGTCCGCGGTCGTCCCTGCTTGGCCGCCTGCGGGATGCGGCGTCCGCACCAGGCGCAGTGCCGGGCGGTGGGGGTGCGGTCGGGGAAGGCGGCGGGCGGCGGTTCCACGGTGGAGCACGCTAGCGGGACCCGGCTGGGCGGCGGAACCGGCACGCCGGTCGGGCACAGTGGTGGGCGTGACGCATCCTTTCCTGCTCGGTCCGTGGCCCCGCGCCTTCGCCCACCGCGGGTGGCACCTGGACGAGCTGCACGGCATGGAGAACTCGCTGAGCGCTTTCCGCCGGGCCGCGGCGGAGGGCTACCGCTACATCGAGACCGATGCGCACGCCACCGCCGACGGCGCGGTCGTGCTGCACCACGATCCGACCCTGGACCGCACCACCGACGGGCGCGGCGCGATCCGGCGGCTGCCGTGGTCGGCGGTGCGCACCGCGAAGGTCGGCGGGGTCGAGCCGGTCTGCCGCCTCGAGGACGCCTTGGAGGAGCTGCCGGAGACCTACTTCAACATCGATGTGAAGGCCGACGAGGCGGTGGAGCCGGTGCTGCGGGTGCTGGCGGCGCACGACGCCTGGGACCGGGTGTGCTTGGCGTCGTTCGAGCAGCGCCGGCTCGACGCGCTGGTGCGTTCGGCCGGGCCCGGCCTGCTCACGTCGATGGGCAGGCGTTCGGTGGCGCTGCTGTGGGCGGGTTCCCGGTGGGGCGGCTGGCCGTTGCGGCGCCTGGTGACGGGTGGCGCGGCGCAGGTCCCGCCCGGGTTCGGACCGGTCCGGGTGGTCGATCGGCGCTTCGTGCGGCAGGCGCACCGCTGGGGCATCGAGGTGCACGCCTGGACCGTCGACCACGAACCGCGGATGCGCGCGCTGCTCGACCTCGGGGTGGACGGGCTGGTCACCGATCGACCGGACGTGCTGCGCGACGTGCTGCGCAGCCGCTACGGCCGGACCCAGCCCGATCTGCACGCGTGAGCGTCGGGCGCGGACCGATTGCGTGGAACTACGCATTGTCGTCGCCGCCCGCCCCGGTGCGACCCTGGAGCCAGTACAGTCCGCTTGCCCCTTTCAGGTGAAGATCGCGGAGGACCGGACGGTATGGGCGTGACGGACAGCGGACTCCCCCCGGATGCGGGGCGGCGCCGCCGGGAGCAACGCGGCTGGTGCTGGTACGACTGGGCGAACTCGGTGTTCCCCACGTCGGTCACCACCGTCTTCCTCTCGCTCTACCTCACCTCGGTGGCCACCCGCGCCGCCCAGGCCGACGTCGCCCGCAACGGCCCCGACGCTTGCCCCGCGGGCGACGCGCTGAGCCGGTGCGACATCTCGCTGTTCGGCCTGGCCTTCCCCGCCGGATCGCTGTGGGGGTACCTGCTGTCGGCGGCGACCGTGATCCAGGTGCTGGTGCTGCCGATCACCGGGGCGATCGCCGACCGCACCCAGCGCAAGCGCACCATGCTGGCCGCGTTCGCCTTCGGCGGGGCGCTGACCACCGGGCTGCTCGCGCTGGTCGCCGGGCAGAACTGGCAGCTCGGCGTGGTCCTGTTCGTCCTCGCCAACATCTGCTTCGGCGCCTCGGTGGTGGTCTACTACTCGTTCCTGCCCGAGATCGCCGACGCCGACGAGCGCGACCGGGTCTCCTCGCGCGGCTGGGCCTTCGGCTACCTCGGCGGCGGGCTCGCCCTGGGCCTGCACCTGATGATCTACCTCGGGCACGACGCGGTCGGGCTCGGCGAGGACGCCGCGGTGCGGCTGGTGTTCCTGTCCTCGGGCGTGTGGTGGGCGCTGTTCACGCTGCTGCCGCTGGCGGCGCTGAAGGGCCACCGGCCCGCCCCCGGGGCGGCACCGGCGGCCTCGGCGATCACCGGTGGGTTCCGCCAGCTCGCCACGACGCTGCGGGAAGCGCGGCTGTACCCGCTGACGCTGGCGTTCCTCGGCGCCTACTGGATCTACACCGACGGCATCTCCACCGTCACGCAGGTCTCGGCCCAGTACGGCAACCTGGAGCTGGACCTGCCGCAGGACTCGCTCATCATCACGTTGCTGATCGTGCAGTTCATCGCGTTCGTGGGCGGGATCCTGCACGGGATGGCGGCCCGCCGGATCGGCGCCAAGAAGACCATCATGATCAGCCTGTGCCTGTGGCTGGTCGTGCTGGTGGCCGCCTACTTCGTCCAGGCCGGGCAGGAGTTGCAGTTCTACGGGCTGGCCGTGGGCATCGGCCTGGTGCTGGGCGGCACCAACGCGCTGTCGCGCTCGGTGTTCAGCCAGATGGTGCCACCGGGCAAGGAGGCCGAGTACTTCTCGCTGTACGAGGTCGGCGAGCGCTCGACGTCCTGGCTGGGTCCGCTGGTCTTCGCCGGGATCGGTCAGGCGACGGGCTCATTCCGGCTGGCCATCATCTCCCTGGTGGTGTTCTTCGCGGTGGGGTTGGTGCTGGTCGCGCTGGTGCCGGTGCGGCGGGCGATCGAAGCGGTGGGTAACCGGCCACCCACGATCCTCTGACGGGGGTCATGCGCAGGGGGTAATCGGGCGTGCTCACCGTGCCCGCCGGGAGGCGTTGCTCCATGCTGGTGACGTGATCAACAGAGGTCATCTGCGCTGGCGGAATATGCCGGTACGCTGCGTCGTGGCGGCAACACAGCGAGGTTCGTTACGCGGCGTAGTGAGTTCACTTCGTTGTCACACGTGCGTGATCGTGATTTCCATCCCACTAGCCCAACAACTACCCACCCACGTTTGGCTTAAGTGACACTTCGTCTGGCACTATCACCCGTTCGAACGCACGTTGAGATTGCCCGTGGGATAACGCGTCACGAACGCCGGACGACAGCATCTCAAGGGAGAAGGACGTCGTTGACGGGTGAACAACGTCACCGACGGCTACCAAAAGCATCACACCGGGAACAGACGCCGGGCCCACCGTCGTTGCACTCGGTGAGCACAACCGCCCGGGTACGCCGCCCGGGCCGAAGTGAAAGGAACCGTCATGGCCGATCGCGTTCTGCGTGGCAGCCGGCTCGGAGCGGTCAGCTACGAGACCGACCGTAACCACGACCTCGCACCGCGCCGGACGGTGCGCTACGCCTGCCCCAAGGGCCACGAGTTCGAGGTGCCGTTCTCCGACGACGCCGAGGTCCCGCCGACCTGGGAGTGCCGCCTGCACGGCACCGAGTCGAAGATCATCGACGGTAGCGAGCCGGAGCAGAAGAAGGCCAAGCCGCCGCGCACCCACTGGGACATGCTGCTGGAGCGGCGCACCATCCCGGAACTGGAAGAACTGCTCAACGAGCGGTTGGAGCTGCTGCGCGCACGGCGCGGCGCCTGACCGGCTCCCACCACCGTGGAGCGCCTGGGTCGACGACCCAGGCGCTTCGTGCTGGCCGCCCTACCGCCGGCCGCGCAGCAGGCCCCACACCTGGCCGCCGCGCCGCTGCACACCCCACTGGGTGACGCGCACCAGCGCCTCGCGGACCACCTCGCCGCTCATCTTCGAGCTGCCGTTCTCGCGCTCCACGAACGTGATGGGCACCTCGACCACGCGGAACCCGGCCGCCACCGCGCGCCACGCCAGGTCCACCTGGAAGCAGTAGCCCTGCGAGGCGACGTCGTGCAGCTCGACCGCCTCCAGGACCTCGCGCCGGTAGACCCGGTAACCCGCGGTGATGTCGTGGATGCCCACGCCCAGCGCCAGCTTGGCGTAGACGTTCGCGCCCCGGGACAGGAACTCCCGGTACCAGGGCCAGTTCACGGTCTGCCCGCCCGGCACGTACCGGGAGCCCAGCACCACGTCGGCCGACGCCCCGTCCGGCCCGAGCATCTCCAGGAGCCTCGGCAGGTCCTCCGGCGCGTGCGAGCCGTCCGCGTCCATCTCCACCACCGCCTCGTACGAGCGGCTCAGCGCCCACTCGAAGCCCGCCACGTACGCGGCGCCGAGCCCGGCCTTCGCGGTGCGGTGCAGCACGGTGATCCGCTCGTCGGCCGCGGCGAGCCGGTCGGCGACCGCCCCGGTGCCGTCCGGGCTGCCGTCGTCGACGACCAGCACGTGCGCCGCGGGGGTCGCGTCGAGCAACCGCCGCACCACCGGTTCGATGTTGTCCCGCTCGTTGTAGGTGGGGATCACCACCAGCACCGAGTCCGGAACGGCCGCGGCAGCGCCTTCGTGGGCTCGCCGGTTCGCCATGCATGTCCTCCCGGCCGACCTCCCGGTCGGCCCGCTCGCTTCGCTTCGGCTGCGCTCAGCCCTTACCGCCGCGCCGGGGCCGCCACGTGAACAGCAGGGCGCCCGCGCCCAGCGCCACCAGTCCCCAGCCCGGTGCGCTGCCCAGCATCGTGGCCACGGTCCGCTCGGAGCGCAGCGGCACCTCGGCGCTCAGGTTCTCCGCGGTGAACAGCTCGGTCTGCTGCGCGACGGTGCCGTCCGGGCGGACGATCGCGCTGACCCCGCTGGTCGCCGCGACGACCACCGCCCGGCCGTGCTCCACCGCGCGCAGCCGCGACATGGCCAGCTGCTGGTAGCTCATCTCGGAGTGGCCGTACCAGGCGTTGTTCGTCGGCACCGCGAGCAGCGTCGCGCCCTCCCGCGCGGCGCCCCGGTAGACGTCGTCGTAGGCGACGTCGTAGCAGATGCCGACACCCAGCCGGACCGGTCCGACGTCGAACACGCCCGGCTCGTCAGCGGCGACCATGTCCTCCCGGAACCGGTCGACGAACGGGCTCACCAGCCGCGCCACCGGGCGCATCGGGATGGTCTCGGCGAAGGGCACCAAGTGCTGCTTGACGTACTCCTCGGCGGCGCCGCGCCCCGGCTCCCACTCCACCACGCGGTTGCGGAAGCCGCCGTCGGCGTCCTCGCTGAGACCGCCGACGACGAGCGGGACGCCCAGCCGGGACGCCAGGGCGTCGAGCTCCGGATCGACGCGCTGCGGTCCCCAGTCCCCGATCTGCTCCGGCAGCACGACCAGGTCCGGCTCGGCCACCCGGCCCGCCTCGATGTCGTCCGCGAGCCGGTGCGCCGCCCGGAGGTGGTTGGCCCGCAGCTCGTCGTCGGCGTAGAGCAGCCCGAGCCCGAGGTTCGGCGCGTTGCCCTGCACCACCGCCACGCGCGCGGTGCCCTCCTGCGGGGCGGTGCCGATCGAGGGCAGCACGGCGAGCCCGCCGACGACCGGGACCAGGACGGCGGCGAGCCCACCCGCCCAGCGGCGGGGCGACTGCCGGATCCGCAGCGCCACCAAGGCGATCCCGCTCCCGGACAGCGCCACCGCGAAGGTCACCAGCGGAGCTCCGCCGATCGAGGCCAGCGGCAGGAACAAGCCCTCCGCCTGGGTGAATGCCAAGCGCCCCCAGGGGAAACCGCCGAAGGGCACGCTGGAGCGCAGCGCCTCGGCGGCGACGAAGACGGCGGCCATCCAGACCGCGGCTCCGGGCAGCCTGCTGACCCGGGCCATCGCGGCTCCGGCGAGGCCGAAGAACAGCGCTTCGACGAGGACCACCCCGAGCCAGGGCCACGGTCCGAAGTCGGCCCCGAGGAAGTCCTGCAACCAGCCCAGCAGCGGCAGCAGGAACGCCGCGCCGAACAGCAGGCCGAAGCCGAAGCCGGCCCGGGCCCGCCGTCCGACGACCGCGAACGCCAGCACCGCGAACGCCGGCGGGGCCAGCCACCACAGCTCCCGCGGCGGCGAACCGGCGTAGAGCGCGAAGCCGGCCACCGCGACCGCCAGCAGGCGCACCGCGAACGCGAAGGGGGATCGTCCTCCGGACCCGCTTGCTGACTGCGCGCGGCGGGAGGCACTCGCCGTGGGGACAACCACCCGATCAACCTACTCGGTACCTGCGGGCCGGGGGCGGACGCCCGGCCGGGACGTGCAACTCGACGTGCGCGGTGCGCACCCGCCAAATGTACGCCGGTGCGGTGCGCGGGGGCCGCGGGCGGTGACCTCCGCTACCGGCGGCAGGAGCCCGGGCGCGCGCTCCTGCCGATCTCCACCGGTTCGAGTGATGCGAAAAGGTGTTCGAAGAGGTCACTCTGGAGCCATGACCAGAACCGCCGGTACCGGCCTCCCGCAGCGCTCCCGACTCCCGATCGCGCCTCCGCACCGCGCGCCCCGCCCCGACGTCTCCGCGCCGACGAGGCGGGACCGACCGCCGGGTGCGCGCACCGGGCCCGCACCACCGGGCGGATCAGACGATGTCGTCGTCCTCGGGCTCCCGCACGAAGATCGTCTCGCCGCGCAGCACCGTCCGCAGGCACCGGGGCAGCCGGGCCTCGGGCGACACGTCGGGCAGCGCGGGCACCCCGGAACGGGGGTCGGTGGACCACCGCTGGACCCGCGAGTCCGAGGTCGCCACCACCAGTTCACCGGCCTCCCACACCGCGTAGGTGGCCGGTGCCCCGGGGACCAGCGTGCCGGTCAGACCGTCGTCCACCCCGGCCGCGCGCCAGCCGCCGCGGGTGTGGGCGTTGAACGCCGCGCGCGGCGAGATGCCGTGCCCCTCGGTGCGGTGGTGCACGGCGGCCCGCACCGCGGCCCACGGTTCGAGCGGCGTCACCGGGGCGTCGGAGCCGAACGCCAGCAGCACGCCGTCGGCGGCCAGCCGGGAGAACGGGTTGAGGCGGACGCCGCGCTCGCTGCCGAGCCGCCGGGCGTACATGTCGCCGGGTCCGCCCCAGGTCGCGTCGAACAGCGGCTGCACCGACGCGACCACGCCGAACTTCCCCAGCAGCGCGGCCTGGTCCGCGTCGATCATCTCGAGGTGTTCCAACCGGTGCCGCGCGGCGGCCAGCGCGGGCACCCCGAGGATGTCGGCCGCCCGGCGGAACCCCTCGCAGACCTCGGCCACGCCCGCGTCCCCGATGACGTGGAAACCGGCCTGCATCCCGGCGCGGGTGCACGCCACCAGGTGCTCGCACACGGCGGCCGCGTCGAGGTAGAGCACCCCGCAGGTCGCCGGTTCGTCGGCGTAGGGATCGCGCAGGGCCGCCGTGCGGGAGCCCATCGCGCCGTCGACGAACAGATCACCGGCGAGGCCGTGCGCGCCGAGCTGGGAAGCCCGGTGCACCGCCCCGAGTTCACCCCAGTACCCGACGACCTCCGGCACACCGCCGCGCCGGGACAGCGCGAGCAGGTCCGCGAGGTCGTCGGCGCCGGAGATGTCCGGGCCCGCGCACTCGTGCACGCAGGCCACGCCCTGCGAGGCCGCGTGCCGCAGGAACGCCGACTGCGCCTCCCGGCGCTGCCCGGGCTCCAACGCGTCGCGGGCGGCACGGCGGACGTGGTGGTGGGCCACCCGGGTCAGCGGGCCGTCCGGGCTCCAGCCCTCGGCCTCGCGGGCCAGCGGCGTCTGCTCGACCAGCGCGGTGGACACCAGCGCGGAGTGGACGTCGATGCGGGAGAGGTACACCTGGGCGCCGCCCGAGGCGGTGTCGATCTCGGCCCGCGTCGGCGGACGGCGCTCGGGCCACCACGTCTCGTCCCAGCCGTGCCCCCACACCAGCGTGCCGGGGTACTCGGCCACGTGATCGCGCAACGCGTGCAGGAACTCGGTGAGCGAGGCGCAACCGGTCAGGTCGAGGCCGTTGAGGAGCAACCCCGTGGAGGTGGCGTGCACGTGGGCGTCGACGAAGGCCGGTGCCACGAACGCCCCGGCGAGATCGACCACCTCCGCGTCGGGGTGCAGTGCTCGGCCGACCCCATCGGAACCGACCCAGGCGATGACGCCGTTGGTCACCGCCATCGCGGTGGCGTCGGTGTCGGCGGGCGAGTGGATCCGACCACCGAGCAACAACGTGGTGTCCGACATGTCCTTGGTGTTTCCCTGTTCCGGGTGTTCGTCAGCGCAAGTCGTGGGCGGCCGGGGCGTGCGAGGTCCGGCCGCGATCGTTCTGACGAGCTTACCCGGCTGCCCTCGGACGCCGACGCGACGCCGACCCCTCTACCGGCGCCGCTCGCCCTCCGAGCGCCCTGCCTGCGCAGACGAGTCGGGCGGCAGCACCCGAGGTGCCTCGGACCGCTCCGGACCGGACTTCCCGCTGCCGGAGCCGGACTCGTCGTCCTCGGTGACCGAGACCACCTCGCCGTCGATGACGTCGCTTCCACCGGCGGCGGAACGGGAACTCCCGGTGGCCCCGGAACTCCCGGTGGGCCCGCCCTGGCGGGGCACCCCGAAGCCGGCCTGCCCGAACCCGTCACGCCCGAAGCCTTCACCCCCGAAGCCTTCACGTTGCGCCCGCTGGGCGTGCAGCCAGAGCTGGTCCTGCATCTGCTTGCTGCGCCGCTCGGCGGCCCGCAGCATCCGCTTGCGCACCAGCGCGCGGGTGGGCGGGAAGAGGAACAGCAGCCCGGCGACGTCGCTGACCAGGCCCGGGAGGATGATGAGCAGCCCGCCCGCGGCGATCAGCACGCCATCGGACATCTCGCGGTCCACGGGGCGGCGCGCGCGAGCCGCGTCGCGCATCTCGGCGAGCGTGCGGCGGCCTTCCCGGCGCAGCAGCCAGGTGCCCAGCACAGCGGCGAGCACCAGCAGGCCCAGGGTCGGCAACAGGCCGATCGCCTGGCCGACGCCCACGAGCACGCCGATCTCGATCACACCGGCGACGAGGAGCATTACGAGGATCGGCACGGTGTCGGCACCCTCCTGTCGATGGCTTGCACCCGGTACAACGTCGGAGACCCGACAAATGCTCCCGTTCTGGACGAGGCGCTGAACACGCCCCCCGGCCAGCACAATAGACTCCTGGCCGATGCGGGCGCAGACGACGAGAACCCTCAGCTTCTTCCTGGTCGGGAGCGTGCTTGCGCTCGCCTTGCTGGTCAGCGACCGGTACCTCCCCGGCGTTCCCTTGCAACCCAAACAGCTCCCCGAAGCCGTGGTGACGATCGGGGACAGCACCCTCGCGGGCGAAGGGGGCGGCAACTACGAGCCCGGCACCAATGGCGAGAACGGCAACTGGTGCCACCGCTCCCCCGCGGCGCCGGTCCACCAGCTCGACCTGCCCAGCACGGTGACCAGGATCAACCTGGCCTGCTCCGGCGCGAAGACCGATCTGCTGCGCGCGGAACCGGTGCCGGGCCACGCGGAGGGCTCCCAGATCAAGCAGCTCGCCGAGGTCGCGCGCCAGTACCGGGTCACCGACGTCATCGTGCAGATCGGTGCGAACGACGACCCGGGCTTCATCAACGTGGTCAACAAGTGCGTCGAGGCGTGGGCCAGGCAGGCGCCCGGTGGTTGCTCCGAGCAGATGCGCGGGCAGTGGCCGGAGCGGCTGGAGCGGATGCAGCCGAAGGTCGCCGCCGCGCTGGCCGACATCCGCGCCGCCATGGACGACGCCGGGTACCTGCCGCAGAGCTATTCCCTCGTCGTCCAGTCCTACGCCTCCCCGGTCGGCCCCGACATCCACCCGGAGCTGCAGAACCTGTCCGGCTGCCCGTTCCTGACCAAGGACCTGCGCTGGATCCAGCAGACCGGCGTTCCGCAGCTCTCCGAGGCGCTGCACGAGGTCGCCCGAGGCGCCGGGGCCCGGTTCCTCGACCTCTCCCGCTCGGCGGCCGGGCACCACGCGTGCAGCGGCGATCCGCAGACCGCCGAGGGCGAGTGGTTCACGCGCCTGACCGTGGATTGGGAGAGCCTCCAGGACGAGCGCCGCGCCGGGCACGCGATGCAGGAGTCCTACCACGCCAACGCCGCGGGGCACGCCGCCCTCGGCGACTGCCTGAGCGAGTTCCTCCGCAACGAGGAGCAGCATGCGGTGTGCCTCGACGACGGCCAGGGCGGGCTGGAGGCGGTGCCCGGTCACGTCGCCGCCGAACGGACGCACCCCTAGGCACCACCGACCCTTCCGCCCGGGACTGTGGAACCACGACGCGGGCATCCCTGCGCACCACGGGCCCCACGGGTTGCGCGGGTGGCACATCCGCCCCGGACGCCCGCCGCGCGGGTGCGCCCGCAGGCGGCGCGGTCGCAGGCGGCGCGGTCGCAGGTGGCGCGGTCGCGCGATCCACCGCCTCAGCCGGGCGCGACCGCGCGGACGTGCAGCAGCAGCGGTTCGGCGGTGAGCACCGAGAACGTCTCGGGATCGAGCTCGCGCAGTTCCGGCAGCGGCTGGGGCTCCTCGACGGCCTCCACCGCGAACCCGGCCTCGCGCAGCGCGCCGAACACGGACGCCAGGGGCCGACGGTAGAAGGAGACCTCGATCCGCTCGCCGCCGATGGTCCAGGTCTCGCCGACGAGTGCCGTCGACCAGTAGTCGGCGCCCCCGTGGCGCCGCCAGTCGAAGGACGGGTGGTGGATCGAGAAGACCAGCGCCCCGCCCGGTGCCAGGCACCGGCGCAGCTCGGCGAGCAGCGGTCCCCAGTCCTCGACGTAGTGCAGCACCAGCGAGGCGATCACCAGCTCGACGGAGCCGGTGGGCACCGGGACCGGCGGCCGTCCCAGGTCGGCCACGGCGAACCGGGCCGCCGCACCCACCCGGCGCCGGGCCAGTTCGACCATCCTGGGTTCGCGGTCGAGCGCGATCAGGTCCGCACCGCGCGCGACGAGCTGCTCGGAGAGCACCCCGGCGGCGCAGCCCAGTTCCAGCACCGGGACATCCGCGAGATCGCCGGCCAGGCCCAGGATCGCCGGGCGGTCGAGGTAGGCGTTGACGGATCCGTCCTCGGAGTGCTTCGCGTAGGACTCGGCGAAGTCGTCGTACACCGCGTTGGTCAGCACCAGCGGGACACTAGTCAGTCCCGGTCCGCCCGGACAGCCCCGGACGACCGCCGCACCGCACCGGCCAGGGGCGGTCACCTGCGCCGTCCCGCGCCGTCGGCCGATGCACCGTCGGCCGATGCGGTGCGCCGCCCCGCGACCGGATCGGTACCACCACATCCGGCAGCGGGGCGGGCCCCGACAGCCTCCCGAGGACGGATCAGCCCCCGGGGACGGTCAGCGCCTCGGAGACGGTCAGCTCCTCGGGGTCGGTCAACCCCTCGGGACGGTCAGCTCTCGGGGACGGCCATCTCGCCGAGCAGCGACCAGTCCTCCTGGTCCACGTTGACGTTGACCACCCGGGGCGTTTCGACGAGGTGCGGCGGCAAGGTCCGCTGCGCCTTGCGGAAGTGGTCGGACTGCACGTGCGCGGCACCGGCCTCGCCGTCCCGGAACGCCTCGACGAGCACGTACTCGTTCGGGTCCTCGAGACTGCGGGACCAGTCGAACCACAGGCAGCCGGCTTCGGCCCGGGTGTCCCGGGTGAATTCCGCGGTGATCTCGGGCCACCGGTCGGCGTCCTCGGGCTTGACCCGGAACTTGGCGGTGATGAAGATCATCGGGATCCCTCCTCTGATGCGTGGTGCACGTCCGCGATGCCTGGTCGTGTCAGATCGCGGGCGGGCGGTTCTCGAACGGGGTGGACAGCACGACGGTGGTCCGGGTGGAGACCTTGGCCGCCTCCCGGATCTGCCGCAGCAGCTCCTCCAGGCCCAGCGGGGACGCGACCCGCACCTGGAGGATGTACGACTCGTCCCCGGCCACCGAATAGCACGACTCGATCTGCGGGAGGTGTTCGAGGCGCTGCGGGTAGTCGTCCGGTGCGGCCGGGTCGATCGGGGTGAGCGAGATGAACGCCGTCATCGGCAGCCCGATCTGGTCACCGTCCACTCTGGCCGCGTACCCCTGCAGCGCGCCGCGCTGCTCCAAGCGCCGCACTCGCTGGTGCACGGCCGAGACGCTCAGCCCGACCCGCTCGGCGAGGTCGGTGAAGCTGCACCGGCCGTCGCGGGCGAGCTCGCGCAGGATGGCGCGGTCGGTGGCCTCCAGCTCGGGCGCGTTGCCGGACTTGTCGCTCACGCCGGTAGCTCCACCAGCTCGTGCGGCTGGTTGTTCACGCTCTCGACGCCCTCGTCGGTCACCACCACGATGTCCTCGATCCGGGCGCCCCACCGCCCCGGCTGGTAGATGCCGGGCTCGATGCTGAACGCCATGCCGGGTTCGAGCGGCAACCGGTTCCCGCCCACCACGTACGGCTCCTCGTGGACGTCGAGGCCGATGCCGTGTCCGGTGCGGTGGACGAAGAACTCGCCGAATCCGGCGGCGGCGATGGGTTCGCGGGCGGCGGCGTCGATCGACTCCGCGGTCGCCCCGGGGCGCACGGCCTCCACCGCGGCGCGCTGGGCGGCCTGCAGCACCGCGTAGGTGTCGCGGACGTCGGACTGCGCGGGCGCGCCGATCGAGTAGGTGCGGGTGCAGTCGGAGTTGTAACCGGCGGGGATCGGCCCGCCGATGTCGACGACGACCACGTCCCCGCGTTCGATCACCCGGTCCGACAGGGCGTGGTGCGGGCTCGCCCCGTTGGGCCCGGAGCCGACGATGACGAAGTCGGCGTGCGTGTGACCTTCGGCGACGATCGCCGCGGCGATGTCGGCACCGACCTCGGCTTCGGTGCGACCCGCGGTGAGGAACTCCGCCATCCGGGCGTGCACGCGGTCGATCGCGGCTCCCGCCGTGCGCAGCGCCTCGATCTCCGCGGCGTCCTTGCGCATCCGGAGCTGGCGCAGCACCGGTCCCGCCAGCAGCTGCACGGCGTCCGGCATCACGTCGCGCAGCGGCATCGTGTGCAGCGCCGGCATCGCGTCGGCGACGGCGAGGCGGCGCGGCGCGCCGGAACGGCGCAGCAGGTCCGCGACGATGGCGTGCGGGTCCTGCCCGTCCACCCAGGTGACGACCTCGATGCCCAGCTCCTCGGCGGGGACGTCGGCGTAGCCGAGCTCCTCCAGCTTCGGGACCACGAGCGCGGGCGCCGCCGACCGCCCGGCGGCAGGCAGCACCAGGCAGCTCAGCCGCTCGAACGACTCACCACCGGCGCCGATGAGGTAGCGCAGGTCGGAACCGGGCGAGATCAGCAACGCATCCAGGTTCGCCGCGGCGGCGGTGTCGGCGGCCTTGTCGAGGCGAGCCGCGAGCACGGACGGGTCCTGCTTCATCGAGACGGTGGCCATGACCCCAGCCTAAGGGGTCCTTTCCGGAAGCGGCGGGCCGCTCGTGGTGCGCCCGATCGAGTGACGGTGCGGCTCCGGCGCGGCGGGCCGCGAAAGCCCGGAGCGAGGCGGCGTGCGGGATTCCGCCTCCCGCAGCGAATCCGAAAGCCGTTCGGGAGGCATTCCCGGCGCCGTACCGGTTTCCCGGCGGTGGTCCCGCCGGTCAGCGGCGCCCCGCCGGTGCTGCGCCCGCGGGACGTCCGGCGGGGAGCGGAGCGCATGTCAGGGCGGCGTGACAAGCTTGTCGACCGTGACTGGTCCTCTGATGCTGGTGGATTCGGCGGGGCTGTGGTTCCGCTCGTACTACGCGCTGCCGGACTCGCTGACCTCGCCCGACGGGATCCCGGTGAACTCGGTGCGCGGCTTCTGCGACATGCTCGCCAAGCTGATCGCCGACCGGCGGCCCGGGCGGTTGGTCGCCTGCCTCGACGCCGACTGGCGCCCGCAGTTCCGGGTGGACGCGCTGCCGTCGTACAAGGCGCACCGGGTCGCCGAGGCGGATCCGGCGGAAGAGGAGGTGCCCGACGCGCTCTCCCCGCAGATCCCGGTGATCATGGAGGTGCTCGACGCCGCCGGGATCACCACCGCCGAGGCGACCGGCTACGAAGCCGACGACGTCATCGGGGCGCTGGCCGAGCGCGAGCAGCGCGATGCGGTGGAGGTCGTCACCGGTGACCGCGACCTGTTCCAGCTCGTGCGGACCGGCCCCACGCCGGTCCGGGTGATCTACATCGGCGCCGGGCTGGCCAAGGCGCAGGACTACGGTCCCGACGAGCTCGCCGAGCGGTACGCGCTCTCGGCCGGCCGAGCCGGGGACGACTACGCGGACATGGCGGTGCTGCGCGGCGATCCGTCGGACGGCCTGCCCGGGGTCGCCGGGATCGGTGAGAAGACGGCCGCGAAGCTGATCACCCAGTTCGGCTCGCTCCACGGGTTGCTGACCGCCGCGCGCGACCGCCACCCCGGGCTGACCCCGCGCCAGCGCGGCAAGCTGGCCGACGCCGCCGAGTACCTGGCGGCGGCCCCGGCGGTGGTCCGGGTGGTGCGCGACGCGCCGGTCGAGCTCGACCGCGAGGACGACGCGCTGCCCCGCGACGCGGTGGACGTGGAGCGGCTCGCCGACCTCCAGCGGCGGTGGGGGCTCGGCACGAGCGTCGACCGGCTCCGCGACGCACTTCTCGGCTGAGCCTGGTCCGGGTGGGCGCCCACCCGGACGGTCCCAGGATCGCTTTCGCCGATGGTGTGCGTCGCGGGACCTTAACGGCCGCTGCGCCGAGGGGGCGCCGATGTCGGGCGTCGCGGCCGTCCTCGTGCGGGAACCGCTGCGCCACGGCGGTGCCCGGCGCACAGCGGCTCCGCCGCTTCGCGACGGGATCCCTAAGCCGGGACCGTCCGCCGTGCCGCCTTCGTCCGATATCCGACCCAGAAACCGACCACTCCCGCGCTGACCACCGCCAGCACGCCGACCACGTGGAGCATTCCTCGTCCTTCCCGATGGGGGCGCTCGGCGCCACCAGGAACTCGAACATCACTCAGGGTGAGGTTCTCCCGCGACGGGAACGTTGCCCGGCGATGACGGCAGGGGAACATCCCCGCAGCTGTCCGGGCGTGAGCGCCGGGACGCGGGACACCGGCCGCCGCGTTCCACGCGCAGGCCCTCACTTCACTCGAACGAGTTTAGCGGTGCGGAGGAGCCGCCCCGCTCGAGGACATCGCCGACGCCCGGCGCGGCACCAACTCCGCCGGGTGCTCGGCACGCGGTGACGTCCGCTCCGCGACGTCCTCTCCGGGAGCGGGCCGCACGACCCGACGTCTAGGTACCGTACGGGACCGCTACCCGGGCGCGCGGTGGGTGCGGAGCCCCGGGGACGGCTGCGCGAGTCCGCGGGTCGTGCGGCCCGCGAGCCCGGGCGAACGTTCTCCGCGGCCGTGGCCGCACCGAGCGGCGCCCACCGGCCACGCGTTCCCGCGTGCGGAACCGGGCCACCAAGACGTCCTGTGTGGACCGGGCCCGATGCGGCCCCGGAGGAGTTCCGGTGCGCGACGCGCCGCAGCACCCCCGTGCGGCGGTCCGTTCCAGGAGCGGTGGCCACCCGAGGAACCGGCCACCGCGCCCCGCACTCGCGCGCGCGTCCACGGCCCGAAGGGCGCCACCGGGTGCGCTCAGAACGGGGTGCCGCACCACGGCACGACGTCGGTGGTGAACAGGTGGTCGGCGCCGGGCAGCGCCGCCGGCTCGTGCACCTGGACCCGCCCGGCCGCGGCCAGCGCCGACACCGACACGTCACCGAGGTACAGGGCGGCCAGCGCGGAGACGTCCATGCTGAGCTGGGGGCGCTGCTCGGTCCGCTCGACCTCCTCCGGCCCGATCCGGTAGGTGCCCTCGTTGTCGGGCAGGAACCGGTCGTGGACTTCGACGAGGACCGGTTCGGCGGCGTTGAACGTCCGGGCGCGCAGCGCCGCCGCCACGTCCACCAGCCGCACCCACAGGTCGTCGCCGACCGCGGTGGTGCGGCAGGCGCGGCGATCCACCATCAACCACTCCACCGGCTCGTCCAGCGGGCGGTCCACCGCCACGATCCGGTCGGTGAGATCGCGTTCGAACAGGAACCGCCACAGCTCCGCGGCCGCGATGGCGTCGCCCGCCACCAGATCGCGCACCTGGAGGGTGACCGTGCCGTCGTCGAACCGGTGGTCGCGGCTCTTGGGCTCGTAGCGCAGGAAACCGTCCGGGACACCGGCCGGGTCGTAGTGCACGACCGCCACCGCGTCCCGCGGCGCCACCGCCAGGTTCATGTCCCACCACGCGTCACCGCGGACGATGGACCCCGGCCGGACCAGCCCGAGCCCCCGGTACACGTCGGGCAGCACCGTGCGGGCGGCTTCCGGTTCCAGCAGGTCAATCCGCCCGCCGCGCGGGGCGTCCGGGCGCAGCGCCGCGCGGAACCGGTCCAGCGAGACCGTCCGGGACCGGGTCGCCACGCCGTAGCCGAAGCGCTCGTAGATCACCGCTTCGGAGGCGTGCAGCATCGTCACCGGCTCGCCGCGTTCCCGGGCGTCGTCGAACTGCGCCCGCATGAGGCCGGTGAGCACCCCGCGGCGGGTCCGGTCGGCCCGCACCCCGACACCGGTGACCGCCCCGGCCGGCACTTCCGCCCCGCCGGGCACCGCCAGCGCCGAGGTGCCCGTCAACGCGGTCCCCGCCAGCTCGCCGTCGAGGAAACCGCCGAACACCCGGCCGGGCTCGGACGTCCGCGACACCGACTGCCACATCTCGTCGGTGACCGGGGGCAGGTTCAACGCGCGCATGAACAGGTCGCGGGCAGGGCGGAACTCGGTGTCGGCGAGGGGCCGGAACTCGTGTGCGTGCACGTCCCCGATCCTGCCCGGCCGGACCGCGCCCGTCGACCGGAATTCCCGCGGTGACCGGAGCGCTCAGCGCGGGTGGCCGACCTCGTACACGCCGCGCTCGTTCTTCACCGTGATCACGACCGTCCGGGTCTGCCCGTCGACGCGGACCTGGCACTCGAAGCGGCGCCCGGGCTCGACCGGCTCACCCTCCGGGCACCGGACCTGCTCGATCCCGGCGAGCTGGTAGGACTCCGCGAGCGTGCGCTCCACGCCCTTCTCCACGCTCGCCGCGTCCAGCACGGTGCGGTTGAACCAGCCGGGCGCGACGAACCCCAGCACGCCGACGACGGCCGCCACCACCACGAGCCCCGCGGCGGTCAGCACCCAGGGCAGCGCCGAGCGCTTCCGGCGCGGCGGCTGCGGCCCCCCGAACCCCCGTCCCCCGAACATCTCGGGCTGCTGCGGCGCCGCGTAACCCCCGTAGCCGTATCCCGGCGGTTGCTGCGGATGGCCGCCGGGCGGGCCGTACCCCTGCGGGTACGCCGGTCCGGGCGGGCCCCACTGGGGCGCACCGCCGGGCGGACCGTAGGGGCTGGACATCGACACCTCCGCACCGGTCATCACACGTTCGCGGTAGATCCAACCACAACCGCTCCCGCGCTCGCGTCGCCCGGCCGGGCTCAGCGCCGCCGACGACGGCGCGGCCGGGCACCGGACGGGATGCGCGTCAGACCGCGCCGGCGGCCACGACCCCGCGCCGGATCGCCGTGACGGCCTTGGCCGCCGCCGAACCGACCGGATCGGCCTTGCCGGTGACCTCCCGGACCTGGTCGAGCAGGTCGACGACCTGGCGGCACCACCGCACGAAGTCGCCCGCCGAGAGCTCGTGCCCGGCGCTCTCCGCCGTGGTCAGCACCCGTTCCAGCGATTCACCGCGCGCCCAGCGGAACACCGGCCAGGCGAAACCCGGGTCGGGCTCGCGGGTCCGGTCGAGCCGGTGCCGCCGCTCGTCGTCCTCCAGCTCGCTCCACAGCCGCCAGGTCTCGTCCAGCGCATCGCTGATCGGGCCGGACGGCACCTGCGGCGCGATCCCCTCCCGGCGCGATTCGTAGACCAGCGCGGAGACCACCGCGGCGAGCTCGGCGGGGCCCAGCCCGCGCCACACCCCGGCCCGCAGGCACTCGGCGGCCAACAGGTCGGACTCGCTGTAGAGCTGGGACAGCCGCCGCCCGTCAACGGTGACCGGCTTCTCGGGTTCCTCGGGCACGAGGTACTCCCGCTCGGACAGCAGCGCGACGATCTTGTCGAACGAGCGGGCCAGCGAGTGCGTGGTCGCCGAGACCTTGCGGCGGAGCTGCTCGGTCTCGGCCCGCAGCCGCTCGTGGCGCTCGGCCCAGCGCGCGTGGTTCTCCCGGTCGTCGCAACCGTGGCAGGGGTGGGCGCGCAGCGCCCGGCGCAGGGTGGCCAGCTCCTCGTCGTCGGCGGCGTCGGAACGGCGGCGCGAACGACGCCCCTCCGAGGGGCTCAGCCCGGTGTTGCGCAGCGTCGAGGCCAGGTCGCGCCGGGACTTCGGCGACCGGGTGTCGACGTGCTTGGGCAGCTTCAGCTTGCCCAGCGGCTCCACCGGCGAGGTGAAATCGGCCACCGACAGCCGCCCCGACCAGCGGTCCTCGGTCACCACCAGCGGACGCGGTTCGTCCAGGTGTTCCACGCCCGGGTCGATGACCACGGCCAACCCGGACCGGCGACCGGAGGGCACCGCGATCACGTCGCCCTTGCGCAGCTTCTCCAGCGACTTGGCCGCCTCCGCGCGCTGGGAGGCGCGGTTCTGCCGGGACAGGTACTTCTCCCGCTCCGAGATCCGCCTGCGGAGCTGGAAGTACTCCTGGAAGTCCCCGAGGTGGCATTCCATCGCCTCGGCGTAGCCGCCGAGCGCCTCGGCGTTGCGCTCGATCCGCCGGGACTGGCCCACCACCGACCGGTCGGCCTGGAACTGGGCGAAGGACTGCTCCAGCAGGTCCCGAGCGGCGTCCCGGCCGACCCGCTGCACCAGGTTGACCGCCATGTTGTAGCCGGGGCGGAAGGACGACCGCAGCGGGTAGGTGCGGGTGGAGGCCAGCCCGGCGACCTGCTTCGGGTCCACACCGGGCTGCCACACCACGACGGCGTGGCCCTCCACGTCGATGCCGCGCCGCCCCGCGCGGCCGGTGAGCTGGGTGTACTCGCCGGGGCTGAGGTCGACGTGGGACTCGCCGTTGAACTTGACCAGCCGCTCCAGCACGACCGTGCGGGCGGGCATGTTGATGCCCAGCGCCAGCGTCTCGGTCGCGAACACCGCCTTGACCAGGCCGCGGACGAACAGCTCCTCGACGGTCTCCTTGAACGCGGGCAGCAGCCCGGCGTGGTGGGCGGCGACCCCGTGCTCCAGCGCGTCCCGCCACTCCCAGTACCCGAGCACGGTCAGGTCCGACTCGGGCAGCGACGCGGTGTGCTCGTCGATCACCTCGCGGATCTCCGCGAGCTCGTCCTCGGTGGTCAGCCGCAGGCCGGCGCGCAGGCACTGGGCGACCGCCGCGTCGCAGCCCGCCCGGCTGAAGATGAACACGATGGCGGGCAGCAGCCCCGCCGCGTCGAGTCCGCTGAGCACCTCGACCCGCGACGGCGGGAAGAACCGGGGCGGGCGCTGACCGCCGCGCTTGGGCGGTGGCGCGCCGCGCCGCCGCTGCGGCGCGTGGGTGCGGGTGATCTGCTGGGTCCGGCGCAGCAGGTGCGGGTTGATCGTCAGCTCGCGACCCTCGGACTCGCCGCCGAACAGGTCGAACATCCGGGAGCCGACCAGCATGTGCTGCCACAGCGGCACCGGGCGGTGCTCGTCGACGACCACCGTCGTCTCGCCGCGCACCTCCTGCAGCCACTCGCCGAACTCCTCGGCGTTGCTCACCGTCGCCGACAGGCTGGCGAGCTGCACGTGGTCGGGCAGGTGCAGGATGACCTCTTCCCAGACCGCGCCGCGGAACCGGTCGGCGAGGTAGTGCACCTCGTCCATCACGACGTACCCGAGCTGGTCCAGGCTGCGCGACCCGGCGTAGAGCATGTTGCGCAGCACCTCGGTGGTCATCACCACCACCTGCGCGTCGCCGTTGATCGAGGTGTCACCGGTGAGCAGCCCGACGGCGTCGGTGCCGTGCCGCTCGCACAGGTCCGCGTACTTCTGGTTGGACAGCGCCTTGATCGGCGTGGTGTAGAAGCACTTGCGGCCCTCGGCGAGCGCGAGGTGCACCGCGAACTCCCCGACGACGGTCTTGCCCGCGCCGGTCGGGGCGCACACCAGCACCCCGCGCCCCGCCTCGAGGGCCTGGCAGGCGGTGCGCTGGAACGGGTCCAGCTCGAAGTCCATCCCCCCGGCGAAGTCGGCCAGTCCGGGATGTGCGCTGCGGCGGTTGTGCGCCGCGTAGGCCTCGGCTGGGGTCAGCTTGGCGGTGTCGGAACGGCTTGCAGCCACCCCCCAAGGCTTTCACATCGAGCCGACGCACGTCGCGGGCACGGCCCCGCCGCGTCGTGACCTCGCCCACCCGCGACCGCTCCGCCGCAGGTCAGGCCGCCACTTCGAGGGCTCCCGGGGCGCACCGCACGCTCACCGGCAACCGGGCCTGCGGCTCCCCGTCGGCGTGCGCGAGCCACCCGTTGGCACCGCCCAGCCGCACCCGCCGGGCCCGCACCGCCCGCACCGCGGGGTGGTCGACGTGCCGTCCGGTGCGCAGCCGCGGCAGGATGCCCAGCAGGTCGCGGCGCCGGACCGCGCCGACCACGGTCACGTCGAACAGCCCGTCGCCCAGGTCGGCGTCCGGGCAGATCGGGATGCCGCCCCCGTAGCTCGTCGAGTTGCCCACCGCGACCAGGGTGGCGGTCAGCTCCACCGCGATGCCGTCGAGCTCCACCCGCAGCGGCATCGGGCGCAGCCGGGCCAGCTCGGCGAGCACCGCCGCGTCGTAGCGGCGCTGGCCGCGCGGCCAGCGCATCCGGTTGGCCCGGGCGTTGACCGCGGCGTCGAAGCCCGCGCACAGCACCGTCCCGAAGTAGCCGCCGCCCGCGATCTTGCCGAGGTCCACCCGCCGTCGCCGTCCCGCCCGCACCGCGCGCACCACCTGCCGCACGGCGTCCAGCGGGTCCGGTGGCAGGCCGAGGCCGCGGGCCAGGTCGTTGCCGGTGCCGCACGGCAGCGGCGCCAGCGCCGTGGCGGTCCCGGCGCAGCTCTGCACGGCCAGGTGCGCCGCCCCGTCACCCCCGGCGACCACCAGCAGGTCCGCGCCTTCGGCGACGGCCCGGTCGGCCGCCGCCGCGGTCGCCGGGGCATCGCGGGCGATCACCACCCGCAGCTCGCAGACGGCGCGGAGGTGGCGGGCGATCAGCCCGGCCACCTCCACCGTCAGTCCGCCACCGGCGACCGGGTTGATCAGCAGCACTCCACGCACGAGGAACGATCTTCGTGCACGGGACGCCGGTCCGGCCAGGGCGGGTCAGGTCGCGTCGTCGTGCCGCACCGACGTCCGGCCCGCCCCGAGGTCGGCCGGGTCCGAGCCGACCGAGCTGAGGTCGGAGGCCGAGCTGTCGACCTTCGACGCCTCGTCGAGGCCCAGGCCCTCCAGCCCGTCCGCCGCCCGCTTCTTGGCCTGCCTGCGGTCGTGCGCGCGGCAGATCAGCATCGCGATGCCGAACAGCAGGCACAGCGCCGCGGCCAGCACCACCATCGAGAACGGGTCCTGCCCGGGGGTGGCGATGGCGGCGAACACGAACAGCGCGAAGACCAACCCGCGCCACCAGCTCTTGAGCTTGGCGTAGGAGACCACGCCGGCCCGGTTGAGCATCACCAGGATCAGCGGCAGCTCGAAGCTGATCCCGAAGATGATCAGCATCAGGAGCACGAAGTTGATGTACTCGCCACCGGTGAGCGCGGTCATGAACGACTCGCCGCCGAAGCCCACCATGAAGCTCAGGCCCTCCGGCACGACGTAGTACGCCAGCACCGCGCCCGCCGCGAACAGCAGGCTCGCCAGCAGCACGAACGTCCGCGCGAACGAACGCTCCTTGGTGTAGAGGCCGGGCGTGATGAACGCCCAGAGCTGGTACAGCCACACCGGGCTGAACAGCACCGCGCCCACCGCGATGCCGACCTTCAGCCGCAGCATGAAGACCTCGAACGGCTTGGTCTGCAGGAGCTGGCAGGAGCCGTTCGGGGAGACCCGCTGCTCGACGGGCAGCGCGCAGTACGGCCCGAGCAGGAGGTCACCGAGCGTGGGCAGCCCGAACAGCGAACCGGAGAACCACCAGAACCCGAAGATCGCGCCGACCAGCACCGCCACCAGCGCGATGCCCAGGCGGTAGCGCAGCTCGTAGAGGTGATCGGCCAGCGACATGGTGCCGTCGGGGTTGTGCCGACGGCCCCAGCGCTTGCGGTCCTTGCGGAACGGGTTCAGGCGGCGCAGTGGACTGGCAGTGGCACCCACCGTGTGTCCCCGTTCTGGTCAGTTCTTGGACTCGTCGCGCTGCTTGTCCTCGACCGGCGGGGTCACCGACGGCGTCACGGACTCGCCCGAGGTGAGCTCGCGCGACTCGCGCTCGGCCTTCTCGCGCTTCTTCGCCTCTTCGCGCTCCTCGTCCTCCTTCATGCCGCGCGCCTCCGCCTTGAACACGCGGGCGGACTGGCCGAGCGAACGCGCCATCTTCGGGAGCTTCGTGGCGCCGAAGAGCAGCACCACGACCAAGACGATGAGGATGAGCTCCCAGCCACCTGGCAGACCCATTGGTGCACAACCTTTCGTGATAGAGCTGCGGGGGCCATGCTACGCGGAGCGCGGCCCGGGCAGTACCGGCCTGATGGGCGTCAGCCACGCCACCGATCGCCGAAGGCGACCCGCAGACCGGCGAACCGCGCCCGGAGCAACCCGGCGCGGTCGGTGACACCGCCCACGACCTCCCGCTGGGCGGACCGGAACGAGCGCAGGCCCCGGAACACCCGGAGCACCGGCCAGGCCAGGCCGACCAGGCCCACGACCAGCAGGACGAGACTCAGCACATACGGCACCCGCCCACGGTAACCCGGCTAGGTGGACGCGAGGTGACCAGCTCGTGCCAAGGCCGCTTCCGCGCGACGACGCACGTCCACCGCCAGGTCGTCCGGAGCGAGGACCCTGATCAGCCCACCCTGCCCGAGCACCAGCCGCACCATCCAGGACCGGTCGGAGTAGCGCATCCGCACCCGGCTGGACCCGCCGGGCAGCTCCTCGACATCCTCCACCGGGTAGTACTCGGCGACCCAGCGGGCGTCCGGGGACAGCTCCAGCTCCGCGCTGGGCTGCTCCGGATCGGGCCGGAACAGCCCGCCGGAGACGTCGGTCGGTTCCGCGTCGGCGGGCGGTCGGGCCACCTCGTCGAGGACCTCCGCGTCGTCGATGCGGTCCAGCCGGAACAGCCGGACACCGCCCGCCGCGCGGCACCACGCCTCCAGGTAGCTGCGCCCGTCGAGCAGCAGCAGCCGCATCGGGTCCACCACCCGGTCGCTGATCTCGTCGCGGGAGATCGTGTAGTAGCGGATCCGGGCGGCCCGCCGCCGGGTGGTCGCGTCCTGGACCGCGGCGCGGACCTCCGAGCGCACGAACGACTCGCGGCCCTCCAGCCCGACCACCACGCCCGCCGGACGCGCCTGGCCGACGGCGTCCTCCACCTTGGCCAGGGCCCGCCGCACCGCTCCGGTGTCGGTGATCCCCGGCGTCTCGGCCAGCGCCCGCAGCGCCACCAGCAGCGCGGTGGCCTCGGAGGCGGTGAGCCGCAGCGGGCGGCGCATCCCCGCGTCGTAGGTCACCGTGATCGAGTCGCTCTCGAAGGACAGGTCGATGAGGTCGCCGGGGCCGTAGCCGGGCAGGCCGCACATCCAGAGCAGCTCCAGATCGCGGCGGAGCTGCGCCTCGGTGACGCCGAAGTCCGCGGCGGCCTCCGCGACGAGGACCCCCGGCCTGCTCAGCAGGTACGGCACCAGGGCGAGCAGCCTGGGCAACCGCTGGGACGCGCTGGTCATCGCTCCTCCCCCGGCTCGGCGACCCCGAGGTGGATCTCGTGGACGGTCTTGCGCAGCGTCTCGGGTTCGAGCACCGCGACGTCGGGCCCGTACCCGGCGAGCCAGCTCGCGGCCGACTCCGGGTAGACGAGGTCGAGCTCCAGCACGTCCCCGGCCTCGTCGCCGAGCTGCAGCCGCTCGACCGGGGTGGCCCGCCTGCGCAGGCCCTGGGCGCGGCCGTCGACCGCCCACACCCGGGCGCGGGTCGGCGGCACCGGTCCGTGCGACTCGCCCGCGACGATGCGCAGCAGGTCGGTGTCCGGCGGGCGGCGCACCTGCCCGGCCGGTCCGGTGGCGGTCACCTCGCCGACGACCCGGGACAGCCGGAAGCACCGGGTGGCGCGGCGGTCCTGGTCGTGCCCGACGACGTACCAGCGACCGCGCCAGGACACCACGCCCCAGGGTTCGACCGCGCGCCGCTGCGCCTCGGGGCTGCCTGGCCGCCGGTAGTCGAACCGCACCGCCCGGCCGGCCTGCACCGCCGCGAGCAGCGGGGCGAAGGCGGGCTCGCCGGTGCGCACCCGGGGCTCGACCACGGCCGAGGAGCGCTCGTCGACCTCCACGCCGGCCGCCCGCAGCTTGAGCAGCGCACCGCGCGCGGCGGTGGTGAGCTCCGGGGAGTCCCACAGCCGCACGGCCAGGGCCAGCGCGGCGGCCTCGTCCGGTTCCAGGTCGACGTCGCCGAGCTCGTAGTCGCGGCGGGCGATCCGGTAGCCGTCGGCCCCGTCGAAGGCGGAGTTGCGCCCGGTCTCCAGCGGGATGCCCAGGTCGCGGAGCTCCGCCTTGTCCCGTTCGAAGGTCCGGAAGAACGCCTCGTCGGTGGGCGCGTCGGCGTAACCGGGCACGATCGCCCGGATCCGCTCCGCGGTGAGGTACTGGCGCGTGGACAGCAGGCACAGCACCAGGTTCACCAAGCGTTCAGCACGCACAGTGGCCACTTCGGAACTCTAGCTCGCACGAATTCGATCATGCGTTCGGGTCGGCTTCCGGCACCCGCGCCGAACGTGAATTAATTTCACTCACCGCTGAAGTGATCGCGAACGCCGAACCACCGCGACAGCTCGCTCACCCGTCCGTGAAGTGAGTGAGGGGCACCCTGTACCACGTGACGCGGTACAGGGTGCCCCTCACTCGGGAATGGGTGCCGGATGCGCGCGTTCGAGCGTCCCTGGACCCGGTGATCTCCGTAAGGTGAGCGGCATGAGCGCTCCCGTCATGATGATCACCGGCGCCTCCCGCGGGATCGGCGCGGCCACCGCACGCGCCGCCGCGCAGGCCGGCTACCGGACCGCGCTGCTGGCCCGCTCCGCCGACGCGGTGCGCCCGCTGGCCGACGAGCTGGGGCCGGACTCGCTCCCGCTGGCCTGCGACGTCGCCGACTGGCCCGCGATCAGCGAGGCGGTGCGCCGCGTCGAGGAGCACTTCGGGCGGCTCGACGTGGTGTTCGCCAACGCCGGGCAGAGCCTGCGCACGTCGTTCCTCGGCGACGGCGGCGCCGATCCCTCGGAATGGGGCTCGATGGTGCTGGCCAACGTCGCCGGACCGGCGCTGACCGCCCGCGCCGCGCTGCCCGCCCTGACCCGCGGCGCCGGGCACCTGGTGCTCACCGGGTCCAACGCCGGACGCGGCATCCGGCCCGGCAACCTCTACTCCGCGACCAAGTGGGCCGTCACCGGGATGGCGCAGAACATCCGGGCCGAGTGCGTGGGCACCGGCGTGCGGGTGACCCTGGTGCAGCCGGGCATGGTCGAGACCGGGATGACCGCCGACCGCACCGAGGTGCCCAAGCTGCGCCCCGAGGACATCGCGGCGGCCGTGCTCTACGCGGTGGGGCAGCCGCCGACCGTGGACGTCAACGAGATCATCGTCCGGCCCACCGGCCAGCAGCCGGCGTCGTAGCTCACAGCGAGCTGATCAGCCGCTCCACCCGCTCGTCGACCGCCCGGAACGGGTCCTTGCACAGCACGGTGCGCTGCGCCTGGTCGTTGAGCTTGAGGTGGACCCAGTCGACGGTGAAGTCCCGGCCCGCGTTCTGCGCGGCGGCGATGAAGTCGCCGCGCAGCTTGGCCCGGGTGCTCTGCGGCGGGGTGTCCTTGGCCGCTTCGATCTCGCCGTCCTCGGTCGCCCGGTCCACCAGGTCCTTGCGCTGGAGCATGTCGAACAGGCCCCGACCGCGGCGGATGTCGTGGTAGGCGAGGTCGAGCTGGGCGATCCGGGGGCTGGACAGCTCCAGGCCGTGCTTGTCGCGGTAGCGCTCCAGCAGCCGGTACTTGATCGCCCAGTCCACCTCGCGGTCGATCAGCGAGTAGTCCTGGTGCTCGACGGCGTCCAGCGCCCGGCCCCACAGGTCCAGGATGCGGTCGGTCATCGGGTCCGACCCGCGCCGCTCGACGTAGTCGAGCGCCCGGCCGTAGTACTCGCGCTGGATGTCCAGCGCCGAGGCCTCGCGCCCGCCCGCCAGCCGGACCGTGCGGCGACCGGTCATGTCGTGGCTGATCTCGCGGATGGCGCGGATCGGGTTGTCCAGGGTGAAGTCCCGGAACTGCACGCCCTCCTCGACCATCTCCAGCACCAGGTGCGCCGCGCCGACCTTGAGCAGCGTGGTCACCTCGGACATGTTCGAGTCGCCGACGATCACGTGCAGCCTGCGGTAGCGCTCGGCGTCGGCGTGCGGTTCGTCGCGGGTGTTGATGATGGGCCGGGAGCGGGTGGTCGCGCTGGACACGCCCTCCCAGATGTGCTCGGCTCGCTGCGACAGGCAGTAGACGGCGCCGCGCGGCGTCTGCAGCACCTTGCCCGCGCCGCAGACGAGCTGGCGGGTCACCAGGAACGGCAGCAGCACGTCGGCGATCCGGGAGAACTCCCCCGACCGGCCGACCAGGTAGTTCTCGTGGCACCCGTAGGAATTGCCCGCGGAGTCGGTGTTGTTCTTGAACAGGAAGATGTCGCCGCCGATGCCCTCGTCGGCCAGCCGCCGCTCGGCATCGATGAGCAGGTCTTCCAGGATGCGCTCGCCCGCCTTGTCGTGCGTGACCAGCTGGGTGAGGTCGTCGCACTCGGCGGTGGCGTACTCCGGGTGGGACCCCACGTCCAGGTAGAGCCGCGCGCCGTTGCGCAGGAACACGTTGGACGAGCGTCCCCACGACACGACCCGCCGGAACAGGTAGCGCGCCACCTCGTCCGGGGAGAGCCGACGCTGACCGTGGAAGGTGCAGGTGACCCCGAACTCGGTTTCGATGCCAAAGATCCGCCGCTGCATGTCCTCCACACTAGGCGCTCGCGCGGCAAACGGCGGTCCGCCGTTCGGGCACGGTAGCGTATCGGGAATGCTCGACCGGTTGCGCGCGGCGATGGCGCGGGTCGACGGCACCGACCGCGAACTGGCCCGCCGCAGTGCCCTGCTGCCCCGTTCGGCGGCCGATCCGGCGCTGAAGACGCTGAGCACCGCCGCCAACCACAGCCTGCTCTGGCTGGCCATCGCCGCCGTGCTCGGGCTGCGCGGCGGACGCACCCGCCGGGCCGCGGTGCGCGGCGCGGCGGCCATCGCCGGGGCGAGCGCGACGACGAACCTGGTCGGCAAACCGCTGCTGCCGCGCCGCCGCCCGGCCGCCGAGCTGGTCGCCCCGCACCGCAGGCTCACCGACCCGCCGGTGTCCTCGTCGTTCCCGTCCGGGCACGCCGCCTCGGCCGCCGCGTTCGCCACGGCCGTCGCGATGGAATCACCGGTGCTCGGCGCGGCGCTGGCCCCGGTCGCCGCGGCGGTGGCGTACTCCCGGGTGCACACCGGCGTGCACTGGCCGACCGACGTGGTCTGCGGCGCGGCCCTGGGCACCGGGATGGCGCTGTCCACCCGCCGCTGGTGGCCGGTGCTGCCGGAGGACTCCACGGAGGTCGAGGTCGCCGAGCTGCCCGCGCTGCCGGACGGCGCCGGGATGCTGGTGCTGCTCAACCCCGACTCCGGGGACGGCGTCCCGCCCGCCCAGTGGGTCACCGAGAACTGGCCCGCCGCGAAGGTCACCTACCCCGAGCCCGGCGGCGACCTCGTCGCCGACCTCGACGCGGTGGTGGGACGCGAGCAGGTCCGGGCCCTCGGGGTCGCGGGCGGGGACGGCACCGTCGCCGCGGCGGCCACCGTCGCGGCCCGGCGCGGACTGCCGCTGGCGGTGCTGCCCGCCGGAACCCTGAACCACTTCGCCCGCGACGCCGGGGTGCCGACCGCCGACGCCGTGGCCGACGCCGTGGCGCGCGGCACCGGGTGCGCGGTGGACCTGGGCACGCTGCGGGTCGACGACGCGGTCGAGCGGTGGTTCCTCAACACCGCGAGCATCGGCGGCTACCCCGACATGGTGCGGTTCCGCGAGCGGTGGGCGCCGCGCTGGGGGAAGTGGCCCGCCGCCGCGGCGGCGCTGATCCGGGTGCTGCACGAATCCGCACCGATGCACGCGGTGGTCAACGGCGAACCGCTGCTGGTGTGGGTGCTGTTCGTCGGCAACGGCGCCTACGCCCCGCGCGGGTTCGCCCCCGCGTGGCGGCCGAGCCTGGGCACCGGCACCCTCGACGTCCGCTACGTCCGGGCCGACCTGCGCTGGTCCCGGTTGCGCTTCGTGGCCGCCGCGCTGGCCGGGACGCTGCAGCGCAGCAGGACCTACGTGGAGCGGCGCAGCCGGGAGCTCGACGTGGCCGTGCTGGGGGAACCCGTCACGATCGCGATGGACGGCGAACTGGGCCGGAAGGGAACCCGCTTCACCTTCGACGCGCACGAGGGCGCGCTGCGCGTCTACCGCCCGGCCCCGGGCCCCGGAGCCGACCACCCCACCCGTTCGTGAACCGAGTGAGGATTGCTTTCGCCAATGGCCTGCGTGGCGGTGCCGGTAGCGGAACCTCAGCGGTCTTCTCGCTCCGGGATCGCCTCCTGATGTACCAACGACGTACACGGCGTCGGCGCTGTCCTCGCGAGAAGACCGCGGAGAACCCGCTGCGGTGCAAGCTGACAGCCCCACCGCATGCGGCTCCGCCGCATCCTGAAAGGACCCCTCACCGGGACAAGGGGGCCCTCACCTCGATTCCTCCGCGCGTGCTGTGCTGGGTGAGGGGCACCTTCATCCGGCATAGCCGGATGAAGGTGCCCCTCACTCGGGTGGACGGGTGCGGGTCAGGAGTCCTCTTCGGATTTCTCGGCGGAGTCCGAACCGGACTTCGACTCCTCGGGCAGCAGCGCGGTCAGCGCCGCACCGGAGATCCGGCGGAACGTCCGGTGCGGACGGCCCCGGTCGAGCACCGCGACCTCCAACTGGCCCACGCCGAGCTTGCGGGAGGAATCCCCGCTGGAGGACAGCGCCTCGATGGTCAGCCGCGCCGCCTCGGCGAGCTCCATGCCGTCGGTGAACGAGTCCTTGAGCACCGAGGTGATCGCGTCGGTCTGCCCGCCCATCACCACGTACTGCGGCTCGTCCACGATGGAGCCGTCGAAGGTGAGCCGGTAGAGCTGGTCGTGCTCGGCGGTGTGGCCGACCTCCGCGACGCAGATCTCCACCTCGAAGGGCTTGATCTGCTCGGTGAAGATGGCGCCGAGGTGCTGGGCGTAGGTGTTGGCCAGCGACCGGGCGGTCACGTCCCGCCGGTCGTAGGAGTAGCCGCGGACGTCGGCGATCCGCACCCCGGCCACCCGCAGCGCCTCGAACTCGCTGTAGCGGCCCACTGCCGCGAACCCGATCCGGTCGTAGATCTCGGCGACCTTGTGCAGCGTCGGCGAGGGGTTCTCGGCGACGAACAGCACGCCCCCGGCGTACTTCAGCACGACCACGCTGCGGCCCCGGGCGATGCCCTTGCGGGCGAGCTCGGAGCGCTCCCGCATGAGCTGCTCGGGAGAGGTGTAGAAGGGCATCGTCACGGCTGTGCACTCCTGGATCGAATCTGCTCGCCCTGCCGGCGAAGTGGCGGTGGCACTCGGGTGGCGGGCGGTCAGCCGCCGGGGTTCTCCATCCGGTGGTTGACCACCTCGGAGGTGAGTTCGGCGACGCGCTCCTCACCGGTGCGCACCGCGCCCTCGGCGGCGGTGATGGTGACCAGCGAGGGGTAGATCCGGCGCGCGAGGTCCGGGCCGCCGGTGGCCGAGTCGTCGTCCGCGGCGTCGTAGAGGGCCTCGACCGCCGAGCGCATCGCCGTCTCGACGTCGGCGTCCGGGTCGAAGCGCTTCTTCAGCGCCGCCTTCGCGAACAGCGAACCGGAGCCGACCGCGTGGTAGCCGCCCGCCTCGTTGTACCGACCACCGGTGACGTCGTAGGACACGATCCGGCCCGCCCGGTCCGGGTCCTCGGCGTCCACGTCGAACCCGACGAACAGCGGCACCACGGCCAGGCCCTGCATCGCGATCGGGAGGTTGCCGCGCAGCATGGTGGCCAGCTTGTTCGACTTGCCGTCCAGCGACAGCGGCACGCCTTCGAGCTTCTCGTAGTGCTCCAGCTCCACCGCGTAGAGCCGCACCATCTCCAGCGCGATGCCCGCGGTGCCCGCGATGCCGACCGCCGAGTAGGAGTCGGTGACGTAGAGCTTCTCCATGTCCCGCTGGGCGATCAGGTTCCCGGAGGTGGCCCGGCGGTCACCGGCGAGCACCACCCCGCCCCGGAAGGCCACCGCCACGATCGTCGTGCCGTGCGGGGCGCGCACCGCGCCGTCCGAGCTCTGGCCTCCCTCCGACAGCGGCCGGTTGCCCGGCAGCAGCTCGGGCGCCGCGGAACGGAGGAAGTCCGTGAACGACGACCCGGGCGTGAGGTAGGCGGACGGCAAGGCCGGGGTCGAGACCCGGGCCGAGCTGGAATCCATCGGCGACATCGTCTCCTGCTCGAAGTGACTACCACGTCATGCTCACCGGCACCGCGGGCCCCAGGCCCGCCAGCCGGGCGCGCGGGTGCCCGTGCGCCGGGCTGACGGGCCTCGGCCCGGTCCCGGCGCACGGGTCGCGCTGCGGGTTACTGCCCGCCCTTCTGCACGTAGGCGCGGACGAAGTCCTCGGCGTTCTCCTCCAGGACGTCGTCGATCTCGTCCAGGATGGCGTCGACGTCTTCGCCGAGCTTCTCGCGACGTTCCTGACCGGCGGCCTCGGAGCCCTGCTCCTCGTCACCGTCCCCGTCGCCGTGCCGGTGCACCTTCTCCTGGGACATCTCGCCTCCCGGTGGTTGCCCTCGGGGGAGGCCCCGCCCACGGGGACTCCCTGCCGTGAACACTACCCATCCGACGCCCTGTTGGCCCACAGCCACACGGGGCATTCCCGATCTTCGGCGACCCGCTCCCCCGGCAGAGCCGGCCTGCTCAGCCCTTCGTGAGGGAGTCCACCAGCTCCTCGGCGCTCGCCGAGGCTTCCAGGATCTCACCCACGTGGGCGCGCGTGCCGCGCAGCGGCTCCAGGGTCGGGATGCGCACCAGCGACTCCCGCCCCAGGTCGAAGATGACCGAGTCCCAGGACGCGGCGGCCACCTCGGCGGGGTAGCGCTCCATGCAGCGCCCCCGGAAGTAGGCCCGGGTGTCCTCCGGTGGGGTGGTCACCGCGGCGCGCACCTCGTCCTCGGTGACCAGCCGCTGCATCGAACCGCGCGCCACCAGCCGGTTGTAGAGGCCCTTGTCCAGCCGCACGTCCGAGTACTGCAGGTCGACCATGCCGAGCCGGGACGAGGCCCAGCCGAGGCCGTCGCGGGAGCGGTACTGCTCCATCAACCGCAGCTTCGCGGGCCAGTCCAGCCGGTCGGCGCAGCTCATCGGGTCGTCGCCGAGCAGGTCGAGGACCTCGCCCCAGGTCCGCAGCACGTCCTGGGCCTCGGGCCCGCCGCCCCGCTCCTCGACGTGCCGGGCGGCCCGCTCGTGGTAGGCGCGCTGCAGGTCCAGCCCGGTGAAGCGGCGGCCGTCGGTGAGCTCCACCGCCTGCTTGAGGGTCGGGTCGTGGCTGAGCAGGTGCACCGCCCGGACCGGGTCGGCCAACCGCAGGTCGTCGAAGCGCTGCCCGGACTCGATCATGTCCAGCACCAGCGCGGTGGTGCCCAGCTTGAGGTAGGTCGAGGTCTCCGCCAGGTTCGCGTCGCCGATGATGACGTGCAGCCTGCGGTACTTGTCGGCGTCGGCGTGCGGCTCGTCGCGGGTGTTGATGATGCCGCGCTTGAGCGTGGTCTCCAGCCCGACCTCGACCTCGATGTAGTCCGAGCGCTGGGAGAGCTGGAACCCCGGCTTCTCCCCCGCCTGCCCGAGCCCCACCCGACCGGAGCCGCAGATCACCTGCCGGGAGGCGAAGAACGGCGTGAGACCGCTGATGACCGCGGTGAACGGGGTGCTCCGGTCCATCAGGTAGTTCTCGTGGGTGCCGTAGCTGGCGCCCTTGCCGTCCACGTTGTTCTTGTAGAGCTGGATCGGCGCGGTGCCCGGCACGCTGGCGGCCCGGATCGCCGCCTCCTCCATGACCCGCTCCCCGGCCTTGTCCCAGACCACCGCGTCGCGCGGGTTGGTCACCTCGGGCGCCGAGTACTCGGGGTGCGCGTGGTCGACGTAGAGCCGCGCGCCGTTGGTGAGGATGACGTTGGCCGCCCCGAGGTCGTCGCCGTCGGGCCCGCCGTTGTGCTGGTGCGACGCGCTGAGGTCGAAGCCCCGCGCGTCCCGCAGCGGCGATTCGACCTCGTAGTCCCAGCGCGCCCGCCGGGCCCTCGGGATGTCGGCCGCCGCCGCGTAGGCGAGCACGATGTGCGTGGAGGTCAGCACCGGGTTGGCGCTGGAGTCGCCCGGCACGACGATGCCGTACTCGACCTCGGTTCCCATGATCCGCCGCATACCCCGCAGCGTACGGGGTGCGGACGCCGGAACCGAGGACGTGGCGGCCGTTGTGACCTACTCAGTGCCCGTTCCGGTGTTCCCCGCGCGTGCGAGCATCGGGACGTGGGAGCGGAGGCGGAGCTGGTGGCGCGGTACGACGCGCGGGGGAACGTCGTGGGCGCCGTGCGGCGCGACCGGATGCGCCGGGAGGGGCTGTGGCACGCCGCGGCCTCGGTGCTGGTGCTGTCCCCCGACGGCGCGTCGGTCTACGTGCACCGCCGCACCGCCACCAAGGACGTCTACCCGGGCCGGTACGACTGCTGGACCGGTGGGGTGGTCGCGGCGGGCGAGGACCCCGGCACCGCCGCCGTCCGGGAGCTGGCCGAGGAGCTGGGCGTCCGGGGCGTCGCGCCGCAGCCGCTGTTCCGCCTCGCGTTCGAGGAGGGCAGCGTCCGCTACCACGCGTTCTGCTACCGCACCAGCTGGGACGGCCCGGTCCGGCACCAGCCGGAGGAGATCGCCGAGGGCGGCTGGATGGGCCTGGCCGAGCTCCGGGAGCGGCTGGCCGACCCGGCGTGGCCGTTCGTGCCGGACGGGCGCCGGCTCGTCGAGGAGTGGTTCGCCCGCGGGGGCTGACCTACTGCCAGGCCAGCGCGGCGCGCTCGCCCCAGTAGGTCGCCGGGTCGCGGGCCGCGGTGGCGAGCTCGTCCAGCTCGTCGGCGGTCAGTTCGAGGTCCAGGCCCGCGAGGTTGGAGCGGAGCTGGTCGACGCTCGCCGGACCGATGAGCACCACGTCGGCCCACGGCTGGTGCAGCGCGTGCGCCAGCGCCACCGCATCGGGCGCGGTGCCGCGGCGGCGGGCGATCCCGGCCACCGGCTCGGGCGGCTGGACGGCGAGCCTGCCGTTGGCCAGGCTCTCCTTCACCAGCACCCGCCAGCCCCCGGTGCGCACCTCCGCGAGCACCCGGCCGGCCGAGGGCTCCAGGGAGTTCCAGGTGGCCTGCACCGAGCTGAAGAGCTGCCGGCCGCCCACCTCCAGCTCCCAGGCGCGTTCGATGGCCTCGCCCTGGGCGGCGCCGCTGGTGGACAGGCCCAGCGCGACGCCCGCGTCCCGCACCCGGGCCAGTTCCCGTTGCAGCGCGACGTCCTCGAACAGCGGGCTGTCGGTGGTCAGCGAGTGCACCTGGTACAGGTCGATCCGGTCGTCGAGCAGTTCCCGGGTCTGCGCCCACTGGGACCGCAGCCGCTCCAGCGAGTGCTCCTTGACCTCGTGCACCTCGGTCTCGACCTGCCAGTCGGCGACGTAGGCGTAGCCCCACTTGCTGGAGACCACCACGTCCTCGTGCCCGGAGGTCCGCAGCCAGTCGGCGAGGAAGTGCTCGGCGCTGCCGTAGGAGCGGGCCGCGTCGATCCAGCGCAGGCCCGCGGCGTGGGCGGCGTCGAGCACCGCCCGGGTGCGCTCGCGCATCACCTCGGTGCTGCGGTGGACCGGCAGCACGTCGGTGCGGCCGAGGTTGATGTAGGCCGGACGGCCCAGCGCGGCCAGTCCGATCCCGAGGCGGTGCGGCGGTGGAGCGGGGATCATGCCCGCAACCTAACCGCTGCCGCGCCGCCGCGACACTCGACGCGGGCCGGGGACCCCACCGCAGGCGGTGACGTCCCCGGCCCGTCGTGCCGGTGCGCTCAGAGGTACTGGCCGGTGTTGGTGGCGGTGTCGATCGCCCGGCCGGACTCCTGGTTCTTCCCGCTCACCAGGGTGCGGATGTAGACGATCCGCTCGCCCTTCTTGCCGGAGATGCGGGCCCAGTCGTCGGGGTTGGTGGTGTTGGGCAGGTCCTCGTTCTCGGCGAACTCGTCGATGATGGCGTCCTGCAGGTGCTGCACCCGCAGGCCCGGCTGCCGGGTCTCCAGCACCGACTTGATCGCCGCCTTCTTCGACCGGTCGACGATGTTCTGGATCATCGCGCCGGAGTTGAAGTCCTTGAAGTACAGGACCTCCTTGTCCCCGTTGGCGTAGGTGACCTCCAGGAACCGGTTCTCGTCGCTCTCGGCGTACATCCGCTCGACCGTGGTCTGGATCATCGCCTCCAGGCAGGACGCCTTGTCGCCGCCGAACTCCTTGAGGTCCTCCTCGTGGATCGGCAGCTCGGGGGTCAGGTACTTGGAGAAGATGTCCTTGGCCGATTCGGCGTCCGGGCGCTCTATCTTGATCTTCACGTCGAGCCGGCCGGGCCGCAGGATCGCGGGGTCGATCATGTCCTCGCGGTTGGAGGCGCCGATCACGATGACGTTCTCCAGCCCCTCGACACCGTCGATCTCGCTGAGCAGCTGCGGCACGATGGTGGTCTCCACGTCGGAGGACACCCCGCTGCCCCGGGTCCGGAAGATCGAGTCCATCTCGTCGAAGAACACGATCACCGGCGTGCCCTCGGAGGCCTTCTCCCGGGCCCGCTGGAAGATCATCCGGATGTGCCGCTCGGTCTCGCCGACGAACTTGTTGAGCAGTTCCGGTCCCTTGATGTTCAGGAAGTAGGACTTCGCCTGCCCGTCGTCGTCACCCCGGGCCGCCACCACCTTCTTGGCCAGCGAGTTGGCGACCGCCTTGGCGATGAGCGTCTTCCCGCACCCCGGCGGGCCGTAGAGCAGCACGCCCTTGGGCGGGCGCAACTGGTACTGCACGTACAGGTCCGAGTGCAGGAACGGCAGTTCCACGGCATCGCGGATCTGCTCGATCTGGCCGCCCAGCCCACCGATGTCGTGGTAGCGCACGTCCGGGACCTCTTCCAGCACGAGGTCCTCGACCTCGGCCTTGGGCACCACGTCGTAGGCGTAGCCCGCCTTGCTGTCCACCAGCAGCGAGTCACCGGACTTCAGACCGGTGTCGGTCAGGTGGTCGGTGAGCCACACCACCCGCTCCTCGTCGGTGTGCCCGACCACCAGCGCGCGGGGGCTCTCCCCCACCCCGCTGATCAGCAGCTCCCGGAAGGTGCAGACCTCACCGGTCTGCTCGAACGCACCGGCCTCGACCACGGTGAGCGCCTCGTTGAGGCGCACCGACTGGCCCAGCTTGAGCTCCTCGGTCTCGACGTTCGGGGACACGGCGACCCGCATCCGGCGCCCGGACGTGAACACGTCGATCGTCTCGTCCTCGTAGCGGCGCAGGAAGACCCCGTAGCCGCTCGGGGGCTGGGCGAGTCGGTCGACCTCTTCGCGCAGCGCCGTGAGCTGGCCCCGCGCTTCCTTCAGGGTCTCGGTGAGTTTGGCGTTCCGTTCGGTGAGCTGGCTCACTCTCTCGGATGCCTCGGCCAGCCGCTTTTCCAGCAGGCGCGCCTGTTGGGGCGAGTCGTTGAGCCGCCTGCGCAGCAGGGCCACCTCGTCCTCGAGGAGGCGGATCTGGCTGCGCAGCTCCGCGTTCGGCTGCTCCCCGCCCTCCACAGGTCGGTTGCCGGGACGGTCTTGCTCCATGTCGGCATCCTCCTCCCGTGCTCGTACCACCACGGTACCGGCGATCACCGACGACGGCGGCGTCGTGAATGCCCGCCGGGTCGCTCAGCGTGCCACACAATCCCACCGATACCCACGAATTGCGCCATCTCGTCACCCCGCGTCCCGGCACCCGGACGGGGAGCCGGACACGGTGCGTTGACCCCGCAGGGCCGTTCGGTGCGTACCACCGGCCGCGACGGCGCGGCGCGGGCGCGGCCCCTCCGGTGCGCCACCCCGCACCCCCCGGCGACCCGGCGTCCGGGTTACCCGCTGCGACAACCGGGTGGCGTCGGGCGCCCGCGCGCCTCCCGCGGTGCTCCCAGGTTCTGGAACGACCGCATCGACCCGGTGACGATTGGGTTCGCGAAATGGTCCACTCCCCGCACTCCGATACCCGCGCTCTGATCTACTTACGGCCGCCGCTCGACGACGGTGCAACACTTCAGCCACTCCGGGGAGGAGCTCATGACCTATCCGCCGCAGCAACCGGGTCCTGGCGGGTGGGGCCAGCAACCGGGCAACGGATTTCCCCCGCCCGCACCGCAGCAAACGCCGCAGCAGCAGCCCAACTGGTATGGCAATCAGCACACCGGCTGGGACCAGCAGCAAGGCCAGCCGGCGCCGATGGCGCCGTGGGGCGGCGATCTCGGCCCCGGGAACTGGGTCCAGGAGCCGGGCGGCTTCGGCGACGTCCAGCCGCCCGCGCCGAAGAAGTCGAAGCTGCCCTGGATCCTCGGCGGCATCGGCGCGCTGGTGGTGCTGGCCGGTGTCGGCGTCGGGCTGTTCCTGTGGTTGGGCGGCGGCCCCGGCGAGGCCCGCCCGGTCGCCCAGGCGGTCGTGGACAAGGTCAACGCGCACGACTTCGCCGGGCTCGACGAGCACCTGTGCCAGTCCAACCGCGCCGGGCTGGAGGAGCAGCTCGCGATCCTGGAGCCGGGCACGTTCGACGTCCGCCTCGGCGCGGTGACCGAGTCCGGGGAGCAGGCCACGGCCGAGCTGCTCGGCACGTTCGACATGGGGGGCGCCACCCATCCGGTCGACCAGACGATGGGGCTGGTCGTGGAGGACGGCGCGTGGAAGATCTGCCAGTTGGAGCAGTGAGCCTGGGGGTCCGGGCGACACGATGAGGGAAAGAGGACAGCGGTGACGTATCCGCAGCAACCGGGGAGCGGCCAGCAGCCCGGCGGCCAGTACCCCGGTCAGCACCCGGGCGGGCAGCCCGGCGGCCAGTACCCGCCGAGCGGGCCGCAGCCCGGCCAGTACCCCGGCGGCCAGTACCCGGGCCAGTACCCGCAGACCGGGCCGCAGCCGGGGCAGGCCTACGCCCAGCAGCCGTGGGGTGCCCAGGGCCAGCAGCCGGGCTACGGCGGCCACCCGCAGTACCCGGGCGGACCGGCCCCGAAGAAGTCGAAGACGCCGTGGATCATCGGCGGCAGCGTCGGCGGCCTGGTGGTCATCGGCGGCGTCATCGCCCTGATCGTGGCGCTGACCAGCGGCCCCGGCGACCCCCGGGACACCGCGCAGGAACTCGTCGATGCGATGAACGCCAAGAACTGGGACGCGGCGAACAGCCTGTACTGCCCGCAGGAGCAGAGCGAGTCGACCTACGACGACGTGATCGCGGCCTTCGAATCACAGGGGGCGACCCCCGAGCAGGCCAAGGAGGCCGCCGACAGCATCAAGATCAACGCCACTCTGGCGGACGTCCGGATGGAAGGCGAGGAGAAGGCGATCGCCCGGATCAACGGCGAGCTGACCATGAGCGTCGGCCCTCGCAGCCAGACCTTCCCCATGGACGGCGAGCACACCATGACCGTCTCCGGCGGCGAGTGGAAGTTCTGCGGCGGCACCTCGATGTTCTGATCCGGCGATGTTCCGACCCACCGACGCGCGCGGCGGCCCGTCCCCTGCCCGGGGGCGGGCCGCCGTCGTGTCAGCCCTTGCTCGGGCGGCGCTGCGGGCGCGGCGGGGTGACCCCGTCGGCGAGGCGGCGGGTGACCATGAGGAACGCGGTGTGCCCCTGCATCCGGTGCTCCGGGCGGACCGCCATGCCCACCACGTGCCACGGGCGCAGCATGGTCTCCCAGGCGTAGGGCTCGGTCCAGTTCTGCTGCTCCCGCACCGCCTCGGTGATCCGGGAGAGCTGCGTGGTGGTCGCGACGTAGACCACGAGCACGCCGCCGGGCGCCAGGTTCTCGTGCACCACGTCGAGGACCTCCCACGGCGCGAGCATGTCGAGCACGATCCGGTCGACCGGGCCGCCGTCGTAGTCCTTGAGGTCGCCGACGTGCAGGTCCCAGTTCTCCGGCTTGCCGCCGAAGAACTTCTGCACGTTGCGCTCGGCGTGCTCGGCGTGGTCCGCGCGCACCTCGTAGGAGGTGACGCTGCCCTCGGCGCCGACCGCGCGCAGCAGCGAGCAGGTCAGCGCCCCCGATCCGGCCCCGGCCTCCAGCACCCGGGCACCGGGCCGGACGTCGCCGTACATCACGATCTGGGCCGCGTCCTTGGGGTAGATCACCTGGGCGCCGCGCGGCATCGACAGCACGTAGTCGGCCAGCAGCGGGCGCAGCGCCAGGAACGAGGTGCCGCCCGCCGAGGTCACCACCGAGCCCTCGGGCTGCCCGATGAGGTCGTCGTGCGCCAGCGCGCCGCGGTGGGTGTGGTACTCGCCCCCCGCCTCCAGGACCACGGTGTACTTCCGGCCCTTCGGGTCGGTCAGCTGGACCCGGTCGCCGGGCTGGAACTCACCGCTGACGGTGCTCACGTGACGCCATTCCTCCTCGTGCGGGGCCTCGCTGCCGACCAGCGCAGGCGCGGCGTCCCATGGTCGCAAGCGCGCCCGCGGGCGCACCGTGCGGGGCGGCGGTGGCTCAGCCGCGGCGCGCCCGGCCGCGCAGCGCGGCCCGCAGGTCCTCGCGCCGCAGCACGCCGCTGGGCCTGCCCTCCTGGTCGATGACGAGGAACTGCCACGCCAGCACGTTCTGCACCCGTTCGAGCACGGCGTCCGGCGGGTCGGAGTCGAGCAGGATGGTGTCCGGGTCGACCGGTTCGGCCGCCCGCTCGGCGGGCTCGTGCGGGGTGAAGGTGGCCAGCCGCTCGGCGGCGCTCTGGTCCAGCAGCCCGACCGCGATCCCGTCGGCGCGGACCAGCACCACGCCGCGCCCGGCGGCGGCGACCAGCGCGTCGGCGACCGGGCTTTCCGCCGGGAGCTGGAGCACCGGGCGGATCAGGTCGGGCAGGTCCACCCCGTCGGGCCACCGCCTGCGCTGCTCGGCGGCGTGCTCGGCCCCGGCCCCGGCGATCACGAACCAGGCCATCAGCACGCACACGGCCAGGCGCAACCACTGGTCGCGGGTGTCGTTGAGCAGCCCGGCCAGCGCCCAGGCGATCAGCCCGACGGCGACCACCCCGGCACCGACCACGCCCGCGGTGGTGCCGGTTGACCGGCGCCCGGTGAGCGACCAGGTCAGCGCACGCAGCATCCGCCCGCCGTCCAGCGGCAGCCCGGGCAGCACGTTGAACACCGCGACCGCCAGGTTGGCCACGCAGGTCTGGGCGACCAGCAGCCACACCGCCCCGCCGGGCGCCAGGGTGAGCCACCCGAGCCCGGTGGCGGCGGCGAGCACGACCGACACCGCGGGCCCCGCCGCGGCGACCAGCCCCTCCTGACCGGGTCTGGCCGGGGTGCGCGAGACCTCCGAGAGGCCGCCGAGCAGGAACAGCCGGATCCGGCGCACCGGCAGCCCGTAGCGCAGCGCGACCAGGCAGTGCCCCAGCTCGTGCAGCAGCACCGACCCGGCCAGCAGCACGGTGAACGCCGCGGCGATCAGGGCGCTGCCCCACACCCCGGCGCCGGGCAGGATGCGCCCGACCAGCGGCGTGTAGAGCAGCACGATGATCACCGCGCCGACCCACCACGACGGGGACAGCAGCACCGGAACTCCGGCGACCCGGAACAGCATCAGGCCGCCGTCGGTGAGCTTCGGCCCGCGCAGCGCGGAGGTGGTCGACATGGGCGCAGAGTAGACCCCGCGGCGTGAGCGGGCCGTGATCCGCCAACGGGGTGAAGCGCTGTCGGCCCGTTCGTCTAGGGTCACGGGTCATGGTCGAACCGGTACGCACCGCCGCGGCGGACGGCGCAACGAGCGGCACCGTCCGGCGCCCCGCGCTGTCCCCCTCCCGCGCGAGCGACTTCAAGCAGTGCCCGCTGCTCTACCGGTTCCGGGCGGTCGACCGGCTGCCCGAGACGCCGACCCGCGCGCAGGCGCGCGGCACGGTGGTCCACTCGGTCTTGGAGAAGCTGTTCGCGCTGCCGACCGCCGAACGGCGGCCGGAGCGGGCGCACGAGCTGCTGCCCGGCGCGTGGGCCGAGCTGCGCGAGCGGGAACCGGAGCTGGCCGAGCTGTTCGACGGCCCCGACGACCCGGAGCTCACCCGCTGGCTGTCCTCGGCGGATTCGCTGCTGGACGCCTACTTCGAGCTGGAGGACCCGCGCCGGCTGGAACCGGAGGCGTGCGAGCTGCGGGTGGAGACCGAGCTGGACTCCGGCGTGCTGCTGCGCGGCTTCATCGACCGGGTGGACGTCGCACCGACGGGCGAGATCCGGCTGGTCGACTACAAGACCGGCGCGGCGCCCCGCCAGATCGGCGAGGCCAAGGCGATGTTCCAGATGAAGTTCTACGCCCTGGTGCTGTGGCGCACCCGCGGCGAGCTCCCCCGGCAGTTGCTGCTGATGTACCTGGCGGACAAGCAGTCGCTGGCCTACGCGCCGGACGAGGCCGAGCTGCGGCGCTTCGAGAAGACGCTGGAAGCGATCTGGCAGGCGATCCGCAAGGCCGGTGAGACCGGCGACTTCCGGCCCAACCCGAGCAAGCTCTGCGGCTGGTGCGACCACCAGGCCCGGTGCCCCGAGTTCGGCGGCACGCCGCCGCCGTACCCGGGCTGGCCGGAACCGGACCCCGGTCCGGAGTCGGTCCTCGACCGCACCGACTGAGCGCCGCCGCGCGCGAGCGGTCCTCAGTCCTCGTAGGGGTCGAAGTTGGCCGCCGTGCCGAAGTCGCCGGCCTGCGTCGGGTCCACCACGGCGAAGCGGGCGCCGGTGGGGTCGCGCAGCACGGCCACCCGGCCGATGCTGGAGTCGTAGGGCACCACCCGGATCCGCCCGCCGAGCTCCATCGCGCGGCGGACCAGCTCGTCGGTGCCGACGGCGTCGTCGGCGCCGAGGTAGAGCAGCCAGTGCGGCAGCGTCTGGGCGGTGATGAACTCCCGGATCATGCTCACCCGGGCCAGCACGGATTCGCCGTCGAGGTACCAGACCGAGTAGTCCGAGCGGTGCTCGGTGCCGAACTGCTCCGCCTCGTAGCCGAACAGCTCCTGGAAGAAGCTGTCGGCGGCCTGCGCCCGGATGGTGACCAGCTCGGCCCACATCAGGGTGCCGGGCAGCCCGACGTCGAACTGCCAGGACTCCTCGGGTTGCAGCAACCCGAACTCGGCGCCGGACGGTCCGACCAGGACGGTCTTCGCGCCGACCTTCGGCACGTGGTTGCGCGGCACCGTGATGGTGGCGCCGAGCCCGACGGCCTCCCCCGAGACCTCGGTGCAGTCGTGCGTGGCGAGGTAGAGCCGCCAGGTGGACTGGTCGCCGGAGGCGGCGCGCAGGCTGGCCACCGGGAACCCCTCGCGCAGCGCGATCACGTGCTCGCCCGACTCCGGGTCGGAGTGGGTTTCGTAGGTCCAGTCGAACAGCCCCGCGTAGAACTCCTGGGCCGCGTCGAGGTCGGTGGTGATCAGCTCGATCCAGCAGGGCATCCCCGCGATGAGCTCCCACCTCGGCGGGCTTTCCCCGGGCACCACGACAGGCATCGGCTCCACCCCCAAGATCGTTCGTCCACCACCATTATCAGCACGCCGACCGCCCGCCGTGGGGTTGTTCGGAACACGAACCGGTGACGTGCCCGGACCTTCCGGACAAGGCAGGCGACTGAACCGATCATCCGCTGACGTCGGCGCGGACGCCCCCGACGCGGCAGGACCGGATGTTCCCGACACCGGGGACGAAGGCGGGTGAGGGCACCTTCGTCCGACCATGCCGGTTGAAGGTGCCCCTCACTCAGAACGACACCGGCGGGCGGGGTCTCAGAGCCGGCAGGCGCGGATGTCCGAGGACAGGATCGCCTTGGCGCCCACGGCGGCCAGCCGGTCCATGATGGCCGGGGCCTCCTTGCGGGGGACCATCGCGCGCACCGCGACCCAGTTCTCGTCGGCCAGCGGCGCCATCGTGGGGGATCCCAGCCCGGGCGTCACCCGGGTCGCCTCGGCCAGCAGCTCGCGCGGGCAGTTGTAGTCCAGCATCACGTACTGCTGCCCGAACACCACGCCCTGCAACCGGGCGAGCAGCTGCTCCTTGGTGCGGTCGTGGTCGGAACCGGCGCGCTCGACGACCACGGCCTCGGACCGGCAGATCGGGTCGCCGAAGGCGACCAGGCCGTGCTGGCGCAGCGTCCGGCCGGAACCCACCACGTCGGCGATGGCGTCGGCCACGCCGAGCTGGATCGAGATCTCCACCGCGCCGTCGAGCCGGATCACCTCGGCCGACACGCCGTGCGCGGCGAGGTCGGCGGAGACCAGGTTGGCGTAGGAGGTGGCGATCCGCTTGCCCGCCAGGTCGGCCACCGTCCAGTCCCGCTCGCCCACCGGCGCGGCGTAGCGGAACGTCGAGCCGCCGAAGCCGAGGGCGAGGACCTCCGCCACCGGCGCGCCGGAATCACCCGCCAGGTCGCGGCCGGTCAGCCCGAGGTCGAGCTCGCCGGAACCGACGTAGATGGCGATGTCCTTGGGCCGCAGGAAGAAGAACTCGACCTCGTTGGCCGCGTCGAGGACGGTCAGGTCCCGCTGCTCATGGCGCTGCCGGTACCCGGCTTCCGCGAGCATCTCGGATGCGGGACCGGCGAGCGTGCCCTTGTTGGGCACTGCCACACGCAGCATGGGACTCGTTCCCCTCGTTCCTCGGTTCCAGTTACAGGTAGCGGTAGACGTCCTGGGGCGACAGGCCGCGTTCGAGCATGATCACCTGAACGCGGAACAGCAGCTGGGAGATCTCCTCCGCCAACTGCTCGTCGGACTCGTGCTCGGCGGCGATCCAGACCTCGCCCGCCTCCTCCAGGACCTTCTTGCCCTGGGCGTGCACCCCGGCGTCGAGCGCGGCCACCGTCGACGAACCCGCGGGCCGGGCGCGGGCTCGCTCCTGCAGTTCGGCGAACAACTCGTCGAAGGTCTTCACGCGCCCGATCCTTGCATCCCGCCCGGTCGCCGCGGACGGCGGACCCGCCGGTTATCGGCTCGATCACTCACCGGGGTCCGGCCCCGCCCTCCAGCGCCGCGGCCAGGGTGTCCTTGGCCATCGCCAGCGCCGCCGCGCGCGGGCTGGACCGGCCGCCGCTGACGGTGACCTCGCCCGCGTCCCCGCAGTCGTAGCGCACCGCCTTCTCCGGACCGGTCAGCGCGGCCAGCACCCCGGTCTCCGCGCGCAGTTCGACCCGGACCACGCCCGGCTGCTCGCGCGTGGCGGCGGCGACCTGGCGGAACGCGCCGCCGCGCAGCGCGTCGGTGATCGGCTCGGTGACGACCTCCACCGCCGCCGGGTCCCAGCCCCACAGCAGGGCGGCGAGCAGCCGCAGCTTGGTCGCGGCGTCGGCGCCGGAGAGGTCGGCGCCGGGGTCGGCCTCGGCGATGCCGAGCCGCTGCGCTTCGGCGACGGCGTCGGCCAGCGGGGTGCCCTCGGCGAGCCGGTCCAGCACGAAGGTGGCGGTGCCGTTGAGGCAGCCGCGCACGCCGCGCACGTCGAAGCCGCGCAGCCCGGCGCGGGCCAGGTCGCCCGCGGGCAGCGCCGCCCCGGTGGCCGCCGACAGGCGCACCGCGCGACCCGCGCCCCGGGCGGTGCGCTCCAGCGCCGCCCAGTGCGTGAGCAGGTGCGACTTGGTGGCGGTGATCAGGTGCGCGCCGCAGCGCAGCGCGGTGACGGCCTCGTCGGCGGCGGTGCCCGCGCCGTCGGAGGGCACGGCCTGGGCGAAGGCGGCGGCGCCGGTCCGGGCCAGCAGCGCGGCGAGGTCCTCGGTGCCGACCCACCGCGCCCGCGGCGGGATCTCCCCGGCCACGTCGGTCTGGTCCCGGCGGCCGCGCACCGCCACCAGCCGCAGGTGCACGCCGTAGCGCTCGGCCCAGTCCCCGGCGCGCTCGGTGAGGAGCCCGGCGTACTCGCGGCCGACCGGGCCGTACCCGGACAGCACCACCGGGACCTCGGTCGTGGTCACACCGCTTCCAGCGGGAAGAACCGGCCGAGGTCGGTGAAGTCGACCTCGGTCAGCGAGTCGCGCAGCGCGCGGTGCGGGCCGGGCTCCAGCGGCACCTCGCACGGCACGGCGAGCACCGCGCACCCGGCCGCCTCGGCCGCGGCGACCCCGGTGGGCGAGTCCTCGACGGCGAGGCAGTCGGCCGGCGCGACGCCGAGCAGCGCGGCGGCCTTGAGGTAGGGATCGGGCAGCGGCTTGTTGCGGCCCGCCACCTCGTCGCCGCAGACGGTGACGTCGAAGGTGTCGTGGCCCAGGGTGTCCAGCGCGAGCTCGGTGATCGACCGGATGGTGGAGGTCACCAGGGCCACCGGCAGCCCGGCGGCGCGCACCGCGCGCAACGCCTCGCGGGCACCGGGGCGCCACTCCAGGCCCTCGCCGAACAGCTCGGTGACGCGGGTGGCGACCCACTTGCCCGCCACCACGACGTCGGTCTCCTCGGCGGGCAGCCCCAGGTCGCCGAGCAGCATCCGCATGCTGCGCGGCATGTTCGAGCCGACCATCCGCTCCCGGGTGGCGTCGGCGAGCGCCCCGCCGTTGGCCGCGGCGAAGTCGTCCATCGCGATGGTCCACAACTTCTCGGAGTCGACCAGCGTGCCGTCCATGTCGAACAGCACGGCCGCCGGACGAGCGTCGGGGGTCATCGCGGGAGGGTCTCCGTTCCGGTCGGGGCGCGGGCAGCCCCTCCAGTACAGCACCGGAGCGCCCGCCGCTCCCAGCGAACGTGTCCGATGCCTCCCCGCCGCCCGCGGCGGAATCACCGGTGCGACGGCGCACCGCAATTCCGCGAACCGGGAAAGGCGCGGCGCCGGAATCGTCGGCACCGGGGCAACCTCCGACGGCGATCGGCGCAGCGCAGCACGGCCGTTCAGCAGGCACCGGGAACTCCGAACAGAGCCCGCCGGAATTGCCGCGGAAGTTGTGGGTTCAACGTTTTCCGGGAGTTCCCGCGAATCGCGTCGCGGAATTGCCCGGCGCATTCCGCGAACCGCGGAAAACCCCTTCCGCGCCCCGGTGGGCTGGGTTAGGTTCCCACCGCCCGAGCGCGCCGCGGGCGGCCACCGCCGCCCCGGCGCCGTCCCGCGACGCCGCGGGCGGTGGGAGACCCCGCACCATCCGGTTGGAGTACGCGCATGCTTCGCATCCAGTTCACCGCCACGGACATCCTGCGCACCAGGATCGCGGCGGAGCCGCACCCGCTGTGGGAGCTGGCGCTGAGCCTGCACGTGCTGCGCGGCGGGCCGAACCGGCCGGAGCAGCGGGCCTGGCGCCGCCAGGTCCGCGCCCGGCTGCACGAGGCGGGCATGGCGCGGCGGCTGCGCCTGCTCGCGGACCTGGTCCCGGCCAAGGGCGACTTCCCCGACTTCCTCACCCCCGGGGTCGGCGTGGAGCTGGACGAGGGGCTGGAGCTGGTCCGCGGTACCGGCCGCGGTCGGCTGCGCGAGGACCTGACCCGGACCTTCGCCGGGCGCACCGCACCGCCGTGGGCGCGCTCGCTGGCGCACGGGGACCGCGACTCGCTGGTGGCGCTGTCCGGGACGCTGCGGGACTACTTCGACGTCGCGGTCCGGCCGCACTGGCGGCAGGTGCACCACCGGGTCGCCGCCGACCGGGGCAGGCGGTCGCACCACCTCACCGGCGGCGGCGTCGAGCAGTTGTTCGCCTCGCTGCCCGAACCGATCCGCTGGCGCTGGCCGGTGCTGGAGACCAACTACCCGGAGGACCGCACCCTGCACCTCGGCGGCCGGGGGCTGACGCTGATCCCGACCTACTTCGGGTTCGGCAACCCGCTGACGTTCATCGACCCTGGTCTGCCCCCGGTGCTGGTGTACCCGGTCGGCGCGACCCCGGAGCGGCCGGACGCCGGGGCCGCGAAGCGGCTGGCCGCGCTGCTCGGCCACACCCGGGCCCGGGTGCTGCTGGCCCTGGGCACCCCGCGCACCACCTCGGAGCTGTCCCAGCGGATCGAGGCGTCGCTGGCCTCGGCCAGCCAGCACACCGCGGTGCTGCGCGAGGCGGGGCTGGTCTCCTCCACCCGGCTGGGCCGCGCGGTGCTGCACTGCCGGACCTCGCTGGGCGACCGGCTGGTGGCCGACGGCGAGGTCAGTCCCAGGTGACCGGCAGCCGCCGCACCCCCACGATGCCCTCGCCCTGCTTGAGGCCGAGTTCCCCGTCGGCGACCCGCAGCGTCGGGATGCGGCGCAGCAGCGCCGGGTAGACGACCTGGAGCTCGACCCGGGCCAGCGACTGCCCGACGCACTGGTGCACGCCGAACCCGAACGCCACGTGCCGCTTCGAGCGCCGGTGGAAGTCGAGCGCGTCCGGGTCGGCGAACACCGCCGGGTCCCGGTTGGCGGCCTGGGTCAGCGGCAGCAGCCCCTCCCCCGCCCGGATGGTCCGGCCGCCGACCTCGACGTCGCGCACCGCCGCGCGGGTGGTGGCGAACTCCGAGACCGACAGGTAGCGCAGCAGCTCCTCCACCGCGCGGGGGGCCAGCCCCGGGTCGGCGCGCAGCTCCGCGGCCCGCTCGGGGTGGTGCAGCAGCGCCAGCGCGCCCATCGAGATCATGTTCGCGGTGGTCTCGTGCCCGGCGACCAGCAGCAGCACCGCGGTCGCCAGCACGTCCTCGCGACCGATCCCGCCGCGGCGGTGCTCCTCGGCCAGCCGGGACAGCAGGTCGTCGCCGGGCTCGTCGAGCTTCGTGGTGATCAGCCGGTCCAGGTAGGCGGTGATCGCGCCGTTGGCCTCCTGGGTCTGCTCCGGCGTGGAACCGGCGTCGACCAGCGCGCGGGTCCAGGCGTTGAAGCTGCCGATGTCGTCGACCGGCACGCCTAGCACCCAGCAGATCACCGTGCTGGGCACCGGCATCGCGAGTTCGGCGACCAGATCCGCGGGCCTGGGCCCGGCCAGCACCCGGTCCAGGCAGGAGTCCACCAGCCGCTCGATCGCCGGGCGCAGCGCCTCGGCCCGCCGGACGCCGAAGTCGGCGGCGACCAGGGCGCGCATCCGGCTGTGCTCGGGCGGGTCCGTCCGGATGAACCCGGGGTGGACCCCGTGGTCCACCAGGGCGCGCTCGGCGGCGGTGACGATGGGGAAACCGGGTGCCCGCAGGTCGGCGCTGGCGGCCGGGTCGCGCAGCGCCGCGCGCACGTCGTGGTAGCGGGTGAGCAACCACACCGGGCTGCCGTCGGGCAGCACCGCGCGGGCGACCGGTTCCTGCTCGCGGAGCCGGGCGAACTCGGCGGGCGGGTCGAACGGGCAGCCCGCCGGGCGGGGCATCGGGAAGGCGAGGTCGGCCATCACCACTCCACCGGCAGCCGGCGCACGCCGTGCACCAGGGTGCGCGGCAGGTACTCGATCTCCTCGGGCGGCAGCGCCGTCCGCAGCCCCGGGAAGCGGCGCAGCAGCGCGGGCAGCGCGATCCGCAGCTCCAGCCGGGCCAGCGGCGCGCCGAGGCAGTGGTGGACGCCGTGCCCGAAGGCCAGGTGCGCCCCGGGGACGCGGGTGAGGTCCACCGCGTCGGGGTCGTCGAACACGGCGTCGTCCCGGCTGGCCGAGCCCAGCGACACCAGCACGAACTCGCCTTCCCGGATGGTGGTGCCGGACAGCTCGACGTCGGCGCGGGCCTGCCGGACCGCGGCGTTGTTCACCACCGCCAGGGTGCGCAGCAGCTCCTCCACGGCCCGGTCCACCGCCTGCTCGTCGCCGTCGCGCAGCGCGGCGAGCTGCTCGGGGTGGCGCAGCAGTTGCAGCGTGCCCAGCCCGAGCATGTTGGCGGTGGTCTCGTAGCCGGCGCCGAGCAGGAAGGTGCCGAGCCCGGCGACCTCGGCGTCGGTGAGCTCGCTGCCGTGCGCCGCGACGAGCCTGCCCAGCAGGTCGTCGGTGGGGTGGGCGCGCTTGGCGGCGGCGAGCCCGGACATGTACTCGGTGGATTCGGCCCACAGCCGCGCGGCCTCGTCCTCGGGCAGCGCCATGTCCACCTGCGCGGCCGTGCGGCGCTGGAAGTCGGCGCGGTCGGCGTAGGGCACGCCGAGCAGTTCGCAGATCACCAGCGACGGCACCGGCAGCGCGAAGTCGCGCATGAGCTCGGCGGAGGTCCCGGCGGCCATCGCGTCCAGCCGCTCGTCGACCAGGGCGGTGATCCGGGGCCGCAGCGCGGCCATCCGGCGGCCGGTGAACTCGCCGGCCAGCATCCGGCGGTAGCGGGTGTGCTCCGGCGGGTCGAGGAACAGCAGCACGCCGGGCGCGGGCGGGGCGATGTCCTGCGCGGAGCCGCCGGGGCGCAGCAGCGGCGCGGCGTCGACGCTGCCGAACCGCTCGTCGGCGAGCACCCGGCGGGCGTCGGCGTGCCGGGTCAGGAACCGGACCGGGGTGCCGCTGGGCAGTTCGAGCCGGGACACCGGGTCGTGCTCGCGCAGCGCCCGGAACTCCTCGCCCACGTCGAACGGGCAGAAGCCCTGCGCGGTGGTCACCGGGCCACCTCCGCGGTGATCGCGACGTAGCCGGTGTGCTCGTGGGCGTGCTCGACGATCGCCGGGATCGCCTGCTGCACCTGCTCGGCGATGCGGCCGTCACCGCCGCGCGGCCGGTAGTCGTGGATCGCGGCCAGGATCGCCTCGCCGGAGCGGTGCGCGTCGGCGGTGAGGTCGTGCACCTCGGTGACGGTGAACCCGGCCGCGGCCACCACCCCGGTCAGCTCGTCCAGCGGCGGCGGCACGTGGTTGGGCAGCACGCCGATCGCGGTCTCGGGCACCGTGCCCGGCGGGATCGGGGAGGTCTCGAAGAAGTCGGCGACGACCAGCCGAGCGCCGGGCCGCAGCACCCGGCGGATCTCGGCGAGGGCCTGCTCCTTGTCCGGCATGTGCAGCAGCGATTCCAGCGCCAGCGCGGCGTCGAAGGAGCCGTCGGCGAAGGGCATCGCCATCGCGTCGGCCCACTGGAACGACACCTGGTCGTCGACGCCGAGGTCGCGGGCCCGCCGGGCGGCGGGGGCGAGCTGGTTGCCGCTGATCGTGATGCCGGTGATGGTGCAGCCGGTGTCCCCGGCGATCAGCGCGGCGGGGCGCCCGGTGCCGCAGCCGACGTCGAGCAGGTGCTCGCCCGCGCCGGTGCCGAGCTTGCCGGCGAGCAGCCGGGTCAGGTGGTCCTGGGCGCGGCTGAGGTCGGCGCCCGGGTCGTCGGCGGGCCAGTAGCCGTAGTGGATGCTCTCGCCCAGCACGGCGGAGAAGAACTCCTCCAACCGGTCGTAGAACAGCGCGACCTCGTCGGCGGTGAACGCGGTCTCAGGCAACTCGATCTCCTCGCGTGGTGGTGAGCACGGCGTAGCCGGTGTGCTCGCGGGCGTGCGCGGCCAGCGCCGGGATGGCGTGCTGGACCTGGTCGGCGATGCGCCGGTTCGGGATGGCGTCGAGGGTGGCGCGCCGAGCGTCGATCGCGGCCAGCATCACGTCGTAGGTCGGGCGGGTCGCGTCGCTGATGTCCTGGACGCGCTCGACGCCGAACCCGGCCGCGCGCAGCAGCCCCACCAGGTCGTCCAGCGGGGGCGGCGGGGTCAGCGGGAGGCCGTCGGGCGCCCGGTCGGCGGGCAGCCGCTCGACGAAGTCGGCCACCGCGAAGCGGGCGCCGGGGCGCAGCACCCGGTGGACCTCGGCCAGCGCCGCGGGCAGGTCGGGCATGTGCAGCAGCGATTCCACCGCGACCGCGCCGTCGAAGGACTCGTCGGCGAAGGGCAGGTCGACCGCGTCGGCCCGCTCGAACCGCAGCAGCGGCAGGTCCCGCGCGGCGGCGACCTCGATCTGCTGGGCGCTCAGCGAGATGCCGGTGATCGCGCAGCCGCGGGCGCGGGCGATGAGCTCGGCGGGCCGCCCGGTGCCGCAACCGACGTCGAGCACCGCGCTGCCCGGTGCCGGGGCGAGCTCGGCGGCGACCAGGTGGGTCAACCGGTCCTGCGCGGCGGTGAAGTCCTCGTCCGGCCCGTCGGGCCAGTAGCCGTAGTGGATGCTCTCGCCCAGCCAGGCCGAGAGCACCTTCTCCAGCTCGTCGTAGAACTCGGCGACCTCGTCGGCGGTGAACGCCTGTCCGGTCACGTGCGGTCCTCCTCCAGGTTGCCGAGGACGGCGCGTTCCGCCTCGGTGAACGGTGGTTCGGCGCTGCTGCGGGCGGGGGCGTCGCGCAGCAGCGCGCGCAGCACCCTCGGGTGCAGCACCGCGGCGGGCGATCCGGTGAGCGTGTGCCCGCGCAGCAACCGGGCGAACACCTCGGGGTCCCGCGCCCCGGCCCGCTCCAGCCGCCTGCCGAACCGGTGCCGCAGCACGTCGGCGCGGCCGGGCCGCCTGCCCAGCACCTCCGGGTAGAGCACGTCCTGCCCGGCGGCGGCCGACCACGACGTGCGGCCCTGCGCAGTGATGGCCCGCTGCACCCGGCGGGTGTCGCCGCCGTGCTCGCGCAGCGCGTCCCGCAGCGCCACCACCTGCGCGGCGGTGACCGACATGCCCTGCCCGTAGGTCGGGTTGGTGCTGCCCACCGCGTCCCCGACGACGAGGAAGCCGGACGGCAGCCGGGTCCGCTCGTAGCGGCGGCGGTGGTTGGCGGTGTTGCGGTAGCCGCGCACCGGGCCGAGCGGGTCGGCGCGGGCGATCAGCTCGCCGAGCACCGGGTGCGGCAGCGCCCGGGCGAACGCGGCGAACCCGTCGGCGTCGGCGGGCGGCTCGCCGCCCCGGGTGCCGGAGAGGGTGATCAGCCAGCGGCGGTCCTCGATCGGGAACAGCACCCCGGCGCGACCCGGTCGCCCGGTTCCCGGGCTCGCCTGCACCGAGACGTTCGGGAAGTGCTCGGGCGCGTCCTCGGGTGCCCGGAACAGCCGGGTGGCGTAGGCGAGCCCGGGATCGACCCGCTCCTCCGGCACCGGCGGCACCCCGAGCGCGGTCAGCCAGCGCGGGGTGCGCGAACCGCGCCCGGTGGCGTCCACGACCAGCTCGGCGGGCAGCTCCGCCGCGCGCCGGGTCTCCCGGTCGCGCACCAGCACCCCGCCGACCCGGGCGGCGTCGCCGCGCAGCTCCTCGGCGTCGGTGCCGGTGCGCACCGAGATCCGCTCGTCGGCCAGCACCCGGGTGCGCACCGCGTGGTCCAGCAGCGCGCGGCTGCACGACAGCGCGTGCTGCACGGCGGGGAACCGCGGCGCCCAGCCCTGCGCGGACAGCGACACCACGTCCTCGGGCAGGCCCAACCGCTGCGCCCCGCGCGCCAGCAGCTCGTCGACGAGTCCGGGCAGCAGGGCGTCGAGGCGCCGCACGCCGCCGGGCAGCAGCAGGTGCCCGTGGTGGGCCTGCGGCACGCCCTTGCGCTCCACGGCTTCCGCCGGGTAGCGGTCCCGCTCCACCACCACGACCGGTCCGCGCTCGGCCAGCACCGAGGCCACCAGCATCCCGGCGAGTCCGCCGCCGAGCACCACCGCGGTCACGCCCACACCGGCCTCCGCTGCGCCCTCGGGTCGGGCAGGCCGAGCTGGTGCAGCCGGTCCAGCGGGGTGAACGGGCGGATGCCGAGCCCGGCCATGTTGTAGGTGGCCACGTAGCGCAGGCGCGGGTTGCGGCTGGTGCGGCGCAGCATCCGGCGGCCGAGCAGCCGACCGGCCCACGAGGTGTCGGTGATCATCCGGGTGGCGTCGTGGCTCATCCGGTCGATGTGCCGGACCCAGCCGGAGCGCGCCCGCTGGTAGCCCGCCAGCGCATCGTCCACATCGGACGGGCGAAGTGGACCCGGGCCGAGCGCGGCGGCGAGCGCGTGCGCGTCGGCGATCGCGGTGTTCATGCCCTGCGCCGCCATCGGGTGCACGGCGTGGGCGGATTCGCCGACCATCGCCAGCCCGGGCGCGGTCATCCGGGCGGCGGTGAAGCGGAACAGCCGCAGCAGCTGCCTGCTGCCCAGCGCCTCCCGCCAGGCGGGCAGCAGCGGCTCCAGCGCGGGCGCGTCGCGGACCGCGCCCTCGGCCCAGCCGGTGAGCTCGGCACCCTTGACCCCGCGCAGCTCGTCGGCGGTGACCTGCGCGTAGAGCCGGGTCCGCCCGCCGGGCAGCGGGTAGTGCAACCGCAGCCCGCGATCGGTGAGCAGCCCCCCGACCTCGGCGGGCACCTCGGTGCGCAGGTCGAAGGAGGCCAGCCGGTGCGCGTACTCGACCGGCCGGGCCGGGATCCCGGCCTGGGCGCGCAGCCGGGAGGACACGCCGTCGGCGGCGACCACCAGCGGGGCGCGGACGTCCTCGGTCGCCTCGTCCCGGACCACCCGCACCCCGGTGATCCGGCCGGATCCGTCGCGCAGCAGGTCCGCCGCCCGCGCGCCGCGCCACCAGCGCACCCGGTCGGCGAGGTGGTCGGCGAACAGCCCGAGGATGTCCGGGTGGTCGTGGCTGTAGAGCCGGTGCCCGCCCCCGTCCAGCGCCGGGTAGTCGAAGACCATCACCTCGCGGCCGTCGGCTTCGCGCAGCACCAGCCGCTCCAGCCGCACCGCACCGCGCTCGCGCAGCGGCTCCAGCAGCCCCCACTCGCGCAGGACGTCCACCGAACCCGGTTGCAGCACTTCACCTTTGGCGATGGCGGCGGGACGCCGCTGCTTCTCCAGCAGCAGCACGTCGAGGCCGCGGGCGGCCAGCGCGAAGGCCGCCGCCAAGCCACCGACGCCCGCGCCGCACACCACCGCGTCGCAGTTGCGCTCCGGCACTCATGCCTCCGATCCGCGGTACGCCGCCAGCGCACCGGTCGCCAGCCCCTGCGCGATCAGGGGATCCGAGTAGTGCACGTGGTCGCGGACGTAGACGCAGGTCTGGCCGGGTTCCCACCGGCCGTCCGCGCCCTGCGCGGCGAGCAGCCAGCGCACCCCGCGCGCCGCGGCCGCGCGCTGCCCGCAGGCGACCAGCGCGGACACCGCGTGCCCGGTCTCGTCCGGGGTGCCGACCGGATCGCCGCGGCCCGAACTCCACGAGCCGTCCGGCAGTTGGGCGGCCAGCAGCCAGTCCCGGGCCCGCCGGACGATCGGGTCCGCACCGAGCCCGACCCGGGTCAGCGACTGCGCGACCGCGGCGGTGGCGGGCACCCCGCCCCGGTGCCAGCGGGCGTCGAAGGAGCCGTCGGCGGCCTGGTGGCGGCGCAGCCAGCGCAGCGCCCGGCGCAGCCGCGGGTGCCGCAGCGGCAGTCCACCGGTGTGCAGCAGTTCCACCGCCAGCGCGGTGATGAACGGGCACGGGCCGTCCAGCGGCACCAGCGTGTCGCGCACGAAGGTGCTCCACGAGCCGCGCCGGTCCTGCTGGGCGAGCAGCCAGGCCGACCCGAGGCGCAGCGCCCGCCGGGACTCGGCGTCGCGGGGCCCGTTCGCCAGGACCCGCAGCACCAGCACCGTTTCCAGCCCGTTGGGCCAGCCGGTCCGGCCGGTCCAGGTCCACGCCCCCGCCGGGGACCGGTACACCTCGGACGGTTCCCGCTGCTGGCAGTCGCGCAACCAGTCCCGGGCGCGGAGCACGCCGGGCCGATCGCCGCACCCGGCGCGTTGCAGCGCGTGCACGGAGAAGGCCATCCCGGTCACCTCGACGCGATCCCGCCGCACGCCGTGGACGAGGTGCCAGCCGCCGCCGGGCTGCGCGGTCATCCGCAGGTACCGCACCGAGGAGTCGACGAGCTCGGGCGCCGCCCCGGCGCGGGACAGCGCGGTGCACAGCAGGCCGCTCAACCACGGGTCGCCGCCGTAGGAACCGACCGAGCCCTCCTGCTCGTGGAACGCGGCCAGCAGCGGCAGCAGCGCCCGGCGGGCCGAGCGGTCCAGCAGCCGCGCGGCGCGGCCGTGCCCGCGTTGGCGGGACTGCAGGAAGGTCAGCGCCGCGAACGGCGGGGTCAGGTAGGACAGCAGGCGGCGGCGCAGCGGGGCGGGCAGCAGCAGCACCTCGACCGGCACCCGGGGCACCCGGTCGGCGTCGTGCAGCCCGGCGACCGACAGCACCAGTCCGGTCAGCTGGGCCATCACCGCGTCATCCAGGCCGTCGACGCCGCCGCGGTCGGCCAGCCACGCCCGCCCGCGCCGCACCGCCTCGGCGGCCCGCTCCGGGGCGGCCACGTGCAGGGCGGCGGTGGCCATCGCGGTGGCGACGAAGTCGCTGGGCAGCCCCTGCAAGGTGCCCCACCCGCCGTCCTCGTGCTGCTCGGCGAGCAACCAGGCCACGCCCTCGGCGACGAGCCCGGCGGAGCGCTGCCGGTCGGCGGTGTGCAGCGCCAGCACCGCCCCGGCGGCACCCGAGATCGCCGGGCGCCGGGGGTTCGGCCAGGAACCGGGGTGGTCCTCGGCGAGCAGCGCCCCGGCGGCGGCCCGCAGCGCGTCGTCGATCGCCTCGATCACCGGGTGCGTCCGATCAGCGATCCGGTGAGCGCGTCGAGCGCGGTGCGCACCGGCGGCGGCACGGTCAGCTCGTCCAGCGCCGCGGCGACCGCGGCGAGGTGCCGGGCGGCCTCCTGCTCGGCGAACCGGCGTCCGCCGCGGTCCTCGACGATGCGGGCGGTCAGCTCCAGGTCGGCCTCGGGGTCGTCGAGCAGCGCCGCCAGCTCGGCCGCGGCCGATCCACCGGTGGACAGCGCCGCGATCACCGGCAGCGAGCGCTTGCCCTCCCGCAGGTCGCCGTGCACGGGTTTGCCGGTGACCGCCGGATCGCCCCAGATGCCCAGCACGTCGTCGGTGCACTGGAAGGCGAGGCCGAGGTGGCGGGCGAGCCGGTCGAACGCGGCGACCGCGGCCTCGCCGGCCCCGGCGAGCTCCGCCCCGGCGCAGGCGGCGAAGGACAGCAGCGCACCGGTCTTGGCCTCGGCCATCGCCTGGTACTCGGCGCGGGTCACCGCGTCCGGCCCCAGCCACGGCCGTCCCGTGAAGCCGATGTCCTGGACCTGGCCCACCACGACCTCGCGCAGCGCGACGGCCAGCCGCTCGCCGGTGGCCGACGCCCGCGGACCGGCGCCGAGCAGCACCTCGAACGCGGCGGCCTGCAACGCGTCGCCGATCAGGATCGCCGCGGGCACCCCGTGCACCGCCCACACCGAGGGGCGGCCCCGGCGGCGTTCGTCGTGGTCGATGATGTCGTCGTGGACCAGGCTGAAGTTGTGCACCAGCTCCACGGCGGCCGCCGCGGGCGCGGCCTGCTCGCCGGTGCCGCCGACGGCCTCGGCGGCCAGCACCGCCAAGGCGGGCCGGACGCTCTTGCCCCCGGGAGCGCCGGTCTCGCACCACCCGAAGTGGTAGCCGCCGATCCCGGCCAGCTCCGGCCCCATCCGGTCGACGGCGGCGCGCAGCAGCGGGTCGGTGAGCTCGCGGGCCCGCCGGGTCACCTCGACGAGCACGTCGTGGTCCTGCATCGCGGTCATCGTCGGCCTCCTGGGGTGCTTCGGGAACGGTCGTGCGGGCGGCGCGGGTGCCCCGGCGGTCATGCCGTCCGGTGGGCGCGCACCGCGGTGGCGAGCCAGCCGCCGAACAGCGCGAAGGTCAGCAGGCACACCGCGAACCACGGCTGCCACTGCGCCCCGGAACGCGCGAGGAGGTCGGCCAGCAGCCCGGCGGTGATCGCGGCGGCGGTCAGCGGCATGTGCATGGACGCCCAGAACGTCACCGCGTTCGCCCGGGCGGGCACCGCCATCGCACCGGCGGCGAGCTGCCGCGACACCCAGGCCGGGACGGCACCGGTGACCAGCACCAGCAGCCCGGCGACGACCGGGAGGACGCCGGTGATCAGCAGCAGCACCACCGCCGCGTGGATCACCAGCTGACCTCCCGCGTACAGCGCGCGCAGTCCGGCCGCGCCGAGCAGCACGGCCAGGGTGCGCTTGCCGGTGGCCGCGTCGCCCTCGATGTCGGAGAGGTTCATGACGGCCATCCGCAGGAACTGGAAGCCGCACACCACGGCGATGCCGGCGATCCCGGTGGCGCCGATGGTGCCCGCGTGGACCAGGCAGGCCAGCAGCGGACCGAACCCGTAGAGCACCAGGGCGCAGCTGATCTCACCGAGCCCCCGGTAGTTCAGCCGCAGCGGCGGCGCGGTGTAGAACCAGGCCAGCGCCGTGATGGCGACGGCGATCAGCCGGGTGGTGGTGTCGGGCAGCAGCGCCAGCAGCAGCATCCCGGCGAACAGCAGCGCGAACGCCGCGCCGAGGCTCACCACCGGGCGGAGGGCGCCGTCGACCAGCACCCGGCTGCCGCCGGTCCACGAGGTCGGCACCGCGTTGGCGCGGTCGGCTTCGAGGTCGAAGTACTCGTTGCAGTAGTGCGTCATCAGGTGCGTGCACCAGGCGAAGGCCAGCGTCAGCAGGTAGCCGCCGAGCTGCGCCTGGTGTCCGCTGTGGACGGCGATGGTGCCGCCCAGCGCGACGACGAGCATGCTCTGGAACAGGAACTTGGGGCGGCCCAACCGGATGAACGCGCGCAACGGCGCTGTGGTGGCGGGTGCGGTCATCGGAACTCCCGTTCTCGGGGCCTGGCCGGCGAACTCGTCGCGGGGAGGCGGCTGCCCGCGCTTCGGATGGGAGGAACGGCCGGTGCGCGTCGGTCCTCGACGCGGCGGGTGCGCTCAGAGGTTGCCCCGGCGGGCCTGCTCCCGCTCCACCGCCTCGAACAGCGCCTTGAAGTTGCCCTTGCCGAAGCCCTCCGAGCCGTGCCGCTCGATCAGCTCGAAGAACATCGTCGGCCGGTCCTGCACCGGGGCGGTGAAGATCTGCAGCAGGTGCCCGTCCTCATCGCGGTCGGCGAGGATGCCCAGCTCGCGGAGTTCCTCGACGGGCAGCGGTTCGGGCCACTCGGCCAGCGCGTCGTAGTAGGCGCCGGGCGTGCTCAGGAACTCGACGCCGGCCGCGCGCAGCCTGCGCACCGCGCCGACGATGTCGTCGGTGGCCAGCGCGACGTGCTGCACGCCGGGACCGCCGTGGAACTCCAGGAACTCGTCGATCTGCGAGCGGCGCTGACCGGCGGCGGGCTCGTTGATCGGGAACTTCACCGCGCGGGAGCCGTCGGCGACCACCTTCGACATCAGCGCGGAGTACTCGGTGGCGATGTCGTCGCCGATGAACTCCTTCATGTTGGTGAAACCCATGACGCGCTGGTAGAAGCCGACCCACTCGTCCATCCGGCCCAGCTCGACGTTGCCGACGACGTGGTCGATGCCGGTGATCGGGCCGGTGCCGGGCTCGTCGGTGGTCTCGAAACCGGGCAGGAACGGGGTGTCGCCGGTGCGCTCGACGAGGGTGTGCAGCACCTCGCCGTACCCGGCGATCGCCGCGACCCGCAGCCCGTCGGCGACTTCGCGGGGCTCGGCCAGCGATTCGGCGCCGCGCGCGACGGCGTGCGCGTGGGCGCGTTCGACGTCGGCGACCCGCAGCGCGATGTCGGTGACGCCGTCGCCGTGCCGGAGCAGGTGCCTGCCGATCTCGGTGCCCGGCCGGGCCTCACCGGTGAGCAGGAACCGGGCGTCACCGCACTCCAGCAGGTGTTCGACGTGCTCGGGGTGACCGGTCTCCGGGCCCCGGTAGGCGGTGCGGCGCATCCCGAAGGCGGTGCGGTAGAAGTGCGCGGCCTGCTTGGCGTTGCCGACCACGAACCGCAGGTGGTCGATGCCCAGCACCGGGAACGGGTCCTCGGTCGCGGCGGGTGCGGCGGCGGCGCGGACGAGCAGGTCTTCGGTGGGCGCCATGTCAGGTCCTGTTCCGCCCCTGGCGGGGCTTCGAGCCGGCGGATCGGCCCGAACGCGCTCGGCGGGTTCGCGCGTTCGGCCGTCCCGCAGCGTCCACGAGCCCGGCGCGCAGCGGCAATCCTTTCACCACCGCGTGAAAGGTCCCCCCACGGACCTGTAGCCCCGCTCACACCCGCACCCCGCACCGTCACCCGGTGGAGAAGTGAGTGAGGGGCACCCTTGCCCCAGATACTTGGGCAAGGGTGCCCCCCACTCAGGTCACGAACGGGTGACGGCGGGTCGAGCCGGGGGCGGGTGGGGCCACCGGCGGCCGACCGCCGGGCCCGGCCGCGCGGGCGGCGTCGGCGGGTTCGGCGGGCGTGGCGCGATCGGGTGGGCGCGACGTCGGCGCAGCGGTCGTCCGGCGGCGCGGCGGTGGTCACAGGCACGCCGGGGCGGTGGTGCGGACCGGGCGCGGCGGCGAGCGGGGTGCCGCTGGTCAGCGCGGCCGGGCCGGGACCGCCGCCCGGTGCCCGGCGGTCCTCGTCCGCGCCGCTGCCGACGGCGCGCAGGGAGTACGCTCGCCACGTGTCCGAACGCCCTTCCGCTCCCGACGACCCCCGCCCGTCCGCCCCGACCGTGATCGCGGCCTTCGAGGGCTGGAACGACGCGGGCGATGCCGCCACCCAAGCGATCGAGCACCTCGAACTCATCTGGGACGCCACTCCGCTCGCCGAGATCGACCCGGACCCGTACTACGACTTCCAGGTGAGCCGCCCCACGGTGAAGCTCGTCGACGGCATCACGCGCAAGATCAACTGGCCCACCACCCGGCTCTCGGTGTGCCGACCGCCCGGTGTGGACCACGACGTCGTGCTGATGCACGGCATCGAACCCAACATGCGGTGGCGCGCGTTCTGCGCGGAGCTGGTCGAACAGGTGGAGAAGGTCGGCGCCAGCACCGTGGTCACCCTCGGTGCGCTGCTGGCCGACTCCCCGCACACCCGCCCGGTGCCGGTCACCGGGGCGGCCTACGACGCCGACTCGGCCGCCCAGTACGGCCTGGAGCGGTCCCGCTACGAAGGTCCCACCGGGGTCGTCGGGGTGTTCCAGGACGCGTGCGTGCAGGCCGGGGTCCCGGCGATCTCGTTCTGGGCGGCGGTGCCGCACTACGTCTCGCAGCCCCCGTCGCCGAAGGCGACCCTGGCCCTGCTGCACCGGGTCGAGGAGGCGCTGGACATCGAGGTCCCGCTCGGCAACCTGCCGGAGCAGGCCGAGGAGTGGGAGCAGACGGTCAGCGAGATGGCCGAGGAGGACGAGGACGTCCGCAACTACGTCCGGGCGCTGGAGGAGCGCGGGGACGCCGAGTCGACGCTGACCGAGACCAGCGGCGACGCCATCGCCGCGGAGTTCGAGCGCTACCTGCGCAGGCGCGGCCCCGGCGGCAAGGGCCCGACCGGCCCCGGACCGGGCTGAGGGGCGCCGCGCCGAGCCGCTCGGCGATGCACCAGGCAGGAGGGCACCCGGTCGCCGGGTGCCCTCGCCCGCTTCAGGACCGCTTCCAGCACGGCTCGCGTGGCGGTGCGGGTGGCGGAACCCCAGCGGCGGGGCCGGTTGACAGCCGCACCCCATGCGGGAGGACTCCTCAGGCCCGGCGGCGGACGAAGAACATCACCGCGGCGCCGACCAGCAGGCCGCCGAGCGCCGCCCCCACCACCGGCGGCCACGGGAAGCCCCGCTCGCGCTCGTCGGCGGCGCGGTAGTCCGGCACCGCGTCGGGATCGCCCGACTCGCCCTTGCGGTCCACCGTCGTGCCCTCGGCCCAGCCGCCGCCGAGGTCGCAGTGCACCCGGTCGCGGGCGGCGACGGCGTCCTCCGGCAGCGACATGTCCAGGCTGCGCGGGCGCGCGGTCACCCCGGGCGGCACCTCGACCTCGGGTTCGCGGATGCCGAACCGCTCCTTGGTGCGGGCCTCGACGTCCTCGACCAGGTGTTCGGTGAGCGCCAGCCCCTCCATCGCCCAGTCGCCGCTCCACTCGGTGAGCAGCGCGCGGGCCTCCTCGTCGCGGCCCTCCCGGTACGCCTCGGCGGCGCGGCGCTCGACCTCCTCGACGTCGGCCATGATCCGCGCCTCGAAGCCCTCGAACGCGCGGGTGACCTCGGACAGGAACACCTCCGGCCGGTCGCAGGTGTAGTACATCAGCCGCTTCGACAGGTAGGTCGCCGAGCGGGTCGCCTCCTGGGCCGCGTACTCCGGGTCCAGGTAGTCCGCGGCGGCGCCGGAGGTCAGGTAGCGGTGCTGGGCGTATTCCGGCGGGACCGTGGTGGCCCCGATGTGGAACGGGATGTAGGGCGCGGTGATCGCCGCCGTGTTCGCCACCCACAGCGTCGCCAGGTCCGGGTGCAGCAGGTCGTCGCGCAGCTCGGCGACGTGGCCGTAGCCGGCGCGGTCGTCGGACCAGCGCGGGTCGCGGACCATCCGCTGCATGTCCGTCAGCGTCACCTCGCCGAGCGCGCGCAGCTCCTGCTCCAGCGTCGGCGGGTGCCGCCACGGCGCCTCGTCGTCCGGGGTGGACCGGCCGGGGTGACCGGGGAACGGCGTGCCGTAGACCTCCTGGAGGTTGAACGGCTCACCGCTGTCCGGGTCCCACCACCCCTGCCGGACGGCGAAGTCGACCAGGTTCGCCGAGCCCAGGTGGTCCGGGTCGCGCTGGTGGTCGGTCGGGAAGTCGCCGATGTAGCCGGGGTAGGACACCCGCACGTCGTCCGGCCCGAGCCGTTCGGCGGCCCACAGCCCCTGGCCACCGGCGAACTCGATGAACACCCAGCCCTCGTTCTCGTCGGCGAACAGGTGGGAGTTGCCGCCGTAGGTGGTGTAGCCGTGCTCGTCGATCAGCCGCCCGAGGATCTCCACGGCCTCGCGGGCGCTGCGGGCGCGCTCCATCGCGATCCGGGAGAGGTCGCTGTAGTTCGGGCCGGTCTGGCCGGGCGGGGTCATCTCGACCAGCTCCGGGCGGGAGTCCGACCACACGTCGCGCGCGGCGACCTGGTGCTCGTTGAGGCCGCCGTTGGTCAGCGGCGCCGGGAACCCGGCGAACTCGGAGTAGTTCGAGGTGATGTACTTCGCCGTCTCCGGGACCTGCGGGATCTCGGTGAGGCGCCCGGGCAGGTCGGCCTCGCCGGTGGCGCCGACGGTGATCGCCGAGCCCGGCGGGTGCTGCCGGCGGGGCACGATCTCCGTCCAGTGGCTCGACGGCTCGTGGCCGAACCCGCCGAGCATCGTCGCCCCGCCGGCGGTGCGGTTCTTGCCGACGTAGAAGGCGATGCTCTTGTCCGGCATCGGGCGTTCGGGCGCGGGCGCCGGTTCCGCCGCCGAGGCGATCGGGGCCGCCGCGAGCAGCACCCCCACCGCGAGTCCGGTCGCGCCGATCCGATACCGCAACCGCCGCACGGGCCACACCTCCTGGCGTCGAGACGATCAGCCCGCTCTTTCTAGACCCTTCAGGGTGACGACCACAATCCTCCGCGACCCCACCGGGACAACACCCGCGCAGGCGACCCCCGTTCGAGACGTGAGTGAGGGGCACCCTTATCCGAGTAACTGGGGCAAGGGGGCCCCTCACTCCGAACAGCTCACCCGGAAGTGTGCTGAGTGAGGGGCACCATCATCCGGGTATGTCGGACAAGGGTGCCCCTCACCTGGGACGAGGTCGCCGGTTAGAGGGTCACTCCGAGGAGGGCGTCGACCGCGGCGCGGATCCCGGCCGGGGCTTCCGGGTCCTCGCCGCGACCGGCCAGCGCCTGCGCCGCCCACCGGTCCACCGCCGCCAGCGCGCCGGCCGAGTCCAGGTCGTCGGCCAGCCGCTCGCGCACCTCGTCGACCACCGGCCCGGCCGCCGGGGCGGCGGACAGCGCGACCGCCTCGCGCCACCGGTCCAGCCGGCCCGCGCCCTTGGTCAGCACGTCGGCCGTCCACGACCGGTCCTGCCGGTAGTGGCCGTCGAGCAGGCCGAGCCGGATCGCCATCGGGTCCACCCGGTCCCCGCGCAGCCGCGAGACGAACACCAGGTTGCCCTGGGACTTCGACATCTTCTGCCCGTCCAGCCCGATCATGCCGGTGTGCGAGTAGTGCCGGGCGAACGGGAACTCGCCGGTCAGCGCCTCGGCGTGCGCGGCGCTGAACTCGTGGTGCGGGAAGATCAGGTCCGAGCCGCCGCCCTGCAGGTCGAAGCCCAGCCCCAGGGTGCCCAGGGCGATCACCGAGCACTCCAGGTGCCAGCCCGGGCGCCCCGGCCCCAGCTCGGACTCCCAGGACGGCTCGCCGTCGCGGGCCGCGCGCCACAGCAGCGCGTCGAGCGGGTGCTCCTTGCCCGGCCGGTCCGGGTCGCCGCCGCGCTCGGCGAAGAACGTCCGCATCGTCGCCTCGTCGTAGTTCGACTCGGAGCCGAACCGCCCGCTGGCCTGGTGCCGGAAGTAGATGTCCGGGTGTTCCGCGTCGTCCACCCGGTAGGCGGCGCCGGAGGCCAGCAGCGTGCCGACGGCCTCGGCGATCTCCGGGATCGACTCCACCGCGCCGATGAAGTCGCGCGGCGGCAGCACCCGCAACGCCTCCATGTCCTCGCGGAACAGCGCGGTCTCGCGCATCCCGAGCACGACCCAGTCCTCGCCGTCGCGGTCGGCGCGCTCCAGCAGCGGATCGTCGATGTCGGTCACGTTCTGCACGTAGTGCACCTCGTGCCCGTTGTCCAGCCACATCCGGTGCACCAGGTCGAACGCCAGGTAGGTGGCGGCGTGACCGAGGTGGGTGGCGTCGTAGGGCGTGATGCCGCACACGTACATCCGCGCGACGGGGCCCGGTTCGGACGGGCGGACCTCGCCGGAGGCGGTGTCGAACAGGCGCAGGGGGCGAGGCGTGCCCGGGATCTCGGGCACGGGGATCGACGACCAGGGTTGCATGCACCCGACCTTAAACGTCGCCGGGCCCCGACCGCCGCCACCCGCCTTCGTCCCAGGTGAGCCGCTCAGTCGCCGGTCCAGAGGTCGGCGAGGGGCAGGCGGCCGGTGGGGATGGCCGACCGTCCGGGCGGCGCCGGGGCCGGGTGCCCGAGCGCGATGCCGGTGCGGACCAGCCACGGCGCGGCGAACCCGGCCAGTTCGGTCGCCCGGCGGGCGTTGTCCTCCGGGAAGAAGGTCACCGGGCAGCAGCCCAGACCGAGCAGGTGCGCGGCGAGCATGACGTTCTGCGCCACCCGGCCGCCGTCGAACTCGGCGTCGGCGCCGGTGCGGTCCAGGCCCAGCAGCAGCACCACCGGGGCCGCGGACAGGTGGGCCGCGTAGGCGCCGCAGCGGCTCAGCTCGGCGCGGGTCGCCGGGTCGCGGGCGGTGTGGAACCGCCACGGCTGCCGGTTGCGCGCCGAACCGGTCCACCGGGCGGCCGCCAGCACCCGGTGCAGCACCGCGTCGTCCACGTCCTGGTCGGTGAACCAGCGGGTCGCCCGCAACGAGGACAGCGCGGACAGCAGGTCGTCGGTCATGGGGCGTGGAGTCTAGCCCGCGGTGCCGATCGCGCCACGATCCCTGGCCCCGGCACGCCGATCGCGACTAGAAACGATCGCGGACCACGCCGACGGGAGGAGTGCTGTGAATCCGGTGCAGATCGAGGTCGAGGCGGCCGAGGCGGGTTTCGACCCGCAGCGATTGGCCCGCGTCGACCGGCACTTCGCGCGGTACGTCGAGGACGGGAAGCTGCCCGGCTGGCAGCTGCTCGTGTCCCGAGGAGGCAGGATCGCGCACCTGTCCCAGCACGGGATGCGCGACGTGGCGGGCGGTAGGCCGGTCGAGCGGGACACCGTCTTCCGAATCTACTCGATGAGCAAGCCGATCACCTCGGTCGCGGCCATGATGCTCCACGAAGAAGGCGCCTTCGAGCTCACCGATCCGGTCGCCGACTTCCTCCCGGCCTTCGCCGAACCCCGCGTCTACACCGGTGGCCCGGCACGCGCGCCGAAGACCCGCCCGGCGACCGAGCCGATCCGGATCTGGCACCTGCTCACCCACACCGCTGGGCTGACCTACGCGTTCCACCACCTGCACCCGGTCGACGAGCTCTACCGGGGCGCGGGATTCGAGTTCGGCATGGCCGACCACCTCGACCTGGCGGGGTGCTGCGACGCGTGGGCCGGGATGCCGCTGCTGTTCGACCCCGGCGCGGCGTGGAACTACTCGGTGGCCACCGACGTGCTCGGCCGCCTCGTCGAGGTCGTCTCCGGCCAGTCCCTCGACGAGTTCTTCCGCACCCGCATCTTCGCCCCGCTGGACATGTCCGACACCGGCTTCGCCGTGGCCGCCGACGACGCCGACCGGCTCGCCTCCCTCTACGTCGCCGACCGGGCGGGCCGGGCCAAACCGCACCCGCAGCACGAGCGGGTGCAGGCGGCGGCCCTCGCGCCGCCGACCGCGGCCTCCGGCGGCGGCGGGCTCTACTCCACCGCCCGCGACTACCACCGCTTCACCCAGATGCTGCTGCGCGGCGGGGAACTCGACGGGCAGCGGATCCTCGGCGACCGCACGGTGAAGTACATGACGCGCAACCACCTGCCCGGCGGCGCCGACCTGGAATCGCTGGCGATGGGCTCGTTCTCCGAGGTGGCCAACGCGGGCAAGGGCTTCGGCCTCGGGTTCGCGGTGATCGACGACCCGGCGGCGGCGAAGGTGATCGCCTCCCCCGGCGAGTTCTCCTGGGGCGGCCTGGCCAGCACCGCGTTCTGGGTCGACCCGGTGGAAGACCTGACCGTGGTGTTCCTGACCCAGCTCATCCCCTCCAGCACGCATCCGATCAGGTCGCAGCTACACCAACTCATCTACCAAGCGCTTGTGTGAGGTTGGTGGTCTTTTTGGCGCGCGGTGCGGGTGGCGGAACCTCAGCGGCCTTCTCGCTCCGGGCGCCCTTCCTCATGTACAACCACGTACACAGCGTCAGGGCGTCCTCGCGAGAAGGCCGCTGAGAACCCGCGGCGGTGCCGGTTGATCAGGTGGGGCAAAGCGGAAGCGGCTTTCGCCGCTTGCCTGACGGGGGTTCCGATTGGCGCGGGCGTGGGCTGGAAGCGGCTTCGCCGCTTGCCTGACGGTGGTTCCGTTTGTGCGCGAGTGTTTGGCGCGTGCGTGGCTTCGCCGGTTGGTGGTGGGTCAGGCTCTGGGGCGCCAGCGGCCGAAGCCTCCTTCCGTGTTGAGCACCTGGCCGGTGATCCAGCGGGCCTCGTCGGTTGCCAGCCAGGCGATCAGGCGCGCCGGGTCGTCGGGGTGGCCGTAGCGGCCGAACGGGAACATCGGGGCGATGGTGGCCCAGGTCGGCTCGTCCAGGTAGCCGGTGTCCACCGGACCGGGGTTGACGGTGTTGACCGTCAGGCCGGCGTCGCCGAGCTGGTCGGCCAGGGTGAGGGTGATCTCGGCGAGCGCGCCCTTCGCCGCCGCGTAGGCGACCTCGCCGGGCATCGGTCCCTGCTGCTGCCCGGAGGTCAGGAACACGATCCGGCCGCCCGGGCGGCCGTCGTGCCGGGCGGCGAACTCCTGGGCCAGCAGGATCGAGGAGCGGGCGTTGACGACCCAGTGCCCGTCCAGCATCGCCGCGTCGAGCTCGCCCAGCGCCCCGTCCGAGCCGCTGCGGGCGTGGTTGCACACCAGCACGTCGAGGTGCCCGAACTCGGCCACCGCCGCCTCGACCAGGGCGCGCGGCGCGTCCGGGTCGGCGAGGTCGGCGCCGGCGTCGGCCAGCCGCTGCTCCGGCCCCAGCTGCTCCCGGACGCCCGCGCGCACCGCGTCCAGGTCGTCGCCGCCCCACGGCTGGTCGAGGTCGTGCGGCCGGTGGTGGTGGGCGAACACCGAGGCGCCGTAGGCGGCGAGCCGACGCGCGAGGGCGTACCCGATGCCCTGCCTGCGGCTGACCCCGGTGACCAGCGCGGTGCGGCCCAGCAGCGGCAGCGGATCACGTCGCAGATCGTCCATGCGGGCGCACCCTAGCGATCGCTCAGCCCGGCAGCACCCGGGTTTCGCCGACGGCCAGGTCCCACAGTCCTTCCGGCTCGCGGCCCGCGTCCCGCCACGCCTTGCGGAAGCGCGCCAGCGGCTCGGTGACGGGCTCGCGGGTGAGCGCGAAGGTGCCCCAGTGCATCGAGGCCGCGGCCGAAGCGCCCAGATCGTCGACCGCGCGGACCGCCTCCTCCGGGTCGAGGTGCAGCGGGCGCATGAACCACCGCGGTTCGTAGGCGCCGATCGGCAGCATGGCGAGGTCGATCCCCGGGAACCGCCGCCCGATCTCGGCGAAGTGCGCACCGTACCCGGTGTCGCCCGCGTGGTAGAGCCGCTGCCCGTCCGGACCGGTGATCAGCCAGCCGCCCCACAGGCTGCGGCAGGTGTCCCGCGGTCCGCGCCTGCTCCAGTGCCGGGCGGGTACGAAGTCGAACACCAGACCGGCGAGCTCCACCGATTCCCACCAGTCCCGCTCGACGACCCGGGTGAACCCGCGCCGCCGGAACCACCGCCCCAGGCCCGCGGGCACCAGCACCGGGGTGCCGCGCGGCAGCCGGGCCATCGTCGGGGCGTCCAGGTGGTCGTAGTGGTTGTGGCTGATGACCACGGCGTCGATCGGCGGCAGCTCGCCGAAGGCCACCCCGGGCGGGGTGAGCCGACGCGGCACGCCGGGGATCCGCGCCGACCACACCGGATCGGTCAGCACCGCGGCACCGCCGCAGCGCACCAGGAACGTCGCGTGCCCCACCCAGGTCACCGCCGTGTCGCGGGGCGCCACCGGCCCCAGACCGCGGCGCAGCACCGGCACCCGGTCGGCGTCGACCTCCTGGCACCGGATCCCGCCCCACATCAGCCGCAGCACATCGGCGAAGCGCGGCAGCGGGGTCTCCAGCCGGTCCCGGTAGGACCGCTCATCACGGCGCATCAACCTACCCCTACCCAAAGCCGCAAAAGACGAACCACAAGCAAGTGGTTCGGGCTCCGCACCGCCCGAGCACGGGTCGACCACCGTCAGGCAAGCGGCGAAGCCGCTTCCGCTTTGCCCCACCCTCGCAACCGGCACCGCCGCGGGTTCTCAGCGGTCTTCTCGCGAGGACGCCCTGACGCTGTGTACGCGCTTGTACATGAGGAAGGGCGCCCGGAGCGAGAAGGCCGCTGAGGTTCCGCCACCGGCACCGCTCCGCAAAGCGACCACGATCAAACGACTAGAAAGCTGGCCAGGGGATCGGTGGCCACTTTCCCGTCGGCGCCGGGTGGACGGCCTCGGCCAGCAGCCGGTCGATCCGGTCGCCGACGGCGCGCACCTCGGCGGGCGTGATGTGCTCGGCCAGCCGGGCGGCCAGCGGTCCCTCCAGCAGGGCCCGCAGCTCCCCGAGCCGCTCCACCGCGTCGGCGGTCAGCTCGCGCCCGATCCAGCCCCACAGCACGGTGCGCAGCTTGTCCTCGGTGTTGAGGCTGACCCCGTGGTCGACGCCGAGCACCCGGCCGTCCGGCGGGTGCAGCACGTGGCCGCCCTTGCGGTCGGCGTTGTTGATCACGACGTCGAGCACCGCGAGGTCGCGCAGCAGCGGGTGGTCGGCGTGCGCCAGGGCCACCACGTCGCCGTCCTCGTCCTCGGCGCGCAGCACGTGCCGCCAGCCCTCCGGCACGTCGTCCGGCGGGGCCAGGGCGACGAGGTCGGAGTCCTCCTCGGTGTCCACCCAGAGCTGCACCATGCCCGGGCCGAACGGGCCGTCGCGCAACAGCGTCGGCGGCACCAGGCCCCAGCCGCCCGCCTCCGAGATCAGGAAGGCGGCGACCTCGCGACCGGCCAGGGTGCCGTCCGGGAAGTCCCACAGCGGCCGTTCCCCGCGCACCGGTTTGTAGACGCACTCGGCGGTCACGCCGTCGTGCTCGATGCCGCACAGCAGGGTCGCGTTGGACGCCTCGACCAGGCGTCCCCGGACCTCCAGCGCGCCGTGCCGCAGCAGTTCGCACGCCGGTGCGTCACCGGCCAGCACGAGCGCCTATGCCTCTTCCGAACGGCGGTAGCCGTTCTGGCGCGGGCAGATGTGGCCGGCCGGGTCCAGCGGCTCGGAGCACAGCGGGCACGGCTTGCGGCCCGCGTTGATCACCCGCTCGGCGCGTTCGGCGAAGGCCCGGGCGCGCTCCGGCGTGAGGAAGACCCGCAGCGCGTCGGGGCCCTCCTCGGTGTCGTCGAGCACGACGGACTCGTCGACCTCTTCCTCGGTGACGGCGAGCAGCTCGACGACCACGGCCTCGGTCTCGGCGTCCCAGCCGAGCCCCATCGTGCCGACCCGGAACTCCTCCTCGACCGGCACCTCCAGCGGGTCGCTGTCGACCATCGCCTCGGGCACCTCGGCGGGCAGTTCGGTGTCGAACCGGCGCTGGACCTCCTCCAGCAGCGCACCGATGCGTTCGGCGAGCACCGTGACCTGCTGCTTCTCCAGCTGGACGCTCACCGTGCGCACGTCCTCGGTGGCCTGCAGGTAGAAGGTGCGCTCGCCAGGTTCCCCGACCGTCCCTGCGACGAACCGGTCGGGCTGGCGGAAGACGTGGATGACACGAGCCATGGCACCTCCGACACTAGGCCACCCGGGGCCGGACGTGCGCGACCGGTCCCCGTTTTGTTCCTCACCACCCCGCGCGCAGGCCTCGGCGACCGCGCTGCGCTGCGCCGACGCCGCGCACGCGGGGCGGCGTTCGCCGTACGCGAACACGTCGGCGACGCCGGGCTCTGCGAGACTTCCGGAGATCACCGCCGGCCGGAAGGAGCCCGATGAGCCCCCGCGAACGCACCCGACCGCCCCGGCTGCGCGCGGGCGACGTCGTCGCCGTGGTCGCCCCGGCCGGTCCGGTCCCGGCCGGGCTGCTGGACACCGGGCTCGCCCAGCTCCGCTCCTGGGGGCTGGAAGTCCGGCTCGGCGAGCACCTGCGCCGCACCGAGCTCGGCTACCTGGCGGGCACCGACGCCGAACGCGCGAGCGACCTGCGGCGGGCGTGGTGCGATCCGGAGGTGCGCGCGGTGTTCTGCGCGCGCGGCGGCTACGGCAGCATGCGGGTGCTCGACCTGCTGGACTGGGACGAGCTCGCCGGTGCCGCGCCCAAGGCGTTCGTCGGCTCCAGCGACATCACCGCGCTGCACGAACTGGTCGGCGACCGGCTCGGGCTCGTCACCGTGTTCGGACCGATGGTCGCCACCAAGGCCTTCGCCGAGGACGAACCCGCCCGCGAGCACCTCCGCCGCACCCTGTTCGACCCGGCCTCGGTCACCGCCCTGTCCGGCGACGCGACGGGCTCGCTGGTGCCCGGCCGCGCCCGGGGCACCACCTGGGGCGGCAACCTGAGCCTGCTCGCCGGAACGCTCGGCGCGCCCCGGACCCCGCTGCCGCCGGACGGCGCCCTCGCGCTGCTGGAGGACATCACCGAGGACCCCTACCAGCTCGACCGGTTCCTCACCCAACTGCTGCGCGCGGGCTGGTTCGACCGCGTCGCCGGGATCGCGCTGGGCTCCTGGGTGGAGTGCGGGCCGCCCGAGCAGGTCCGCGCCACCATGACCGACCGGCTCGGCGGCCTGGGCGTCCCGGTGCTGTGGGAACTGGGTTTCGGGCACTGCCCCGCCGCGCTCACCGTCCCGCTGGGCGCGGTCGCCGAGCTCGACACCGAGGGGCGGCGCCTGGTCGTGCAGCGCCCCGCGCTGGCGTAGCCGCCCGGTAGCCTCGGCCGGGAACGCCGCGCGCCACCGGACTCCGGCAGCACCGAGGAGGCCCATGCACGTCCGCCCGATCACGCCCGCGCTGCTGGCGGCCGAAGCGGTCGAGCGGATCGCGGCGCTGCCGGGCCGGTGGCACCGGGTCGCGGTGGACGGTGCGCTGTCCGAGGACACCGCGGCGTTCGCGGACGGCCTGGTCGAGCCGCTGCGCGCTCGCGGTCACCAGGTGGTCCGGGTCCGGCTGGCCGACTACGTCCGCCCGGCCTCGCTGCGCCTGGAGCACGGCAGGCGCGACCCGGATTCCTTCCACGACGACTGGTTCGACTTCGACGCGGTGCGCCGCGAGGTGCTGGACCCGCTGGCCGACGGCGGCACCGGCAGCGTGCTGCCCGCGCTCTGGGACGCCGAGCACGACCGCTCGCCCCGGCTGCCGAGGGTCGCGCTGAACCCGGGCGGTGCGGCCATCGTGGACGGTCCGCTGCTGCTGGGCGGGCTCCCGTTCGACTTCGCCGCGCACCTGTGGCTCTCCCCCGCCGCGCTGCGGCGCAGGATGCCGCCGGAGGAGCACTGGACGCTGCCCGCCTTCGAGCGCTACGCCGCCGAGGTCGCCCCGCAGCACCGCGCCGACCTGCTCGTCCGCACCGACCACCCGGACAAGCCCGCCATCATCGACCAGTGGTGAGCCATCACCCGTTCGGGAGGTGAGTGAGGGGCACCCTTGCCCAACATACTTGGTCAAGGGTGCCCCTCACCTCGAAAGACCAACCCGGTTCGCGGCTGGGCGGCGTTCCGTTCAGGGGGAGCGTTGGACCGTGGGCACGGCCGCGAGCAGGGTGCGCGTGTAGTCGTGCCGCGGGTCGAGCAGCACCTGCTCCACGCTGCCGAGCTCGACGATCTCGCCCCGGTACATCACCGCCACCCGGTCGGCGATGTTCCACGCCAGGCCGAGATCGTGGGTGATGACCATCGTGGACAGTCCTCGCTCGGCGCGCAGCCGCAGCAGCAGCGCGAGGATCTCGCCGCGCACCGTGGCGTCCAGCGACGCCACCGGCTCGTCGGCGATGAGCAGTTGCGGGTCGAGCACCAGCGCGCCCGCGATCACCACCCGCTGCCGCTGCCCGCCGGAGAGCTCGTGCGGCAGCCGGGCGAAGAACTTCTCGGCGGGGCGCAGTTCGGCCGCCTCCAGCGCGGCGGTGACCCGCTCCCGCTCGTCGCCGGGGGCACCGTGGATGCGCAGGCCCTCGGCGACCGCCTCGTACACCGAGTGCCGCGGGTTGAGCGCCCCGGCCGGGTCCTGCAGGACGAGCTGCACCCGCTTGCGGTAGGCGCGCAGCCCGGCGCCGTCGGTGGGCAGCGGCGCGCCGTCGTAGCGCACCGCGCCGCCGGTCGGGCGCTGCAACCCGAGCAGCGTCCGGGCCAGCGTGGTCTTGCCGGACCCGGATTGGCCGACCAGGGCCAGGATCTCGTCCTCCCGCACCGCCAGGTCGACACCGCGCACCGCGTCCACCGCGTCGCCGGTCCGGCTGCGGAAGCGGACCCGCACGTCCTCGGCGGCCAGCAGTTCGCGCGGCTCGGCCGCCCGCCGCGAGGTCCCCGCATAGCGGAACCCCGGATCGCCCACCACCGGGAAGGCTTCGGCCAGCGCCCTGCTGTGCTCGTGCGCCGGCTCGGCCATCACCTGCCGCGCGGGGCCGTCCTCGACCAGCCGCCCGCGGTGCATCACCGCCAGCCGGGCGCAGGTCGTGGACAGCACCGACAGGTCGTGGCTGATCATGAGCAGGGCCAGGCCGCGCTCGGCGACGATCCGCCGCAGCAGCCCGAGGACCTGGGCCTGCACCACGACGTCCAGCGCGGTCGTCGGTTCGTCGGCGATCACCAGCCGGGGTTCGCAGGCCAGCGCCATCGCGATCATCACCCGCTGCTTCTGCCCGCCGGAGAGCTCGTGCGGGTACGCGCCCGCCCGGTCCGCGGGCAGCTCGACCTGCTCCAGCAGCTCGGCGACCCGGGCGGCCACCCCGGTCGCCGGGACCGAGCCGTGCAGCCTGATCGGCTCGGCGATCTGGGCGCCGATGCTGCGCACCGGGTTCAGCGCGTGCATCGCGCCCTGGAACACCACCGAGGCGCTGGCCCAGCGCACCGCCCGGAGCTGCCCGAACGACATCGCGCGGACGTCCTGGCCGTCCAGCAGGACCTCCCCGGACACCTCGGCCGAACGCGGCAGCAACCGCAGCACCGACATCGCCAGGGTCGTCTTGCCGCACCCGGATTCGCCCGCGAGGCCGAGGGTTTCGCCCGCGTCGAGGGTGAGGTCCACGCCGTGCACGGCCGGCTCGCCCCGGTAGGACACCGCCAGGTCGCGCAGGTGCAGGATCGGACTCACGAGCGCCCCCGAAGCCTCGGATTGAACACCGCTTCCAGCGCGCGACCGCAGAGCGTGAAGCCCAGCACCACCACCACGATCCCCAGGCCCGGCGGCAGCAGGTACCACCAGGCGCCGCCGGTGACCGCGCCGGTGTCCATCGCGGCCTTGAGCATCGACCCCCAGGACACCCGGCTGGGATCGCCGAGCCCGAGGAACGACAGCGTGGACTCGGCGATGATCGCGGAGGCCACCGACAGCGTGGTGTTGGCGAACACCAGCGGCAGCACCGCGGGCAGCACGTGCCTGCCGATCACGTGCCGGTGCCCGGCGCCCAGCGCGATCGACCGCTCGATGTAGGGCCGGGCCTCGACGGTGAGCGTCTGCGCCCGCACCAGCCGCGCCGTCGTCGGCCACGCGGTGACCCCGATGGCCAGCACGATCGTCGCCAGCCCCCGTTCGAGCACCGTGGACAGCGCGATCGCCAGCACCAGCGAGGGCAGCACCAGGAAGAAGTCGGTGACCCGCATCAGGATCCGCGAGGTCCAGCCGCCGAAGTGCGCCGCCAGCACGCCCACCAGCGACCCGATCACCACCGACAGCAGCGCGGCGGCCAGCCCGACGACCAGCGACACCCGGGCGCCCCACCAGGTCAGCAGCAGCACCGAACGGCCGGACTCGTCGGTGCCCAGCCAGTGCTCGGCGCTCGGCGGCCGCAGCGCCTGCCCGGTCGCCCGGGTGACGTCGAGCCCGCCGGCGTCGGTGAGCACCGGCGCCAGCAGCGCCAGCGCCACCACGACGACCAGCAGCACCAGCCCCAGCAGCCCGCCCCGATCGGCGCGGAACACCCGCCACGCCTCGGCGGCGGTGGCCCGGCGGCGGGCCCGGACGATCTGCTTCGCGGTGGCGGTCACGACTCGCGCACCCTCGGGTCGAGCACCCGGTACAGCAGGTCGGCCAGCACGTTCATCACGATCACGCTCCCCGCCAGCACGATGAAGGTGCCCTGCAGCAGCGGCAGGTCCGGCACCCGCAGCGCCTCGTAGGTCAGCAGGCCCAGCCCGGGCCAGGAGAAGACGGTCTCCACCGTGATCGCCCCCGACACCACCAGGCCGAGGTGCAGGAAGATCAGCGTCACGGTGGGCAGCAGCGCGTTGGGCACCGCGTGCCTGCGCCGCACCAGGTCCTCGCGCAGGCCCTTGGCGCGCGCGGTGGTCAGGTAGTCGGCGCCCATCTCCTCCAGCAGCGAGGACCGCATCACCATCAGGTACTGGGCGTAGATCACCGCGACCATCGTCAGCGCGGGCAGCACCAGGTGGTGCGCCACGTCGAGCACCTGCGGCAGCAGCCCCGGCGGCGCGTCCGGCGAGGACATCCCGCCGACCGGGAACAGCCCCGGGATCGGCCCGGCGCCGACGCCGAACACCATCAGCACGATGAGCCCGAGCCAGAACGTCGGCACCGACCACAGGGTCAGCGCCACCGAGGTCGCCGAGCGGTCGAAGGCGCCGCCGTGCCGCCACGCGGCCCGGGTGCCCAGCCACAGCCCGAGCAGCACCGCCAGGCAGGTCGCGGTGCCCACCAGCAGCACCGTCGGCCAGAACCGCTCGCCGATCAGCTCGGCCACCGGCCTGCTGTAGGTGTAGGAGGTGCCCAGGTCGCCGCGCAGCAGATCACCGAGGAAGTGCAGGAACTGCTGCCACAGCGGCAGGTCCAGGCCGAGCCGGGTGCGCAGCGCGGCGAGCTGCTCGGCGCTGACCGGGGCGCCGCGCGTCATGGTCCGGGCCGGATCGCCGGGCATCACCCGGAACAGGAAGAAGCCCAGCACCGCCACCAGGAACAGGCTCACCGCGCCGCCGACGAGCTTGCCCGCCGCGTACCGCAGGGCGCGCAGCCCACGTCCCCGGCGGCCCGCCCCGGTCGGCGCCGGTTCCGGCGCGGTGGTCGTTTCCGGCACGTCTCACTCCCGGCTGTCCGCGGTCGCGCGCCTGCGCACGACCACCAGCACCACCACCGCGCCGATCAGCACCACCGCACCGCCGAGCGCCCACGCCGCGGTGCCGTAGTCGGTGCCCCCCGCCCCGCTGATCGCGGCCTGCGTCGGCCGGGCGCCGTAGTAGCCCCAATAACCCTGCTGGGACACGATCACACCGTCCTCGGCGGGCTGCAGGTCGAAACCGGCGAACCGGTCGCTGCGGTAGGCCTCCAGCGAGTTCGGGTAGAACAGGATCAGCCCGGTCGCCTGCTCGTAGAACCGCTGCTGCATCCGCGCGACCAGCTCGGCCCGCGCCGCCGGGTCGAACTCGCCGAGCTGCTGGGCGTAGAGCGCGTCGTAGACCGGGTCGCACAGGAACGTGTCCGGGGTGCCGCCGCCCTGCGGGTCCGGCCGCGCCGCGCAGGTCTGCAGCCGCAGCACGTAGTCCGGGTCCGGGTTGGCCGACCAGCCGCTGATCACCATGTCGAAGTCGCCGGCCGTGGTGCGGTCGCCGAGCTGGTTGTCCGAGATCGGTTGCAGCTCCACGGCGATCCCGATGTCGCGCAGCCACTGCTTGACGAACTGCCCGACCTGGGTGTCGGCGGACTCGTCACCGTGCAGCACGAAGTCGAAGTGCAGCGGCTCGCCGGCCGCGGTGCGCCGGATGCCGTCCGCGCCGCGCGGGTAACCGGCCTCGTCGAGCATCCGGTTCGCCAGCGCCGGGTCGAACGCCCGCCGCTGCGGCGGGCTCCAGTGGTAGTCCTCGAAGATCGGCGGCAGGTAGCCGCCGCCGACCTGGCCGTAGCCGCCGAGCACCCGGTCGACCAGCACCTGCTCGTCGATGGCGTGGTCGATCGCCCGCCGCACCCGCACGTCGCGCAGCGCCGGGTGGCCGGTGCCGATCGGGGCGCCCTCGCTGTTGGTCGCGCCGGGGTTCAGGATGATCTCGTAGAACCGGCGCCCCTGCCCGCGCACCTGCTCGACGTTCGGCTCCCCGGCCAGGGCGTCGAACTGCGCCGGGGTCAGGCCGCGGACCACGTCGACGTCGCCCTTGCGCAGCGCCTGCACGGCCGCGTCGCTGTTCTTGAACTGCACGAACTGGAGCTCGTCGATCCGCGGCGGGCCCCGCCAGAAGTCCTCGTTGGCGCGCAGCGTGAGGTACTGGCCGGGCCGGTACTCGGTGACGGTGAACGGCCCGCTGCCGACGATCGGCATCTCGTCGTTGGGGAACGCGGCGACGTCGGGCACCCGGGACCAGATGTGCTCGGGCACGATCGGCGCGTCGATGGCCAGCATGGTGGCCTGCGGGGTCTCGGTGCGGATCACCAGCGTCCGGTCGTCGACCGCGGTGACCTCGGCGAAGTTCTCCACGAAGTTGCCGTTGGCGGTGCTCGCCGCCGGATCGGTCATCATCCGGTTGAACGTGTAGGCCGCGTCGTGCGCGGTGACCGGCTCGCCGTCGGACCACCGCACGCCCTCGCGCAGGTGGAAGGTCCAGGTCAGCCGGTCCTCGCTGTGGTCCCACCGCTGCGCCAGCTCCGGCGTCACCGCGAAGTCCTCGGCGCGGTAGGTGGTCAGCGTCGGGTAGATGTTCCGGAAGACGTCCGTGGCGGCGAGGGTGATGCCCAGGAACGGGTTCAGCGTGTCGAACTGCTGCTGCAGGCCGATCCGCAGCGTCGCGCCCTGCTCCTGCTGCGCCGAGGCCGGTGCCGGCGCCGTCAACGCGACCAGCAGCGCGACCCAGGTGGCGGCGAGACGTCTGCCCACGGTGGCCTCCTTCGCGATGGGTGAGAAGAAAGAACCACCTCCGCCTGCGTTTCGTCAATGACCGGCCACCCTCGGTGCGCAGCGCGCCACCCGGCCGGTGGCAGGCGGTTCCGGCCCACCCGCGTGCCCACCGCCCCGCCGGCGCCTAGATTGGCCGCCGTGCGAATCCTGATCTCCGCGGACATGGAGGGCGCCACCGGCGTCACCTGGACCGACGACGTGGTGCCCGGCACCGAGCCCTACCAGCGCTTCCGGCGCCTGTTCACCGGCGACACCAACGCCTGCCTCGCCGGGCTGTTCGCCGCCGGGGCGACCGACGTGCTGGTCAACGAGGCGCATTCGGCGCAGCGCAACCTGCTGATCGAGGAGCTCGACCCCCGCGCGCGGCTGCTCACCGGGCGGCACAAGCCGCTGTCGATGATGCAGGGCGTAGATTCCGGGGTGGACGGCGTGGTGTTCCTCGGCTACCACGCGGGCGCGGGCGAGGAGGGGGTGCTCGCGCACACCTACCTGGAGCGCTCCATCACCGGGGTCTGGCTGGACGGCGTGCGCGCGAGCGAGGGGCGGCTGAACGCGGCGCTGGCCGCCGAGCACGGCGTCCCGGTGCTGCTGATCACCGGCGACGACCGCGCCTGCGCCGACGCCGCGGACTACGCGCCGGGCGTGGCGGTCGCGGTGGTCAAGGAGAGCGTCAGCCGCTACGCGGCGAGCTGCCTGCCGCCCGCCCGCACCGCCGAGCTCGTCGAGCAGGCGGCGCGACGCTCGATGGCCCGCGCCGGTCGCGCGGCACCGGAGGTCCGGGCGCACCGGATCGAGGTCGAGTTCGACGCCGCGCAGCTCGCCGCGGCCACCGAGATCATTCCCACCGTGGAACGCGTCGACGTCCGCCGGGTCGGATTCGACGCCCCGGACATGACCGAAGCGATGAAGGCCTTCAAGATCGTGACGACCATCGCGGCGCGGGCCGTCGAAGGAATCTACGGCTGAAAGGACGCGGGATTCGCCGACGCGGAGTGGAACCACCATTCCTCGAAGCGGAAGAATCCCGCTCCGATTCCCGCGGCGGCAGCGGGCAGAACCCGAACCGGCGGCGTTCGGCGGATTCCATTCCCAGAATTCACGTTCGGCGCGCCGCCGGATGCGCCGAACGCTTTTCGCGAATGCCGGCGGCGCGGTTTTCCCCGCGACGGGCGGGAAAAACTCACAGGTCGCCCCACCGGGCGGATTGCCACCGGACCGCCTCCGGACGCGCCCCCGACCGGGTGAACTCGTCGAGCGCGGCGCGCAGCTCGCGGAACGGCAGCACGGCGTCGCGCGGGAACTTCAGCGTGCTGCCGGCGTCGAAGGCCAGCGCGGGGGCCTCCGGCAGCGGTTCCGGGCTGTGCGTGTGCCAGGACTCCAGCTCGCCGTCCTCGGACTCCTCGGTGAAGTTCAGGACCCCCACCTCGGCCTCGTGGTCGGTGACGATCCGGATCTGCCGGTACGGGCCGGGCGCGTCGGGGTTCTCGTGCGGCCGGTCCCAGACGTAGAGGTGGCAGGCCCCGGGCCGCTGCGGGCGCAGCACCCGGTCGACGAGCTGCGCCTTGTCCTCCTCGGCGTGCGCGAACAACCGCTCGCCGTCCACGACCGCCGTGGTGACGGTGACGCCGAGCTCGGTGTTGCGCGCGCCGACGGCCTCGGACCGCAGCCCGACGAGGCACTCCCGCGCCTCGCGCAGCGCCTTGATCGCCGAACCCTGGTGGAACACCAGGTCGCCCCAGTACGGGTGGCCGTGCACCTGGTTCAGCTCGCCGTAGGCGGCCTGGGTCGCCTCGATCAACTTGTCCAGGGCATCGATCGGGACGTCGGCCAGCCGTGCGAAGACGACGGCGGGCTGCTCCAACGGGCCGGGTTCGGCTTGCGGTGACGGATTCGACATGCCTTCCCTGCATCCACTCCGGTCGGGAGCGCGACGGTCCCCACCGGGCGGCCCCGCGCTCGCGATTCGTCCGGCGCCGACACGACCCGACCGGTCGCGGGACCGGCCGCGACAACGCCTCGCGAAAGGCTACCGCTCGTCACGAGCCGCACCCGCAGCGCCACCCTGGGTCAGCTCGCGTGCCCCCGCAGCACGCCGACGACCGGGTCGTCCTCCACCGATCCGAGCGACAGCAGCGCCCTGGCCAGCACCTCGGGGTCGTCGAAACCGCTGTCGGCGACGACCTCCGGCGGCAGGCTCAGCACCGACAGCGCCGCACCGAGCAGGCCCGCGTCGAGCAGGCCGGCGCCGCGGCGGCTCATCCGGCGGCCGACCGCGCCGTGCAGCCGCACGGCGGTGTCGGCGTTGGCCCGGGCGATCTCGCCGAGCGCGGCGCGCACCTCGGCGTCGCGGACCGCTTCCAGGTGCAGCTCGAACAGCGCCAGGAAGTGCGCGCGGGCGCTGGTGGTCATCCGGCGCAGCATCGCCGCGTACAGCGCCGCGACGTCGTCGGGGGTGAGCTCCGCGGGCGCGTGCTCGGCCAGCTCCCGCAGCGACGCGACGTGCCGCTCGGACATCTGCCGGGCGATCGCGCGGAACAGCGCGCTGCGGGTCGGGTGGTAGTTCTTGGCCGTGCCCTCCGGGACCCCGGCCTCGCGGTCCACGGCGCGGTGCGTCAAGCCGCGGCCGCCCTCGCGGGCGAGCACCTCGATCGCGGCGTCGGCGAGCAGTTCCCGGCGGTTGCCTCGCTGCGTCATGCGTCCCCTGGCGGTTCGATGATCGGACGTTGATCACCAGGCTAACCGCGACACCACACCAGTGGTGGCACCGGGCGCGGCGTGTCTTGACCCGATCGGACCGCATTGGTATAGACCTCTTCGTCCAGGTCCTCCACCGGGAAGAGCCGCCATGCCGCACCGCACCGACGCCGAGACCACCCTCGACCACACCGAGCACACCCTGCGCCACCTGCGCGAGGTCGCCCGGCTCAACGCCGAGCGGATCACCACCGCCGCCACCCGCGTGCTCGACTGCGTGCGCGCCGACGGGCTGGTGCACACCGCGGGCGCCGGGCACTCGCTGGCCGGGGTGCTCGAATCCTTCTACCGCGCGGGCGGGCTCGCCGCGGTGCGCCCGCTGTACCACCCCGACCTGCTCCCGCTGCACGGCGCGACCAGCAGCACCGCCGCCGAGCGCACCCCGGGGCTGGCCGAGCAGGTGCTCGCCGAGGCGGACTTCCGCGGCGGCACCGACGTCCTGGTCGTGTTCTCCAACTCCGGGATCAACCCGTACCCGGTCGAACTGGCCGCCACCGCCCGCGCGGCCGGCTCGACCGTCATCGCGGTGACCTCCCCGACCGCGGCGGCCGCCGCACCGCCCCGCGCCGCGAGCACCCTCGCCGCGCAGGCCGACGTCGTGCTGGACACGCTGGTGCCCGGCGGCGACGCGAGCCACCCGCCGGCCGAACCGGTGACCGCGCCGCTGTCCTCGCTGGCCAACGTGCTGCTGTGGAACCAGCTCCTGGTGCGCGCGCACGAGCTGGCGGACGCGGCGGACCTGCCGCTGTGGCGCAGTTCCAACGTGCCGGACGGCGACGAGGCCAACCGCGCCCACCTGGGGCGCTACCAGCCGCGCATCCCCGCGCTGGGCTGAGCGACCACCGGGAGCCGCGCCCGGGGCACCGGGCGCGCGCTCGGCCTCACCCGGCCAGTTCGGCGATCCGGCGGAGCTGCGCGGCCCGCTCCTCGGCGAGCTGCTGCTCCGGGTCGACCATCTCGTCGGCCTGGACCAGCAGCGCCAGCGTCTCCCGCACCGCGCCCACCGGCGGTGCGGACACCGCGTCGGCGAGGCGGTCCACCGCCACGTCGAAATCCGCGGCCGGGACCACCGCGTTGGCCAGGCCCATCCGCAGGGCCTCGGCCGCCTCGACTTCCCGCCCGGTCAAGCAGATCTCCACCGCGCGCGCGTACCCGACCGCGCGGACCAGCGGCAGCGTGCCACCCAGATCGGGGACCAGGCCGAGTCCCGTCTCGGCCATCCGCAGCCGCGCGTCGTCGGCGAGCACGCGCAGGTCGCAAGCCAGGGCGAGCTGGAACCCGGCGCCGATGGCGTGGCCGTGCACGGCCGCGATCGTCACCCGTTCCGGTTCGCGCAGCCAGCTGAAGCCCTGCTGGAAACCGGCGATCTCCGCGTCGGCCTGCTCGGTCGGGCGCCCGGCGAGCGCGGCCAGGCCGGGTGCGCCCTCGACGTCCTCGGCCCCGAACAGGCGCCGGTCCAGCCCGGCCGAGAACGACCCCCCGGCGCCGCGCACCACGACCACCCGGACCTCCGGATCGAGCCGCTGCCCGATCTCGCGCAACGCCTGCCACGTGTGCGGCGTCTGCGCGTTGAGCTTGTCCGGGCGGTTGAGCGTGATCGTGGCCCGCCGCCCGTGGATCGTGAGCCCCACACCGCCACGATCCATCAGGTCGGCGTCCACTGTCGACTCCGCCAAGCGGGCCTCCGTTGTGTTGTCGCGTTCGTCCCGCACACACCGTATGCGACGGGGACCGGGACCGACGCCGCACCCGGACGAGCGAACCGCCACGTCCGGCGAGACGTCAACCGCGACAACCGATGGGTGAAATCACTTCTTCTTGGAACGCGTAGCGCCCCCGCGCCCGCGCAGTTGCACACCGGATTCGCTCAAGACTCGGTGCACGAAGCCGTAAGAACGGCCAGTCGCTTCCGCGAGCGCGCGGATGCTCGCCCCCTTCTCGTATTTCTTCCTCAGGTCACTGGCAAGCTTGTCCCGTGCGCTTCCCGTAATGCGCGCACCTTTCTTCAGCTCAGCCACGGTGTCCCCGCCTTCCCTCCGAGCAGGTCGGGCCTCGCGACCCCTGTCAGCGCAATGATCGAACAGGAAAGCCGCGAACGCCAGGCGATCATGGAAAAAAGATCGGCCAATAGTCGAGTTCGGCGCGTGGCGATCACCGGAACGCTCTGCTCCACGCGGCGCAGCGGGTGCTGCGAACCGGCAGGCACCCGTTCGGGTGGAGACGTGATCCGGCCGCCGCCGAAGATCGGCAACGGGCGCGCAGCGGCATCGCAACCGCGCGCCGCGCGACCGCCGTCGGACGAGCGACCCAGCCGCGCGACCGGCACCGCCGGGAGGCCTCCCATGAGGACGGCCCCGACGCCGTGCGCCGGACGGGGCGCCGGGGCGAGCGCTAGGCGAGCTGGACCAGCTCGAGGTACTCGGCCGACCAGTGGTCCTCGGTGCCGTCGGGCAGCAGGATCACGCGCTCGGGCTCCAGCGCCTCGACCGCGCCCGGGTCGTGGGTGACCAGCACGACGGCCCCGGTGAAGCTGCGCAGCGCGTCGAGCACCTGCTCCCGGCTGGCCGGGTCGAGGTTGTTGGTCGGCTCGTCGAGCAGCAGCACGTTGGCCGCGCTGGAGACCAGGCCGGCCAGGGCCAGCCGGGTCTTCTCGCCGCCGGAGAGGGTGCCCGCGGGCTGCTGGAGCTGTTCGCCGCTGAACAGGAACGCGCCGAGCAGCGTGCGCAGGGACTGCTCGGCGGCGTCCGGGGCGGCGGTGCGGACGTTCTCCCACACCGTCGCGTCGTGGTCCAGCGTCTCGTGCTCCTGCGCGAAGTAGCCGCGCCGCAGGCCGTGCCCGGCCACCACGGCGCCCGCGTCGGGGGTCTCCAGGCCGCCGAGCAACCGCAGCAGGGTGGTCTTGCCCGCACCGTTGAGACCGAGCACCACGACCTTGGAACCGCGGTCGATGGCCAGGTCCACCCCGCTGAAGATCTCCAGCGAGCCGTAGGCCTTGGACAGGCCCTCGGCGGTGAGCGGGGTGCGCCCGCAGGCGGCCGGTTCCGGGAACCGGATCTTGGCGACCTTGTCCTGGGCCTGCTCGCCCTCGGCTCCGGCCAGCAGCTTCTCGGCGCGGCGGGCCATGTTCTGCGCGGCGACGGCCTTGGTGGCCTTGGCGCGCATCTTGTCGGCCTGCGCCATCAGCGCCCCGGCCTTCTTCTCGGCGTTGGCGCGCTCCCGGCGGCGGCGCTTCTCGTCGGCGGCCCGCGCCTCCTGGTAGCGCTTCCAGTCCATGTTGTAGACGTCGGCCTCGCCGCGCACCGCGTCCAGGAACCAGACCTTGTTCACCACCGCGTCGAGCAGGTCGACGTCGTGGCTGATGACCACGAGGCCGCCGTCGTGCGCCTTGAGGAACTCGCGCAGCCAGTTGATCGAGTCGGCGTCGAGGTGGTTGGTGGGCTCGTCGAGCAGCAGCGTGGTCGCCGACCGGCCGCCCGGTCCCGCCTCGGCGGCCGCGAACAGGATGCGCGCCAGCTCGACGCGGCGGCGCTGCCCGCCGGAGAGGGTGCGCAGCGGCTGGTTGAGCACCCGCTCCGGCAACCCGAGGTTGCCGCAGATCCGGCCCGCCTCGCTCTCGGCGGCGTACCCGCCGCGCGCGGCGAAGCGCTCCTCCAGCCGGCCGTACCGGGTGATGGCCCGGTCCCGGGCGCGGTCGTCGGCCAGCTCGGCCATCTCGGTCTGCGCCTTCTCCATGTCGCGCAGCAACTCGTCCAGCCCGCGGGCGGAGAGCACCCGGTCCTTGGCCGCCACCGAGAGGTCGCCCTCGCGCGGGTCCTGCGGCAGGTAACCCAGCTCACCGCGGCGCAGCACCTCGCCCGCGTACGGCTCGCCCTCGCCCGCCAGGACGCGCAGCGTGGTGGTCTTGCCGGCGCCGTTGCGGCCGACCAGGCCGACCCGGTCGCCGGGCTGGACGCGCAGGGTCGCGTCGGAGAGCAGGATGCGGGAGCCGGCGCGCAGTTCCAGGCCGGTGGCAGAGATCAAGGGAAACTCCGGGATAGCGGGGTGGTCGAGCGGGCACGCGGACACCGCCCGGCACGGCCGGGCGGGCGGCGGCGCTAGGAGAGGGACGGGCGGTCGCGCGGGACGCGCACCGCGAAACGCGAGCTGACCACGTCCCCAGTGTAACGACCGCTGTCGAACGAATTCCGCGAGCGCCGGATCACCCCGGCTCCCGGACCTCCACCTCGACGGCGCGGGCCCGCCGGGCGGCCTCGTCGAGCACCGCGCGGCGGGGTTCGGGCACGTCGAGCACCCGGGGCTCGGCGCGGGCCAGCAGGCCGGCCAGGCGCGGATCGGCGCGCAGCGACTCCAGCGCCGCCCGGTCGCCGCCCAGCACCACCGCGTCCAGCCGCTCCGGCAGCAGCACCGCGGCCACCGCGTCGGCGGCGTCGCGCACCGCGCGTTTGCCCTGGCCCTCCCGGCGCCGGGCGAAGCGCTGCTGCGACCAGCCACCCGCCTTGCTCCGGCCCTGCACCAGGTGGCGGTCGGTGTTCGAGCGCACCACCCGGCCGCCCTCGGCGACCCCCACGCTGTGCGCGCCGCGCCGGACCAGCACCAGCCCGATCCGCCGCGGCGCCCGGAGGTGGTCCACCAGGGCGTCGACGGCCAGCCCGGCGTGCTCGGCGGGTGCGGTGGGCAGCGGGCCGAACGGCACCGCCACCCCGGCCGCGGCACCGTCGGCGGCCCGCACCTCGACCCGCGCGCCGGTCAGCGCGGTGCGCTCCACCCCGCCGTGGCGGGCCGCGAACCGCTCGAACCAGCCCGCCAGCCGCTCCGGCTCCACCTCCACCGCGCGCCCGCCGCCGGGCAGCTCCCGCACCCGGCTCACAGCACGAAGGTGTCGTTCCACAGCTGCGTGGTCCGACCGGACAGGGCCGCGAGCAGCGCTTCGGCCTGGTCATCGGTGAGCGAGGCGACGAAGTCGATCACGGCCCGGCCGCGCGCCATCCGCTCCAGGTGCTCGGCCCCGGCCCGGCCGGTGGGCAACGTCTCCCCCGGCATCACCAGCAGCTCGGGGTCGGTGCGGCGGGCCTCGGCGAACTCCTCGGTGGCGTGGTCGAACAGGTCGCGCAGCCGGTGCGGCAGCCGGGACGATTCCGAGCGGTCGATCAGCCAGTGGTCCAGCGCCTCGACCAGCTGGGTCAGCAACCGGTCCTGGCCGCGCTGGTGCAGCGCCAGGTCGGGGCGTTGCAGGACGAAGCGCCGGTGCACGAACTTGAGGACCTGCACCTCGTGCCACTGCTCGGTGGACAGCGCGACGTGCCCGGACCGGGTGGTCGGCGACGGCTCCACCCGGACGCCCTCCACCAGCCGCCGGGTCCACTCGCCGGAGAACGCCGCCACCGCCTGCTCGGCCTGCCGGGACCGGTCGAACGGCATCTCCAGCAGCTTGCCGACCAGGTTGGTGACCACCTTCTTCACCGCGCCGGTGAAGGCGTCGTCGTCGGCGATCCAGGAGTCCTTGTCGCGGAGCCTGCGGCGCAGCAGCTCCAGCGACTGCCCCGGGCGGCCCCCGATCAGCTCGGCCTCGGAGCGCCCGGCGAACTCCAGCGCGCGCCCGAGCCACTCGGTGAGCTCGTGCGAGACGGTGGTGTGCTGCAGGATGCCGACCCGGTGGAAGTCCTCCAGGTCGTGGATGGCGTAGGCGATGTCGTCGGCGGTGTCCATCACCGACGCCTCGACGGTCTGCTGCCACGGTTCGAGCCGGCCGGCGAAGGCCGCCCGGGCGCCGGTCAGGTCGCCCAGCTCGGTGACGTAGCAGGAGAACTTGGCCGAGCCGGTGCCGGGCGCCTCCGGCGGCTCGCCCGCCCCGCGCGGCGGCGCGGGCAGGTGCCTCGGGTGCGGGTCGGGCCGGGACAGCCGGGTCCACGGGTACTTCAGCAGCGCGGCGCGCACCGCGGCGGTGAGGTCCAGGCCGTCGTCCTCGTTGCCCCGCACGTCCAGCCGGGTGATCACCCGGAACGTCTGGGCGTTGCCCTCGAACCCGTCGGGCAGCGCGAAGTGGTCCCGGGCGAGCCGGTCCAGCACCGCCTCGCCGAGGTGCCCGAACGGCGGGTGCCCGAGGTCGTGGCCGAGCCCGGCGGCCTCCACCACGTCCAGGTCCAGCCCGCCGAGCCGGTCCACCCGCGCCACGTCCGCCGGGTCGCCGAGCAAGCGCTCGGCGATGGCCCGGCTCACCTGCGCGACCTTGAGGCTGTGGGTCAGCCGGTTGTGCAGCAGCAGACCGGAACCGCTGGGGCTGACGACCTGCGTGACGCCGCCGAGCCGGGCGAAGAACGCCGAGCCGGAGACGCGGTCCCGGTCGCCCCGGAACGGGCTCGCGGCGAGGTCGCCGGGCAGCTTGCGGAGTCCGGGCAGACCGCTGCGGCGGCTGGTCCGGAGCGGTTCGTCGTGCATGGACCCACGTTAGCCGTCCCCGGCGGCGGACCGTGATCTGATGCGGGTGGGCGCGCTCGGTCCCGGGGTGCGCGACGCGGTGTCGTTGGAAAGGCTCTCCTCGTGGACGTTGTGGTGGTGGGCGGCGGGCCTGCGGGCCGCGCCGTGGCTGCGGCCTGCAGCGATACCGGGCTGCGGGTGGCGCTGGTGGACCCGGCGCCGCGACGGGTCTGGCCGCACACCTACGCGGGCTGGGTCGACGAGTTCCCGGCGCTGCCCGACTCGGCGGTGGCCGCGGTGATGGACCGGATGCACCTGGTGGGCACCACCGAGCACCGGTGGGACCGGCGCTACGCGGTGCTGGACTGCACCGGCCTGTGGAAGCACCTGTGGCGTCCCGACGTGCGGGAGGTGACCGGGCGCGCCGCCACCGCCGAGCACGGCCCGACCGGGTCGACGCTGGTGCTGCGCAGCGGGCAGCGACTCGCCGCGGCCGTGGTGGTGGACGCCACCGGGGCCGCCCGGGTGCTCAGCGGCGGTCGGCCCGCCCGCACCCCGGCCCAGCAGACCGCGGTCGGCGCGGTGCTCGACGAGGCCGACGCGGCCGGGCGGCTCGCCCCCGGCGCGGGGCTGTTCATGGACTGGCGGCCGGCGCCCGCCACCCGGGGCGGCTGGCCGACGTTCCAGTACGGGGTGCGGCTCGGCGGTGGCCGGGTGCTGCTGGAGGAGACCTCGCTGGCCCGGCGCCCCGGCCTGCCGCTGGCGGTGCTGCGGCGGCGGCTCACCGGTCGGCTGGCCGAGGCGGGCATCCCGGAGTCGGCGGTGCTCGACGAGGAGCGGGTCCGGTTCCCGGTGGACGACCCGCTGCCCCGGCCGGGCCGGGTGATCCCGTTCGGCGCGGCGGCCGGGCTGGTCCACCCGGCGAGCGGGTTCAGCGTCGCCACGTCGTTGCGGCAGGCACCGTGGGTGGCCGCCGCGATCAGCGCCCGGCTGACCTCCGGACCGACCGCCGCCGCGCGCGCCGCCTGGTCGATCCTGTGGCCGCCCCCCGCGCTGGCCGCGCACGCGCTGCGGCGCCGCGCGCTGCACGCGCTGCTGGGCCTGCCCCCGGAGGAGGTGCCCGGGTTCTTCGAGGCGTTCTTCGGCCTGCCGGAGCAGCACCGCACCGCCTTCCTGGCGGGCGAGCGCGACCCGGTGGCCACCGCGGCGGCCATGTCGGCGCTGTTCCGCGCGGCGCCGTGGCGGCTCCGGCGCCGGCTGGCCGCCGCGGGTCTGGGGGCCGCGCTGCCGACCGCGGAGCACGCGCTCGGCGGGCGCTGACGACCGGCACCGACGGTGACGGCGGCGCTGCGTTGTGTTGATGACCACACGCCCCCGCCCGGGTGGGTGCTCTCCGCTGGTCAACCGCGCTAGGTTGTGCCCGGGGAAGGCAATCCTCCGTTGACGGGGAGGACGTGAGTTGTCGGTGACCAGGCCGTGATCGGGAACCAGGCCGTGATCGGGGACCGGGCCGTGATCGGGGACGGGTCGTGAGCGCGAACGACCTCGACATCGTGGACGCGCTGGTGGGCGAGGTGCGCTTCGCCTTCCAACCGTTGATCAACATCCGGACGGGCGCCATCGTGGCGGTGGAGGCGCTCGCGCGCCCGGCGGGTGCGCACGTGCAGGACCTGTTCCGGACCGCCGCGCGGGAGCGGCGGCTCACCGATCTGGACGTGGAGCTGGCGCGGGCCGCGGTCAGCGCGGCGGCCGACCACGGCAACCTGCTGCCGCTGCACCTCAACCTCTTCGGCGGGACCGTCGCGACCGACCTGGCCCGGCTGGAGCTGCTGCGGGACCGGCTGCACGAGGTCGGGCGCCGCCCGCGGGACGTCACCCTGGAGATCGGCCCACCGTTCGGGCGGCTGGACCAGCAGGCGCTGGTCGCGGGCGCCGGGTCGCTGCGCGAGCAGGGTTTCGGGCTGGCGCTGGACGGCATCGGTGAAGGCGACGCCTCGCTGACCCTGATCGCCGACCTGGGCCCCGCGATGGTCAAGCTGGACCGGGCCGTGGTGACCGGGCTGCCCGACGACGAGGCCCGGGTGGCGCTGGTCGACTCCCTCCGCCACCTGTGCGAAGCCACCGGTGGGCGGCTCGTCGCCGAAGGCGTGGAGAGCGAGCGCCAGCTCAGCGCGCTGCGGCGGCACGGCGTCCGGCTGGTGCAGGGCAAGCTGCTGGCCCCGGCCGCGCGCCGGCCGCCGACGGCGGCCACCGTGCCCGGCGTCGCCGCCGAGGTCACCGATCCGCAGGGCCCCGGTCTGGACGTGCTGGCCACCGGCCCCCGGGTCACCGAGTTCCTGTCCCCCGCGACGGTGCTGTCCCTCGACGTCACCGCCGACGAGGTGCGCGGCGTGCTCGCCGATCACCCCGAGATCAGCGGTGTGGTGCTCGTCGACGACCGGAACCGGCCCCGCTACACCATCGACCGCAACCGGTTCCTGCTCGCGGTCACCGGCCCGTACGGGCACGCGCTGCACGCCACCCGCCCGGCGTCCCGGCTGGCCGACGAGCCGCGGGTGGTCACCACCGCCACCACCGCGATGGAGGCGCTGAGCCTGGTCACCCGCGCCGACCCGTACCGGATGTACGACGACGCGGTGGTGGTCGACGAATCCGGCGGCTGCCTGGGCGCGGTCCGGGCCGGGGACCTGATCCGGGGCATGGCCGACCTGAAGGTCGAGGAGGCCGCCGCGCTCAACCCGCTGACCCGGCTGCCCGGCAGCGATGCCATCGCCCGCGACGTGGCCCGCCGCATCGAGGCGGGCGAGGTGTTCGCGGTGAGCTGGCTGGACATCGACGGGTTCAAGGCGGTCAACGACACGGTCGGCTTCTCGGCGGGCGACGACCTCATCCGGGCCATCGGCCGCAGCCTCACCGACGCCGCGACCGCGCTGGGGTCGGTGCACGTCGGGCACGTCGGCGGGGACGACTTCCTGCTCATCGCCGACCTCGACGACCTGGTGAAGCTGGCGGAGGCGCTGCTCGACCCGCCGCGCAGCGCGGGCGGGGTGGAGGTCACGCTGTCGCTGGCCACGCTGGTGTGCACCCCGACGACCGTCAGCGGCTACGAGGAGGCCTCCCGCCGCCTCGCGCCGCTGAAGCACTCCGCCAAGTCGCTGGCCGGGTCGAGCTGGGTGCTGCAGCGGCCGGGCACCGACCGCGTCGAGGTGCTGCGCGGCACGCCGGGCGCCCCCCGGGAGTTCCCGGAGCAGGCGCCCGACGCGTCGCACCGCGGCTGATCAGGACTCGAAGAAGTCGATCACCTCGCCGAGGATGGTGGCGTCGGTGAGGAACGCGATGTGCGTCTCGCAGGCGACCAGGTTGTTGTCGGCGCCCTCGACCCGGGTGTTGGTGTAGGGGACGATGATGCCGTCGCACGGCGAGTACCAGGTCGCGTAGGCGGCGTCGCCCGGCGTCTGGTCACCGGAGTTGAGCCGCACCTCGAAGGGCGAGTTCGGCATCATCTCGCGGCACGAGGCGTACTGCAGGCAGGCGCTGGCGAAGGTGGTGCCCTGGTTGGCCCCGGCCAGCGACGCCCAGTGCGCGACGTTCTCGACGCCGCCGAGCTCCTTCATGTACCAGCGGGTGACCAGCCCGCCCATCGAGTGGTTCACGATGTCGACCTGGTCGGCACCGGTCTCGGCCCGCACCTGGTCGATGAACGCGCCCAGTTCGGCGGCGCTGGTCTCGTTGGACTGGCTCCAGTCGTACTCGAACGGGTGCAGATCCGCCGAGTCGTAGCCGTTGAGGCGGAACTGGGCTTCGGCGAACGCCCAGTTCGAGGCGCTGCCGGTGTAGCCGTGGACGAAGACCACCGGGTGGCTCCCGGCGGCGCCGGCGACCAGCGGTGGCCCGACCACGACCATCGCCAGCGCGGCTAACAGGACTCCGAACAGCCGACGCATCGGCCCTCCTGGGGAATTCGGGGGAAGGGGGACGGCGGACAGCGTCGCGACGGCGAGGTGCCGGGGGCATCGGCGAAATCACCGGTTCCGCGCGGCCGGACGCCGGTGATTGCTGCGTTGGGCGTGTTCCGCGCCGGTCATCCCGGGGACACACTGGCGTCATGTCCGATGCGGTGCTGCACGGCCGGGATCGGGAGGCGGCTGCCCTGCGCGACGTCCTCGACCGGGTGCGCGGCGGTGCCGGTGGTGCGCTGGTGATCACCGGTGCGGCGGGCAGCGGCCGGTCCGCGCTGCTGGAGCTGGTGCGCGCCGAATCGCCGTGCCGGGCGGTGCGGATCGGCGGCGTGCGGGCGGAGCGGGAGATCCCGTTCGCCGGGCTCGACCGGCTGCTGCGGGCCGCCGGGCTGGCCGGACCGCCCGCGCTCGGCGGCGACCGGCTGGTGGCGCTGCTCAGCGCCCGACCGCTGGTGTGCTGCCTGGACGACGCCGCCGAACTGGACGCCGCATCGCTGGACGCGCTGGGGTTCGCCGCGCGCCGGGCGGCGGGCGGACCGTTCGCGCTGCTGTTCGCCGCCGACCCGGAGACCGCGGACGGCCCGCTGGCCGGGGTGCCGGGGCTGCCGCTGGGCGCCTTGGACGAGCAGGCGTGCCACCGGCTGCTGGCCGACCGCTGCGGGCACCGGCTGGACCCGGTGGTGGCCGCGGAGCTGGTGGCGCGCGCCGGGGGCAACCCGCTCGCGCTCGTCGACGCCGCCACCGCGCTCACCGCCGGGCAGGCCGCCGGGCTGGTCCCGGTGCCGCCGCTGCTACCCGCCCGCAGCCGGTACCGGCGGGCGCTGCACCGCGCGCTGGCCGACGCCGGTCCCCGGGCGCGGCTGCTGGCGCTGACCACCGCCGCCGAGCCCGGTGTCGATCTGGGCGTGCTCGCGGCGGCCTGCGACGGGCTCGACGAGCTCGACGCGGCCGAGCGCGCCGGGTTGGTCGTGATCACCGGCGACCGCGCGCACCCGCCGAACGCGCTGGCCCGCGCCTGCCTGCGCGCCGCGGCCCCCGACCCGGAGGTCCACCGGCGGCTGGCCCGCGCCACGACGGGCCTGCGCGCCGAGTGGCACCGGGTGCGCGCCGGGGACCGGCCGGCCGAGGGGGTCACCGAGGAGCTGGTGCGCACCGCCGAGCGCGCCCGCCGCACCGGGCGGCACGCGGTGGCCGCCGAAGCCGCCGGGCGGGCCGCCGCGCTGAGCACCGATCCCGACGTCGCGGCCGGGCTGCTGCTCACCGCCGGACGCGACGCCCTGCTCGACGGCCGGGCCAGCCGGGCCCGCTCGCTCGCCCGCCGGGCCCGGCCGCTGATCGGGTCGGCGCGCACCCGGGGCCTGGCGGACCTGGTGCTGGGCGAAGCGGAGCTGCTCGACGGGATGCCGGCCGCCGCGCACCACCAGTTGCACGGCGCGCTGGACCGGCTGCTGGACACCGACCGGGAGCTCGCCCTGCACGCGCTGGTGCTGGCCGGGGAGGCCACCTGCGTGGCCGGGGACTACGCGCGCTACGCCGAGTACGCCGCGGACGGTGCCCGGCTGCGGCGGCGGCTGGCCGCCGACGGCGGCGGCGAACCGCCCGGCACCGCGCTGGTCTTCGAGCACCTCGGCGGGATGGCGGCGCTGTTCCAGGGCAGGCACCGGCAGGCGGTCCCCGCCCTGCGACGGGTGCTGGCGCTGGTCGAGCGGGCCGCCGACCCGGTGACGTCGATCCTGGCCAGCCAGGCGGCCTTCGCGCTGGGCGATCCGCTGCGGGCGCACGAGCTGGCGCACCGCGCGGTGGCGGACGCGCGGGCGCGCGGCCAGATCGCGCGGCTGCCGTGGGCGCTGGTGTACCTGTCGTTGTCGGCGCTGCTGCTGGACCGCTACGACGACGCCGAGACCAGCGCCCTCGACGGGCTCCGGCTGGCCCGCGCCGCCGGGCAGCGCAACTGCGCGATCGACCACCGCGCGCTGCTCGCACTGGTGGCGGCGCTGCGCGGGGACCGGGCGGAGGCGTGGGACCGGTTGGCCGACGCCTTCGGCGAGGGCGTCGCCAGCCGCGGGCTGGGGCGGCCCGGCGCGTTCGGGCTGTGGGCGATGGGCTGCGCCGAGCTGGCCGCCGGCCGCCCGGCCGACGCGATGCGGCGGCTGCGGACCCCGGGCAGCGGCGCGAACCCGGTGGTGCGGGTGCTGGCGACACCGCACTACGTGGAGGCCGCGGTGCACTGCGGCGAGCGGGACCGGGCGAGCCGATCGCTGCGGGTCTTCGACGAGTGGGCCAGCACCACGGCCAGCCCGGCGCGGCTGGCGCTGTCGCACCGCTGCCACGGCCTGCTGGCCGAGCGGGCCGGGGACGCCGACGAGCGGTTCCACGCCGCGATCGAGCTGCACCGCACCAGCAGCACACCGGTCGAGCTGGCCAAGACCGAACTGCTCTACGCGACCCGGTTGCGCCGCAACCGCGAGCCGCGCCGCGCCCGGGAGCTGCTCGACGAGGCGTGGACGATCTTCCGGGAGCACGGCGCCCGCGGCTGGGCCGCCAAGGCGGGCGCCGAGCTGCGCGCCACGGGGGTCAGCACCCCGGAACCGCGCGCGCCGCGACGCCTGGAGCTCACCCCGCAGCAGGCCGCGGTGTGCCGGCTGGTCGCCGAGGGCGCCACGAACCGGGAGATCGGCGAGCGGCTGCACATCAGCCACCGCACGGTGGACCACCACCTGCGCAACATCTTCACCAAGCTGGGCCTGCGCTCCCGGGTCGAGCTCACCGCCCTGCTCGCCGACACCCCGACCTGACCGGCCCTCACCCGGAGGAGAACGAGGTGAGGGGCACCCTGGCCCACATGACGCGGTACAGGGTGCCCCTCACTCACGTCACGAAAGGGTGAGGAGCCCCGCGGGTGGGGCGAGCCGGGCGTCCACCGCGTCGACACCCGGTGGTGAGCTGGGTGAGGGGCACCTTCTTCCGACTATTGCCGGATGACGGTGCCCCTCACCCAGGTGGCTGGAGGTACAGCGGAGGGCGCCCCGCGTGCGGGACGCCCTCCACCTGGTGTGAGACCTCGAACTGTTTTCAGACCCTCGGTGATTCCCCCGAGGTCTTCTTCGCGCCGCGGGTCAGACCGTGAAGCCGAGCGCTCGGAGCTGCTCGCGCCCCTCCTCGGTGATCTTCTCCGGTCCCCACGGCGGCATCCACACCCAGTTGATGCGGAAGTCGTTCACCAGGCCACCGCCCGGGCCGCCGGTCAGCGCGGCCCGCGCCTGGTCCTCGATGACGTCGGTCAGCGGGCAGGCCGCCGAGGTCAACGTCATGTCCACGGTGGCCGAGTTGTCCTGCTCGACCCGGATGTCGTAGACCAGTCCGAGGTCGACCACGTTGATGCCCAGCTCCGGGTCGACGACGTCGCGCATGGCTTCCTCGACGTCCTCCAGAGCGGCCACCTCGGCGGCGGGCGCCGGCGGCTCGGGCATCCCGGCCGCGCCCCGCTCCGCCGCGTCCTGCTCGGTCGGGTCCTGCTCGGTCCGAACCTTCGTCTCATCGCTCATGTTGCCTCCACGGCGACTACGCGCGACACCGCGTCCTTGAAAGCCATCCAGCCCAGCAACGCGCACTTCACCCGCGCCGGGTACTTCGCCACACCGGCGAAGGCGATGCCGTCCTCCAGCACGTCCTCGTCCGGCTCGACCTTGCCACGTCCGTGCATCAGCTCGCCGAACGCGGCCTCGGCGCCCATCGCCTCCCGCAGCGGCTTGCCGACCACCAGGTCGGTCATCACCGAGACCGAGGCCTGGCTGATCGAGCAGCCCTGGCCCTGGTAGGAGACATCGTCGATGATCGCGTCCATGCCGTCGCCGGTCAACCGCACCCGCAACGTGACCTCGTCCCCGCAGACCGGGTTGACCTGGAACGACTCGGCGTCGAACGGGTCGCGCAGGCCGTGCCGGTGCGGGTTGCGGTAGTGGTCCAGGATGATCTCCTGGTACATCTGTTCGAGCTGCATCTAGCCTCTCCGGCCGTCCCCGGTCAAGCCACTCCGAAGAAGCGCTGCGCCGCGCGCACCGCATCCGCCAACGCCTTGACCTCGTCGAGTTCGTTGTAGACGTAGAACGACGCGCGAACGGTGGCCGGAACCCCCATCCGCCGGTGCAGCGGCCACGCGCAGTGGTGCCCGACGCGCACCTCGACGCCCTGGTCGTCGAGCACCTGACCGGCGTCGTGCGGGTGGACCCCGTCGATCACGAAGGACACCGCGCCACCCCGGTCGGCGACCTCGGTCGGCCCGACGATCCGGACCCCCTCGATCGCGGTGAGCTCGCGCAGCGCCAGCTCGGTGAGGGCCTGCTCGTGCTCGGCGACCCGGTCCATGCCCAGCGCCGCGAGGTAGTCGACGGCCGCGCCCAGGCCCACGGCCTGCGACGTCATCGGCACCCCGGCCTCGAAGCGCTGCGGCGGAGCGGCGAACGTGGACCGCTCCATGTGCACCATCTCGATCATCGAACCGCCGGTGATGAACGGGGGCATCGCGGCCAGCAGCTCACCGCGGCCGTAGAGCACCCCGACCCCGGACGGGCCGAGCATCTTGTGGCCGGAGAACACCGCGAAGTCCACGCCGAGCCCGGGCAGGTCGATCGGCCCGTGCGGCACCGACTGGCAGGCGTCCAGCACCACCAGCGCACCGACCTGGTGCGCCCGGGTCACGATCGCCTCGGTGGGGTTGATCGTGCCCAGCACGTTGGACTGGTGGGTGAACGCCACCACCTTGGTCCGCTCGGTGATGACGCCGTCCACGTCGGACAGGTCGAGCCGACCGTCGTCGGTGACGCCGAACCAGCGCAGCGTGGCGCCGGTCCGCTCGCACACCTGCTGCCACGGCACCAGGTTGGCGTGGTGCTCCATCTCGGTCACCACGACCTCGTCGCCCGGCCCGAGGCGGAAGCGCTCCGCCTCGGGACCGGACGTCGCGGCGTTGCTCATCGCGTAGGCGACCAGGTTGACGCCCTCGGTGGCGTTCTTGGTGAACACCAGGTCCTCGGGCGGCGCCCCGACGAAGTCCGCGATCCGCTGCCGGGCCCCTTCGTAGGCGTCCGTGGCCTCCTCGGCGAGCTGGTGCGCACCGCGGTGCACGGCCGCGTTGGAACGCTCCAGGAAGGAGCGCTCCGCGTCGAGCACCTGGCGGGGCCGCTGCGAGGTCGCCCCGGAATCCAGGTAGACCAGCGGGCGCCCCTCCCGGATCGTGCGATCCAGGATCGGGAAGTCCGCCCGGATCGCGGCGACGTCCAGCGGAGTGGTCGCGCCTGCTGCGGAGCTCGCACCCGCGGTGCGAGGAGGCTGGACGGTCATGACTGGGCTGCGGCCTCCTTCTTGCCGGTGAAGCGCACGTACCCGTTGGCCTCCAGCTCGTCGGCCAGCTCCGGGCCGCCGGACTCCACGACCTTGCCCTCGGAGAACACGTGCACGTGGTCGGGCTTGATGTGGTTCAGGATGCGGGTGTAGTGCGTGATCAGCAGCACGCCCTTGTCGCCCTTGCCGGTGTAGCGGTTGACGCCCTCGGACACCACCCGCAGCGCGTCGACGTCCAGACCGGAGTCGGTCTCGTCGAGGATCGCGAAGCCCGGGTCCAGCAGGTCGAGCTGCAGGATCTCGTGCCGCTTCTTCTCACCGCCGGAGAAGCCCTCGTTGACGCTGCGCTCGGCGAACGACGGGTCGATGTCGAGGTCGGTCATCGACTTCTTGACCTCCTTGACCCAGTGCCGGATCTGCGGGGCCTCGCCGCGGGTCGCGGTGGCCGCCGAGCGCAGGAAGTTCGACATCGACACGCCCGGCACCTCGACGGGGTACTGCATCGCCAGGAACAGCCCGGCGCGAGCGCGCTCGTCGACGCTCATCTCCAGCACGTCCTCGCCGTCCAGCAGCACCTGACCGGAGTCGATCTGGTACTTCGGGTGCCCGGCGATGGCGTAGGCCAGCGTCGACTTGCCCGAGCCGTTCGGGCCCATGATGGCGTGGATCTCGCCGGAGCGGATCGTGAGGTTCACGCCGTTGAGGATCGGCTTGGCCCCTTCGTCGGTGACGACGGAGCCGTGCAGGTCCTTGATCTCCAGGGTGGCCATTCTTCTTCGTCTCTCCTGGTCTGTGCGAAAGCTTGTGGTTGCCGCGGGAACCCTCAGGCCCCGACCACCGCGAGTTCTTCCTCGATGGCGGCCTCGAGGCGCTCCCGGACCTCCGGCACGGTGATCTTCTGCAGGATCTCGCCGAAGAACCCGCGCACGACCAGACGCCGGGCCTGGTCCTCCGGGATGCCGCGCGACCGCAGGTAGAACAGCTGCTCGTCGTCGAACCTGCCGGTGGCGCTGGCGTGGCCCGCGCCCTCGATCTCGCCGGTCTCGATCTCCAGGTTCGGCACCGAGTCCGCCCGCGCGCCCTCGGTCAGCACCAGGTTGCGGTTGAGCTCGTAGGTGTCGGTGGCCTCCGCGGCGGCCCGGATCAGCACGTCGCCGATCCACACCGCGTGCGCCGAGTCGCCCTGCAGCGCGCCCTTGTAGAGCACGTTGCTGCGGCAGTGCGACACCGAGTGGTCGACCAGCATCCGGTGCTCCAGGTGCTGGCCCGCGTCGGCGAAGTACAGCCCGAGCAGCTCGGCGTCGCCGCCCTTGTCGCCGTAGTTCACGGTGGTGTTGACCCGCACCAGGTCACCGCCGAGGGTGACGGCCAGGTGCCGGAACACCGAGTCGCGGCCGAGGCCCACGTGCTCGGAGCTGACCTGGGTGGCGTCGTCGGCCCAGTCGTGCACCGACACCACCGACAGGCGGGCGGAGTCGGCCACGACGAACTCGACGTTGTCGGCCAGCACGCCGCTGCCCCGGTAGTCCAGGATCACGACCGCCTCGGCGAACTGCTCGGCGCGCACCTGCAGGTGGCCGAAGGCGACCTCGCCCGCACCCGGGCCGTGCACCGTGACGGTGATCGGCTCGGGCCGGGTCTCCTTCGGGATGGTGACGATCGAGGCCTCGGTGAACGAGCTCCAGGCCTGGGCGGCGACCCGGTCGGCGGGCACCCCGCCCTGCCCGATCCGGGAGTCGTCGCGCCCGACCGTCTCCACCTCGGCGCCCTCGACCTCGACCCGGATGCTGCCGGTCGCGGTCGCGGTGCCGTCGTGCAGGCCGCGCAGTCGCTTGGTCGGCGTGAACCGCCAGTCCTCCTCGCGGCCGGAGGGCACCTCGAAGGCCTCCACGTCGTAGGACGTGAAGCGCTCCCCGCGGGAGGACTGCGGGATCACAGCCCCCCCGTGGGAGTGCTCGCCCAGGCCGTGCTGGGTGCCGTCGGTCTTGGTGGTGCTCGTCATCTCAGCCGACGGCCCCTTCCATCTGCAGCTCGATCAGTCGGTTCAGTTCCAGCGCGTACTCCATGGGCAGCTCCCGCGCGATCGGCTCGACGAAGCCGCGCACGATCATCGCCATCGCCTCGTCCTCGGTCAGACCCCGCTGCATCAGGTAGAACAGCTGGTCGTCGCTGACCTTGGAGACGGTGGCCTCGTGGCCCATGTTCACGTCGTCATTGCGGATGTCGACGTACGGGTAGGTGTCGGAGCGGCTGACGGTGTCCACCAGCAGCGCGTCGCACTTGACGTTCGACGACGAGTGGTGCGCCCGCTTGGCGACCTTGACCAGACCCCGGTAGGAGGTGCGGCCCCCGCCCCGGGCGATCGACTTGGAGACGATCGTCGAGGAGGTGTGCGGCGCCATGTGCTCCATCTTGGCGCCGGCGTCCTGGTGCTGGCCCTCGCCGGCGAACGCCACCGAGAGCACCTCGCCCTTGGCGTGCTCGCCCATCAGGAACACCGACGGGTACTTCATGGTGACCTTGGAGCCCAGGTTGCCGTCGACCCACTCCATGGTGGCGCCCTCTTCGGCCTTGGCCCGCTTGGTCACCAGGTTGTACACGTTGTTCGACCAGTTCTGGATGGTCGTGTACCGGCAGCGGCCGCCCTTCTTGACCACGATCTCCACGACCGCCGAGTGCAGCGAGTCGCTGGAGTAGATCGGGGCGGTGCAGCCCTCGACGTAGTGCACGTAGGCGCCCTCGTCGACGACGATCAGCGTCCGCTCGAACTGGCCCATGTTCTCGGTGTTGATCCGGAAGTAGGCCTGCAGCGGGATGTCGACGTGCACGCCCTTCGGCACGTAGATGAAGGAGCCGCCCGACCACACGGAGGTGTTCAGCGCGGAGAACTTGTTGTCACCGGCCGGGATGACCGAGCCGAAGTACTCCTTGAACAGCTCCGGGTGCTCGCGCAGGCCGGTGTCGGTGTCCAGGAACAGGACGCCCTGGGCCTCCAGGTCCTCGCGGATCTGGTGGTAGACCACCTCGGACTCGTACTGGGCGGCGACCCCGGCGACCAGGCGCTGCTTCTCCGCCTCCGGGATGCCCAGCTTGTCGTAGGTGTTCTTGATGTCCTCGGGCAGGTCCTCCCAGGTCTGGGCCTGCTGCTCGGTGGACCGCACGAAGTACTTGATGTTGTCGAAGTCGATGCCCGAGAGGTCGGCGCCCCAGTTCGGCATCGGCTTGCGGTCGAACAGCTTCAGCGCCTTGAGCCGGGCCTCGAGCATCCACTCCGGCTCGTCCTTCTTCGCCGAGATGTCGCGCACGACGCTCTCGTCGAGGCCACGGCGGGCGCTCGCACCCGCGACGTCCGGGTCGGCCCAGCCGTACTCGTAGTTCCCCAGCGTGGCCAGGGTCTCCTCCTGGCTGAGCTGGCCAGAGGTGGTGGGTGTGCGCTGCTCCGCAGCGGCAGTCATACGGACTCCCCTCCATCAGGAATCGGGGCGTGCTCCTGCCGGCCCTTCGGGAGCGGATCGGCAGGGGTCTTGTCGGTCGTCGAGCGGTGGTCACCGCTCCGACGCGCGGACCGGTCGACCGGTACGTGCGTCGTGCAGGCCGCGTCGCCGTTGGCGATCGTGGCCAACCGCTGCACGTGCGTGCCGAGGACCTCGGCGAACGCCGCCGTCTCGGCCTCGCACAACTGCGGGAAATCCGCAGCGACGTGCGCCACCGGGCAGTGGTGCTGGCAGAGCTGCTCGCCGCTCCCGACGCTCCGCGTCGTGGCAGCGTAGCCCTCCCGGGTCAGTGCGTCGGCCAGCACCTCCGCACGTTCGGCCGGTGACCGGACGGTGGCCAGCGCCTCGCGGTGGTCGGCGACCAGGGCCGCCACCCGCTGCTCGGCGAACTCGCGCACCGCCTGCTCCCCGGCATGGTCGGCGATGAACCGCAGCGCGGCCACCGCCAGGTCGTCGTAGCCGTGCCCGAAGCGCGCCCGGCCCACCTCGGTGAGCAGGAACTGCTTGGCGGGCCGGCCCCGACCCCGGCGCCCCCGGGAGGAGGACTCCCGGGCGTACGCCTCGCCCTCGGCCACCAGCGCGTCGAGGTGCCTGCGCACCGCGGTGGGGCTGACCCCCAGCGCGTCGGCGACCGAGGCCGCCGCGATCGGTCCCCGCTCCAGCAGCAACCGGGCCACGGCGTGCCGGGTGCGACCGTCCCCGGAAGCGGACGCGCCGCGCTGGGCCGCGGGGCCCGGCTCGGCCACCACGCCCGGGTTCGGCGTTCCGGCGTTTTTCACAACAGGAATGTTACCTAATTTGGTCGGCCGTGGCCTACCGCGCGGGGCGCCGACGTGACCTGACTCACGCGGTTACGCTTCGGCATCGTGGCGGCAGGCGAGGCAGCCGACGGGTCGGAGCGCACCCGGACGGCCGACGAACACCCAGCGATCAGCGACGGACCGGCGCCCCTGGAGGCGCCCGAACGGCGCCAGCTCGACGTGGTGCGCCGGTTCGGCACCACCGGTTCGCTGGTGCTGGCGGTCGGCGCGATCGGCGCCGGGGCCAACCCGGTGGTCAACCCGATCGCCGGCGCCCGGCTGATCGGCCTGCCCGCGCGCATGCCCACCGTGGCGATGGCCTGCGCCTGGCTCGGCATGATGATGGTCGTCATCGCCTGGCTCTGGCTGGGCAAGCTGTCCTGGCCCGGACGCGAGCGGATGGTCTCGGTCACCCAGCTCGCCCGCACCGTGGTGATGTGGGCGCTGCCGCTGGCCCTGGCGCCCCCGCTGTTCAGCACCGACATGTACAGCTACCTCGCCCAGAGCGAGGTCGCGGCCAGGGGCTTCGACCCCTACACGATCGGCTCGATCCACGCGCTCGGCGCCGAGCACCCGTTCGTCAGCAACGTGCCCAACATCTGGCGGGACACCCCGTCGCCGTACGGGCCGCTGTTCCTCATGCTCGGCCAGGCGCTCTCCCCGATCATCGGCGACAACGTGGTCTTCGGCGTGCTGCTGTGGCGCGTGGTGATGCTGATCGGCCTGGCCGCCGCCGTGTGGGCGATCCCCCGGCTGGCCCGGCGCTGCGGGGTCGAACCGGTCGCCGCGCTGTGGCTCGGCGCCGCCAACCCCATCGTGCTGTTCCACGTGGTCAGCGGGATGCACAACGAGGCCCTGATGGTCGGCATCATGCTCGCCGCGATCGAGCTGGGCCTGCGCTGGCAGACGGTGCCCGGCACCGTGGTCACCGGCGTGCTGCTGACCATCGCGGGGGCGATCAAACCGCCCGGGTTCATCGCGCTGGGCTTCTTCGGGATCTACGTCGTGCTCCGCCGGGGCGGCCGGTTCTCCGACCTGTTCAAGGTCGCGGGGCTGCTCGTCGCCGTGTTCCTCGCCACCATGACGGTGATCACGCTGGCCAGCGGCTGGGGGCTGGGCTGGATCGAGACCTTCGACGTGCCCAACCGGGTCAAGACGTTCATGGCGCCGCTGACCGCGTTCGGGATGACCGGCGGCGGCATCAGCATGCTCCTCGGCCTGGGCAACCACACCGACGCGATGCTGGCCATCACCAAGGTCATCGGCTACGCCATCGTGGCGGTGGTGTGCCTGCGGATGCTCTGGCTGGCCTTCCGGGGCCGGGTCGAACCGCTGGCCGCGATGGGCATCACGTTCCTGGCGCTGGCGCTGGCGGTGCCGGTGCTGTGGCCCTGGTACCTGATGTGGGCGGTGGTGCCGCTGGCGCTGTCGACCAACGACAACCGGTTCCGGATCACCGCGATGGCGATCTGCTCGGCGGTGTCGCTGCTGGTCCCGCCCACCGGCGCGGGCTACGTGCTGCGCGTCTACCAGATCCCGCTGGCGGTGACCGCCGCGCTGATCGCCTTCGCCCTGCTGCTCTGGCTCGTCCGCGGGAAGGTGCCGTGGCCGTGGTCTCCCCGGGGCCGGGTGCGCTCCGCCACGTCATAGGCTTGGACGTCGTGAGCAACGCCGACAGTCCGGCCGTGGAGCTGCGCGGGCTGACCAAGCGCTTCGGCGCGTCGATCGCCGTCGACGGCCTCGACCTGCGCATGGAGCGCGGCAGCGTGCTGGCGCTGCTGGGCCCCAACGGCGCGGGCAAGACCACCACCACCGAGATCTGCGAGGGCTTCCAGAAGCCCGACTCCGGTGCGGTGCGCGTGCTCGGCCTCGACCCGATCGGCCAGTCCGAGCTGCTGCGGCCCCGGATCGGCGTGATGCCGCAGGGCGGCGGGGCCTACCCGGGAGTGCGCGCCGACGAGATGCTGCACCTGGTCGCCACCTGCGCCGCGCACCCGCTGGACCCGGAGTGGCTGCTCGACGTGCTCGGGCTCACCGGGTCCCGCCGCACCCCGTACAAGCGGCTCTCCGGCGGCCAGCAGCAGCGGCTCTCGCTGGCCTGCGCGCTGGTCGGCCGCCCCGAGCTGGTGTTCCTCGACGAGCCCACCGCGGGCCTCGACCCGCAGGCCCGGCGGCTGGTCTGGGAGCTGGTGACCGCGCTGCGCCGGGACGGGGTCGGCGTGCTGCTCACCACGCACCTGATGGACGAGGCCGAGGCGCTGGCCGACCGGGTCGTCATCGTCGACCGGGGCCGGGCCGTGGCCGACGGGACCGCCGCCGAGCTCACCGCCGCCCCCGAAGGCACCCAGGAGCTGAGGTTCCGCTCCCAGCGCGGGCTCCCGCTGGAACTGCTGCGGGCGGCGCTGCCGGAACGCTGCGAGGCCACCGAGCCGCGCCCCGGCGAGTACCTGGTGCGCGGCGCCGTCGACCCGCAGGTGGTGTCCACGGTGACGGCCTTCTGCGCCCAGCACGGCGTGTTCGCCGAGGACCTGCGGGTCGGCCAGCGCAGCCTGGAGGACGTGTTCCTGGAACTGACCGGACGGGAGCTGCGATCGTGAGCGCCGAGACCGAGGCCGCACCGCGCGGCGCGGAGTTCCCGCCGGGCACCTTCCGCCCCGCCCCCGGGCGCGGCCGGCCCGGGCGGATGCTGCTGGCCCAGACCCGGATCGAGGCGCTGCTCATCCTGCGCCACGGCGAGCAGGCGCTGCTGACGCTGATCATCCCGCTGGCGCTGCTGATCGGGCTCAGCGCGCTGGAGATCGGCACGCTGCCGGAACCGCGGGTCGACTCGGTGCTGCCGCGCATCCTCGCGCTGGCGGTGATGTCCACCGCCTTCACCGGCCAGGCGATCGCGCTCGGCTTCGACCGCCGCTACGGGGTGCTCAAGCGGCTGTCGGCCACGGCGCTGCCGCGGTGGACGCTGATCGGCGGCCGGGTGCTGGCCACGCTGCTGGTGGTCGCGCTGCAGGCCGTGCTGCTGTCGGTGGTCGCGCTGCTGCTGGGCTGGTCACCGGACCCGGCCGGGCTGCTGCCCGCCGCCGGGCTGCTGGTGCTGGGCACCCTCGCCTTCGGCGCCGCCGGGGTGCTGGTCGGCGGGGCGCTGCGGGCCGAGATCGTGCTCGCGGTGGCCAACGCGATCTGGTTCGTGCTGCTGCTGGCCGGCGGGCTGGCGCTGCCCCTGGCCGACCTGCCCGGCCCGATCGGCACCGTCGCCGCCTACCTGCCCTCCGGCGCGCTGGCCGAGTCGCTGGCCGCGGCGCTGGGGCACGGCGCGCTGCCGGGACCGCTGCCGGTCGCGGTGCTGCTGGGCTGGGGCGCCCTGGCCGGCGCGATCGCGCTCCGCACCACCCGCCTCACCTGACTCCCCCCGTACCGGTGCCGAGTGAGGGGCACCCTCATTCCGTTCACGAACGGCTTGCTTCACTCCGTAGTGTGGCGACATGACGATGATCGCGCGCCAGGCCAAGGACGCCCTCGAACTCGTGCACGCCATGATCTACTTCGCTCCCGAACCCACCGCCGAGTTCGACGCGCTGGGCCTCGAGCGCGGGTTGATGCAGTACCTCGTCGGCCGGTCGGCGGCGATGGGGCGGGTCGGGCCCGGCGCGGTCACCGCGACCTTCTACAACTTCGCGCCCGGCCCGATCGCCGAGGTCATCCCGCGCGCCTGGAGCATCGCCGCGCCCGAGGACGTGCTCGCCGCACGGCTGCGCGCCGCCGACGTGGCGCTGCGCCGAATGCTCGGCGAGGAAGTCGGGTCCACCGCGGTCGTCGACGCCGCTGACCTGGCCGAGCGGGCCGCGACCGGGTGCTCGCCGGAGGGCAAGCCGCTCTACGCCGCGCACGCCGACCTGGACCGGCCCGCCGAACCCCACCTGCGGCTCTGGCACGCGGTGACGCTGCTGCGCGAGTTCCGGGGCGACGCCCACCTGGCCGCCCTCCAGCGCGCCGGGCTGCCCGGCCTGGACGCGCTGGTGCTGCACAGCGCCACCGGCAGCGGCTTCACCCCGGCCGCCGCCCGCAAGACCCGCGGCTGGACCGAGCAGGAGTGGACCGCGGCCGAGCAGCGGCTGCGGGAGCGCGGCCTGGTCGACCCCGACGGCGGGGTCACCGAGCAGGGCACCGCGCTGCGCGAGGCCGTGGAGAGCGACACCGACGCGATGTCGATGGGCCCCTGGGAGGTGCTGGGCGAGGACGGCACCGAGGTGCTGTGCGCGACGGGCGTGCGGCTGACCAAGCAGCTCCTGGCCGCCGGAGCGGTCCCGCAGGGGCTGTTCGGCCGGGGCTGAGCACCCGGTCCCCGCTGCCGCCGGGGCCGGTGCCGCCGACCCACCGCGCGGCACCGGCCCCGGGCCGACATACCATCGAGGGGTGCCGAAGGCGTCCTCTTCCTCCCGGACCTTCCGATCCACCCCCCGGCTGGTGCGCGTGCTCGCGCTGCTGGTGGTGGTCACCCAGTCGCTGATCTCGGTGACCGGTGCGACGGTCCGGGTGACCGGTTCGGGGCTGGGCTGCCCCACCTGGCCGCAGTGCTTCCCGGGCAGCATGGTGCCCGTCGACCACCACGAGGTGGCGACGCTGCACCAGGTGATCGAGTTCGGCAACCGCCTGCTGACCTTCCTGGTCGGCTTCGTGGCGCTGGCCTGCCTGATCGCGGCGTGGAAGGTGCGTCCGCGACGGCCCCGGCTGATCCGGTTGGCCTGGATCATGCCGCTCGGGGTCGTCGTGCAGGCCGTCATCGGCGGCATGACGGTGCTGGTGGACCTGGCCTGGTGGAGCGTCTCGGTGCACTTCATGGCCTCCGCGGTGCTGATCTGGCTGGCCGCGATGCTCTACAAGGCCGCCGCCGAGGGCGACCAGCCGCCGGTGGACGTGGTGCCCCGCCCGATGCGCAGGCTGCTGGTGGCGCTGACCGCGGTCACCGCCGCGATGCTCGTCGCCGGAACGCTGGTCACCGCCGCCGGTCCGCACGCGGGCGACCCCGAGACGCCGCGGCTGGGACTGCCGGTGCTCACTCTCACCCAGGTCCACGGCCTGCTGGTGATGGCCTACGTGCTGCTGCTCGCGGTGTTCGGGGTGTGGCTGCGCACCGCGCGCCCGACCAAGGCGCTGCTGCGCGCCTACGGCACGGCCTGCGCGGTGGTGCTCGTGCAGGGCGCCATCGGTTCCCTGCAGTACGCGCTGAGCGTCCCCGAGGCGCTGGTGGTGCTGCACGTCCTCGGCTCGACGCTGGTGATCATCGCCACCGCCCTGCTGTGGGCCGAGTCCCGCTACCGAGGCCCGCTACCCACCGAAGACCGGCAAGAAGCAGAACCGATCCCGGCTTGATCGGACCCCGCCCCTGTGGTTGTTGTGCGTGGCGGTGCGGGTGGCGGAACCTCAGCGACCACCGTCAAGCAAGCGGCGAAAGCCGCTTCCAGCCACGCACGCGCGAAACCCGATCATCGTCAGGCAAGCGGCGAAAGCCGCTTCCGTCTTGCCCCACCCTCGCAGCTTGCACCGCCGCGGGTTCTCAGCGGTCTTCTCGCGAGGACGCCCTGACGCTGTGTACGTGGTTGGTACATGAGGAAGGGCGCCCGGAGCGAGAAGGCCGCTGAGGTTCCGCCACCCGCACCCCTACGCAAAGGGAGAGCCTCAAAAACGCAGGCGGGGGCGGCCTTCCCTTTCCCACCTGCGCCACAACTCCGGCATCTCCCCGGCCAGCCAGCGGTAGAACTCGTGCACCGTGCGCAGCCTGCGGGCCCGCTCACCCTGGCCGCTGAACATGCGCAGCCCCTGCTCGGTGAGCTCCTCCAGGCCGGTGACCCGGCGCATCCGCTGCTGCACCAGCTCCGGCCAGCGGTCCTCCTCGACGCGGTAGAGCGCGGCCTCCCGCCCCTGCCGGGTCGTCTTGGACACGATGCCGAGGCGCATCAGCAACCGCACGTTGGTGCTGATCGAACCGGAGCTCGCGCTCAGCGCCAGGGACAGTTCGGCGGCGGTGCGCTCCGGCGGGTCGCAGATCAGCAGGAACGCCAGCACCCGCCCGGCGATCAGCGGCATCCCCTCGCTGGCCTCGAAGTGCGCCGCCATCTGCTCGATCCACTCCGACATCGCCGGGCGATCGGTCCGGTCCAGGTACTCGGTCACGGCGTGCATCCCCCGCTGATCGGTTTCAATGCGCGCTGAAACGCTAAACCACCGCGAAGTCCCTGTCCACAGCGGCGGCGAGTTCGGCGCGCACCGCCGAGGCGAAGCGCTCGGGGGCACCGGGGGCGAGCCGCAGTCCCAGGAACGGCTCGGTCAGCTCCAGCTCCAGCAGCAGCGGGGCGCCGCGCGCCGAGCGCACCAGGTCGACCCGCGCGTAGAGCAGCGCCCGGCGCGGCAGGCCGAGCATCCCGGCGGCGGCGTCGAGCGCCGACTCGGCCAGCGCCCGCCACGGTCCCGGCGCCGGGACCTCGTGCCGCGCGCCGCCGCGGAACTCCGCCGGTTCGGCGGCGGCCAGCGCGGGGCCCTTGGCGAAGGCGTGCGAGTACACCCCGCCGAGGAAGACCAGCGCCACCTCGCCCTCGCGGTCGACCGCCTCCTGGTACGGCTGCACCACGACCGCGCCGCCGTCGCGGCGCAGCTCGGCGAGGTGCGCCGCGGCCTCCGCGAGCCGCCCCGGGCCGAAGCGGGCGGCGCCCCGGGAGCTGGCCCCGACGGCGGGCTTGAGCGCGAACTCGCCGACCGGCCACTCCGGGGGGTCACCGGGTTCGAGCACCTGCGTCGGCACCACGTCGACCCCCCGCGCGGCCAGCTCCGGCAGGTAGTGCTTGCTGGTGTTCCAGCGGACCGCGGCCGCCGGGTTGCGCAGCCCCGGCACCGCGTCGCACCAGGCCAGGAACTCGGCGCGGCGCTCCGGGTAATCCCAGGTGGAGCGCAGCACGACCAGCTCGGCGGCGCCGAAGTCGGTGTCCGGGTCGTCCCACCGGGCCCAGTCGGCGGTGATGCCGAGGGCTGCGAGCGCGTCGACCAGCGGCGCGTCGTCCCGGTGGGCGCTGGGCAGCCCGGCGCAGCTCGCCAGCAGGACGCGGGGCGTCATCGGGCGCGCGGTCCGGCCATCTTCCTGCGGTGCGCCGAACCGATCTTCAGCGCCGCGGTGGTCTCCGCGTCCCAGTCGTGGGCGTCGAGCCCGTCGACCGCTTCGACCAGCGCGGTACCGGTCGCCACGTCGGGCACCAGCACGTCGCCGAACGCGCCGTCCGCACCGACCAGCACGACGCGCGCACCGGCGTTGCCCAGGTGCTCGACCACCGCGCGCGCGGACTCGCCGTGCTCGCGCACGAACGCCTGCGCCGTCGCGATCGCCTTCGCGGTGGGCTCGGGCTGCTTCTCGACCGTCTTGTCCTCCGCCACACCCGGATCGTAGAACAGCCGGGAGGATCTCCGGGCGTGTCCTACGCCTCCCTGTTGCCGGACCACCGGTGGATGCAGTTGAGTTCGGGGGACGACCGTCGACGTGGAGGTGGACATGCGCGCGATCCGGGTGGCGACCAGCGGGGGACCCGAGGTCATGGAGCTCGCCGAGGTCGAGGCACCCGAACCGGCGGCCCGGCAGCTCCTGGTGGAGGTCGCCGCGATCGGGGTGAACTTCATCGACACCTACCAGCGCAGCGGGCTCTACCGCATGTCGCTGCCGTTCACGCCCGGGTCGGAGGGCGCCGGCCGGGTCGTGGCGGTGGGCCCGGAGGTGACCGGGTTCGCGGTCGGCGACCGGGTCGCGTGGGCGATGACCCCGGGCAGCTACGCCGAGCGGGCGCTGGTCCCGCAGGAGTCCGCGGTGCGCGTGCCGGACGCGGTGGACGACCGGACCGCAGCCGCCGCGCTGCTGCAGGGCATGACCGCGCACTACCTGGTCACCTCGACGCACCCGGTGCGCACCGGGGAGACCGCGCTGGTGCACGCCGCGGCCGGCGGCATGGGGCTGCTGCTCACCCAGCTCGTCAAGAGCCTCGGCGGCAACGTGATCGGCACCGTCTCGACCGCCGAGAAGGAGGCGCTGGCCCGGCAGGCCGGGGCCGACGAGGTGGTCCGGTACACCGAGGTCGACGTCGCCGAGGAGGTCCGGGACCTGACCGACGGGCGCGGGGTCGACGTGGTCTACGACGGCGTGGGCGCGAGCACCTTCGACGCGAGCCTGGCCAGCCTGCGCCCGCGCGGGCTGCTGGCGCTCTACGGCGCGGCCAGCGGCCCGGTGCCGCCGGTGGACCCGCAGCGGTTGAACTCGGCGGGCTCGGTGTTCCTGACCCGGCCGAGCCTGGCGCACCACATCCTCACCCGCGAGGAGCTGGAGTGGCGGGCGGGCCAGGTCTTCGAGTGGATCGGCACCGGGGTCCTGGACATCCGGGTCGGCGCGACCTACCCGCTGGCCGAGGCGCGCCGGGCGCACGAGGACCTCGAAGGCCGCCGCACCACCGGCAAGGTGCTGCTGCTGCCCTGACCACGCCCGCGGGACCTGGTCACGCCGTCGGCCCTGATCACTCCGTCGACGGAGTGCGGCGGTGCCTGCGCAGCCCGAACCCGCCGACCAGCAGCAGCACCGCCCCGGCGAGGAGCACGATCAGCGGGGCGCTGAGGCGCCCGCCGGTCCAGTCCCAGACCGCCTCCGGCACCGCCAGGGTCATCCCGACCACTCCCCCGGCGAGCAGCAGCGGCTCGTCCCAGCGCAGGAAGCCCGCCAGCAGCACCACCGCGAGCAGGAAGGTCAGCAGGTACGCCCACGGCGGCTCGGAGACCTGCCACTGCGCGCCGATCAGCGCCAGCACCAGGCCGACGGCCAGCCCGACGCGGCGCGCGGCCAGCAGCCCGCCCAGCGCCAGGCCGGTCCACACCGCGCCGAGGGCGAGCATCGCCGCGCTGTACGGCCAGTCGCCCAGGTCGACCACCCCGGTATGCACCACCGCCGCGCTGAACCCGCCGGCGGCCAGCACACCCGGGGCGGCGGGCAGCGCGGCGTACCCGGCCAGCGCGAGGACGAGTCCGGCCAGCGCCCAGAGCACGTCGTGGGCGTCGTCGGGCAGGCCGGTGCCGACGGCCCACGCCCCGGTCACCGAGGCCAGCGCGAACAGCACCGCCACCACCCGGGCCCGGACCCCGTCCAGCAGCCGCCAGGCGCGCGGGGCGCCGCCGATGAAGCCGCCCGCGGCGGCCAGCGCGGCGGTGGCCAGCGCCAGCACCAGCACCTGCCCGGTGCGGGAGAGCTCGTCCCAGGTGGTGCCGAGCAGCAGCGCCGCTCCGCCGAGCACCAGGACCCCGCCGAGGTAGCCGAAGACCTCCCAGAGGGTGCCGCGCCGTCCGCCGGGCGCGGCACCGCCGAGCTCGGCGGTCACCGCCTCGGCCTGCGCGTCGGTGAGCACGCCCCGATCGACCAGGCCGCGCAGCGCGGTGCGCTGGCGCGCGGTCAGCGTCATGGTCATCACCTCTCGGCGGGAGGTTACCCACCGGGAACCACCGGCTCACCGCCCCGCGGCCGACACCCGAGCCGAACGCCGTCACCCGTTCGAGAGCCAGGTGAGGGGCACCCTTGACCAAGTAACTCGGATAAGGGTGCCCCTCACCTGGCTCAGAAGACGGTTCAGAAGACCGTGGGGAGGCTGAGGGCCGAGTCGACCGCGAGGGCCACGCAGACGATCATCAGGTAGGTGTTCGACATGTGGAACAGCTTCATGGGCTTGCTCGGTTCGCCGCGCTTGGTGGCGACGTGCAACCGGTGCGCCAGCACCAGGAACCAGGCCCCGGCGGCGACCGCGAACGCGGTGTAGAGCCAGCCGGTCGCCGGGACCAGCAGCAGCGTCCACACCACCATCAGCCAGGTGTAGGCCACGATCTGCCGGGACACCACGATCGGCTGGGCCACCACCGGCAGCATCGGGACCCCGGCGCGCTCGTAGTCGTCCTTGTACTTCATCGCCAGCGACCAGGTGTGCGGCGGGGTCCAGAAGAAGACGATCCCGAACATGACCAGCGCGGGCCACTCCACCGTGCCGGTCACCCCGGCCCAGCCGATCACCACCGGCATGCACCCGGCGGCACCGCCCCACACGATGTTCTGCACGGTGCGGCGCTTGAGCACCAGCGTGTAGATCAGGACGTAGAACAGGATGGTCGCCACCGCCAGCACGGCGGCGAGCAGGTTCGTGGTCGCCCACAGCCACCCGAACGAGCCGACGCCCAGCGCGAGCCCGAAGACCAGGGCGTGCCGGTTGGACACGGTGTGCCGGACCAGCGGGCGCGCCCGGGTCCGCTTCATCACCTGGTCGATGTCGGCGTCGGCGACGCAGTTCAGCGCGTTGGCGCTGCCCGCGGCCATGGTGCCGCCGACCAGCACCGCCAGCACCAGCCACGGGGACGGGATGCCCCGCTCGGCCAGCAGCATCGCCGGGATGGCGGTCACCAGCAGCAGCTCGATGACCCGGGGCTTGATCAGGCCGAGGTAGGCCTTGAGCAGCTCACCGGGACGCCGGGCGCGCCGTCCCCGGGGTGCGTCGACGACGGCGGTCACGACGCTGCCCTCACCGGCGGCATGGCACTCCTAGATCCAGTCGACGTCCACGAGCGACTCGACGCGCACCGGTCCGGCGCGCGGAATCGAACCGCCTCGAATAGTAGGCGCGCTACCCCACCGCCCGTCGCTCGGGTGTTCCCGCGCGCCGCACCGCCACGCACCGAGCCGCACCGGCGACCGACGGTGCCGCCGGTAGGCTGGACGCGCTCCCGCCGCCGTGCGCGCGACGCGCGCCGCCGCGGCTGGTCCGCCGCTCCCGGCAGGCGCCACCCGGCCTGCCGACCGGCCTTCCAGCGGGAGGGACAGCAGTCCGGACGGGTCGCAGCGCGGCTGATCGGCCACGACTAGGCTGACCACCGGACGAGGGATAACCGCGGGTCGAATCGGTCCAGCGACCGCATTCACCGCGCCGAGGGAAAAACTGGAGCTGCGTCCGTGTCCGTCACCGACGATCTTGCCCGCTTGACCACCAAGCGCCTCCCCGAGGACTGGACCGAACTGGACCAGCGCGCGGTGGACACCGCTCGCGTGCTGGCCGCCGACGCGGTGGAGCGTTGCGGGAGCGGTCACCCGGGAACCGCCATGAGCCTGGCCCCGGCCGCCTACGCGCTGTTCCAGCGCGTCATGCGGCACGACCCCGCCGACCCGGAGTGGATCGGTCGCGACCGCTTCGTGCTGTCGGCCGGGCATTCGAGCCTGACCCTGTACATCCAGCTCTTCCTGTCCGGGTACGGGCTGGAGCTGGACGACCTCAAGGCCCTGCGGACCTGGGGTTCGCAGACCCCGGGCCACCCGGAGTACGGCCACACCGCCGGGGTCGAGACCACCACCGGCCCGCTCGGGCAGGGCCTGGCCACCGCGGTCGGCATGGCGATGGCCGCACGCCGCGAGCGGGGGCTGTTCGACCCGGAGTCGGCCACCGGGGAGAGCCTGTTCGACCACGACATCTACGTGATCGCCTCCGACGGCGACATCGAGGAGGGCGTGACCTCCGAGGCGTCGTCGCTGGCCGGCACCCAGCGCCTGGGCAACCTCACGGTGATCTACGACGCCAACGAGATCTCCATCGAGGACGACACCCGGATCGCGCTCAGCGAGGACACCGCCAAGCGCTACGAGGCCTACGGCTGGCACGTGGTGACCGTCGACGGCGGTGAGGACGTCGCCGGGCTGCTCGCGGCCATCGAGGCCGGCCGGGCCGAGACCGAGCGCCCGACGCTCATCGTGCTGCGCACGGTCATCGGCTACCCCGCGCCGACCAAGATGAACACCGGCAAGGCGCACGGCGCCGCGCTGGGCGGCGACGAGGTCGCCGGGGTGAAGAAGGCGCTGGGCTTCGACCCGGAGCAGTCCTTCCAGGTCGACGACGAGGTGCTGGCCCACGCCCGCCAGGTCGTCGAGCGGGGCAAGGCCGCGCACGCCGCCTGGAGCGCCCGGTTCGACCAGTGGGCGGCGGCCCACCCCGAGCGCGCCGCGCTGCTGGAGCGGCTGCGCACCCGCGAGCTGCCCGCCGGCTGGCAGGAGAAGCTGCCGAGCTGGGAGGCCGACGGCAAGGGCATCGCGACCCGCAAGGCCTCCGGTGAGGTGCTCAGCGCGCTGGCCGAGGTGCTGCCGGAGCTGTGGGGCGGCTCGTCCGACCTCGCGGAGAGCAACAACACCACGATGAAGGGCGTCGACTCGTTCGGCCCGGCCGACATCTCCACCCGGAGCTGGCAGGCCCAGCCCTACGGCCGGACGCTGCACTTCGGCATCCGCGAGCACGCGATGGGCTCGATCCTCAACGGCATCGCGCTGCACGGCGGCACCCGCCCCTACGGCGGCACCTTCCTGGTGTTCAGCGACTACATGCGCCCGGCGGTGCGGCTGGCGGCCCTGATGCAGGCCCCGGTCGTCTACGTCTGGACGCACGACTCGATCGGCCTGGGCGAGGACGGCCCGACCCACCAGCCGATCGAGCACCTCGCCACGCTGCGCGCCATCCCGGGCCTGTCCGTGGTCCGCCCGGCCGACGCCAACGAGACGGCGGCGGCCTGGAAGGCCATCCTGGAGGACACCAGCGGTCCGGCCGGCCTGGCGCTGACCCGCCAGGGCGTGCCCACGCTGGAGGGCGTCACCGCCGATGGCGTGGCCAAGGGCGGTTACGTCCTGGCCGACGCCGGGAACGGTGCCCCGGAGCTGGTGCTGATCGCGACCGGTTCCGAGGTCCAGCTCGCGGTGGAGGCCAGGAAGATCCTGGAGGCCGAGGGCGTTGCCACTCGTGTGGTGTCGATGCCGTGCGTCGAGTGGTTCGACGCCCAGGACGACAGCTACCGGGAGCAGGTGCTGCCGACCTCGGTCGCGGCGCGGGTCGCGGTGGAGGCCGGTTCGGCGCTGACCTGGTACCGGTTCGCCAAGGACGCCGGGGAGATCGTCTCGATCGACCACTTCGGCGCCTCGGCGGACTACAAGACCCTGTTCACCGAGTTCGGGTTCACCGCCGACGCCGTGGTCGCGGCAGCCCGGCGCAGCCTGGACAAGGCGCGCGGCAACGCGTGAGTGGAGGAATACCTGTGACCACCAACCCGAAGCTCAAGGCGCTCAGCGACGCCGGGGTCTCCATCTGGTTGGACGACCTGTCCCGCCAGCGGATCAACTCCGGCAACCTCGCCGAGCTGATCAGCGAGAAGAGCCTCGTGGGCTGCACCAGCAACCCCACGATCTTCGCCAAGGCCATCTCGAACGCCGCCGACTACGCCGACAAGGTGCGGGAGCTGGCGGCGCGGGACGCCTCCGTGGACGAGGCGGTGCGCGAGCTGACCACCGCTGACGTGCGCGACGCGGCGGACGTGTTCCGCAACGTCCACGAGGCCACCGACGGCGTGGACGGCCGGGTCTCCCTGGAGGTCGACCCGCGGCTGGCCCACGACACCGAGCGCACCGTCGCCGAGGCCCTGGACCTGTGGAAGGCGGTGGACCGGCCGAACCTGATGGTGAAGATCCCGGCCACCACCGAGGGCCTGCCCGCGATCACCCGCACGCTGGCCGAGGGCGTGAGCGTCAACGTCACGCTGATCTTCGCGGTCAGCCGGTACCGGGAGGTCATGGAGGCCTACCTGGCGGGGCTGGAGCAGGCCAAGGCCAACGGCCACGACCTGTCCGGCATCGCCTCGGTCGCGTCCTTCTTCGTCTCCCGGGTGGACACCGAGATCGACAAGCGGCTGGAGTCCATCCCCGGCGGCCAGGACCTGCGGGGCAAGGCGGCCATCGCCAACGCCCGGCTGGCCTACGCCGCCTACGAGGAGGTCTTCACCGGTCCGCGCTGGGAGGCGCTGGCCGCCGCGGGGGCGCGCAAGCAGCGCCCGCTGTGGGCCTCGACCGGGGTGAAGGACCCGTCCTTCTCCGACACTCGCTACGTCGACGAGCTCGTCGCGCCGAACACGGTCAACACCATGCCGGAGGCCACCCTGGAGGCCGCCGCCGACCACGCCGACATCAACGGCGACCAGGTCAGCGGCACGGCCGCCGAGTCCCAGCAGGTGTTCGACCAGCTCGCCGAGATCGGCGTGGACCTCGACGACGTCTACGCGGTGCTGGAGACCGAGGGCGTCGACAAGTTCGAGAAGTCCTGGGAAGAGCTGCTGGACACCGTCCGCGGGCAGCTCGACCAGGCGAAGTAAGGCCGGTCGGGCGGTCCGGGCGACCGGGCCGCCCACCCCGGCCCGGACCGGCGCGCCTGCCGCGCCGGTCCGGGTCGGCGACACTGTGGGGGCACTGGTTCCCACGGACAGGTCGCCGCGCCGTCCCGGTGCCCGATGGGGCTGGCCCTGGTCCTTCGGACATCTCGGTGGTCCGGCGACGACACCCACCAGAGGCTGAAGGAATTGCATGGCAACCGACACTTCCGTCGACATCACCGATGAGGCGCTGGCCGCCGACGCCGGACCGCTGGTAGACCGGCTGGCCGCCGACCAGGTTGCCGGGAAGCTCGCCGCCCACGACCCGACCCTGTGGGGCGCCGCGGCCGAGAGCGAAGCGGCCGTCCGGCTGGCGTGGACGACGCTGCACGACACCTCCCGGCCGCTGCTGGCCGAGATCGAGGCGCTGCGGGCGGAGCTGCAGGCCGAGGGCCTGGACCGGATCGTGCTCGCCGGGATGGGCGGCTCCTCGCTGGCCCCCGAGGTGATCACCGCGGCCGCCGGGGTGCCGCTGGTCGTGCTGGACACCACCGACCCCGGCCAGGTCGCCGACGCGCTGGCCGGCGACCTGGAGCGCACCGTCCTCGTGGTGTCCTCCAAGTCCGGCAGCACCGTGGAGACCGACAGCCACCGCCGGATCTTCGAGGCCGCGTTCCGCGAGGACGGAATCGATCCTGTGACCCGCATCATCGTGGTCACCGATCCGGGTTCCCCGATGGAGACCGCGGCGGCGGAGGCGGGTTACCGCAAGGTCTTCACCGCCGACCCGAACGTCGGCGGGCGCTACTCCGCGCTGACCGCCTTCGGGCTGGTCCCCGCCGGGCTCGCCGGGGCCGACATCGCCGCGCTGCTCGACGACGCGGCGGCGGCCCACCGGGCGCTGCACGTCGACGGCCCGGACAACCCGGCGCTGCGGCTGGCGGCGGCCCTGGGCGCCGCGCACGGCCGGGGCGCCGAGAAGGTCGTGCTGGCCGACGCGGGCTCCGGGCTGCCGGGCTTCGGCGACTGGGCCGAGCAGCTCATCGCCGAGTCCACCGGCAAGGACGGCACCGGGCTGCTGCCGGTCGTGGTGGAGGGCCCGGACTCCATCGGGTTCGCCGACGCGGGCGACGACGCGACCGCCGTGGCCATCGGCCCGGACGCGTCCGGCGCCGCGATCAGCACCACCGGACCGCTCGGCGGCCAGTTCCTGCTCTGGGAGTTCGCCACCGCCGTGGTGGGCAGGCTGCTCGGCATCAACCCGTTCGACCAGCCCGACGTGGAGGCCGCCAAGAAGGCGGCCCGGGCGCTGCTGGACGGCCCGGCGGGCGGCCCGGCCGCGACCCCGGCGCTGGTCGACGGCTCGATCGAGGTGCACCCCTCCGGGAACTGGCTGTCGGTCGGGGTGGCCACCGTCCGCGAGGCGCTGAAGGTCTTCCTGGCCGCCGCGCCGGAAGGCGGGTACCTCGCGGTGCAGGCCTACCTGGACCGGCTGGACGACGCCTCGGCGGCCGTGCTGCGACCCGAGCTGGCCCGCCGCACCGGGCTGCAGACCACGTTCGGCTGGGGACCCCGGTTCCTGCACTCCACCGGGCAGTACCACAAGGGCGGCCACCAGAACGGCCTGTTCCTGCAGCTCACCGGTGCCTCCGAGCAGGACGTCGAGGTGCCGGACCGGCCGTACTCGCTGGCCGGGTTGCAGCGGGCGCAGGCGCTCGGCGACGGGCAGGTGCTCAGCGACCACGGCCGCCCGGTGCTGCGGCTGCACCTCACCGACCGGGCCGCCGGTCTGGTGGAACTGGTCAAGGCGATCCAAGACCTCGGGCAGGAGGCGAAGTGACTTCGGCAGGGCGACGCTGGCAGAACCCGCTGCGCGATCCGCGGGACAAGCGGATGCCGCGGATCGCGGGCCCGTGCGGCCTGACGATCTTCGGCGTGACCGGGGACCTGTCCCGCAAGAAACTGATGCCCGCGATCTACGACCTGGCCAACCGCGGCCTGCTGCCGCCGGGCTTCTCGCTGACCGGGTTCGCCCGGCGCGACTGGGCCGACCAGGACTTCGGCGAGGTCGTCTACGAGGCGGTCAAGGAGCACGCGCGAACGCCGTTCCGGGAGGCGGTGTGGAACCGGCTCGCCGACGGCATCCGGTTCGTCTCGGGCTCCTTCGACGACGACGCGGCCTTCGACCGGCTGGCCGACACCGTCAAGGAGCTCGACGCCGACCGGGGGACCGGCGGCAACCACGCGTTCTACCTGTCGGTGCCGCCGTCGGCGTTCCCCACGGTGCTCACCCAGCTCTCCCGCAGCGGGCTGACCGACCCGACCGGCGAGGACTGGCGCCGGGTGGTCATCGAGAAGCCCTTCGGGCACGACCTGGACAGCGCCCGGGAGCTCAACCGCATCGTCAACGAGGTCTTCCCCGAGGACTCGGTGTTCCGCATCGACCACTACCTCGGCAAGGAGACGGTGCAGAACATCCTGGCGCTGCGGTTCGCCAACCAGCTCTTCGAACCGCTCTGGAACGCCCACTACGTCGACCACGTGCAGATCACCATGGCCGAGGACATCGGCCTCGGCGGGCGCGCGGGCTACTACGACGGCATCGGAGCGGCCCGCGACGTCATCCAGAACCACCTGCTCCAGCTCCTCGCGCTGACCGCGATGGAGGAGCCGGTCTCGTTCTCGCCGAACGACCTGCGCGCCGAGAAGCTGAAGGTGCTCTCGGCGACCAAGCCGGTCGGTCCGTTCGACCGGACCACCGCGCGCGGCCAGTACACCGGCGGCTGGCAGGGCGGCTCGCTGGTGCCGGGCCTGCACGAGGAGGGCGGCTTCGCCTCCGACTCGATCACCGAGACCTACGCCGCGATCACCCTGGAGGTGGAGAGCCGGCGGTGGGCCGGGGTGCCGTTCTACCTGCGCACCGGCAAGCGCCTGGGCCGCCGGGTCACCGAGATCGCGGTGGTGTTCAAGCGCGCCCCGCACCTGCCCTTCGACAGCACGATGACCGAGGAGCTCGGCGAGAACGCCCTGGTCATCCGGGTGCAGCCGGACGAGGGCGTGACGATGCGGTTCGGCTCCAAGGTGCCCGGCACCTCGATGGAGGTCCGGGACGTGACGATGGACTTCGGCTACGGCCACGCCTTCACCGAGTCCTCGCCGGAGGCCTACGAGCGGCTGATCCTGGACGTGCTGCTCGGCGAGCCGTCGCTGTTCCCGGTCAACGACGAGGTGGAGCAGTCCTGGCGCATCCTCGACCCGGTGCTGGAGCACTGGGCCGAGAACGGCAAACCCGAGCCCTACAAGGCCGGCACCTGGGGACCGCCGTCGGCGGACGAGATGCTGGCCCGCACCGGACGCGTCTGGAGGCGACCGTGATCATCGACCTGCCCTCGACGACGACCTCGCAGGTCAACAAGAAGATGGTCGAGCTGCGCGAGACCGGTGGTGCGGTCGCGCTCGGCCGGGTGCTGACCCTGGTGGTGGTCACCGGGGACGGCACCGAGGTGGAGCAGGCGATCGACGCCGCCAACGAGGCCAGCCGGGAGCACCCCTGCCGGGTGATCGTGGTGGCCCGCGGCGCCCGCCAGGCCGCTCCCCGGCTGGACGCCCAGATCCGCATCGGCGGCGACGCCGGTGCCTCCGAGGTGCTGGTGCTGCGGCTCTACGGGGCGCTGGCCGACGAGGGCGCCGGTTCGGTGGTGCCGCTGCTGCTGCCGGACGCCCCGGTGGTGGTGTGGTGGCCCTCGGACGCCCCGGAGAGCCCGGCGAAGGACCCGATCGGCGCGCTGGCGCACCGCCGGATCACCGACTCGGCCGCCGAGGAGGACCCGATCGCGGCCCTGCAGGCCCGGCTGGAGTCCTACACCGACGGGGACACCGACCTGGCCTGGACGCGGCTGACCACCTGGCGCGCGCTGCTGGCCACCGCGCTGGACCTGCCGCCGCACGAACCGGTGACCTCGGCGACGGTGGCGGGTGCGCCCGCGTCGCCGTCCACCGACCTGCTGGCCGGTTGGCTGGCCGCCTACCTGGACATCCCGGTGCGGCGGCTGGAGCACCACGGCGGTCCGGGGATGTACTCGGCGACGCTGGAACGGCCTGCCGGGGACATCGAGATCATCCGCCCGGACAGCAAGGTCGGCACCCTGACCCAGCCCGGCCAGCCCGACCGCCAGGTCGGCCTGCAACGCCGCGAGCTGGGGGACTGCCTGGTGGAGGAGCTGCGCCGGCTCGACCCGGACGAGATCTACGAGGCGACGCTGCACGGCCTGTCCGACGTGGTGCGCGGCGAGCGCGAGTCCGAGGCCGCCGAGGAGGGGACCGGATGAGCGCCGAGGTCGTCGTCCACGACAGCGCCGAGGTGCTCGCCGCGGCCACCGCCGCCCGGTTGATCACGGCGCTGGTGGACGCGCAGTCCGCGCGCGGCACCGCCTCGGTGGTGCTCACCGGCGGCGGCACCGGCATCCGGATCCTGGAGGAGGTCCGCCGCTCCCCCGCGCGCGACGCGGTGCGGTGGGACCACGTCGAGTTCTTCTGGGGCGACGAGCGGTTCCTGCCCGCGGGCGATCCGGAGCGCAACGAGACGCAGGCGCGGCAGGCGCTGCTGGACCACGTCGGCGTCGACCCGGAGCGGGTGCACCCGATGGCGGCGTCGGACGGCAAGTTCGGCGACGACGTGGACGCGGCGGCGCTGCACTACGCGGAGGTGCTGGCCGCCACGGCGCGACCGGCGACCGACGTCGAGGTGCCCGTCTTCGACGTGCTGCTGCTCGGCGTCGGCGAGGAGGGCCACACCGCCTCGCTGTTCCCCGGCACGCCGGAGGTGCGGGAGGACGTCCGGACCACCGCCGCCGTCCGGGACTGCCCGAAGCCGCCGCCGACCCGGGTCTCCCTGACGCTGCCCGCCATCCGGGCCGCCCGGGAGGTCTGGTTGGTGACCGCCGGCGCGGGCAAGGCCGACCCGGTCGCCGCCGCGCTCGGCGGTGCCGAACCGGCCGAGATCCCGGCGGCGGGCGCGGTCGGCCGGGACCGCACGCGGTGGCTGCTCGACCGGGACGCCGCGGCGCACCTGGCGAGCTGATCCCCGGCGGTCCGGTCTCCGGGCCGGACCGCCGCCGCCCGCGAGCCCGGGAAGCGGCGCGCAGCTCGTCGGCGACCGGCCCGCTCAGGGGTCCTTTCAGCATGCGGCGGAGCCGCATGCGGTGCGCTGTCAGCTCGCACCGCGGCCCGTTCTCGGACGTGACCGCTCAGCGGTCTTCTCGCGAGGACAGCGCCGACGCCGGGTACGAAGTGGGTACGGCGATCGGCGCAGCGAGGGGACCGCTGAGGTTCCGCCACCCGCACGCCAAGCAGGCCATTGGCGAAAGCGGTCCTTGGCCGAAGGGGCAGCGGGAACGGCGTCGGGGTGCGTACCCTGTCCGTCGCGGGATGATCCACGACAGCGTTGTCGGAGGCGCGCATGAACCGCGAGCAGGGCGTCCGCCGGATCCGCGCCGACGTGCTGTGCCTGGCCCTGGCTTCGGTGGCGGTCCTGCTGGGGCTGATCGGCACCGGCGGAGCGGCGGCGCAGTCACCCACCACGGCGCTGCGCGGCATGTGGATCGGGGCGGTGCACAACATCGACTGGCCGAGCCGCCCGGGCCTGACCCCGCAGCAGCAGCGGACCGAGTACCGGGCGCTGCTGGACCAGGCGGTCGACCACCGGCTCAACGCGGTGTTCGTGCAGGTCCGCCCGACCGCCGACGCGTTCTGGCCGTCCCCGCGCGAACCGTGGTCGCACTGGCTCACCGGTGAGCAGGGCCGCGATCCCGGCTACGACCCGCTGCGGTTCATGGTCGACGAGGCGCACCGGCGCGGGCTGGAGTTCCACGCCTGGTTCAACCCGTACCGGGTGAGCACCCACGCCGACCCGTCCCGGCTGGTGCCGGAGCACCCGGCCCGGCAGCACCCGGAGTGGACCTTCGAGTACGACGGCCAGCTCTACTACGACCCGGGCCTGCCCGAGGTCCGCGAGTTCGTCACCGGGGCGATCATGCACGCGGTGCGCGGCTACGACATCGACGGCGTGCACCTCGACGACTACTTCTACCCGTACCCGGCCGACGGGGTGGAGATCCCGGACCGGGACACCTTCGCCCGCCACGGCGGCGGGTTCACCGACATCGCCGACTGGCGCAGGCACAACGTCGACCAGCTCGTGTCCACGTTGGACCGCGAGGTGCACGCCGCCAAGCCCGGGGTGCGCTTCGGGATCAGCCCGTTCGGCATCTGGCGCAACGAGAGCAGCGATCCGGCGGGCTCGGCCACCAGCGGCCTGGAGTCGTACTCGGCGATCTACGCCGACTCCCGCAAGTGGGTCCGGGAGGGCTGGGTGGACTACATCGCGCCGCAGCTCTACTGGTACATCGGGCACCCGGCGGCCGACTACGCCGCGCTGGTGCCGTGGTGGCACCGCACCGTCGAGGGCACCGACGTCGAGCTCTACGTCGGGCAGGCCGCGCACCGGGCGGGCAGTTCCCCCGGCTGGACCGACCCGGGCGAGCTGTCCGCGCACCTGACGCTGAACCGGGACCACCCGGGCGTGTCGGGGGACATCTTCTTCAGCGCCACCTCGCTGCGCACCAACGCCGCCGAAGCGATGGACCGCGTGGTCGCGGAGCACTACCAGCAGGTGCGCTAGCGCCGGGCCCTGGCTGCCTCCAGCGGCCGTTCAGGATGCGGCGGAGCCGCATGCGGTGAGGCCGTCAACCGGCACCGCCGCCCGTGCTCGGACGTGACCGCTCAGCGGTCTTCTCGCGAGGACAGCCGTGACGCCGTGTACGTGTTTGGTACATCAGGAACGGCTCCCGGAGCGAGAAGACCGCTGAGGTTCCGCCACCCGCACCGCCGCGCAGATCACCACGGGAAGCCGGTCGTCAGTCGTCCCCGTCCTGGTAGATCCGCAGCCTGAGGTCCCGGGCGCGGGTCATGTGGTCGCGGGCGAGGTCGTGGGCCCGCTCGGCGTCGCGGGCCTCGATGGCCTCGATGATCCCCTGGTGCTCGGCGATCGCCTCGGTCCAGCGCCCCGGTTGCGCCAGGGTGGTCGCCGGGTAGCGGGTGAGGTGGTTGTTGAGCCGGGTCAGCAGGTCCACGATCGTCCCGTTGCGCCCGGCCGCCCAGATCCGCTCGTGCACCGCGCGGTTGGCGTCGGCCATCGCCCCGGGGTCACCGGTGTCGGTGGCCTCCATCGCGGCCTGCGCGCGGCGGATCCGGATCAGGTCCAGCTCGCCGTGCCGCTGGGCCGCCGCCGCGGCGGCGGTCGCCTCCAGCGAGATCCGCACCTCGTAGATCTCCAGGATCTCCTCCGGGCTGCGGGTGCGGACCCGCATCCCCCGGTCCCCGCGCTCGACCAGCCCGTCCTGCTCCAGCCTGCGCAGCGCTTCGCGCACCGGCGTGCGGCTGGTGCCGTAGCGCTCGGCCAGGGAGAGTTCGACGAGCGCGGCTCCGGCGTCGAACGCGCCGGCCACGATGTCGGCGCGCAGCCGGTCGTACACCTCGGACAGGACGGGCCTCCTCGCTCGCGGTTGCGGACCGGGCGGCGGCGCGCACCGGTCCGCACCAGGATACGCCGGTATGCACTCAGTCCTCGGGCGACGCGCCCGCCGCGTGTCGACCGGCGAGGCGGCCGAAGACCGCACCCGAGGTGAGACCGCTGCCGCCCGGGTAGTTGCCGGAGAACAGCCCGCCCACCAGCTCGCCCGCGGCGTAGAGCCCGTCGATCGGCGCCCCGGCGGTGTCGAGCACCCGCGCGGCGGGATCGACGTGCAGGCCGCCGAAGGTGAAGGTGATCCCGCAGCCGACGGCGTAGGCGTAGTACGGCGGGGTGTCCAGCGGCTGCGCCCAGTTCGACTTCGGCGGATCCACCCGGGCCGCGCGGCCGTCCTTCACCGCCGGGTCGAACGGGACGTCCACGATGGCGGCGTTGAACTCCGCGACGGTGCGCCGCAACCCGTCCGCGTCGATCCCGGCCCGGGCGGCGAGCTCGTCGAGGGTGTCGGCGGTGGTCTCGCTGATCGGGCGCGAGTCGTACTCCTCGGTGCGCAGCAGCGGCCTGGTCCGCGCGTCGAAGAGCTGGAAGCCCCGGCCCCCCGGCTGGCGCAGGATCTCCCGGCCGTACTTGGCGTAGGTGTAGTTGCGGAAGTCCGCGCCCTCGTCGAGGAACCGCTGCCCGTCCCGGTTCACCACGATCCCGATCGGGTAGCTCTGCCGGGTGAGCTGGTTGGTCAGCTCCCGGTCTCCGCGCACCGGGTCGGCCCCGGCGTCCCACGCGGTGCTGTGGCAGGACCCCCAGTCGCCGTGCGGCGCCGCCCCGGCGGCCAGCGCGAGGTCGAGCACCTCACCGGTGTTGGTGCCGGTCCCGCGCACGTACGCGTGCTCCCAGCCCACCCCGAGGTGCTCGGCCCGGCGCGCCGGATCGGCCTCGAAGCCCCCGGCGGCGAGCACCACCGCACCGGCCGACACGCGGTGCTCGGCCCCGGCGGCGTCCCGGTAGCTCACCCCGCGCCCGTCGGCGTTCCCCTCTGCGTCGCCCTCTGCGTTGAGGTGCAGCGCCACCACCTCGGCGCCGCAGCGGACCTCGATCCCGGCGCGCTCGGCCGCGGCGGCGTGCTGCGCGATGAGGCCCTTCCCGCCGTCCACCGTCCCGACGTAGAGACCGCCGAAGAACACCCAGGCGTCACCGGAGACGTAGGCCTGCCGCTCGTACATCAGCCGCCAGCGGATGCCCTTGTCGGCCAGCCACCGCACCGCCGAGGCCGAGCGCGAGACCAGCACGTCGGTGAGCACCGGGTCGCAGCGCCCTTCGGTGACCCGGTGCATGTCCGCGGCGAAGGCCTCGCGCGGGTACGGCGGCAGCTCGGTGTCGGCCAGCCGCTGCCGGGTCGTCTCGTCGTCGAGCAGGTCGGCGATGTCGTCGAGGCCGTCGAGGGCGAACCGGAACGCACCCGCCGTGTAGTAGGAGTTGCCACCCGCCTCGGCCGCCGGCGCCTTCTCCAGGACCAGCACCCGGGCGCCCTGCTCGGCCGCGGCGTGCGCGGCGCAGAACCCCGCGTTGCCCCCGCCGACGACCACCACGTCGACCCGCTCGCCCATCGATTCCTCCTCCGCCACCCATTCAGTACACGACTGTATACACAAGAATACGCATCACGTCCCCACCGATGTCAATCCCACCCGCCCCGCCGCCGGGGAGCCCCCGGGCGGAACCGCCGCGCACGACACCCGGGCGCTTCCGGTGACCTGAGTGAGGGGCACCTTCGTCCGGCCATGTCGGATGAAGGTGCCCCTCACTCAGCACGACACGCCCGGAGGCGTCAGGTTTCGGCGACCACCACGATGCCGTCCTGGTCGCAGACCACGGTCTCGCCCGGCACGAACCGGACGCCGCCGAACTCGACGACCTCGTCCACCGCACCGTCCCCGGTCTTGGTGCTCTTGCGCGGGTTGGTGCCGAGCGCCTTGACGCCGAAGTCCATCCCGCCCAGCACGGCCGCGTCGCGGACCGCGCCGTGGATCACCACGCCGCTCCACCCGTGCGACCGGCCGATCTCGGCGATCAGGTCGCCGATCAGCGCGGTGTGCAGCGAACCGCCACCGTCGACGACCAGCACCCGGCCGTCCCCGTCCTCGCCGAGGACGGACTTGAGCAGCGCGTTGTCCTGGGAGCACCGCACGGTGCGGATCCGCCCGGCGAACGCGGTCCGCCCGCCCAGGTCGCGGAACTGCAGGTCGCAGCTCCGCACGGCGGGACCTTCCCGGTCGGCGAGGTCGGCGGTCGAGATGTCCATTCGCGCACTCCTTCTGCAGCCCGGCTGGGCCGCGAGCGTAACCCGACCGCGGGACGTCCCGATCAGCCGCGGCGCATCCGCTCGGCGAGCCGCCGTTCCCGCTCGGCCTGCTCCGGCGCGTACGCGGCGAAGTCGTCGATCTCGAAGACCTCGCGGACCTCCACCGGCGCCGGGCACCGGGTGGACCAGTCCCGCATCTCCTCGCGCGACTCCACCTGGAGCAGCCAGAAACCGGCGACCAGCTCCTCGGACGCGGCGAACGGGCCGTCGACGACGGTGCGCGCGCCGTCCGGCCCGAGCTCGGTGCGCCAGCCCCGGGAACTGGGCCGCAGGCCCTCGGCGGCGATCAGCACGCCCGCGTCCACGAGCTGCTCGTTGTAGTCGGTCATCGCTTCGAGCGTCCCGGCGTCGGGCATCGCGGCGGCCTCATCGGGCGCATCGCCCTTGACGAACATCATGAAGCGCATGGTGGTCCTCCCCCTCGTGGCCGAGCGGTTCCCGGCCGGTCGCGCGGGCGGCGGGACCGCCCGCGGACCTCCCGGATACCCGCTCCGGACACGACGAAGCCGGGCGGACCCGAGTCCACCCGGCTTCCCGGACCTGCCGCTCAGCGGCCCTTGCGCTCCCTGAGCCTGGTCAACGCCTCCTCGAGGATGGCCATGCCGTCCTCATCGCTGCGCCGCTCCTTGACGTAGGCCAAGTGGCTCTTGTACGGCTCGTTGCGCCGCGCGGAGGGCGGATCCTCCTCGTTGCGCCCGGCGGGGCTCCCGCACCGCGGGCAGTCCCACTCCTCCGGCACCTCGGCGTCCACCGCGAACGACGGCCGGACGTGATGGCCGTTGCCGCACCAGTAGTCGACCCGCTGGCGCGGAGCCGACTCGCCCCGCTCGGACTCGCCGGTGGCCGGTCCCGACCCCACGCGAGTGCCGCGGATGGCGTTACCACCAGTCATTCAACCTCACCCACCAAGCCGCCGGGTCGATCGGCCGCGTCCGGCCGCTCAACCGATCTTGACCAGCAGGCCGACCGCGACGATGCAGATGACCCACAACGCGAGGACGAACAACGTCATCCGGTCGAGGTTCTTCTCCGCCACGCTCGAACCGGCCAGGCTGGATTGCATCCCACCGCCGAACAACGAGGAGAGCCCGCCACCCTTGGCCCGGTGCAGCAGCACCAGCAGGACCAGCAGCACGCTCAACACGATCAGACTGATCTGCAGGAAAAGAATCATCACGTCCTCGTTCGCACAGCGGTTCGCAACCTAGAGTACCGGGCCGCCAACGGGGCGTAGACCACCGTCCACCCGAACGCCGCACCGACGGTCTCACAACCCGGACTTCCCGCCCGCGCCGGGTCCGCCGGGATCAGCACCGGACGCCCGGCATCGAGCGCGGGGCACCGTCATCCGGCGTAGTGGGATGACGGTGCCCCGCACCTGGTTCACGGCAGGGGGCCGCCCGCGGCCATCGCGCTGAGCTTGGTGAACTCGTCGCCGTTGAGGCTGGCGCCGCCGACCAGCGCGCCGTCGACGTCGGACTGGCCGATCAGCTCGCCGATGTTGCTGGACTTCACCGAGCCGCCGTAGAGCACCCGGACCTCGTCGGCGATCTCGGCGCCGTACTTGTCCGCCAGGGCCGCGCGCAGCGCCGCGCAGACCTCCTGGGCGTCCTGGGCGGTGGCGACCTTGCCGGTGCCGATCGCCCAGACCGGCTCGTAGGCCACCACGACCTGCCGCACCTGCTCGGCCTTGAGCCCCTTGAGGCCCTCGATGAGCTGCGTCGTGCAGTGCGCCACGTGCGAACCGGCCTCGCGGACCTCCAGCGACTCGCCGACGCACACGATCGGCGCCATGCCGTGCTTGAGCACCTGCCGGGTCTTGCGGTTGACCACCTCGTCGGTCTCGGCGTGGTGCTCCCGCCGCTCCGAGTGGCCGACGACCACGTAGTCGCACCCCAGCTTGGCCAGCATCGGCCCGGACACGTCCCCGGTGTAGGCGCCGGAGTCGTGCTCGGAGATGTCCTGCGCGCCGTGCTTGAGCAGCAGCTTGTCCCCGTCGATCAGGGTCTGGACGCTGCGGATGTCGGTGAACGGCGGCAGCACGGCCACCTCCACCTTGGCGAAGTACTTCTCCGGCAGCGCGAAGGCGACCTTCTGCACCAGGGCGATGGCCTCGAGGTGGTTCAGGTTCATCTTCCAGTTGCCCGCGATCAGCGGCTGCCTGGCCATCAGCGCTCACCTTCCAGGACGGCCACTCCGGGCAGGTCCTTGCCTTCCAGGAACTCCAGCGACGCACCGCCGCCGGTCGAGATGTGCGAGAACCCGTCCTCGGACAGGCCCAGGGTGCGCACCGCGGCGGCCGAGTCGCCGCCACCGACGACGCTGAAGGCCGCGGAGTCGATGATCGCCTGCGCGACGCCCCGGGTGCCCTCGGCGAACGCCGGGAACTCGAAGACGCCCGCCGGCCCGTTCCAGAACACCGTGGCGGCCGAGCCGAGGACCTCGGCGAACCGGGCGACGCTGCGCGGGCCGATGTCCAGGCCCATCCAGCCGTCCGGGATGGCGTCGGCGGCGACGGTCTCGTGCGCGGCGTCGGCGGCGAACCGGTCGGCCACCACGACGTCCTCCGGCAGCACCAGCTTGTCGCCGTGCTCGGCCAGCAGCTTCCGGGTGTTGTCGAGCTGGTCCTCCTGGAGCAGCGAGGCACCGGTGCCGTAGCCCTGCGCCGCCAGGAAGGTGAAGGCCATCCCGCCGCCGATCAGCAGCGAGTCCACCTTGGGCAGCAGCGCGGTGATCACGCCGAGCTTGTCGGAGACCTTGGAACCGCCGAGCAGCACCACGTAGGGCCGCCGCGGGTCGCCGGACAGGGTCCGCAGCACCTCCACCTCGGAGAGCACCAGGCCGCCGGCGAAGGCGGGCAGCCGCTTGGCCACGTCGTAGACCGACGCCTGCTCGCGGTGCACCACGCCGAACCCGTCGGAGACGAACGCGGCGCCGGAGCCCACCAGCGCGGCCAGCTCGTCGGCGAGCGCCCCGCGCTCGGTGTCGTCCTTGCTGGTCTCGCGCGGGTCGAAGCGGACGTTCTCCAGCACCGCCACCGACCCGTCGGTCAGGCCGTCGACCACCGACCGGGCCGACTCGCCGACCACGTCATCGGCCAGCGCGACCTCCGCGCCGAGCAGCTCCCCGAGCCGCCGCGCGACCGGCGCCAGCGAGTACTTCGAGTCCGGCTCGCCCTTCGGCCGCCCCAGGTGCGCGGTCACCACGACCTGCGCCCCCGCCTCGGCCAGCTTCGACAGGGTCGGCAGCGAGGCCCGCACCCGCCCGTCGTCGGTGATCCGGTCGCCGTCCAGCGGCACGTTCAGGTCGGCGCGCACCAGCACGCGCCGCCCCCGCACCCCCTCGGACAGCAGATCGTCGAGATCCTTCACGCTCTGCTCCTCAAGTAGGGGAGGACCCGCCCGGACCACCCCGGACGGGTCCCCCAAAACCACGACCCGGCGGTGTCGGCACGACATGCCGAACCACCGTCAGGCAAGCGGCGAGGCCGCTTCCCGCACCGCGCGCAACCGGCACCGCCGCGGGTTCTCAGCGGTCTTCCCCCGAGGACGGCGCCGACGCGGGTGAACCGGGCGTTCACGATGTCGGCGAGCCCGCGGCGGGAAGACCGCTGAGGTTCCGCCACCCGCACCGACGAGCAGCGGAACCACAGCTCACCTCAGGAGAGCTTCTTGCCGACGAGGGCGGCGAGGTCGGCGAGCCGGTTGGAGTAGCCCCACTCGTTGTCGTACCAGCCGACGATCTTGACCTGGTTGCCGATGACCTTGGTCAGCGGCGCGTCGTAGATCGTCGAGTACGGGTCGGTCACGATGTCGCTGGAGACGATCGGGTCCTCGTTGTACTTGAGGACGCCCTTCAGCTTGCCCTCGGACGCGGCGGCCTTGAACGCCTCGTTGACGGCCTCGACCGAGGTGCTCTCCCGGACGGTGGCGGTGAGGTCGGTGACCGAGCCGGTCGGCACCGGGACGCGCATCGCGTAGCCGTCGAGCTTGCCGTTGAGCTCCGGCAGCACCAGGCCGATGGCCTTGGCCGCACCGGTGCTGGTGGGCACCACGTTGACCGCGGCGGCGCGGGCGCGGCGCAGGTCCTTGTGCGGGCCGTCCTGGAGGTTCTGGTCGGCGGTGTAGGCGTGCACGGTGGTCATCAGGCCCTGCTCGATCCCGAAGGAGTCGTTGAGCACCTTCACCATCGGCGCCAGGCAGTTGGTGGTGCAGGACGCGTTGGAGAGGATGGTCTGCGTGCCGTCGTACTTGTCGTCGTTGACGCCGAGCACCACGGTCAGGTCCTCGCCCTTGGCGGGCGCGGAGATGATGACCTTCTTGGCCCCGCCCTCGTCGACGTGCTTGCGCGCGTCCTCGGCCTTGGTGAAGAAGCCGGTGGACTCGACCACGACGTCCACGCCCAGGTCGCCCCAGGGCAGCTTGCCCGGGTCGCGCTCGGCGAGGATCTTGATGAGCTTGCCGCCCACCTCGATGCCCTCACCGGTGACCTTGACGTCCTGCGCGATCGGGCCCAGGACGCTGTCGTACTTCAGCAGGTGGGCCATGGTCGCGACATCGCCCAGGTCGTTGGCGGCCACGATCTCGATGTCGTGCTCGCTGGCGGTGGCCGCCCGCCAGAAGTTCCGCCCGATACGACCGAAGCCGTTGATGCCTACGCGAACGGTCACGCCGATCTCTCCTCGTGACTGACCCGGCCGCCGACGCGGCGGGTGGGCTTGATGGTCTCGGCCCAACCCTATCGGTCGATCGCCGGTCCGCACGCGGGGCGCTCGTCGCAGGTCGCCGGGGGACACCCGGATGGCGGGGGTGGTGCCGCCGACCGGCCGCACCCCGCGCCGGACGTGCGCGTTCGGCGCCCGCGCACCCGTGATCGGCGTCTCTGCACCGGTCAGGCCTCGGCTTCGAGCATTTCCTGCGTCACGGCGGATTCGGTGTCGGGCAGCCCGAGCTCGCGGGCCCGCTTGTCGGCCATCGCCAGCAGCCTGCGGATGCGCCCGGCGACCGCGTCCTTGGTCATCGGCGGGTCGGCGAGCTGGCCGAGCTCCTCCAGCGACGCCTGCCGGTGCGACAGCCGGAGCTTGCCCGCCACCGACAGGTGGTCCGGCGCGGTCGGGCCGAGCAGTTCCAGGGCCCGCTCCACCCGGGCAGCGGAGGCGACGGCGGCGCGGGCGGAGCGGCGCAGGTTCGCGTCGTCGAAGTTGGCGAGCCGGTTGGCCGTGGCCCGCACCTCGCGGCGCATCCGGCGCTCCTCCCAGGCCAGCACGCTGGAGTGCGCCCCGAGCCGGGTGAGCAGCGCGCCGATGGCGTCGCCGTCGCGGACCACCACGCGGTCGGCCCCGCGCACCTCCCGGGACTTGGCCTGCACCCCGATCCGGCGGGCGGCGCCGACCAGCGCCAGCGCGGCCTCCGGGCCGGGGCAGGTGACCTCCATCGAGGAGGAGCGCCCGGGTTCGGTGAGCGAGCCGTGCGCCAGGAAAGCGCCGCGCCAGGCGGCTTCCGAGTCGCAGGCCCCGCCGGAGACGACGTGGGCGGGCAGTCCGCGCACCGGGCGTCCGCGCGGGTCGAGCAGCCCGGTCTGGCGGGCCAGGCTCTCCCCGTCCTTGACCACCCGGACCACGTAGCGGGTGCCCTTGCGCAGCCCGCCGGAGGTGATCACGTGCACGTCCGAGGAGTGCCCGAACAGCTCGTGCACCTCCTTGCGCAGCCGTCGGGCCGAGGAACCGCCGTCCAGCTCCGCTTCCACGACGACGCGGCCGGCCACGATGTGCAGCCCGCCCGCGAAGCGCAGCAGCGACGACACCTCCGCCCGACGGCAGCACGTCTTGGTCACCGGCAACCGGCTCAACTCGTCCTTGACCGCCGCGGTCATCGCCACCGGTCCGACCTCCTCTCCAACGCGGCCCGCAGACTGGCCGCCAACGCCTGCGGGTCGTGCCTGCCCGGCAGGGTGGGCATGGCGACCTGCTCCAGCACGGTGCGGGCACCCAGGCCCTGCGCGGCGGCGCGGAGCCGGTCCGGCGTCGGAACGGAATCGGCGTCGGCCAGCACGGCGTCGAAGCGCAGCCGGGGTGCGTGCTGGGAGAGTACGTCGAGATGCTGTTCGGGTGAGAAACCCGCTGTCTCCCCCGGTTGTGGGACAAGGTTGAGCACCACGACGCGGCGCGCGGTGGTGCGCACCAGGGCTTCGTGCAGCTCCGGGACCAGCAGGTGAGGCAGCACGCTGGTGAACCACGACCCTGGTCCGAGCAGCACGAGATCGGCGTCCAGGACGGCCTGCACCGCTTCCGGGCACGCCTTCGGGACTTCGGTGCCGACGGCGGACAATCGCACTTCTTTCACCCGACCAGGTGTGCTGGCGATGGCGACTTGTCCCCGGATCGTGCGAACCGCGTCCGGGTCCGAATCCAGCCCCAGGACGTCGGCCTCCATCTCCAGCGGGCTGGTCGACATCGGCAGCACCCGGCCGCGCACGCCCAGCAGGGCGCAGGCGTGGTCGAGCACCGCGACCGGATCGCCCAGCACGTCCAGCAGCCCCGCCAGCACCAGGTTGCCCACCGCGTGCCCGGCCAGCGCCCCGGTGCCCGCGAAGCGGTGCTGGAACACCTGCGCCCAGAGCTGCCCGCCGTCGTCCTCGGCGGCCAGCGCGGCCAGCGCCTGCCGCAGGTCGCCCGGCGGCAGCATGCCCAGCTCCCGGCGCAGCCGCCCGGAGGACCCGCCGTCGTCGGCGACGGTCACCACCGCGGTCACCGCCGGGGTGATCCGCCGCAGCGCCGCCAGCGTCGCCTGCAGGCCGTGCCCGCCGCCGAGCGCCACCGCGCGCAGCGGACCACCCTCGTCGCTCACTCGCGCCCCAGATCCCGGTGCACCGTCTTGACCATCATCCCGTCGTCGTCGGCCAGCCTGCGGGCCAGCTCCTCGGTCAGCGCCACGCTGCGGTGCTTGCCGCCGGTGCAGCCCAGCGCCAGCGTCAGGTAGCGCTTGCCCTCCCGGTGGTACCCGGCCCCGACCAGCCGCAGCAACTGCTGGTAGCTCTGCATGAACTCCTCGGCGCCCTCCTGCCCGAGCACGTAGTTGCGGACCTCGTCGTCGAGCCCGTTGTACTCGCGCAGCTCCGGGATCCAGAACGGGTTGGGCAGGAAGCGGCAGTCCATCACCAGGTCGGCGTCCATCGGCAGGCCGTACTTGTAGCCGAAGGACAGCACGGTGACCCGGGTGCGGGTGCCCGCCTCGGTGCCGAACGCGTCCTCGATCTTGGACCGGAGCTGGTGCACCGACAGGTTCGTGGTGTCCAGCACCAGGTCGGCCTCCGAGCGCAGCTTGGACAGCAGCGCGCGCTCGGTGCCGATGCCGTCGGCCAGCCTGCCCTCGCCTTGCAGCGGGTGCCCCCGGCGGACCTGCTCGAAGCGCCGGATCAGCACGTCGTCGGTCGCCTCCAGGAACAGCACCTTCGGCTTGTAGCCGCGGGCGTCCAGGTCCTTGATCACCGATCCCAGGTCCTCGGTGAACGCGCGGCTGCGCACGTCCATCACCACCGCGACGCGGGTGATCGCGCCGCTGGACCGGGCCCCCAGTTCGACCATGGTCGCGATCAGCTCCGGCGGGAGGTTGTCCACCACGAACCAGCCCAGGTCCTCCAGGCACTTGGCCGCCGTCGATCGCCCGGCACCGGACAGGCCGCTGACCACCGCGACCTCGATGCCCGAGTGTTCCTCAGTCACTGCCTTCCCCTTCAGTGCTCCGTCGCCGGGCCGCGCCCGGCTGCTCTGCGCCTCCCCCTCGGGCGGCCAGCGCCGAGTGCACGGTTTCGGCGGTGCGCCTGCCGATCCCGGGCACCTCGGCGATCTCGTCCACCCCGGCCTGCTTGAGCTTGCGCACCGAACCGAAGTGCTTCAGCAGCGCCGCCCGGCGGGTCTCGCCGAGGCCGGGGATGGAATCCAACGTGGAGCTCGTCATGCGCTTGGAGCGCTTCGAGCGGTGGTAGCTGATCGCGAACCGGTGCGCCTCGTCGCGGACCCGCTGGAGCAGGTACAGGGCTTCGCTGGTGCGGGGCAGCACGACCGGTTCCGGGTCGGCGGGCAGCCACACCTCCTCCAGCCGCTTGGCCAGCCCGATCACCGCGACCCCGGTGATGCCGAGCGCGCCGAGGGCGTCGGCCGCCGCGTTGGCCTGCGGCGCACCACCGTCGATGACCAGCAGGTTCGGCGGGTAGGCGAACTTGCGCGGGCGCCCGGTCTCCGGGTCGATGCCCGGCTGCCCGGCCTCGTCACCGGTCCCGGCCCCGTCCCCGGATCCATCACCGGTCCCGGCCCCGTCGCCGGTGCCGGCCCCGTCCCCGGTGCCGGCCCCGTCCCCGGTGCCGGATCCATCGCCGGTTTCGGCCAGATAGCGGGCGAAGCGGCGGCGCACCACCTCGTCGATCGACCCCACGTCACCGCCCGCGGCGCCCTCGCGGACCTCGAAGCGGCGGTACTCGGACTTGCGCGGCACGCCGTCCTCGAACACCACGAGCGAGGCGACCACGTCGCTGCCCTGCACGTGGCTGACGTCGACGCACTCGATGCGCAGCGGCGCGGTCTCCAGCCCGAGCGCTTCCTGCAACTCCTGCAGCGCCGCCGAGCGGGCCGTGAGGTCACCGGCGCGGCGCAGCTTGTACTGCTGGAACGCCTCCTTGGCGTTGCGCTCCACGGTCTCCATCAGCGACCGCTTGTCGCCGCGCTGCGGCACCCGCAGGTGGACCCGGCTGCCGCGCAGGTCGCCGAGCCACTGGCCGATCGCCTCGGCGCCGTCGGGCAGGCACGGCACCAGCACCTCGCGCGGCACCGGGCTCCCCCCGGCGTCGGCCTGGTCGGCCAGCGCCGCCTGCTCGCCGTAGAACTGGGTGAGGAACTGGGCGGTCAGCGCCGCGGTGTCGCTGTCGGCGACCTTGTCGATCACCCAGCCGCGCTGGCCCCGGACCCGGCCGCCCCGGACGTGGAACACCTGCACGGCGGCGGCCAGCTCGTCCTCGGCGAAGGCGATGACGTCGGCGTCGGTGCCGTCGCCGAGCACCACGGCCTGCTTCTCCATCGCCCGGCGCAGCGCCTCCAGGTCGTCGCGCAGCCGGGCGGCCCGCTCGAACTCCAGGTCGGCGGAGGCCTCCCGCATCGCCTTGTCCAGCCGGCGCACCAGGGTGTCGGTGTGCCCGGCGAGGAAGTCGCAGAAGTCCTGGACGATGCGCCGGTGCTCCTCGGCGTCGACCCGGCCGACGCACGGCGCGGAGCACTTGCCGATGTAGCCGAGCAGGCACGGGCGGCCGATCTGGGAGTGCCGCTTGAACACCCCCGCCGAGCAGGTCCGCGCGGGGAACACCCGCAGCAGCAGGTCGAGGGTCTCCCGGATGGCCCAGGCGTGCGCGTACGGGCCGAAGTAGCGCACGCCCTTCTTGCGCGGCCCCCGGTAGACGCTCAGCCGCGGGTACTCCTCGTGCAGCGAGACGGCCAGCACCGGGTAGGACTTGTCGTCCCGGTAGCGCACGTTGAACCGCGGGTCGTACTCCTTGATCCAGGAGTACTCCAGTTGCAGCGCCTCGACCTCGGTGCCGACCACGGTCCAGCGCACGCCGGTGGCCGTGGTCACCATCTGCCGGGTGCGCGGGTGCAGCCCGGCGAGGTCGGCGAAGTACGACGACAACCGGCTGCGCAGGCTCTTGGCCTTGCCGACGTAGATCACGCGGCCGGTCTCGTCGTGGAACCGGTACACGCCGGGGGCGTCCGGGATCGTGCCGGGAGCGGGTCGGTAGGTGGACGGGTCGGCCACGCCCCCACCCTACGTGCGCGGCCGACACCGGGTCCGGAGCGGGCGCGGACCTGGCATGATCGCGAGCATGACGCGAACGGGCGGTGCGCTGGTCGAGGTGGCCCCCGGGGTGCACGCCTGGGTGCAGCCCGACGGCTCCTGGTGGATCAACAACGCGGGCGCGGTGCTCGCCGAGGGCGGCGCGCTGCTCGTCGACACCTGCGCCACCGCGCGGCGCACCCGCGCGTTCCTCGACGCCGTCCACGCCGCCTCCGGCGGCACGCCCGTGCGCTGGGCGGTCAACACCCACCTGCACGGCGACCACACCCACGGCAACGCCCTGCTGCCCGCCGACGCGACGCTGATCGGGCACCGGGCCACCAGGGAGGGCATCCTCGCCGACACCCTGCTGGCCGACCCGCCGCCGGTGTGGGACCCGGTGCCGGAGTGGGGCATCACCGCGCACCGGGCGCCCGAGGTGGTGCTGCACGACCGGCTCGACCTGCACGTCGGCGCGCGGCGGGTGGAGCTGCGCCACCCCGGGCACGCCGCGCACACGGCCGGTGACGTGGTGGCCTGGCTGCCCGACGACGGGGTGCTGTTCACCGGCGACCTGGTGTTCCACCAGGTGACGCCGCTGCTGCTCATGGGGTCGGTGGCGGGCGCGGTGCGCTCGCTGGACTGGCTGGCCGGGTTCGGCGCGCGGGTGCTGGTCCCCGGGCACGGCCCGGTGGTGCCGGGCGAGCGGGTGCGCGCCGTCCTGGACGCGCACCGCCGCTACTACGACTTCGTGCTCGCCACCGGGGAGCACGCCCGGACGGCGGGGCTCACCCCGCTGGAGGCCGCGCGGCGCGCCGACCTCGGCGAGTTCGCGGACTGGCCGGACGCCGAACGCCTGGTGCTCAACCTGCACCGGGTGCGGGCCGACGCGACGGGCGAGCCGCTCGACCTGCCCGCCGCGCTGGCCGACGCGGTCACCTACCACGGCGGCCCGCTGCGCTGCGCGGTCTGACCCGGGCCGTCTGAGCCGCGGCCCGCCGACGCCGCTACAGCGGTCGCGGGAGGCGCTGCTCCACCGGGGCCAGCCCGAACGGCCGGGACGGCAGCTCCTGGTACCAGTAGGCGACCGAGGAGACGTCGTCGGAGCGCTTGTTGGCGTGCCCGTGCTCCAGCGTCACCTTGATCGACCGGTCGAAGACCACGGGGTCCTCGACGTGGAAGCGGTAGTAGGACACCTGGCCGCTCCAGTTCGGCCCGCCCGGCATCGTGATGCCGTGGTACGGCGCGTGGTAGACCTGCGTCGGGCACCAGGCGGTGTTGAAGTAGTCCTCGGTGCCCGTGCCGTGCAGGCGGGGCGGCCAGGGCTCACCGTCGATGACGATCATGTCGTCGCCCTCGCCGTACCAGTTCCACTGGTGGGTGTGCCGCAGGTTGTGCACGTTGAGCACCGACCCGACGTAGTGGCCGCGCCCCTCGGCCTCCAGCAGCACGTAGTTGCCCGCGCCGTCGGTGTTGTGCCCGCCGAAGAGGAACTCCTCGTTGGTCTGGTCGCCCTGTTCGACCCCGTCGGTGGGGTTCTGCCTGCGCCACTGGGCGTGGAAGTACCCCAGCTCCGGGTCGGCGTCCTGGTACTGCTCGTAGTCGACGTAGTAGTAGAAGGTGACCGGCTTGACGCCCATCTCGCTGATCAGCTCGATCCGGGCGCGGCCGGCGAAGGGCATGGCGAACCAGCAGTTGAAGCCCTTCCCGTCCTGCGGGCTCATCTGCAGCGGGGCGGAGGCGAAGTTGCCGGTGCGGGCGTGGCCCATGCCGAAGAAGTCGCCCAGCGGCACCAGCACGTTCGGGTGCGGCGAGTCGTCCCAGGTGATCTTCAGGACGAGCCGGCGCAGGTAGTCGCCCTCCAGCTCGACGGGCCGACCCACGTGGTCCAGCGCGACGGTGCACCAGATGTGAGTGATGGCGCCGGGGCCGGTGAGGTCGGCGAGCAGCCTGGTCTGGCCCGGCTCGATCCGCAGGTTGTCGGTGTTGCCCCCGCTCCGGTCCCAGCTCGACGCCCGACCGCGCCGCGCCCTCCGCAGCCGGGGCAGGTCGCGCAGACTGCTCCCGAACGTCCCGTATCCGGACATCCCGACCTCCCGTGCTCGTCTCCCGGTGTGTCCCCGATCACCAGCGTATGGGATCTTTCCGGGGCGCAGGCGGAATTCCGCTCCCGCGAGGTGCGGTCACCGCGGCGGCGCGGGGAGTCGTGCGGGGGTCAGCGGGACGGCGGCTGGTACCGCTCGATCCGGCGCAGCAGGGCCCGGATCCGCGCGGCGTGCAGCGGCGACAGCGCGTAGCCCGGGTAGCTGGCGAACCAGCTCGCGCTGCCCAGGCTCACCGCGTCGGCCCCCGCCCAGAAGTACTCGCGGCAGTCGTCGAACGAGCGGATGCCGCCGGTGGCGATCACCGGCAGCGTCACGCCCGCGTCCCGCAGCTCCTTGACCACGCGCAGCCCGATCGGCTTGATCGCGCGCCCGGACAACCCGCCGAAACCGTTGCGCAGCAGCGGGGTGCCGGTGTTCGGGTCGAGCCGCAGGCCCTTCACCGTGTTGATCGCGGTCAGCGCCGAGACCCCGTGGCGGGCGGCCAGCCGGGCGTGCCCCAGGTAGTCGTAGTCCGGGGAGAGCTTGAGGATCACCGGGTGCGCGCTGCGCGGCACCGCCTCGGCCAGCACCTCCTCGATGATCGCGTTGAAGTCGAAGTTCACGTTGTGGCAGGAGACGTTGAACTCGACCGCGGCGATCTCGCCCGCGGGGACCGCCTCGTTGATCTTGTCGACCAGCGTCACGAACTCCTCGGCGGAGAACCCGCCGACCGAGATGATGGTGTTCTGGCCCCGGGTGCGCGGGTAGTAGTCGCGCAGGTAGGCGTCGATGCCGACGTTGCACCAGCCGAAGGCGTTCAGCCAGCCGCCGTCGACCTGCCGCAGCGCCTGCCCGTAGCGCTGGAGCAGCGCGGGCAGCTCGCGCAGCGGCCACACGTCGCGGGTGGTGAAGTGCCCTTCGCGCGGCTCGACGGTCACGGTGCGGGTGGTCACGGCGCCGAAGCGTTCGAGCGGGACGAACCGGGAGATCGGGCTCATGCCGTAGGGCACCAGCTTGGCGTTGGCCACGCCGTAGCCGAGCAGGCTCGACGAGGTCACCAGGCGGTTGCGCAACCGGATGTCGCCGAGCCGCACGCCGGGTCCGTCGGTCACGTCCCGCACCAGCCGAAGGTTGCGCTCCTGGGCCACGCTCACGATCTCCTCCACCCCTTCCCGACGACCCCTCCCGGACGACGTCGGGGTCGCAGCCCCATTGTCCCCCACCCACCGCCGCCCACCCGCCGGGGTGCGCGACCGGAACTCCCACACCCCATCACTCGCTTCAACCAGCACTGACGGAGTGAGGGGCACCCTTGCCCAAGTTACTCGGACAAGGGTGCCCCTCACTCACTTCACGTCCGGGTGATGGGCGTGGTGGATCAGGTGGCGGCGGTGACCTCGGCGGCGAGCGCGTCGCGGAGGCGGTCGACCCCGGCGACCAGGACCTCCGGGGCGGCCGACCACGCCGCCACTTCGGCGTCGACCCACCGGAGCCCGGCGGCCGACAGCAGCCGCTTGTCGTTGGTCGCCCAGGTGCCGCGCGCCGCGAGCACCGCGTGCGCCGCCTGGCAGGCCGCCTGGGACGCCGCTCCCACCGTCTCGACCAGCCGTCCCGCCGCGGCGTGGTTGTCCCGGGCGTAGGCCAGCCCGAGCTCGGCCTGACCCCACCACACCGGTGGCGCGGCGGCGCGCAGCGCGGGCGGGTACTCCGGGGTGGGCAGGTCGCCGCGCAGCACCCGGCTCAGGGCCAGCTCCGCGACCACCAGGTAGCCGGGGATGCCCGCGAGGTGGAAGGCCAGCGGCTCCCAGCCGAAGCGGCCCCGCCGGGCCTCGGCGAGCTGGTGCTCCACCACGTCGAGGTCCCGGTAGTGCACGTCGACCTTCCGGCCGTCGATGGTCACCCAGGCGCCGCCGTTGAACACCCCGCCGCCCCAGTCGCCGAGCCCGGACACCTCGCCCGGCCAGCCGAGGGCGCGCAGGTCGTCGGGGTCGAAGCGGTCCCGGTAGTACAGCGCGAAGTCCCAGTCGCTGTCCGCGCGGTGCGTGCCCTGCGCGCGCGAGCCGCCCAGCGCCACCGCCCGCACGCCGGGCAGGGCGGCGAGCCGGTCCGCCACGTGGTCCTGGAAGACGTCGTCGCGCATCGGTCCGGGCATGGCGATCAGCCGTCGGCGGGCAGGGTGCGGCGCAGGTCGCGCAGCGCGCGCATGGCGGCGACGGCGTGCTCGCCGTCGGAGGCCTGGATCGCCATCACCGGCACGTACTCGTCCTCGGGGAGCTCGACCCGCGCCCACGGCGCGCCGTTGGGGAAGCTCACCGCCTCCACCAGCGCCCACGAGTAGCGGTGGGTGCCGATGATGTTGCGGATCTCCACCCCGTCGGCATCGGCCCGCAGCCGGGGGCGGGTCAGCAGCAGCACGCCCGCCGCGAGCAGCACCCCGAGCAGCCCCATCGCGATCTGGTCGGAGACCCGGAACACCACGCCGGTGGGGGTGCTGCGCAGCAGCGTCCCCACCGCCGCGAACACCACCACGAGCAGCACCGCGATCGGGATCGCGATCCGCCGCACCTTGCGCGGCCGGACCTCGACCGTCGTCACCGCCTGCGCACCCATCGCCGTCCTCTACTCGTCGCCGCGAAGCCCGCGCAGCACCAGCGCCGTCTCCAGCGCGGCGGCGGTGGCCTCGAACCCCTTGTCCTCGATCGACTCCTCGAACCCGGCGCGCGCTTCGGCCTGTTCGAGGGTGTCGCAGGTCAGCACGCCGTTGCCGACCGCGGTCGACTCGTCCAGCGCGACCCGCGTGAGGCCCTGGGTGACCGAGTCGCAGACGTAGTCGAAGTGCGGCGTCCCGCCCCGGATGACCACGCCGAGCGCCACCACCGCATCGTACCGGCGGGCGAGCTGCTGGCAGACCACCGGGAGTTCCACCGAGCCGGGCACCCGGACCACGGCGGGCTCACCGACCCCCGCTTCCTTGGCGGCGACCACGGCGCGGTCGAGCATCCGGCCGACCAGCCGGTCGTGCCAGCGGATCGCCGCGATGCCCACGGTGAGCCCGGCCGCCGCCGGGACCTCGGTGCGCGGCCGTCCTTCGGTGCTCATGACGCAGTCATCCCCCCGCTGAGCGAGGAGTCCTCGCCGTCGTCGAGTCCGTCCAGCAGATGTCCCATCCGGTCCCGCTTGGTGCGCAGGTAGTGGATGTTCTCCGGGTTGGGCCGGATCGGCAGCGGCACCCGGCCCACGATGCGCAGGCCGTAGCCCTCCAGCCCGACCCGCTTGGCCGGGTTGTTGGTCAGCAGCCGCACCGACCGCACGCCGAGGTCGCAGAGGATCTGCGCGCCTTGGCCGTAGTCGCGGCCGTCCACCGGCATCCCGAGCGCGGTGTTGGCGTCCACCGTGTCCGCCCCGGCGTCCTGGAGCTGGTAGGCCTGCAACTTGTGCAGCAGGCCGATGCCCCGGCCCTCGTGCCCGCGCATGTAGAGCACCACGCCGCGGCCCACCTCGGCGATCTTGGCCAGCGCCGCGTCGAGCTGCGGACCGCAATCGCAGCGCAGCGAGCCGAGCACGTCCCCGGTCAGGCACTCGGAGTGCACCCGGACCAGGATGTCCTCGCCGTCGCCGATGTCGCCGTAGACCAGCGCCAGGTGCTCGATTCCGTCCAGCGTGCTGTCGTAGCCGAAGGTGCGGAAGGTGCCGTGCACGGTGGGGATGCGCGCCTCGGCGACCCGCTCCACCTGCTGCTCGAAGCGCCGCCGGTAGGCGATCAGGTCGGCGATGGTGATCAGCGCCAGCTCGTGCTCCTCGGCGAAGACCTCCAGCTCGTCGCGGCGGGCCATGTCCCCCGGCGACTTCTGGCTGACGACCTCGCACAGCGCCCCGGCCGGGCTCAGGCCCGCGAGCCGGGCCAGGTCCACGGCGGCCTCGGTGTGCCCCGGGCGGCGCAGCACCCCGCCTTCCCGGGCCCGCAGCGGCACCACGTGGCCGGGGCGGGTGAGGTCGGCCGGGGTGGCGTCCGGGTCGGCGAGCACCTGGAGGGTCGCGGCCCGGTCGGCGGCCGAGATGCCGGTGCTCACGCCCTCGGCGGCGTCCACCGTCACCGTGTAGGCGGTGCCCTTGCGGTCCTGGTTGCGGTGGTACATCGGCGGCAGGTCGAGCCGGTCGCAGTCCGCGCCGGTCATGCCGACGCAGAGGTAGCCCGAGGTGTAGCGCACCATGAACGCCACCAGCTCGGGGGTGGCCTTCTCCGCGGCGAAGATCAGATCGCCTTCGTTCTCGCGGTCCTCGTCGTCGACGACGACCACCGCACGTCCGGCCTCGATGTCGGCCAGTGCCCGTTCGATGTCGTCGAACCTGTTGCTCACCGTGCTCGCACCCTTGCGCTCGGGGTTCACCTGGTCCGGGTTCACCGCGCCTCCCTGACGCCGCCATTGTCCCCCGGAAGTGCCTGGGCACCACGGCCGCGGGCGGCCAGGTGCGGCCCGGCGAGCCGTTCCAGGTGCTTGGCCAGCACGTCCACCTCGATGTTGACCTCGTCACCCGGAGCGCGGCGGCCCAGCGTGGTGAGCTCCGCGGTGGTCGGGATGAGCGCCACGGTGAACTCCCGCCGCCCCGCGTCGACCACGGTCAGCGACACCCCGTCGACGGTGATCGAGCCCTTCTCCACCAGGTAGCGGGAGAGCTCCTCGGGCAGCTCGAACCGGGTCAGCCCGTCCCGCTCGCCGCGCAGCACGGCGGTGCCGTCCACGTGGCCCTGCACGATGTGGCCGCCGAGCCGGTCGCCCAGCGCCATCGCCCGCTCCAGGTTGACCCGGTCGCCCTCGGCCAGGGAACGCAGCGCGGAGCGGCGCAGCGTCTCGGCGACCACGTCGACGGTGAACTCGCCGTCGCCGCTGCGCACCACGGTCAGGCACACCCCGTTGACCGCGATCGAATCACCGTGCCGGACGTCGCTGGTCACCAGCGGTCCGGACACGGTCAGCCGCGCGCCGTCGTCCAGCGGTCCGACCGCGACGACGGTCCCGAGTTCCTCGACGATCCCGGTGAACACCTTGCCTCCCTGCTGCCGCGCACCGCGGCCGTTCTGCCACCCCGCTCGGGGCTACCGCGCCGGGCGGGCGTCGACGGGCCCGGGAACGGCGCTGATCCGCACGTCCGGCCCGCTCATCGTGATCCCTTCCACGTCCCAGCGCCACGCCCCGGAGATGCTCGCCACGCCCGCGGGCCCCAGCGCCGCCGGGCCGGCCCCGAGCAGCACCGGGGCGACGTAGGCCAGCACCCGGTCCACGCACCCGGCCGCGACGAACGCCCCGGCCAACCGGGGGCCGCCCTCCAGGAGCACGTCCACCACGTCGCGCTCGGCGAGCGCGGCCAGCACCGCCGCCGGATCGCCGCCGGGCAGCAGCAGCGTCGGCGCCGCGTCGTCGAGCACCCGCGCCCCGGCGGGCACCGGCCGGTCGCCGACGACCACCCGCAGCGGTTGCCGGGGCAGCGCCTCGCCGTCCGGGCCGCGCGCGGTGAGCCGGGGATCGTCGGCGAGCACGGTACCCGTCCCGGCGATGACGGCGTCGGCGGCGGCCCGGATGCGGTGCACCTCGGCGCGGGACTCCGGTCCGGAGATCCACCGGCTGCTGCCGTCGGCCGCCGCGGCGCGGCCGTCGAGGCTCGCCGCGTACTTCCAGGTGACGTGCGGGCGACCGGAGCGCTGGCGGTGCAGCCAGGCGCGCAGCGGCCCGGCCGCGACCTCCCCGGCGAGCAGCCCGCCCGCGACGTCGAGCCCGGCGGCGCGCAGCAGCGCACCACCGCCGCCCGCCGCCGCCCCGGGATCGGCCACCGCGTACCGGACGCGGGCGATCCCGGCGGCGCGCAGCGCGTCGGTGCACGGCGGGGTGCGCCCGGTGTGCGCGCACGGCTCCAGGGTCACCACCGCGGTGCCGCCCGCGGCCCGGCTGCCGGCCTCGCCCAGCGCCACCACCTCGGCGTGCGGACCGCCCGGCGGCCGGGTGGCGCCCACCCCGGCGACGGCACCGGCGGCGTCCAGCACGACGCAGCCCACCGGCGGGTTGGGGCTGGTGCTGCCGCGCACCCGTTCCGCCGCCTCGACGGCGATCCGCATCGCGCGCCGCTCGGCCTCGGTGCTCACCGGGTCACTGCCGGGCGTGGGCGAAGCCCGGCGCCGCCTTGTCCCGCAGCGCCTCCAGCGCCGCGGCCGGGTCGTCGGCGCCGTAGATCGCCGAACCGGCCACGAAGCAGTCCACCCCGGCTTCGGCGGCCTGCTCGATGGTGTCGGCGTTGATGCCGCCGTCGATCTCCACCAGCAGGTTCAGGTGGCCGGTGTCGACCAGGTCGCGGGCCTTGCGGACCTTGTCCAGCACCTCGGTGATGAACTTCTGCCCGCCGAAACCGGGCTCCACCGACATCACCAGCAGCGTGTCGTAGTGCTTGAGCACGTCCAGGTAGGACTCCAGCGGCGTGCCGGGCTTGATCGACAGCCCCGCCTTGGCGCCCGCCGCGCGCAGGTCCTTGGCGAGGGCGATCGGGTCCTGCGCCGCCTCGACGTGCACCGTGACGTTGTGCGCCCCCGCCTCGGCGTAGCCGGTCGCCCAGCGGTCCGGATCCTCGATCATCAGGTGGCAGTCCACCGGGATCTCGGTCGCCTTGAGCAGCGACTCCACCACCGGCAGGCCCAGCGTCAGGTTCGGCACGAAGTGGGCGTCCATCACGTCCACGTGCAGCCAGTCGGCACCGCGGCCCGGACCGCCGCCCACGGCGGTCATCTCGTCGGCGAGGCGGGCGAAGTCGGCGGAGAGGATGGAAGGCGCGATCATCGGCTGGTTCGACACATGCGGGAGTGTAGATCCCGCCCCCGGCCGCACCCGCGCACCGGTCCCGCGCCGCCGCGGCCGGCGCCTCAGCGCACCCGCCGGCGGCGTTCCACCAGGTAGTAGGCCACCACGAGCAGCAGCACGAACGGCACCCCGGCCTGCCAGGCGATGCTGAACTGCGCGGTGAACGGCGTGGTCAGCAGCACCGCCGCGACGAACAGCAGCGCCAGGACGGTGGTGACCGGCGCCCCGCGCAGCCGCACCGGCGACGGCGGCAGCCCCTCGGCGACCCGCCGCCTGCGGAACACCAGGTGGCTGGCGAAGATCAGGATCCACACCACCAGCGCGCCGAACAGCGCCAGCCCGAGCAGCAGCGGGAACGCCGAGTCCGCGGCGAACACCGACAGCGACGCGGCCAGCACCAGCCCGGCCGCCGAGAGCAGCAGCGCCCGGCGCGGCACCCCGTTGCGGCTGACGGTGGCGAACCACTTCGGGGCGTAGCCGTCCGCGGCCAGCGAGTGCGTCATCCGCGCGGTGAGGTAGAGGTTGGTGTTCATCGCCGACAGCGCCGCGGTGAGCACCACGAAGTTCATGATCCCGGCGGCGGCCGGGATGCCCACCATGCCGAACATCGTGACGAAGGGGCTCTCGGTCACCGACTCCGAGGTCGACACCTGGTGCCACGGCACGATGGAGACCACGACCAGCATCCCGAGCACGTAGAACAGGCCGAGCCGCAGCACCATCGAGCGGGCCGCCCGCGGCACGTCGCGGGCCGGGTCGCGCGACTCGGCCGCGGTCATCGAAACCGCCTCGGTGCCCAGGTAGGAGAAGGTCACCACGGTCAGCGCCAGCCACACCGCGCCGATCCCGTTGGGCAGGAAGCCGTCGTGCTCGGTCAGCGGCGCCAGCCCCGCGGGTTCCTGGCCGGGCAGCCCGAAGACGATGTAGACCACGCCGAGCACCACGAACACCACGATGGTGACGACCTTGATCATGGCGAACCAGTACTCGAACTCGCCGAAGAACCGCACCGCCGCCAGGTTCACCGCCAGCATCAGCACCGAGAAGGCGACCACCGGCAACCACAGCGGGAGCTGCGGGTACCAGAACTGCACGTAGAGCCCGGCCGCGATGACCTCGCTGCCGATGTTGACCACCTGCGCGGCCCAGTAGATCCAGCGCGAGACGAAACCGGGCAACCGGCCCAGGTAGCGCTGGATGAGGGCGCCGAAACCACCGGGCTCCGGACGCACCGCCACCATCTCGGCGAGCGCGTAGGCCAGGGCGAGCGCGGCGAAGGCGGCCACCGCGTAGGCGATGATCACCGCCGGTCCGGCGATCGAGATGGCCAGCCCGGACCCGAGGAACAGCCCGGTGCCGATCGCGCCGCCGATCGCGATCATGCCGACCTGCCTGCCGCTGAGGTCGCGGCGCAACCCGGTCGGCTGCGTGGTCTCCTGCTCCACTGTCGTCCTCCCGTCCCGCGCGCCGGAGCGCCGACACGCCCGGAGCACTGTACGGCGCGGCGCGCCGCGGGGTCAGCGCGGGAGTTCGAGGCGGATCGGCGTGCCCTCCGCCACCGAGCGGCTCACCGTGCAGTAGCGCTCGATCGCCCGTTCCACCGCGGCGAGCAAGCGCTCGTCGAGCACGCCGTCGAACTCCGCCCGCACGGTGACTTCGGCGAACCGGTGCGGGTCGTCCGGGGGCTTGTCGCGGTCGGCGGTGAAGGTGATCGCGGCGTCCTCGCCGAGCCGCCGCACCAGCAGGTTCTCCCCGGTCAGCGCGGAGCAGCCGGCGATCGCGGCGAGCAGCAGCTCACCGGGGGTGAAGGTGTCCGGCGCGCCGTCGGGCCCGATCTCCACCCGCCCGCCGCGCCCGTTGGTGGCGGTGAACCGGTGGTCCCCGGTGCGGGTGACCTCGACCGGCGTCGGCTCGCTCATCGCGCCTCCCCGATGTCCTCGTACCAGAGCCGGGGGTGCTCGGCGACGAACCCGGCCATCAGCTCCGCGCAGGCGTCGTCGTCGAGCAGCACCACCTCGACCCCGTGCTCGGCGAGCCAGTCGTGGCCGCCGTGGAAGGTGCGGGCCTCGCCGATGACCAGCCGCCCGATGCCGAACTGGCGGACCAGCCCGCTGCAGTACCAGCACGGCGAGAGCGTGGTGACCATCGTGGTGCCCGAGTAGTCGCGCTGGCGCCCGGCCGCGCGGAACGCCGCCGTCTCGCCGTGCACCGACGGATCGCCGTCCTGCACCCGGCGGTTGCGCCCGCGGCCGAGCACCCGGCCGTCGGCGCCGATCAGGGCCGCGCCGATCGGGATGCCGCCCTCGGCCAGGCCCTGCCGGGCCTCCGCCGCGGCGACCTCCAGCCAGGCGCGGTACTCGGGTGCTGCGGACACGGCCACCTCCTCCGGAACACCCCGCAGCCTAGCCACCCCTCCCCGCGGAACCCACCCCCGCGCGGCGCCCCGGGGCGCGGAACCGCAGCGACCCACCCGCACCACCGGCGCTCACCCGGAAGGGTGCTGAGTGAGGGGCACCCTTGCCCCAGTTAGGGGTCTTTTCAGAATGCGGCGGAGCCGCATGCGGTGAGGCACGCAACCGGCACCGCCGCGGGTTCTCAGCGGTCTTCTCGCGAGGACAGCGCCGACGCCGTGTACGTGCTTGGTACATCAGGAGGCGATCCCGCAGCGAGGGGACCGCTGAGGTTCCGCCACCCGCACCGCCACGCAGACCATTGGCGAAAGCGGTCCTTACTTGGACGTGGGTGCCCCTCACCTACCGACGATCACCCGGGCATGTCAGGCGGCTCGGAGGAGGGCGCAGTACATCGCGTCGGTGCCGTGCAGGTGCGGCCAGAGCTGCACCCCGGGGCCGTCGCCGAGGTGGGGGACGTCCGGGAAGTGCGGCCGGGCGTCGAGCTGGGTGGCTCCGGAGCGGCGCACCACGTCGGAGACCACGCCCTCGGTTTCGGCGAGGTGCGGCGAGCAGACCACGTAGCCGACGACGCCACCGGGGCGGGCCAGCGACACCGCGGCGAGCAGCAGCTCGCGCTGGAGCTTGCCGAGGTCGCCGACGTCGTCGGGGCTGCGGCGCCAGCGCGCCTCCGGGCGGCGGCGCAGCGCGCCGAGCCCGGTGCACGGCGCGTCCACCAGCACCCGGTCGTAGCCGGGTTCCAGGCCGGGGTCGCGGCCGTCGGCGACGTGGACCCGCACCGACAGGTCGCGGGTGATCCCGCGCACCAGCTCGGCCCGGTGCGGCGCCTGCTCCACCGCGTCGAGGACGCCGCCGTCGAGGGTGACCAGGGCGCCGAGCAGGTTCGCCTTGCCACCGGGCCCCGCGCACAGGTCCAGCCAGCGCAGGTCGGAGCCCGCCACGTCCGGCCGGGTCACCGCGAGCGCGGCCAGCTGGCTGCCCTCGTCCTGCACGGCGGCGAAGCCCTCCCGCACCGGCTCCAGATCACCGGGATCACCGGCGCCCGCCTCCAGGTGCACGCCGTAGGGCGAGTACGGCGCCGGGTCGCCACCGGTGATCGCCGCCAGCTCGTCGGCGCTGATCTCGCCGGGGCGCGCCACCAGGTGCACCGCCGGGCGGGCGTCGTCGGCGGCCAGCGCCGCGGCCAGCTCGTCGCCGGTCGAGCCGAGCGCATCGGCGAACGCCTGGGCGATCCAGCGCGGGTGCGAGTGGCGCAGCGCCAGGTGCCCCACCGGATCGGCGGCGGGATCGGGGGCCAGCTCGGCGATCCAGCCCGCCTCGTCGCGCTCGCCGACCCGGCGCAGCACCGCGTTGACGAACCCGGCGGGCCGCGATCCCGCCTCCGCGCGGACCATGTCCACCGTGGACGCCACGGCGGCGTGCGACGGAATCCTGGTGCGCAGCAACTGGTACGCGCCGAGCCGCAGCGCGTCCAGCAGCGTCGGCTCCACATCGGACAGCGGGCGGTTGCTGCACGCGGCGAGGATCTCGTCGAGCAGGCCGGCGGCGCGCGAGGTGCCGTAGGTCAGCTCGGTGGCCAGCGCGGCGTCCCGGCCGGTGACCTTGCGCTGGCCGAGGAGCTGCGGCAGCGCCAGGTTGGCGTAGGCGTCCCGCTCCCGCACCGCTCGCAGCACGTCCAGCGCGACCTGCCGCGCGGGGTCGACCTCCGCCGGCGGCCGGGCCGGGGAGTCCTTGCGCTTCGGCGGGCGCGATCCGTTCGGTCGCGACGGGCGCCTGCGCCGATGATCGTTCACTTGAGCCGTTCCCCTTCGTCGATCCGGGTGCCGCGCGCCCAGTCCGGCGCCGCCATCCGCTTCTTGCCCGCCGCCTGCACCTCGCCCAGCGCGACCGCCGAGGTCGCCGTGCCGACCAGCACCCGGCGCCGCTCGATCCGGATCTCCCCCGGTTCGAGGCCGGTCTCGCCGGTCACCGCCACCGGACCGAGCTTGAACCGCTCGCCCCGGAACTCCGCCCACGCCCCCGGGTCGGGGGTGACCGAGCGGATCAGCCGGTCGACCGCGACCGCCGGGGCGGTGAAGTCGACGCGGGCGTCGTCGACGGTGACCTTCGGCGCGTAGCTGATGCCCTCGGCGGGCTGCTCCGCGCCGCGCACGGTGCCCTCCGCCAGGCCGTCCAGGGTCGCCAGCAGCAGCCCGGCGCCGGATTCCGCGAGCCGGCCCAGCAGCTCACCCGCGGTGTCGGCGGGCCGGATCTCCTCGGTGACCACCCCGTAGACCGGACCGGCGTCGAGCTCGCGCACCAGCCGGAACGCGCTGGCCCCGGTGATCTCGTCGCCGTGCCGGATCGCGGCCTGCACCGGGGCCGCGCCGCGCCACGCGGGCAGCACCGAGAAGTGCAGGTTGACCCAGCCGAGCCGGGGCACGGCCAGCGCCTCCTCGCGCAGCAGCGCGCCGTAGGCCACCACCGGGCAGCAGTCCGGGGCGATCTCGCGCAGCCGCGCCAAGAAGTCCGGGGCGGAGGCGCGGGCCGGGGTGAGCACCTCGATGCCGTGCTCGTCGGCCAGCGCGCCCACCGGGGAGCGCAGCACCTTGCGCCCCCGCCCGGCGGCGGCGTCCGGCCGGGTCACCACGGCGGCGACCTCGTGCTCGGAGTCGATCAGGGCGCGCAGCGACGGCACCGCGGCGGCCGGGGTGCCCGCGAAGACCAAGCGCATCTCAACGCCTCCCGAACAGCGGGTGCGGGCTTTCCTTGATCACCGGGGCGGCGCCGTCGAACCACGCCGACCCGCGGATCTCGCGCAGGGCGGCCTTGCGGGTCTCGTCGTCGAGCCGGTCCACGAACAGCACGCCGTCGAGGTGGTCGGTCTCGTGCTGGATGCAGCGGGCCAGCAGGTCGGTGCCCTCGACCTCGATCGGATCGCCGTGCATGTTCCACCCGCGCGCCACCACGTGCCGGGCGCGGCGGCAGTCCCAGGACAGGCCGGGGATGGACAGGCACCCCTCGGGGCCGAACTGCTCCTCGTCGCCGACGACCGAGAACTCGGGGTTCACCAGATGACCGGCGAACCCGTCGCAGTGGTAGGTGAACACGCGCAGGCCGACGCCGAGCTGGGGCGCGGCGATCCCGGCACCGCCCTGGGACTCCATCGTGTCCCAGAGGTCCTGGACCAGGGTGCGCAGCTCCTTGTCGAAGTCGACCACCTCGTCCGCGCGGGTGCGCAGCACGGGGTCGCCGAAGAGTCTGATCGGCTGGACGGTCACGCGGGCTCCTGTCGACGACGGGCTCCTGGACGACCCGACGAGTCTAGTCGCCCGCACCGGCCGCCCCGACAACCGCGCACGCCGGGGCCCGCCCGGAGACCCACATCACCCGGAAGGGCCAGGAGTGAGGGGCACCCTGTACCACGTGACGCGGTACAGGGTGCCCCTCACCTGACGACGATCACCCGGCCGGGCCGGGTCGGGTCACCGGGTCGGGTCATCTCGTCGGGTAGGGGACCGCCGCGGCTCCGCCGCCTCGGCGGTCGGGTTCGGCCGCGGCGGCCCACCGGCCGTCGGGCAGCCGCTCCACCCCGGTCGCCGCGCCGATCTCCGCGGTCCGCTCGAAGCGGTGGCCCAGCGCGGTGAGCTCGGCGGTCGCCGGGTCGGCCAGCAGGGCCGGTTCCGCGTCGGTCGTGGCGGTGTTGCGCTGGGACGCCCGGGGCTCGGCGATCGCCTCGGCCAGCGTCCGGTCGCGGTCGAGGCGAGCGGTGAGCACCTGGAGCACGGTGGTGATGATGGTCGACCCGCCGGGGCTGCCCACGGCCAGCAGCGGTTCGCCGTCGCGGAGCACGATCGTCGGGCTCATCGAGCTGCGCGGGCGCTTGCCCGGCCCCGGCAGGTTCGGGTCCGGCACGCCCGGGGTGACCGGGGTGAAGCTGAAGTCGGTCAGCTCGTTGTTGAGCAGGAAACCGCGGCCGGGCACCACGATCCCGCTGCCGCCGGTCTGCTCGATGGTCAGCGTGTAGGAGACCACGTTGCCGTACCGGTCGGCGGTGGTCAGGTGCGTGGTGTTGGGACCCTCGTGCGGTTCCGCGGTGGGCGCGGTGCCCGCCCGGCAGTCCTGCGGGTCGCGCGGATCGCCGGGCGCCACCGGGGTCGGCAGCACCGCGTCCGGGCGGATCAGGCAGGCCCGCATGTCGGCGAACCGCTGGCCGAGCAGCTCCTCGGTCGGCACCTCGCTGAACTCCGGGTCGCCGACCCACCGGTTGCGGTCGGCGAACCCGATCTTGCTCGCCTCCAGGAACCGGTGCAGGTACTCCGCCCGGTCCACCGACCCGAGGTCGGTGCCCTCCAGGACGTTGAGGGCCTCGCCCACCGTGGTGCCGCCGGAGCTGGCCGGCGGCATCCCGTACACGTCCAGCCCGCGGTAGTCCACGTGCGTGGGCGCGCGCTCCTCGACCCGGTAGTCGCGCAGGTCCGCGGCGGTCATCGCGCCGGGCCGGACCTCGCGGTCGGCGGCCGGGTCCACCGGCGGCTCGGTGACCGCCGCGACGACGTCCTCGGCGATCGGTCCCCGGTGCAGCGCGTCGACGCCGCGCCGGGCCAGCGCCCGGTAGGTGTCGGCCAGGTCCGGGTTGCGCAGCACGGTGCCGACCTCGGGCGGTTTCCCGCCGGGCAGGAACAGCTCGCGGGTGGCGGGGAAGTCGCGGAACCGCTCCTGGTTCTGCTCGGTCTGCGCGCGGAAGGTCTCGTCGACCGCGAAACCCCTGCGGGCCAGGCGTTCGGCCGGGTGCAGCACCCGCGCCAGGTCCATCCGGCCCCACCGGTCCAGGGCCGCCTGCCAGGTGCGCGCCGTGCCGGGCACGCCGACGCCGAGCCCGCTGGTGACCGCCTCGTCGAACGGGATCGGCTCGCCGCCGTCCAGGAACAGGTCCTGCCGGGTCGCCGCCGGGGCGGTCTCCCGGCCGTCGAGGGTGGCGACCTCGCCGGTCCGGGCGTCGTAGTGCACGAAGTACCCGCCGCCTCCGATGCCCGCGGAGTACGGCTCGGTCACCCCCAGCGCCGCCGCGACGGCGACCGCCGCGTCGGTCGCGGTGCCACCGCGCCGCAGCACGTCGATGCCGATCGCGGTGGCGTGGGGGTCGACGCTGGACACCGCGCCGCCGTGGCCGACGGCCGAGGCGCGCTTGGGCGGCGCCGGGGGCGAAGCGTGCGCGACCGGGGCGACCAGCGCGGAGCACAGCAGCGCGCCCAGGATCGCGGCACCGGCCCGCGCCGGGGCGGAACGTGCGGTCATCCCCACCTCCCACATCGGTGACGGCGCACACTCTGCCGAGCGCGCGCCGCGACCACAAGTCAGCCGCCCGGGACCAGCGCCTCCCCGGTGTAGCGGCAGTTCGCCGCCCACAGCAGGAACGACGGCATCCCGGCGTCGCGCGCCGCGTCGACCTGGGCGGCGACCTCCGCCGGGCCGTACTCCCGGCCGAGGCTGAAGTCCTGCAACCACGGGATGATCTGCACGTCGGTGCCGCGCACCGCTTCGGCGAACCCGGCGAGGGAGCGCCGGACGATGTCGTAGGGCTGGGCGTCGGGATCGGCCACGCCGAACTCCCCGGGCCCCCAGTGCGACGGGTAGACCATCGGCGCGATGTAGTCGACGTAGCGCGCCATCGCCGGGATGTCCTGGGCGATCTGGGTCGGCCGGTCCACCGCGATGCCGAACACCGACGCGCCGAGCAGCGCGCCCCGGGACCGCACCTCGGTCTGGGTCTGCCGCAGGAACTCGACGATCCCGGCCTCCGGCGTGGTGGTCAGGCCCGGGAAGCGCATCCGGTCCAGGTCGCCGTCGGGCCGCCGCACGTAGTCGTAGAGCACGTCGTCGAACCCGAGCTCGGCGGCCTCCGCGGCGAGGTCGACGTTGTACTGCCGCACCACCGGATCGGCGAAGTTGGTGAACGCGAAGGCGCCGTAGCCGCCCGAGGTCCACGGCCGCCCGTCGGCGGTCTGCACGACCCGCTCGGGATGCCCGCCGCGCCACGACGCCTCGGCCAGCACCGGGTCCTTGAACGCCACCAGCCTGCCGACCACCCGCACGCCCATCGCGTGCAGCTCGTCGATGGCCCGCCGCGCGTCGTAGTAGCCCTTGTCGGCGCCGAGCCGCTCGGCCATCGGCACCGCCGAGTCGTAGGCGACCTCGCCGCTCTCGTCCTTGATGTCCAGTTCCACGGTGTCGATCCGGCCCTGCCGGGCCATCTCCAGCACCGGTTCGCGCAACGTCGCGCTGGACCAGGCCATGCCGGTCATGTGCACCGCGCGCATCCCCGGGTGTCTGGTGTGGACGGTCAGGGTGCGTTCGGCGCGGTTGCCCGCCGCGTCGGTGGCGAGCACCCGCACCTCGCGGTCCGGGTTCGGCACCACCGCGGCGAAGCCGCCGCTCCGGTCCGGGGCCACCGCGGCGCCGGCGACGGCGACCTCGGTGGCGCCCTCGACGCGACCGGTCACCGTCACCGGTTCGCCCGGCGCCTCCGGGCGCAGCGAGTCCTCGACGTGCAGCGCGGGCGGCGTGCCGTCGACGGTGAACTCGCGCTCCACGGTGCCGGACCCGAGCAACCCGGGCACCCGCACCGACACCCGGTGCGTCCCGTCGGGCAGCGGACCCGGGCGCAGCGCGAGCTCCGGACCTTCGCGCACAACCTCGACCGCGCGCCCGTCGAGCAGCACCCGGGCGTCGGCGGCGTCGTCCCCGGCGCGGACCGTGATCGCCCCGCCGCTCACCGCCGCGGGCGGCAGCGGGCGCCCCGGGACGCCGCGCACTTCGACGTCCGAAGTGGACAGCCATCGCAGCAGCAGGAATCCCAGCAACACCACCAAGACCACGCCCGCGCCGATCAGCAGCGCCCGCGGAACATGCCGTCGACCCGTGGTTCCCGTCACCGTTCCCGCCTCCCCGACGTCGGGCGAATTCGGCCGCAAAATGGGCACTTCGGACGGCAGCACCGACCGAACTCCCACTGTCGCAGGCCGATCCGGGCGGATCAACCGGGTGGAGCATTCCCACTCCCAGCGCGGGCGCCTACCGTGGACGCCGATGCGCCCAGCAGCAGCGACCGTCCCGCTGGCCTTGGTCACCGCCCTGGTCCTGTCCTGTTCCGCGGCTCCCGGGACCGTCGCGCCACCGCCCGCTCCGCCGCCCGCCGCCCCACCGCCGGCACCCGCACCGCCGACGCCGGAATCGGTGCGCGCCAACGAACTCGGCGACGTCCCGGTCCTGATGTACCACCGGATCACGCCCGAACCGGCCAGCGCGTACGACCGGACGCCCGCGGACTTCCGCGCCGAACTGGAACGGCTGGCCGCCGAGGGCTACGTCCCGGTGACCGCCACCGAGTACGCCACCGGGCGGATCGACATCCCGGCGGGCCGCCATCCCGTCGTGCTCACCTTCGACGACGGCTCCCCCACCCAGTTCGCCGTCGACGCCGCCGGGAACCCGGTGCCGGGCACGGCGATCGCCGTGCTGCGCGAGGTCGCCGCCGCCCACCCGGGCTTCCGCCCCGTCGCCACCTGCTACGTCGTCGACCCGCCGTTCGGCGAACCGGGCGGTGGGCGCACCCTGCGCGCGCTGCACGAGCTCGGCGTCGAGATCGGCAACCACACCGCCGGGCACCCGAACCTGGGCCGGCTCGGGGCCGCCGAGGTGCGGTCGGAGATCGCCGGGATGCAGCGGATCATCGCCGACGCGGTGCCGGGGCTGGCCGTCCGGTCGCTGGCCCTGCCGCTCGGTGCGCGCCCGGACGATCCGGCGCTGGCCGTGGCGGGCGCGGCCGCGGGCACCGCGTACCGGCACGACAGCGTCATGCTCGTCGGCTCGAACCCCGCTCCGTCGCCGTGGGCGGCCGACTTCGACCCGGCCGCGGTGCCGCGCATCCGCTCGCAGGGACCGACCGGCCCGGAAGCCGAGTTCGGCTCGACGGCGTGGCTGGACGCGCTGGCCGCCGATCCAGCCCGCCGCTACACCTCCGACGGCGACCCCGACCGGATCTCGGCACCCGCCGACGCCGCCGAACCCGCCCCCGATGTCGAGGTGCACCGGTACTGAACGTCACAGCATCTCCAGCGGGTCCAGGCGCACCTGCAGCTCCGCCGCCTTCCGGGCGGCGCGGACCGCCTGGGCGTCGTGCAGCGACCGGGCCAGGGCGCGGCCCTCCCCGCGGTCGACCCGGACCAGGAGCCGTTCCCGCTCGGTGGCACCGTCCTCGTCCGGTTCGCCCAGCGGCACCGGCCCCAGCACCTCCGCCGAGGCGGGCAGGTCGGCGACGTCGAGCAGCGACTCGATGGCCTCCGGGGTGCCGTCGACCGCGGCGACCCGCCGCGCGGGCGGGAATCCCAGCTCCGCGCGTTCGGCCAGTTCCAGGCCCGCGAACCAGCCCGGGTCCCAGCGGATCAGCGCCTGCACCGGCTGCAACTCCGAATCGGCCATGACGATCACCCGACCGCCCTCCCGGGCCGGGCGCACCAGCGCGGCGGCGGTGAACCACAACCGCAGCGCCGCCTCGGCCGCCCGCAGCTCCGGCCGGGCCAGCAGGGTCCGCCCGTCGAGCAGCAGCGCCGCGCCGTAGCCGCCCTCGGCGACCGGTTCGGCCCCCGGCGTCGCCACGATCAGCGCCGGCCGGGCGGGCACCGAGGACAGCACCTCACCGGCACCGGAGGTCCGCACCGGCACGCCGCTGAACGCCCGGCCGAGCTCCTCGGCGGTGCGGCCGTGGCCGACGGCGACCGCGCGCAACCGCCGCGATCCGCAGGACGGGCAGCGGAACGCCGCCTCCGCCGCACCGCACCACCGGCACGCCGCCGGGCGGGGACCGTCGCCGTCGGTCCCGCCGGGCAGCGCCAGCGGTCCCGCGCAGCGGCGGCACCGGGCCTGTTCCCGGCAGTCCCCGCAGGCCAGCGCGGGCACGTAGCCGCGCCGGGGGACCTGCACCAGCACCGGGGCGTCCGCCCCCAGGGCACCGCGCGCCGCCTCGAAGGCCATCGACGGCAACCGGGCCGCGCGGGCCGCCTCGTCCCGCGCGAGCTGCCAGTCCTCCCCGATCGCGGTCACCCGGGGCGCGGCCCCGCGCACCACCTCCCGGTCGGCGACCACCTCGTGCGCCCAGCCCGACTCCACCAGCAGCGCGGCCTCCGCGGTCCGGGCGAAACCGCCGACGACCAGGGCGGCCCCGGCGGCGTGCACGCGCTGGACGAGCACGTCGCGGGTGTGCGGGAACGGGGTCTGCGGGTAGCTGTGCAGATCGTCGCCGTCGTCCCAGACGACCGCCAGCCCGAGCGCGGGCACCGGCGCGAACATCGCCGCCCGGGTGCCGATGACCACCCGGGTGCCGCCGCGCAGGGCGGTCAGCCAGCGGCGGTAGCGCTCCCCGGGGGCGAGCTCACCGGCCAGCGCCACCACCCCGTCGGCGCCGAGCAGGTCCGCGCACGCGTCGTGCAGGCGGCGCAGGTCGCGGTGATCGGGCACGACCAGCAGCGCGCCCCGGCCCGCCGCCGCCGTGGTGGCCGCGAGCTCGGCCAACCGGCGCGGCCAGTCCTCACCGGGCAGCGCCTGCCACACCGCGCGGGCGGACCGGCCCTCGTGCACGGCGTCGAGGAACGACGCGCCGTGCCGGTACCGCGACCACTCGCCCACCGGGCGCGGCGGCGGGGGCCCCGGCTCGGTCGCGACGGACTTCTCCGCCTTCGCCACGCGCGGCGGCACCACCAGCCGGACCACGTCGGCGAGCATCCCGCCGTAGCGGGCGGCGACCGCCCGCGCCAGCGCGAGCAGGTCCGGGGTGAGCACCGGTTCGGCCGAGGGCACCCGTTCGAGCCAGGACAGCGCCCCGGCGAAGTCCGAGGTCTCGCGGCGTTCGAGCAGGAAGCCGTCCACCAGCTTGCCCCGGAACCGGACCCGGACCCGGCAGCCGGGCACCGCGTCGGCGTCCAGCCGGTCGGGCACCAGGTAGTCGAACGGGCGGTCCAGGTGCACCGGCAGCGGCACGTCGACCAGCACGCGGGCCACCGGCAGGCGCTGCGCCGAAGTCCGCTCCTGGGGCGGGGTCCGCCCCCGTGCCGCTGCCATGGCCCCTTCTCTACCAGAATCCGCCGACCGCCCCGCGCGCACGCGCCCCGAGGCCCCCGGTGCGACCGCGCTGTGACAGGATTCCGGGTGTTTCACGTCGTCTTCTACCGCCCCGAGATCCCCGGCAACACCGGCAACGCGATCCGGATGGCGGCCGGTTCCGGTTGCGCGCTGCACTTGGTCGAACCGCTGGGCTTCTCCGTGGAGGACGCCAAGCTGCGCCGCGCCGGGCTCGACTACCACGACCTCGCCGCGCTGCACGTCCACCCGGACGTCGAGTCGGCGTGGCGGGCCATCCGCCCGGAGCGGATCTTCGCCTTCACCGCCCGCGCCGAGCGCTCCTACGAGTCGGTGCAGTACCGGGCCGGGGACGTGCTGCTGTTCGGTCCCGAATCGGTGGGCCTGCCCGAGGAGCTGATCGAGGCCGCGACCGAGCCGGTGCGCATCCCGATGCGCGCCGGGATCCGCTCGATGAACCTGGCCAACTCCGCCGCCGTCGCGGTCTACGAGGCCTGGCGGCAGATCGGCTTCGCCACGGCCTGAGCCCTCCGGAGCCACCGGCAGGACCGCGTCCGCCGTCACCCGTTCGGGACGTGAGTGAGGGGCACCCTTGTCCGAGTTACTTGGGCAAGGGTGCCCCTCACCTGGTTCCAGCCGGCGTCGGGCCTCAGGCGCCTGCGATCGTCTTGAGGGCCTCGGCTCGGTCGGTGCGCTCCCACGGCAGGTCCACGTCGGCGCGGCCGAAGTGGCCGTAGGCCGCGGTCGGCGCGTAGATCGGCCGCAGCAGGTCCAGATCGCGGATGATGGCCGCCGGGCGCAGGTCGAAGACCTCGTTGATCGCCGCCTGGATCTTCACCGGGTCCACGTTCTCGGTCCCGAAGGTCTCCACGAACAGGCCCACCGGAGCCGCCTTGCCGATCGCGTACGCGACCTGCACCTCGATCCGGCCCGCCAGCCCCGCGGCCACCGCGTTCTTGGCCACCCAGCGCATCGCGTACGCCGCCGACCGGTCCACCTTCGACGGGTCCTTGCCGGAGAAGGCGCCACCACCGTGCCGCGCCATCCCGCCGTAGGTGTCCACGATGATCTTCCGCCCCGTCAGACCCGCGTCACCCATCGGGCCCCCGACCACGAACCGGCCGGTCGGGTTCACCAGCGTGCGCACCCCGCCGGTGTCCAGGTCGAGCTCGCCGACCTCGGGGTCGATCACGTGCTGCCGGATGTCGTTGGCGAGCACGGCGTCGAGGTCGACGTCGGCCGCGTGCTGGGTGGACAGCACCACGGTGTCCAGCCGCACCGGCTGGTCACCGGCGTACTCGATGGTCACCTGGGTCTTGCCGTCCGGGCGCAGGTACGGCAGCTCGCCGTCCTTGCGGACCCGGGTCAGCCGCCGCGACAGGCGGTGCGCCAGCGCGATCGGCAGCGGCATGAACTCCGGCGTGTCGTCGCAGGCGTAGCCGAACATGAGGCCCTGGTCACCGGCGCCCTGCGAGGCGATCTCGTCGATCACGCCCTCGACCCGCGACTCGTGCGCGGTGTCCACGCCCTGCGCGATGTCCGGCGACTGCGACCCGATCGCGACGTTGACGCCGCAGGAGTTGCCGTCGAAGCCCTTCGCCGAGGAGTCGTAGCCGATCTCCAGGATCTTCTCCCGGACGATCGTCGGGATGTCGGCGTAGGCGTCGGTGGTCACCTCACCGGCCACGTGCACCTGACCGGTGGTCACCAGCGTCTCCACCGCCACGCGGGAGCGCGGGTCCTGGGCGAGCAGCGCGTCCAGGATCGAGTCGCTGATCGCGTCGCAGATCTTGTCCGGATGCCCTTCGGTCACCGACTCGCTGGTGAACAACCTGCGACCGGTGCGCGGATCCTGGCTCACGGCTCTCCCTGAGGTGTACGGCGGCAAGTGCGTGCGGCCATCCGGACGGATGGACCCGGGCGGACAGCCTACTGGTGGCCCAGCCGGGCGCTCACCGCGTCCCACACTGTGGCGGCCAGCAGCGACTTGGCGCCGAACGGGATCGGCGCCACCTGCCCGTCGTCGCCCAGCAGCCAGCCCGCGTTGTCCTCGACCTCGAAGGCGCGGCCGTCGCCCACGGCGTTGACCACCAGCAGCTCGCAGCCCTTGCGGGCGAGCTTGGCCCGCCCGTGGTCGAGCACCGAGGTGTCCGGGTCACCGGTCTCGGCGGCGAACCCCACGATGAGCGGGACGTCGACCTCCCCGGCGTCGCGGGTGCGCACCAGCTCGGCGAGCACGTCCGGGTTGCGGGTCAGCGCCACCGGTTCCGGATCGGCGCCGGTCTTCTTGATCTTGTGCTCGGCCCGGTCGACCGGCCGGAAATCGGCGACCGCGGCGGCCATCACCACCGCGTCGGCGCCGTCGGCGCGGGTCAGCACCGCGTCCCGCAGCTCCGCCGCCGAACCCACCGGGACCAGCTCGACGCCCGCCGGGCGCACCAGGTCCGCGGTGTGCGCGGCCAGCAGCTCCACCTCGGCGCCGCGGTGCGCCGCCACCCTGGCCAGCGCGTAGCCCTGCCGACCGGAGGAGCGGTTGCCGAGGTAGCGCACCGGGTCCAGCGGCTCGCGGGTGCCCCCGGCCGAGACCACCACCCGGCGGCCCTCCAGGTCGCGGGGCAGCGCGGTGCGCTCGGCGAGCAGCAGCCGGGCGAGGTCGACGATCTCGGGCGGTTCGGGCATCCGGCCCTTGCCGGTGTCCGGGCCGGTCAGCCTGCCCCGGTCGGGTTCGGCGACCACCACGCCGCGCGAGCGCAGCAGCGCCACGTTGTCCCGCGTCGCCGGGTGCTCCCACATCTCGGTGTGCATCGCGGGGACGAGCAGGACCGGGCAGCGCGCCGTCAGCAGCGTCGAGGTGAGCAGGTCGTCGGCCCGGCCGTGGGCGGCCCGGGCGATGAGGTCCGCCGTCGCGGGGGCCACCACGACCAGGTCGGCCTCCTGGCCGAGCCGCACGTGCAGGACCTCGTCGACGTCGGAGAAGACCCCGGTGCGCACCGGGTGCCCGGAGAGGGCCTCGAACGTCGCGGCCCCGATGAAGTTCAGCGCCGCGTCGGTCGGCACCACCCGGACGTCGTGCCCGGACTCGGTCAACCGGCGCAGCACCTCGCAGGCCTTGAAGGCCGCGATACCCCCACCGACGCCGAGGACCACCCGCGGTGGCGCGGCGCGGTCCTCGGGACGTCCGGAGGTCACTCGCCTTCGGTGTGCTCGAGCACGCCCGCGTGGATCTCGCGGAGCGCGATCGAGAGCGGCTTCTCCCGCGGACCCGGCTCCACCAGGGGGCCGACGTACTCCAGCAGGCCCTCACCGAGCTGCGCGTAGTAGTCGTTGATCTGCCGCGCGCGCTTGGCCGAGTAGATGACCAGGGCGTACTTCGAGCTGACCTGCTCCAGCAGGTCGTCGATCGGCGGGTAGGTGATGCCCTCGGTGGTGTTCGTCGACGGGCTGCTGTTGAGCGCAGCCAGCGCGCTGGGGGTGCTCACGTGGGTGGCTCCTGCTCCTGTGGATGACTGTTCCGGTGCGGCGGTGCCGCGAGCCCCTAGGGCCGACCGACGCGGTCGGCCGCTCGGGCCCGCGTCGGCTCACCGCTGGGAACCGAGAATCAATCCTACCAATTCCTCGGCCGCGCTCCGCACGTCGGAGTTGACCACGGCCACGTCGAACTCCGGCTCAGCCGCCAGTTCGGCCCGCGCCGTGGCCAGCCGCGCCCGCAGCACCTCGGGATCCTCGGTCCCGCGACCGGTCAGCCGCTCCACCAGCTCGTCCCAGGACGGCGGGAGCAGCATGACCAGCTGCGCCTCGGGCATGCTCGCGCGGACCTGCCGGGCGCCTTGCAGTTCGATCTCCAGCAGCGCGGGCAGCCCCTCGGCCAGCGCCCGCTCCACCGGCTCGCGCGGCGTGCCGTAGCGGTTGCCCGCGTACCGGGCGTGCTCCAGCATCTCCCCCGCGGCGATCTTGCGCTCGAACTCCTCGGCGCTGACGAAGTGGTAGTGCACGCCGTCGACCTCACCGGCGCGCGGGGCGCGGGTGGTCATCGAGACGCTGAAGTACACCTCGGGCGCCCGCGCGCGCACCTCGGCGAGGACGCTGGACTTGCCGACGCCGGAAGGCCCGGAAACGACGGTGAGCCGAGGCTCGGCCACGGAGGCCTGCCTCGGCTCAGCGCCGGCTCGTGCGTCGATCACTCGCCGCTGAACTCGGCGAGCAGCGCCTTGCGCTGACGCTCACCCAGCCCGCGCAGCCGACGGCTGTTGGCGATCTCCAAGCGCTCCATGATCTGCTGCGCCCGCACCTTGCCAACGCCGGGGAGGGCTTCCAGCAGGGCCGAGACCTTCATCTTGCCGAAGACCTCGTCCTTGTCGGCGGTGTCCAGGACCTCCGCCAGCGTGGTTCCACCTCGCTTGAGGCGCTCCTTGAGCTCAGCTCGGGCGCGACGGGCGGCAGCCGCCTTTTCCAGAGCTGCTGCCCGCTGCTCCTCGGTCAGCTGGGGAAGGGCCACCATGTCCTCCGTGATGTGGGGTTTCTCTTGATCGGTGCGGCGACGGTACCGACTCGGCCCGACGGCCCCCCAACGGGGTCCGGTTTTCGTGAGCGGGATTCACCCGCACCGCCGCGCAGGCCCTTCGGGAAGCGCCCGTACAAGGGGTGCACGAGCGCGGGGCCGCTGCCAGTCCTATCAACAAAGCCGCTGAAGTGCACCAATCTCGGCCAAAGTTCTTCGAATGTGTCCGATTTCCGGTCGTTGAGCCACGCCGGTGTCATCCTCGCAGGTCACGACGGGGTGAAATGTCTCGCACCGGCGAAGTGATCAAGAACTCGCCGACCTTCCGCATCACGGAACCCCGGGTGGTCCACGACTACCGCGGGAGGGTCTTGAGCAGGTCCTGCACCCGGCCGGCCATCCGCTGCTTGTCGATCGGCGCGATGGTGGTCCACGCCTCGCCGCTGCGGGTGCTGTTCTCGAACAGGTACCAGCCCCGGGCGTTGGCGAAGCAGTGGGTCACCATCGGCGCCCGCTGCCGCTTGCCGCCGCCGTCCATCACCGCCGCCCCGACCTGCGCGAACGCCAGGCGCGGACCTCCCGCCATCGCCACCAGGGACCGCGCGTCCTCGCGGCGCACGCCCATCCTGGTCAGGCCCTCGGTCATCGCGCGGTCGTCCGAGCCCGCCTGGGAGGCCGCGTGCTCCACCGCCGCGCTGCGCACCGACACGCCCCGCCCGGGCCCCGGTCGCACCTCGGGCAGCACGCCGAGCAACGCGCGCACCGCCGAGTCCGCGGGCACCGCGGCCAGCCGGACACCGCCGTCGGCCCGCACCGCCAGGGTGGCGCGGGTCCGCGCGACGGCCACCAGCCCGGTCATCGCGCGCTGCTCCCCCGACGGCGCGCTCTCCCGGAAGGTGAGGTCGAAGGCCTGCTCGTAGCGGTGCAGCGGCAGCAGGACGCCGTGCACGTCGTCCTCCCGCACCTCGTCGCCGAAGCCGGCGCGGCGCAGCTCCTCCCAGGCCCGCTGCTCGGCGGCGCGGCGCTCGCCCTGCAGCACGCCCTCCGGGAGCACGTTGAGCACCAACGGCTTCGTCCCCAGCCCGAAGTGCTTCCACGCCTGGTGGAATGCCTGTTCCGACAGTTCGAGTTTCACGGATGCTCCCCAGTCGACAAGCGCGGGCGGCACCGGACAACCGATGCCGCCCGCGATCACCACACCTCGATCAGCGCTGCTCCCAATCCCCGAACACCGGCGGGGCCACCTTCGGCATCTCCTCGTCGAAGAAGCCGTGGTCGCCCTTCAGGTACTCGGGGGTCTCGTGCTCCTGGTCCTCCTCGCCCTGCCGGCCCTGCGGACGCGCACCGGCACCGGCCATCCCGGCACCACCGCGACCACCCGCGCCCCCGGCACCGCCGGACGAGCCGGTCCCGCCGGTCGCTCCGGCCCCGGCCGACCCGCCGACCCCGCTGGCCCCGCCGGGCCCGAGCGGAGCGCGCCCGGCGCCGGCGCCACCGGCACCCGCACCCCCGCGCGCGCCGAGACCGCCACCGGCGCCCCCGCGACCGCCACCGGCCCCGGACCCCGCACCGGGACGCCCGGCACCGGCACCACCGGCGGACCTGCCGGAGCCACCGCGGCCGCCCGGGCCGACGTACCCGGGCGAGCCCGGACCGCCGGGCGACCCCGGGCCGGGACCGGGAGTGCGCCCGTCCGGACCGGGAGTCGGCGGCCGAGGCGTGTTCCACTCCGGCCTGGTGGGATCCGGCCGACCCGGCAGCGGGACCCCAGGTCCGCCGGGCGTGCCCGGGGAACCGGGCGAGCCGGGGGTCGGTCCCGGGCCGGCACCCGGTCCGGTCCCGGTACCGCCACCCGGACCGGCCCACTGGCTGCCGGTCTGCGCGGGCGCCTGGTGCAGCTGGCCGACCTGCTGGTGCTGCCCGCCCTCGACCGCGACGCTGGCGCCGCCCTGCGGCGGCGGGGTGAACACCGCGCTCGCCGCGACGTTGCTCTGCGAGGCGTTGTCGTAGGCGTTGAACGCCGTCACCGCCTCCTGGCGCAGCTTCTCGTTGTGCGCCTTGGCGTCCTCGGCGTCGGTGGAGCCGGTCCACATGGTGTCCCAGGTCTCCTCGATCCACATGTCGTCCGGGACGGCCTGCTCCTCGCCCGCCTTCGGGATCGACGACTGCACCTTCGAGAACGCCTCGCCCTGGTCCTGCATCCGCAGCGACTGCGCCTGGGCGTTGTCGGCCGCGACCTCCGTCCACAGCACCACCGGCATGGCGGCGTCCTGCATCGCCTCACCGGACCGGGACTGCATCACGGCCCCGACCTGCTTCAGCTTCTCGCTGACCTGCGAAGCGACTTCGCGGAGGTATTCGTCCTCCTTCTTCCACTGGTCGGCCTTGTCGTACAGGCCCTGCGGTGAGCCGTTCTGCACCCAGCCCCGCATCTGGGCCAGCGAAACCCCGTCGAACTGCGTGGGTTCGATGTCTCTCGGAGTGGTCATCCGATGCCCCCTCAAGCATTGGGAAGGTTGGCGATCGCCGCCTCCGCGACGCGCGTCGCGGCATCGCATCCGCTGCCCACCTCGGGATCGGCCCCGGGGCGGACGATGGCGTTGACGAACAGCGAACCCGAGTCGGAGACGTCGATCGACAGCAAGCAGCCGGAACCGTTGTCGACCTGGGCGGTCGGGTACCCCCCGAGATCGCCCTGGACAGCTCCCCGCCCGGCGGCGAGGAAGTCCTGCATGGTCCGCTGATCGGCGGCGACGAAGGCGCCCCACCCCGGCGAACCCGGCTCGCCCGCCTCGAACTGGCACCCGGGAACGCCCTGCGATTCGCGCGCGCGGGGCTGCTGGTCGAATCCCAAGGCGCTGAGCTGCTCGGGGGTCAGCAGCGAACACTGGTCCGCCACGGCCACCGACTTCGCCGGAGCCGTGCGGGCCGGTTCCTCGGCGGTGGGCTCCGGCGCCGGTGTGCCGGTCTGCTCCGGCAGGGCCCCGTCGGCGCCCGAACCGCACCCCGCGAGCAGAACACCGGCGAGCACCGCGCTGACGGCCAGACTACTGCGCAAGATTGCCTCCCAAGCTGTCCGCGGCGTCTTGGTCGTTCGTCCGGACCTGCGCCGCGCTCGCCCGCAGGTTGGCAGCCGTGTTGGTGAACACCTCGGCGAGCTTGATGTAGTTCTCGTAGTACGCGTTGCTGTCCCCGGCGCCGACCTTCCCGTAGGCGTCGACGACCTGGGAGCTGACCGGGTCCGTTCCCGGCGCGGAGACGTAGGCGAGCATCTGCACGTCGTAGGAGCGGTCGTTCATCTCCGTGGCCTTGGACTCGAAGAAGCGCGCCAGCTCGTCGACCTGGTCCGGTTCCACCCGCATCGCCGAACCGGCGTTGATCGCGCTGGCGAGCTCGGCCTTGCGCGCCGCACCGGCCATGATCCGCCCGACCTGGGCGACGTTCTCCAGCATCCCGCCCAGGAAGGCGTCCGAGGCATCGGGCGCCATGGCGCTGTCGATCCGTGCCTGGTCGATCGCGTCCAGTTCGACCTGGTTCTCCCCCTCAGGCGCACCCACCGCTGAACTCCCCTCGTCCGCGCGCCACCGTTGATCACCCGCAGTGGCTGATCGGATACCGTCGACGCACAACATAGCGTGCGTCACACCACGGGCGGGGCGGTTTGCCGGACTCGCGAAGATGACGAAAGGGTGACGCCGGGGTTCAGCCGTCAGCGCGGCGCGACCCGCTCAGCCGAGGAGCAGGACCGCGATGGCGAAGCCGAGCAGCCCGACGAAGGCGATGGGTCGGCGGACCGGCCGTCCACCAGGGCTCAGCCGCGATGAGCACGTCCAGCGGCAGCACCGCGCGGCGCCACGGGCACGAACCGCGCCGCCGTCATGGGGCGAACACACCTGCCCCGGCGCTCACCACGGATTCCGCTGCGACCTTGCCGTCCACCCGGACCATGAGCACCGATCCGTCGTGGAAGGCGATCAGGCCGAACCACTGGGGCTCGATCTCGCGTCCGGCGGGCACCGCGTCGAAGTGGTGGATTGAACTCCCTGGAATCTCCCACAGCGTGGTGAGGGCGACGTCCTCGGTTCGGGACCCCGGGACCGCGTTCTCGGCGAACGACTTGGCACGGGCTAGCCAGCCGCCGGCCGCGGGTTCGGGAGCGTGGGACTCGGCGACCACGACGGCCAAGCGCTGCGCGGACAGCACCAACCAGGCGTCGGCCTGTCCAGCAGCCAGTCCATCGGCACAGCGGGCCGCCGCGGCACGCGGATCACCAGCCCGGGCCTGCGCCCAGATCGACGGATCGTGCGCCCACTCGTCGCCGTGGTAACGCCCCTCCCCGACCGGCTCGCTGGGTACGGGCCAGTCCGGCGCCTCGAGCCGCGGCGCGGCGATCCGGTCCCCGGCGTGGTGCGGAGCGGATCGTCGACCGGCGATGTCCGAAGCCACGTGACCTCGGCGCGGACCGATCCGCCACAGCAGTTCCTCGCCTGGACGGCACCAGGTGCGCGCGGCGATCTCGTCGAGGGCGAACGGGTCCTTGAGCACGGTTCTTCCTACTTCTGCCCGGTGGCCAGCGCATGGAGCCGGTGGGCGTCGTCGTCGGTCGGAGCGATGATGTCGAAACCCGACCGGTCGTCGAGTCCGATCCGCAGCGCGGCGGAGTCCCGCTCGCCGTGCTCGCTCGGCAACCGGCGACGGGACAGGCCGACCACGGTGGCACCGGTGAGCTGCGCCAGCTCGTCGACCGCCGCGAGCGGGACAGGCGCCCCGGCGGGATGACCGCCGAGCCGGTCGTCGCGGACGACGTCCACCACCTCTCGGGAGAAGCCGCGGACCCCGGCGCCGAAACGGCGGGCCCGGTCCCACAACCCACCGCCGTCCTCGGCCACCGACTCTGGTCGACGCCGCAACAGGGCCGTGCGCTGCGACGTGAGCACCCACATCAGCTCGGCCGCGCTGTCGCGTTCCATCCCCGCTGCGGCGAGCACCTGGCTCCGCACCCCTGGCCCGAAGTAGACGATGCGCGGAGGACTCGCGCCCGCGATCTCCCACGAACCGCTGATCAACTGGTCAGCGGCAATCATGCCGCGCTCGATGCCCTCCGCTGCGGCCCGACCACCGGTGCGGCCTTCCCACGACAGCCCGGGGACGTCGAACCGCACGCCGCTGCCCCGGAACGCGGCCACCAACCGGATCACTTCGTCCGGACGACACCAGTGCTGTCGCAGCGCCAGCGTCCCACCGAGATGCCGCGCCACGTCAGCTCAGCCCCGCTCCGCTGCTCATTCGAACCCCTTCTCCTGCGCCGACTGCCTTTCCTCCGCTGACAGGTCGCCTTGGATGGCACCTCGACCGTTGTCGTAGATCGTCGAAGCCCCGTGCTCGATGGCCGCACCGGTGGCTGTGTCGGTCGCCGCGGTGACGGCGGCCCGACCGAGGCTGGTCTCGCCACCGATGGCCCCCTTGAGCACCTGCTCTCCGATGTTGGCGGCCAGTGCGCCTTCCCCGGTCGTGCCGCGCATGAAGACGTTGCTCGTCGTCGAGGCCAAGGTGTTCGAGTCGAACTGGTTGACGACCCTGAACGCCGGGTTCCTCTTCCCGAGCTGGTTCACCAACATCCGGCCACCCGGAACGGAACCCGCCCGGTCCAGCAGGGCGTTCAGCGGCCCGCGGATGCTCTTCAACAGGTCCTCCAAGCGCCGGAGAAGCTTGGCGAGCTGCCCTTGGAGCTTGGCGAGGCGCGATGTGATGCGCATCCCGGTGGAACCGACCTGGACGGTCGTGGTGGTACCTGCGGTGGCGACCGAGGCGCCTGCGGTGATCCAGGACGCGGCGAGGGCGGCGAGCCACTGCACGATGAGGCCGATGACCAGCTCGGTGATGATCTGGATGACGAACTCGACGAACATGTCGAAGATGTCGGCGATCATGTCCAGGGTGCCCTTGAGGTCCCGGACGTCGGCTGCCAGCGCGGTGACGCCGTCGCCGAACTCGGTCATCTGCTTGCGGAACGCGTCGCCATCGGCGCCCTGCCAGCCCGCCGCGGTGGCCTCGGCACGCCGCTTCTCCTGCTCGCCGACCTCGTCGAGCCAGGTGGCCACCTGCTCCCAGCCCTCGCCGGTGGAGCGCATCTGCTCCGGATCGCCAATCGCGTACTCGGCGATCTCGATGAGCGGGCTCAGGACGATCGACACCAGGAAGCCGAGCCCGTTGCTCATCAACGATTGCCCAGGGCTGGACAGCAGTTCGAGCTGCTCCATCCGGGCCGAGACCACCGCCGCGCCCCACTCCGGGGGCGAGGAGGCGTCGGCGAGGTCCTGCGCCGCGCCGACCGCCGACGAGCCGCGCCCCGCCGCCTGCTCGAACCAGTTCTTCGACTCGCCGTCACCCTCGTTGAGCGCCTGGAAATCCCCCGGGCCCGTCGGTGCCGTCATCCCCTGCCTCCCGCGAACCATCGTGCTGCCACCGGTCGTGCGCGCTCCGCCACGGGGCACCATGTCACTTCGGCCACCGCGGGGGCGTCGGTTTCCGGTGGATCAGCGCAGGAAGGACTCGTCGGAGAAGTCGTCGTCCTCGGGGTCGGCGTCCGGCTTGGGTCGCGGGGGTGCGGCGGCCGGTCCGGGCTGCGGGGCCGCGGGCGGCGGCTCCGGGGCGGGGTCGTCCTGGTCGTCGGCCGGTGGCGGCTTGATCGCGACGCCTTCGACGTTGAACGCCTGCTGGAACTGGTCGAACCGGTCGCCCAGGATCGGGGCGACGGTCTCGTTGAGCTGTTCGGCCGCGTTCGCGGTGGCCTCCCGGACGGTGGCCATGATGGTCTGCTGGAGCTCGGCGGCCGAGTGCCGGACGGCGCCGGGGGTCAGCCGCAGGTCGAGCAGCGCACCCGACGGGGCGACGGTCACCGTCACCGACCGGTCCGGGCTGCTCGCCGTGCCCTGCAAGCCCTGCATCGCTTCCTGCAGCTCACCGGCCTTGGCGGCCTGCTCCTCGAACTTGCGCATCATCTCCTGGATGCGCTCGGACGCCCCGCTCACGGACTCCCCCATTCGGCCTACGGTGCTTCGGTCGCACCGAACAGTAGCGGACGGCTCGGCGGCGCTGGGGCCGATTCGGGGCATCGGAGCGGTCGCTCACGACCGCCCGTGCAGCTGCGCCGTTCTCCGGTTGGAGTACGTGACGCGGCGGGAGAGCTGGACCACGACGACCAGGAAGAGCACGCCCGAGGCGCCGAACAGCCAGCCCATCGCGTGGATCCCCGTCTCGGAGTAGCGCTCCGGGAGCAGGACCACGGCCGGGTGGGTGCAGCGGACCTCGGCGCCGCCGCTGAACCAGGCGCGCTCCGGGTCCGGCAGGCGCGCGCTGCGCAGGCTGGTGGTGTGCGGGGCGTAGGTGAAGAGGGAGCGGGCCTGTCCCGAATCCGGGATCACCTCGCAGGTGACGAAACCGTCCTCGTGCGCCGTGGTCAAGCCGAACCGGTCGCCGGTCTCCAGCTCGACCCGCGCGGTCCGCTCCACCGCCACGGTGCCCAGACCCAGCGCCCCGCTCCAGATCGCCCACTCCAGGGCGATGACGGCGTACACGCCCGTCACCAGCCAGGTCACCAGCATCAGCACCAGCCAGCGCAGCACGCGCGGGGGCTTGGGCGGTCGCGCCACGACCTGTTCCGCTGCGGTCACACCGGTCACCGTAGCCGCCGGACGCCGCGCGGGGTGGCGGGATCGGCGAGATCCCACCACCCCGCCACGGCTTCAGTCGAGCAGGGTGGTGAGCTGGTCCTGCACCCGCCGGGCGGCCTTGCGCAGCTCGGCGGTGCCGGGGCCGTGCCGGAGCACGTCCCGGGCGGTGGCGGGCAGCACCTGCGGCAGCACCGGGCCGAACGTCGCGCGCAGGCCGTCGACCGTGGCGCCCTGGGCGCCGAGGCCCGGGGCGAGGATCGGGCCGTTGAGCCGGGACAGGTCCAGCTCGCCGGCCCGGACGGTCGCTCCCACCACGAGTCCGATGTGGCCCATCGGATCGGCGCCCGCGTTGCCCGCCGCCGCCGCGTCCACGATGGACTGCGCGACGCCGCCGCCCTCGGTCACCGCCCGTTGCAGGCCCGCACCCTCCGGATTGGACGTGCGGGCGAGCACGAACACGCCGCGCCCGGTCTGCTCGGCCAGGCCGATGGCCGGGGCCAGCGAGCCGTACCCGAGGTAGGGCGAGAGGGTCACCGCGTCGGCCGCCAGCGGCGAGTGCTCGTCGAGGTAGGCCTTGGCGTAGGCGGTCATGGTGGACCCGATGTCGCCGCGCTTGACGTCCAGCAGCACCAGGGCGCCGCCCTGCCGCGCCTCGGTGACGACGCGTTCCAGCACCGCGACCCCGGCCGAGCCGTAGGCCTCGAAGAAGGCGGCCTGCGGCTTGAGCACCGCCACCTGGTCGGCCAGGGCCTCGACGGCGGTCAGCGCGAACCGCTCCAGGGACGCGACGTCCTCGCCGAGCCCCCAGGCGCCCAGCAGCGAGGGGTGCGGGTCGACGCCCACGCACAGCGGGCCCCGCCGCCGCACCGCCTCGGCCAGGCGCGCGCCGAACGGCGCGCCGAGCGTCACCGCCGTCCGCCTTCGCGCAGCGCCGCCTGCAGCGCCTGCAGCGGGCGGACGCCGATGTTGCCCTGGATCGCGGCCTCGATGCCCTGGACCGCCGCCGCGGCGCCCTGCACCGTGGTGATGCACGGGATGTCCCGGGACACCGCCGCGGTGCGGATCTCGTAGCCGTCGACCCGGGGGCCGGGGTTGCCGTACGGGGTGTTGATCACCATGTCGACCTCCCCCGCCTTGATCAGGTCCACCACGTCGCGCCGCTGGTCGCCCTCCTCGTTGTGCTTGCGCACCACGGTGGAGACGATCCCGTTGCGCTGCAACACCTCGGAGGTACCGCTGGTGGCCAGGATCTCGAACCCGAGGTCGGCCAAGCGCTTGACCGGGAAGACCAGCGAGCGCTTGTCCTTGTTGGCCACCGAGACGAACACCCGGCCCTTGACCGGCAGCGAACCGTAGGCGCCGGACTGCGACTTGGCGAACGCCTGCCCGAAGGAGGTGTCGATGCCCATGACCTCGCCGGTGGACTTCATCTCCGGCCCGAGCAGCGAGTCCACCCCGTAGCCCTCGCGGGTGCGGAACCGGTGGAACGGCAGCACGGCCTCCTTCACCGCGACCGGGGCGTCGATCGGCAGGTCCGCGCCGTCGCCCTCGGCGGGCAGCAGGCCCTCGGCGCGCAGCTCGGCGATGGAGGCCCCGAGCATGATGCGCGCGGCGGCCTTGGCCAGCGGCGCGGCGGTCGCCTTGGACACGAACGGCACCGTCCGGGAGGCGCGCGGGTTGGCCTCCAGCACGTAGAGCACGTCGTCCTTGAGCGCGTACTGCACGTTGAGCAGCCCGCGGACCCCGACGCCCCGGGCGATGGCCGCGGTGGACCGGCGGACCTGCTCGATGTCCTGGCGCCCCAGGGTGATGGGCGGCAGGGCGCAGGCCGAGTCGCCGGAGTGGATGCCGGCTTCCTCGATGTGCTCCATCACGCCGCCGAGGTAGACGTCGGTGCCGTCGCACAGCGCGTCCACGTCGATCTCGATGGCGTCGTCGAGGAAGTTGTCCACCAGCACCGGGTGCTCCGGGGTGACCTCGGTGGCCCGGGCGATGTAGTTCTCCAGCGACGGCTCGTCGTAGACGATCTCCATGCCGCGCCCGCCGAGCACGTAGGACGGCCGGACCAGCACCGGGTAGCCGATCTCGTCGGCGATCCGCTTGGCCCCCTCGAAGCTGGTCGCGGTCCCGTACTTCGGCGCGGGCAGCCCGGCCCCGGCGAGCACGTCGCCGAAGGCGCCCCGCTCCTCGGCCAGGTGGATGGCCTCCGCCGGGGTGCCCACCACCGGCACGCCCGCCTCGGTGAGCCGCCGCGCCAGCCCCAGCGGGGTCTGGCCGCCGAGCTGCACGATGACCCCGGCAACCTCGCCGGAGCGCTGCTCGGAGTGCACGACCTCCAGCACGTCCTCGAAGGTCAGCGGCTCGAAGTACAGCCGGTCGCTGGTGTCGTAGTCGGTGGAGACCGTCTCCGGGTTGCAGTTGACCATCACGGTCTCGTACCCGGCGTCGCGCAGCGCCATCGCGGCGTGCACGCAGGAGTAGTCGAACTCGATGCCCTGGCCGATCCGGTTCGGACCCGAACCCAGGATCAGCACCTTCGGCCGCTCCCGCTGCTCGGTGACCTCGGACTCGGCCGCCGGGTCCGCCTCGTAGGCCGAGTAGTGGTACGGCGTGCGGGCGGCGAACTCGGCCGCGCAGGTGTCCACCGTCTTGTAGACCGGGCGGACGTCGAGCCGGTGGCGCAGCGCGCGGACGCCGTCCTCACCGGCCAGCTCCGGGCGCAGCGCGGCGATCTGGCGGTCGGACAGGCCCGCGACCTTGGCCCGGCGCAGCAGCTCCACGTCGAGCACCGGGGCGTCGACCAGCTCCGCGCGCAGCTCCACCCAGGCGGCGACCTGGTCCACGAACCACGGGTCGATGCCGGAGGCCTCGTGCACCTGCTCGACGCTCGCGCCCAGCCGCAGCGCCCGCTCGACGGTGTAGAGCCGCCCGTCGTGCGGGGTGCGCAGCTCCGCCAGCGTCGAGACCGCGGTGGCGCCCTCCGGGTCGGGCCGGGTCCAGAACCCGACCGACTTGGTCTCCATCGAGCGCAGCGCCTTGCCCATCGCCTCGGAGAAGCTGCGGCCCACCGCCATCGCCTCGCCGACGCTCTTCATGGTGGTGGTCAGCTCCGGGTCGGCGCCCGGGAACTTCTCGAAGGCGAACCGGGGCACCTTCACCACGACGTAGTCCAGCGTCGGCTCGAAGCTCGCCGGGGTCTCGCCGGTGATGTCGTTGCGGATCTCGTCGAGGGTGTAGCCCACGGCCAGCCGCGCGGCGATCTTGGCGATCGGGAAGCCGGTCGCCTTGGAGGCCAGCGCCGAGGACCGCGACACCCGCGGGTTCATCTCGATGACGACCATCCGGCCGGTCTCCGGGTTGATGGCGAACTGGATGTTGCAGCCGCCGGTCTCCACCCCGACCTCGCGCAGCACCGCGATGCCGACGTCGCGCATGTTCTGGTACTCGCGGTCGGTCAGCGTCATGGACGGGGCGACCGTCACCGAGTCGCCGGTGTGCACGCCCATCGCGTCGACGTTCTCGATGGAGCAGATCACGACCACGTTGTCGGCGTTGTCGCGCATCAGCTCCAGCTCGTACTCCTTCCAGCCGAGCACGCTCTCCTCGATGAGGACCTCGTGCACCGGGCTCTCGGAGAGGCCGAAGGACGCCATCCGCTCCAGCGCGTCGGGCGTGTGCGCCATGCCGGAGCCGAGCCCGCCCATGGTGAAGCTGGGGCGGATGACCACCGGCAGGCCGCGGTCGGCGACGAAGGCGCGCACGTCGTCCATCGACTTGCACACCGTGCTCTCCGGCACCTCGCCGCCGACCGAGCGCACGATGTCCTTGAACATCTGGCGGTCCTCGCCGCGCTGGATCGCGTCGATGTCGGCGCCGATGAGCTCCACGCCGTACTTCTCCAGCACGCCGCGCTCGTGCAGCGCGACCGCGGTGTTCAGCGCGGTCTGCCCGCCGAGGGTGGCCAGCAGCGCGTCCGGGCGCTCGGCGGCGATCACCTTCTCGACGAACTCCGGGGTGATCGGCTCGATGTAGGTGGCGTCGGCGAACTCCGGGTCGGTCATGATCGTCGCCGGGTTGGAGTTCACCAGCGAGACCCGCAGGCCCTCTTCGCGCAGCACCCGGCACGCCTGGGTGCCGGAGTAGTCGAACTCGCACGCCTGGCCGATCACGATCGGCCCGGAACCGATGACCAGCACGTGCTCGATGTCGGTCCTCTTGGGCATCAGCGCGCCTCACTCATCAGGTCAACGAACTTGTCGAACAGCGGCGCCGCGTCGTGCGGACCGGCCGCCGCCTCGGGGTGGTACTGCACGCTGAACGCCGGGCCGTCGAGCAGCGCGAGGCCCTCGACCGCACCGTCGTTGGCGCAGTGGTGGCTGACCATCGCGCGGCCGAACTCGGTGTCGAAGCGCTCGCCGGGCTCGCCCTCGACCGCGAACCCGTGGTTCTGCGCGGTGATGGCGACCTTGCCGGTCTCGGCGTCGATCACCGGGATGTTGATGCCCCGGTGGCCGTAGCGCAGCTTGTAGGTGCCGCGGCCCAGCGCGCGGCCGAGCACCTGGTTGCCGAAGCAGATGCCGAACAGCGGCAGCTTCCGGTCCAGCGCCTGCCGGGTCAGTTCGACCTGCTGGTCGGTGGTGGCCGGGTCGCCCGGCCCGTTGGACAGGAACAGCCCGTCGGCGCCCGCCGCGAGCACCTCGTCCAGCGAGGCGCCGGCCGGCAGCACGTGCACCTCGATGCCGCGGGCGGCCATCATGCGCGGGGTGTTGGACTTGATGCCCAGGTCCAGCGCGGCCACGGTGAACCGCTTCTCGCCCAGCGCGGGCACCACGTAGGGCTCGGCGGTGGTGACGTCACCGGCCAGGTCGGCGCCGACCATCGGGCTGCTGCCGGTCACCCGCTTGAGCAGCTCGGCGTCGGAGGCCAGCTCGGCACCCGAGAAGACGCCGCCGCGCATCGCGCCGGCCTCCCGGACGTGCCGGGTCAGCGCGCGGGTGTCGATGCCCGCGATGCCGACGATGCCCTGGGCCTCCAGCTCCGCCTCCAGCGAACGGCGGGAGCGCCAGTTGGACGCGATGCGGGCCGGTTCGCGGACGGCGTAGCCGGCGACCCAGATCCGGGCCGACTCGTCGTCCTCGTCGTTCCAGCCGGTGTTGCCGATCTGCGGGGCGGTCTGCACCACGATCTGCCGGTGGTACGAGGGGTCGGTCAGGGTCTCCTGGTACCCCGTCATGCCGGTGGTGAACACCACCTCGCCGAGCGTGCTGCCCACCGAGCCGTAGGCCCGCCCGCGGAAGATCCGGCCGTCCTCCAGCACCAGCGCGGCCGGGATGTGCGCGGTCATTCGTCCTCCTGCCGCGAATTCGCGGTCGTGTCGTGCGCCGCGACGGCCGCGGGGCCGAGCCCGCGGACCGCTTCGGCCCACGGCTCGTGCTCCGCCTTGTCGTCGAAGCGGAATCCGGTGTCCAGTTCGGTCTCGCCGAGGCGCCAGCGCACCACCAGCAGACCGGCCCCGGGCACCACCTTGTTGGCGAGCTTGTGGTCGCGGCGGGCGTCCACGATCGACTCCGCCGGGATCCACAGCGCGGTCGCGCCGGTGCGCTCCAGCAGCAGCCCGGAGGGGTGCAGCCGCGCGACGCCTTCGGACCGGTGGCCGATGTCGCCCACCGCGATCCGGTCCTGCCAGTCGGGCGCCCGGGTGGTGCCGACGTACATGCCGGTCATCGCGGGGCGCAGCTCGACGGTGCCGAGCTCGGCGGGCGGTGCGGGGAACTCCGCCAGCACCGCCTGCTGTCGTCGCACCCGGTTCACCCAGCCGCGCCGCATCGCCCAGAACACCAGGGCGATCAGCACGATCGTCAGCAGCACCCAGATCAGGCGGTCCATCAGAACCTCACCTCGCCCTCGTGCGCGGTGATCCGGCCGCGCAGCAACGTCACCAGCACCCGGCCCGGCAACCGCATGCCCTCGTACGGCGAGTTGGACCCGATGCTGGCCAGCTCGGCCGCCCGCACGGTCCACTCGTCGTCCGGGTCGACCAGCACCAGGTTCGCCGGCTCGCCCGCCGCGATCGGCCGCCCCTGGTCGGCGAGGCCGGCGATCCGCGCCGGGCGCTCGCTCATCACCCGCGCCACGCCCCGCCAGTCCAGCAGCCCGGGGCGCACCATGGTCCGCACGACGATCCCCAGCGCGGTCTGCAACCCGAGCATCCCCGGGCTGGCCGCGGACCACTCGCAGTCCTTGTGCTGGTCCGCGTGCGGGGCGTGGTCGGTGGCCACGCAGTCCACGGTGCCCTCAGCCAGGGCCTGCCGCAGCGCCGCCGCGTCGGCGTCGGTGCGCAGCGGCGGGTTGACCTTGTTCACCGGGTCGTAGGTGGCCAGCCGCTCGTCGGTGAGCAGCAGGTGGTGCGGGGTGACCTCGGCCGAGACGGCGCCGCCCGCGTCGCGGGCCTTCCACCACCTCAGGATATCCGCGGTCCCGGCGGTGGAGACGTGGCAGACGTGCAGGCTGCCGCCGGTGTGCGCGGCCAGCAGGCAGTCCCGGGCCACGATCGACTCCTCGGCGGGGGCGGGCCAGCCGGCCAGCCCGAGCTTCGCCGCGGTCGGCCCCTCGTGCGCCTGGGCGCCCGCGGTGAGCCGCGGGTCCTCGGCGTGCTGGGCGACGACCCCGCCGAACGCCTTGGTGTACTCCAGCGCGCGGCGCATCAGCAGCGGGTCGTCCACGCAGCGCCCGTCGTCGGAGAAGACCCGGACCCCGGCGGCCGAGGCGGCCATGCCGCCCAGCTCGGCCAGCCGCTCGCCGCCCAGGCCGACCGTGACCGCGCCCACCGGGTGCACGTCGACCAGCCCGACCTCGCGACCGCGCCGCCACACGTGCTCCACGACCACCGCGTTGTCGGCGACCGGGTCGGTGTTGGCCATCGCGAACACGGTGGTGTAGCCGCCCAGCGCGGCGGCGGCGGAACCGGTGCGGATCGTCTCGGCGTCCTCCCGGCCCGGTTCCCGCAGGTGGGTGTGCAGGTCGACGAAGCCGGGCAGCAGCACCGCGCCGCCGCCCGCGACGACCTCGTCGGCCTCGGTCCCCGGCGCGGCGCCGACCTCGGCGATGGTCCCGTCGACGACGAGCACGTCGACCGGTTCGCCCTCCCCGTAGGGGCGCACGCCCCGCAGCAGCACCCGGCTCATGCCGCGATCTCCTCTCCGGCCAGCAGGTGGTAGAGCACCGCCATCCGCACGTGCACGCCGTTGCCGACCTGCTGGGTGATGGCGGCGCGGTCCGAGTCGGCGACCGTCCCGGCGATCTCCATGCCGCGCAGCATCGGCCCCGGGTGCAGCACCACGGCGTGCTCCGGCAGCCGGGCCGACCGGGCCTCGTTCAGCCCGTAGCCGATCGAGTACTCGCGAGCCGACGGGAAGAAGCCGCCGTGCATCCGCTCGGCCTGCACCCGCAGCAGCATCACCGCGTCCAGGCCGGGCAGCTCGGCGTCGAGGTCGTGGGTGACCCGCGCGCCCCACCCGTCGATCCCGGTGGGCACCAGCGTCGGCGGGGCGACCAGCACCACCTCGGCACCGAGGGCGCGCAGCAGGTGCACGTTCGAGCGGGCCACCCGGCTGTGCAGCAGGTCGCCGACGATGCCGATGCGGCGCCCGGCCAGCTCGCCCAGCCGCTCCCGCAGCGTCGCGGCGTCCAGCAGCGCCTGGGTGGGGTGCTCGTGCGTCCCGTCGCCGGCGTTGACCACCTGGGTGGCCGCCTCGGCCAGCCACCCGGCCAGCCGGTGCGCGGCACCCGAGGCGGGGTGCCGGACGATCACGCAGTCGGCCCCGGCGGCGGCCAGGGTCAGCGCGGTGTCCCGCAGCGATTCGCCCTTGCCGACCGAGGAGCTGCTGGCCGAGACGTTGATCACGTCGGCGCTCATCCACTTCCCGGCGACCTCGAAGGAGACCCGGGTGCGGGTGGAGTTCTCGTAGAACAGGGTCACCACGGTCCGGCCGCGCAGCGTCGGCAGCTTCTTGACCTCGCGGCCGAGCAGCGTGCGCTTCAGCGTGTCGGCGGTGTCCAGGACCGCCGTCGCCGAAGCCGCGTCGAGCCCGTCGGTGCTCAGCAGGTGGCGCATCACCGCTCCTCCTCCCGCCGCAGCACCACGCAGTCGGCGCCGTCCGCCTCGTCGAGCCGCACCGCGACGTCCTCGCTGCGGGCGGTGGGGATGTTCTTGCCGACGTAGTCGGCGCGGATCGGCAGCTGGCGGTGGCCGCGGTCGACCAGCACGGCGAGCTGCACGGCGCGGGGGCGCCCCTGGTCGCGCAGCGCGTCGAGGGCGGCCCGCACGGTGCGGCCGGAGAACAGCACGTCGTCGACGAGCACGACGAGCTTGTGGTCGATGCCGCCCGGGGGCAGGTCGGTGGGCTCCAGCGGCCGGTTCGGGCGGTGCCGCAGGTCGTCGCGGAACAGCGTGATGTCGAGGGTGCCGGTGGGCACCGCCACACCGCTGAACTCCTCGATCCGCGCGGCCAGCCTGCGGGCCAGCGGCGCGCCCCGGGTCGGGACGCCCAGCAGGACGACGTCGTCGCCCCCGGTGTCCAGGGCCGTCTTCTCGATGATCTGGTGCGCGATCCTGGCGATCGTGCGCGCAACGTCACCGGCCGAGAGCAGCTCCCGCTGCCCGGCCGGATCCGCCGCGCCCGCCTCTTGGCGTGACGCCACGGTGGACCTCCTTCCCCGCCTCACTGGACGGGTCCTTAAAGGATGGTGTGTGACCTGGCCCGCAGTCCGACCGACGAGTGCGGCTGCCGCGAGCGGGTCTGACCTGTACGCTATCAGCGTCCGCGGGTCAATCGACCGGGTGGTGTGGTGGTACTCGCCCCGGCCCCGACGAAGACCAACTTGACCTGGTGACGCTCGCAAGCGAATATTACTCTCCGTATTGATCTGAGCTTTGCTCCCCGGTCGGCGGTATCGGCTGACGGGGCGAATGAAACGGAGACACGCCACATGGGCGACTACGCCAAGGCGCTGGGCAGCAAGCTCCGCGCTATCCGCCAGCAGCAGGGCCTTTCGCTGCACGGCGTCGAGCAGAAGTCAGGCGGGCGGTGGAAGGCCGTGGTCGTCGGGTCCTACGAACGCGGCGACCGCGCCGTGACGGTGCAGAAGCTCGCCGAGCTGGCCGACTTCTACGGCGTTCCGGTCGCGGAACTCCTGCCGGAAGGCCGGGTGCCCTCCGGCGCCGAACCGGCCACCAAGGTCGTGATCAACCTGGAGCGGTTGCAGCAGCTCCCGGCCGAGAAGGTCGGTCCGCTGGCCCGCTACGCGGCCACGATCCAGAGCCAGCGCGGCGACTACAACGGCAAGGTGCTGTCCATCCGCACCGAGGACCTGCGCTCGCTGGCCATCATCTACGACATGACCCCGGGCGAGCTCACCGAGCAGCTCATCGACTGGGGCGTCCTCCCGCCGGAGGCCCGTCCCGCCCGGGAGGAGTGAGCCGACCGGGACGGCGTGATACGGGCCGTGGCGAACCCCACACGATCGGGTGCGGCCCGAATGGACGAGAGGGGCGCTCCCCACATCCGGGAGCGCCCCTCTCGTCGTCGGTGTGATCCTGGTCGACGCCGGTGTGATCCTGGCCTCGGCGGCTACTCCGCACCGGAGGCGCGCACCGACTTGCGCAGCCGTCCGCTGATCCCGGCGATGCGGCCGAGCACGCCGTTGACGAACCGCGGCGAGTCGTCCGTGGACAGGCCCTTGACCAGGTCCACCGCTTCGTCGATGGCCACCGCGGAGGGCACGTCGTCGCTCCACAGCAGCTCGTAGAGGCCGAGCCGCAGCACCGCGCGGTCGACCGCGGGCATCCGGGCCAGCGTCCAGCCCTCGGCGTGCTGGGACAGCACCTCGTCGATCCGCGCGCGGTTGCCCTGCACGCCCTCGACGAGGGTGATGGTGTACTCCGCGACCGGCGGCACGTCCGCGGAACCGACCCGGTCCGCCAGCAACGTCACCGGGTCCATCTCCCGCAGGTCGGCCTCGTAGAGGATGTCGACGGCGCGCTTGCGGGCCTTGGTCCGAGAACCCACCTCACACCCTCTTTCCGGCCGGGGTCGCCGACCCCGTCACTTGTTGACGCGGCCGAGGTAGCGGCCGTCCCGGGGGTCCACCTTGACCTTCTCGCCGGTGCCGACGAACAGCGGCACCTGGACCTCGGCGCCGGTCACCAGGGTGGCGGGCTTGGTACCGCCGGTGGAGCGGTCGCCCTGCACGCCCGGGTCGGTGTGCTCGATCTCCAGCTCGACGGAGGCGGGCAGCTCGACGTAGAGCGGCTCGCCCTCGTGCCGGGCCACCACCACGCTGCTGTTCTCCAGCATGAAGTCCGCCGCGTCACCCACGACGGCGGGGGACACGGAGACCTGGTCGAAGGTGTCGGGCTCCATGAACACGTAGTCGCTGCCGTCGTAGTAGAGGTAGGTCATCTCCCGCCGGTCGACGTTGGCGGTCTCCACCTTCACCCCGGCGTTGAAGGTCTTGTCCACGACCTTGCCCGAGAGCACGTTCTTCAGCGTGGTGCGCACGAAAGCTCCGCCCTTGCCGGGCTTGACGTGCTGGAAGTTCACGACGGACCAGAGCTGGCCGTCGATGTTGAGCACCAATCCGTTCTTGAGGTCGTTCGTGGTCGCCACGTGGGGGTCTCTCCTGCGTGCTGGCTGCGAATGGGTTGCGTCGGCGCGATCGTCGACGGTGCGGCGTCGGCGCGTCAGACGGCGACGAGCTCCCTCGTCGTCAACGTGAGGAGCTCGGGCGTGCTGGGCCGCACGACCAGCGTGTCCTCGATGCGGACCCCGCCCCGCCCGGTCAGGTACACGCCGGGCTCGACGGTGACCGCCATCCTTTCGGCGATTCTACCGGCCCCGCGCTGGGACAGCGTCGGTGCCTCGTGGATCTCCAGGCCGACGCCGTGCCCGAGACCGTGCAGGAACCGCTCCCCGTAACCCGCCTCGGTGATCACCTCGCGGGCCGCGGCGTCCACCTCGCGGACGTCGGCGCCGACCTGGACCGCGGCCCGGCCGGCCGCCTGGGCGGCCAGCACGAGCTGGTACAGCTCCCGCTGCCAGTCCGCCGGTTCGCCCAGCACCGCGGTGCGGGTCATGTCGGAGTGGTAGCCGTCGACGAGGGCGCCGAAGTCCATCTTGACGAAGTCGCCCGGCGCCAGCACCGAGTCGTCCGGGCGGTGGTGCGGCACGGCCGAGTTCGGACCGGCGGCGACGATCGTGTCGAAGGACGGTCCGGCGGCGCCGTGGTCCCGCATCCGGGCCTCCAGGTCGCGGGCGACCTCCAGCTCGGTGCGGCCCGCCCGGAGCCCGCCGTGCTCGATCAGCTCGGCCAGCGCGCGGTCGGCGGCGGCGCAGGCCATCCGCAGCGCGTCGATCTCGTCCTCGTCCTTGACCAGCCGGAGCTGCTCGACCAGGCCGGGTGCGCGCACCAGCTCGGCGGTGCCCGCCGCGTCGTCCAGCGCGTCCCGGGCGTCGACGGTGACGTGGCCGCTCTCGAACCCGACCCGGCGGTACCGGGCGCGCTCGGCGGCCACCCGGCCGGCCAGCGCCAGGTCGCTGGCCCGTTCGATCACCCGCTCCAGCTCCGGCACCTGGTCCTCGCTCTGCGCCAGGTACCGCCCGTCGGTGCAGAACACGGTGCCGCCCTCGGCGTCGGGCTCGTCGGCGGCGTGCACCAGCAGCGCCGCGTTGGACCCGGTGAAGCCGGTGAGGTAGCGGATGTTGAGCAGGTCGGTCACCAACATCGCGTCCAGCTCCCGCTCGCGCAGCGAGCTGCGGAGGGCGTGACGTCGGCGGGCGTGCGATTCGGGCATGGCGGGAAGCCTAACCCGGCGAACCGGGCCGGACCCCGCCCAGCGCGTTCCTCGGCGGGAAGCCGCCACCGGCTACCCGGCGCGGCGCGCGGTGTAGAGGTGGTAGCTGGTCTCGGTGCGGCCCAGCACCACCGGGACCGAGGTGAGCGCGCAGTCGCCGAACGCCGCGGCCAGCGCCTCGGCCAGGTCCGGGGCCTCCGCGGCCGACCAGATCGCCGCGGTGCCGCCCGGGGCCAGCCGGGCCGCGCACAGCTCCAGGAACTCCGCCCGGTACAGCGCGGCGTTGCGGTCGTGCACGAGGTGGCCGGGGCCGTTGTCGACGTCGAGCAGCAGCACGTCGAGCTCGCCCTCGGGTTCGGCGGCGAGCACCTCGGCCACGTCGCCGACGCTGGTCCGGACCCGCCCGTCGGCCAGCGCCTCGGCGGTGCCGGGCACCAGCCCCCGCCGGTGCCAGTCGACGAGCGCGCCCTCCAGCTCCACCACGTGCGCGCTGCCGACCCGCGGATCGGCGAGCACTTCGAGCAGCGTGAACCCCAGGCCGAGGCCGCCGACGAGCACCCGGCCGCCGGTGCGCCCGGGCAGCGCGAGATCCAGCGACGCGGTGGCCAGCAGCCGTTCGGTCCCGGTGTGCGCGGTGTCCATCACGAAGACCCCGTTGACCCGCAGTTCCAGGGCACCGTCCCCGGCGCGGCGCAGCAGCACGACGTCACCGCGCTCCGAGCGGGCGCGGGCGAGATGTCCGGACATGTCGGGCACTGTAGCGACGCGGTGTCCGGTGCCGCTGGCGGAGCGCCCCGGGACCTGTAGACTCGGTGGTGGTCGTAGTTTTCTTGGTTCGTGTTCGCGCACGCTCGCAGGATTGCTGATGCGGGCGCGCTGCTGTTCTCGGTGAGTTGGGGCGGCCGCCGTCTTCCCGGCCCGGACCCCCGCGCCCGCGGTGCGGTCCGCTTCCCCACCAGCTCCCAGGAAAGAGGCAGCACCATGCCGCAGGGCACCGTGAAGTGGTTCAACTCCGAGAAGGGCTTCGGCTTCATCGCCCCGAACGAGGGCGGCCCGGACGTCTTCGTGCACTACTCGGCCATCGACGCCGCCGGGTTCCGCACCCTGGAGGAGGACCAGCAGGTCACCTTCGAGGTCAGCCAGGGCCCGAAGGGCCCCCAGGCCGACGTGGTCCGCGCTCTCTGAGCAGCGGCCCGACCGGTGGTCCCGCCCGGACGGGCGGGACCACCGGCCCCCACCGCACCCAACCGGTGCGGTATCGCAGGAAGAAGGAATTCATCAGCACCTCCCCCGTCCTCCGCGACCGAGGCGGTCGCACCGGTCTCTTCCAGACCCCGGACACTTCCGGCGCCGGGGACATCCCGGCGCCCCGCACGGCCGAACCGGTCACGCCGGCCCGGTTCGAAGAACCCGCTCCCGCTCCCTCGTCGCCACGCGCCGCGGCACCGCGGCCCGACCGCGGGGACACCGCGATGCATCGGCTGCGCCGGCCCTTCGACGTCGACGCCGACGACGAGCCACCCGCGCCCTGACCTTCCCCGAGGGCCGTTCCCGGCCATCGGCGGGCAGCTCTTGATCACCTGAGCGACGCACACCACCGCGCGCCGGGCCGTCCTCGAAGCGGTGCCAGCCGCTCGCGCGGGGCCGTTCACGGGCGCAGATCGCCGCCGGGCGGGTGGGCCTCCCAGTCCGACCAGGACACCTCGGCGACCGGGGAACCGTTGGCGCGGGCGGCTTCCGGCGGCACCAGCCACACCCGTCCGCGCTCGTCGAGCAGGCCGACGTCGCCACCGGGCGAGCGCAGCGCGGGCGCCCCGCCCGCCAGGGTGGCCGCCACCGGCAGTTCGTCCACTGCGGACACCCGCTCGTCGAGCACCGCGCGGGTCAGGGCCTCGGCCAACGAGCGGCGTTCGACGCGGACCTTCGCCCCGTCCCGGAGCACCTCGACGGTGCGGGTCGGCGAGGGGACGCCGAAGCCGTCCAGCACCGCGCTCGCGCGCTCCGGTTCGGCGCACCCGCGGAACCCCGCGACGTCGAGCCCGGACCAGCGGAGATCGGTGGGAGCCGCGCGGTCCTCGGTCGCCCGGAGCACGTCGATCGGCGCGGTGCCGCAGGGATCCGCCCCGGACACCGGCAGGTGGCCTTCCGGGGTCCGCACCAGACCCGGACCTTCCCGCCACCGCCCGGGGACGAGCACCGGTTCGTAGGGGTGCCGGGTGAAGTTCCGGTCCCAGAAGGTGATCGTGGTGCCCGTCGCGGTCTGGTGGGCGATCGCGAACGCGTTCAGGGCCGCCGACCACGCCCAGTCGGCGCTGAAGGCGTCCACCACCGACCGCGCCCGGGGACCGCTGCCGCGCGGCCGGAAGCCCTCGTCGGTCAGCTCCTGGACGTCGCGGGTGAAGGCGCCGTCGCGGGCCCGGAGCACGAACTGCCCGGCGCCGTTCCACCCGGCGCCCGCCGCCGTGGTGTCGGTGAACATCAGGTAGAACCAGCCGTCCAGGTGCAGCACCGCGGGCTGGCCCGCGCCGTAGGTGTTGGACCGCCGCACGTCGTCGGCGGCCGTGGCGATCGGCGCACCGCCCGCGGCGCGGCGCCAGGACGTGCCGTCCTCGCCGGTGGCCACGCCGATCGCGTTGCCGTGCGCGTGGTCGCCCGCCGCACCGGTGTAGTACAGGAAGTACCGGCCGTCGACCCGGAGCACCGACGGGTCGCAGGTGTGCATCCCGTCGAACGCGCCCGGCCGCCCGTGGAACACCGGTTCGGCCGCGGCGCCCCCGGCGGTGAACGGACCGCCCAGCACGTCGGAGGCGGCGTGCAGCACGTCATCGCCCGCCGGTCCCGCGCCGGGGAGCTGGCTGCACCACCAGACCCGGTACCGCCCGGCGTCGTCGAGCACCGTCGGGCCGTAGTTGTACGGCGCCGCCGGACCGCCCGAGGCGACCACGCCGGGGCTCTCCCGGTGGTCCCGGGTGCTCAGCCGCACCGGCTCGGGCACCGCCTCCGGCGTGGGCGAGCCGGTCACCGGCGCGCACCCGGTCAGCAGCAGCACCGACACCGCCGCGACCGGCAGCCGACCGCGCTCCCCCACCGCCCACCCCCGCGAATCGCGTGCCCTGGACCCTGCCCCTCGTCGGTGCGCCCCATCGTCGGTGCGCCGCGGCGCGGAACGCCGGATTCGAGGACGGGCGTGTCAGCCGGTCCGCTCGGCCAGCCAGCGCAGCGCCAGCGGGTAGCCGCGCACGCCGAAACCGGCCACCACGGCGGTGGCGACGTCCGACAGGTAGCTGGTGTGCCGGAACGGCTCGCGCCGGTGCACGTTGGAGATGTGCAGCTCGACGAGGTCGTCGCGGAGCTGGGCGGCGGCGTCGCGGATCGCGATCGAGTAGTGCGTCCAGGCCCCGGCGTTGAGCACCACCGGCCAGCCCGCGTCCGCGGCCTCGTGCAGCCAGCGCACCATCTCGCCCTCGTCGTCGGTCTGGCGGACCTCGACCTCGACGCCCAGCTCGGTGCCCGCCCGCTCGCACATCGCGACCAGCTCCGGGTGGGTGGTGCTGCCGTACACGCCGGGCTCGCGGGTGCCCAGCCGACCGAGGTTCACGCCGTTGAGCACCAGCGCCTTCACAGCAGCACCTCCGTGCCGGACGTGGGCTCGCCGGTCACCGCCGAGTACGCGGCGGCGACCAGCGCCGGGTCCGGGCCCTCCAGCCGGCCCGGCCGGGCCAGCCCGTCGAGCACGACGAACCGGAGCAGCCCGGAGCGGTTCTTCTTGTCCAGCTTCATGCCCTCCAGCAGGTCCCCGAAGGCGTCCGGGTCGTAGCTGGTCGGCAGGCCGAGGAGGCCGAGCACGCTGCGGTGCCGGTCGGCGGTCTCGTCGTCGAGCCGCCCGGCCAGCCTGCCGAGCTCGGCGGCGAACACCAGCCCGACGCTGACCGCCGCGCCGTGCCGCCACCGGTACCGCTCCCGCCGCTCGATGGCGTGCGCGAGGGTGTGCCCGTAGTTGAGCACCTCCCGCAGGTGCGACTCCTTGAGGTCGGAGGACACCACGTCGGCCTTGGCCTGGATCGCGCGCCGGACCAGCTCGGCGAGCACCTCGCCGGCCGGGTCCAGCGCCGCGTCCGGGTCGGCCTCGACCAGCCGCAGGATCTCCGGGTCGGCGATGAAGCCGGCCTTGACCACCTCGGCCATCCCGGCGATGAGTTCGTTGCGCGGCAGCCCCTCCAGGGTCGCCAGGTCGACGAACACCGCGCTGGGCTCGTGGAACGAGCCGACCAGGTTCTTGCCCGCGTCGGTGTTGATGCCGGCCTTGCCGCCGATCGCGGCGTCCACCATGCCGAGCAGCGTGGTGGGCACGTGCACCACCCGCACGCCGCGCATCCAGGTGCTGGCCACGAACCCGGCGACGTCGGTCACCGCGCCACCGCCGAAGGACACCACGACACCGCTGCGGTCCATCCCGATCTTGCCGAGGACCTCCCAGCAGAACCCGGCCACCGCCAGGCTCTTGCCGTCCTCGGCGTCGGGCAGCTCCACCCGGTGCGCGTCGACGCCCGCCTCGGCCAGCTCCTCGCGGACCGCCTCGACGGTCGTGGTGATGGTGGGCTGGTGCAGCAGCGCGACCGACGAGGTGCCGCGCAGGAACTCGACGAGCTCCCCCAGCAGGCCGCGACCGACCACCACGTCGTAGGGCTGCGCACCGCGGACCGGGATCCGCACCGGTTCGGTCATCATCGTCCCTTCCGAGAGTCCGGCGCCGCCCGTCCCCGGCGCACGTTCGCGTTCAGCTCGGCGACCCGTCGACGCCCCACAGCGCGTCGACGATCTGCGCCACCACCTCGTCCGGCGTCAACCGGTCGGTGGGGACCTCGACCGAGGCCGCCGAGCGGTACACCGGGATGCGCTCGTCGAGCAGCGCCTTGAAGGTGGCGCGCGGGTTCAGCCCGGCCAGCAGCGGACGGGCGGTGGACAGGCCGACCCGCTTGGCCCCCTCGGCCAACCCGACCGAGAGGTAGACCACCGGGTGCCCGGCGAGCCGTTCCCGCGTCGCTTCGGACAGCACCGAGCCGCCGCCCAGCGCCAGCACGCCGTCGTGCTCGGCCAGCGCCGTGGCGACGACGTCCTCCTCGATCTTGCGGAACACCGCTTCGCCGTCGGTGGTGAAGATGTCGGCGATGGCGCGGTCCTCGGTGCGCACGATGTCGTCGTCGGTGTCCCGGAACCCCACCGCGAGGCGTTCGGCGAGCAGCCGCCCGATCGTCGACTTGCCCGCGCCCGGCGGGCCGATCACCACCGCCCGGGGCGCCATCAGCGCACCTGCCGCTTCTCCGCGCGCTCGCGCAGCGCGGTCAGGTAGCCCTCGGCGTTGCGCCGGGTCTCCGGCAGCGAGTCGCCGCCGAACTTCTCCAGCACGGCCTCGGCCAGCACCAGCGCCACCATCGTCTCGGCGACCACGGCGGCGCGCGGCACGGCGGTGATGTCGGAGCGCTGGTGCATCGCCTGCGCCGGCTCGCCGGTCACCACGTCGACCGTGGCCAGCGCCTTGGGCAGGCTGGAGATCGGCTTCTTGGCGGCGCGGACGATCAGCGGCTCGCCGTTGGTGATGCCGCCCTCCAGACCGCCCGCGCGGTTGCTGGCGCGCCGCACCCAGTGCGCGCCCTCGCCGGGGTGGATCTCGTCGTGCGCCGCGCTGCCGCGCCGGGCGGCGTTGGCGAAGCCCTCGCCGATCTCGACGCCCTTGACGGCCTGGATGCTCATCAGCGCGCCGGCCAGCCGGGCATCGAGCTTGCGGTCCCAGTGGACGTGCGATCCGATGCCCGGCGGCAGCCCGTAGGCGATCACCTCGACGACGCCGCCGAGGGTGTCGCCGTCCTTCTTGGCGGCGTCCACCTCGGCCATCATCCGCTCGGTGGCCGCGTCGCCGAAGGCGCGCACCGGGTTCTCGTCGATGGCGTCGAGGTCGTCCGGCCCGGGCAGCAGCTCGCCGTCGTGGGCGACCCCGCCCAGCGCGACCACGTGGCTGACGATCTCCACGCCGAGGAGCTGGCGGAGGAACTGCCGGGCGACGGTGCCCACCGCGACCCGCGCGGCGGTCTCCCGCGCGCTGGCGCGTTCGAGCACCGGCCGGGCCTCCTCGAAGCCGTACTTCTGCATCCCGGCGAGGTCGGCGTGCCCGGGGCGCGGCCGGGTCAGCGGGGCGTTGCGGGCCAACGTGGACAGCACGTCCTCGTCGACCGGGTCGGCCGCCATGACCTGCTCCCACTTGGGCCACTCGGTGTTGCCGACGCGCACCGCGACCGGGCCGCCCTGGGTGCGGCCGTGCCGGACCCCGCCGATGATCTCCAGCTCGTCGGCCTCGAAGTTCATCCGGGGGCTGCGGCCGAAGCCGAGCTTGCGCCGTTCGAGCTGGGTCGCGATCTCGGCCGTGGTGACCTCCACCCCGGCCACCATGCCCTCCAGCACCGCCACGAGGGCGGGGCCGTGCGATTCTCCAGCGGTCATCCAGCGCAACACGCTTGTAGATCCTGCCACGCGCGGTGGTCGCCGGGGCTCCCGGGTCGCGACCCCGGCGCCCGCCCGCGCCGCCGATCCGCGTCCCGGAGCACCCGCGCGCCCGCGCCGCGGCGGCACCGGCGCTCAGGTCCACCACCAGGGCGGGAAGACCGTCGCGCACCACGCGGGCAGCAGCATCGCGGGACCGTGCGGCACCCCGGCGCCGCCCCGGCGGGCCGACCAGAGCGCCGTGAGCACCGCCGCGACGCCCATCACGGCCAGCACCGCCGGGACCGAGACCGCACCGACGACCGCGCCCAACGGCGCGGCGAGCTTCACATCGCCGGGTCCCAGCGCGGCCGGGGCCAGCAGCCGGACCACCAGGTACCCGCCGCCGAACAGCGCGGCGCCGAGCAGCGCGCCGACCAGCACCCCGGGCAGGGCCGCCGGGCGGTGCGCCGCGGCCAGCCCGACCAGGCAGGCGGCCACCGGGTGCGCGGGCAGGGTCAGCGCGTCCGGCAGCCGCGCGGCCCGCAGGTCGCAGACCGCCAGCAGCACGCCGACCCAGCCGAGCAGCAGCGGGACCGGCGCCCACCACCAGCCGAAGGCCCCGCCCGCGAGCCGGGCCGCGACCACCGCCCACAGCACCGCGACGGCGGACGCGCAGCACAGCGGCGGGGGCCGCACTCCCCTGCCGAGCGCGCGCAGCAGCCGCGCACCGGCCGCGCCCGCGGCGGCGCCCAGCAGGAGTCCGGTGAGGATCGACACGGACCCAGCATCGGGCGCCGCCCGGGAGGTGCGGCGGATGCGCACCGCCGGCGTGTCCGACGGTGCGCTGCTCGATCAGGCCGAGCAGCGCGGGTGCCGGATCAGGCCTCCACCGCGAAGAGGGTGTCCCCGGCCCGCACCGGGCCGTCCTCGCGGAGGTCGGCCAGCGCCTCGGGCGCCTGGTCCAGGGCCACCACGGGGCAGACCGCGGAGTAGCCCGCCGCCTCCACCCCGCTGGGGTCCCAGCTCACCACGGGCTGCCCGGCCGTCACCTGGTCGCCCTTGGACACGTGCAGCTCGAAGCCCTCGCCCTGGAGCTTCACGGTGTCGATGCCCAGGTGCACCAGCACCGCCGTGCCGCTGGGCGCGGCCACCACGAAGGCGTGCGGGTGCACCGTGGCGACCACGCCGGCGATCGGCGCGACCGCGTCGGCGCGACCGCCGGCGGGCCGCACCGCGACCCCGGGGCCGACCATCGCCTGGGAGAACACCGGATCCGGCACGTCGGACAACGCCGCGGCCAGTCCTTCCACCGGGCTCCCGACCTCCAGGCTCACCGCAGGTCCTCGATGTCCTCGGCCAGCGTGTCGGCCTCCGGGCCGACGACGACCTGGATGACCGCGCCCTGCCGCAGGACGCCGTGCGCACCGGCGGCCTTCAGCGCCGCCTCGTCGACCTTCGCAGCGTCCTCCACCTCGCACCGCAACCGCGTGATGCACGGTTCGATCTCCACCACGTTGACTCCGCCGCCCAGTGCGGCCAGGATCGCCGCGGCCTTGTCCTGCGCCACCCCGTGCTCCCTTCGTCTCCGACACCCGGGGGAACCCCGTTCAGGTGATCTTGGCCCGCGAGGTGTCGATGCGGCAACGAAGCAGGCGCCGTCTTGACACCCGATCGCCCGACCGCGCATTGTTCGCATCCAACTGGTTTAGACCGGACAGTACCAACGTCTGGACCGGCTGGACAGGACGCGCCGGGAAGCGGTGCGAGGAGGCGACGTGACCCCATCACGACCGGCGGGCGGTGCGGGGCTCGGCGACCCGGGACGGAGCGGCCCCACCCGCGGCGTGCTCGGCGACGGCCCGACGCCCAAGCACGCCCAGCTCCGCGAGATCCTCCGCGACATCGCCTGCAACGAGCTGCTGCCCGGCTCCCCGGTGCCCTCCGAACGCGAGCTCGCCCAGCGCTACGGGGTGTCCCGGCTGACGGTGCGGGAGGCCGTCGGGCAGCTCGTCGCCGAGGGCCTGCTGCGGCGGGTCCGGGGCAAGGGCACCTTCACCACCCGGCCCCGGGTCGACGCCCAGCTCCACCTCGCCTCCTTCACCGAGGAGATGCGCCGCCGCGGGATGCGACCGGAGACGGTGCTGCTCCAGGCCACCGAGCAGGCGCCGCCGCCGGAGGTCGCGACCTCGCTGGGCCTGCGCCGCGACCAGCGGGCCCACCACCTGCACCGGCTGCGCAAGGCCGACGGCGCCCCGATGGCCGTCGAGCGCGGCTGGTACCACGCCGGGCTGCTGCCCGGGCTCCTGCGCCAGGACCTCTCCGACTCGCTCTACACGCTGCTCGCCCGGGTCTACGACGTGCACCTGGAGCGCGGCACCCAGACCGTGCTGGCCGAAGGCGCCGACGCGGCGACGGCCGCGCTGCTCGACGTCCGGCCGGGTTCGCCCGTCCTGGTGTTCCACCGGGTCTCCACCGCGCGGGGACGTCCGGTGGAGGACATGACTTCCTGGTACCGGGGGGACCTGTACCAGGTCACGATGCAGCTCGACCGGAACCCGGACGGTTCCGGGGATCACCGCCACACAGGAGGTAACCGATGAGTGCCAGCACCACCACCGGGCCCGGCGGGGGCAGAAGGGGGTTCGCGCTCCTGCAACGGCTGGGCCGCAGCCTCATGCTGCCGATCGCGGTGCTGCCCGCCGCGGCGCTGCTGCAGCGGCTCGGGCAGGACGACCTGCTCGGCAGCTTCGCGGCGATCAAACCGTTCGCCGAGGTGATCGGCGCGGCGGGCGGCGCGCTGTTCGACAACCTGCCGTTGCTGTTCGCCGTGGGCGTGGCGATCGGCTTCGCGAAGAAGGCCGACGGATCCACCGCCCTGGCCGGGGTCGTCGGCTACCTGGTGCTCTCCGGCGTCCTCTGGAAGATCACCGACCAGGAAGCCGGCACCGTCTACAACAAGGGCCCCTACGGCGTGCTCGGCGGCATCATCGCCGGGCTCACCGCGGCCTGGTTGTGGCAGCGCTACCACCGGATCAAGCTGCCCGACTACCTCGGGTTCTTCGGCGGGCGGCGGTTCGTCCCGATCATCACCGCGTTCGCGATGCTGATCGCGGGCGTGGTGCTGGGCCTGCTGTTCCCGTACTTCGACGCGGGCCTGACCGCGTTCAGCGACGCGGTCACCGCCAACGCCGTGATCGGCGGCGGCATCTACGGCGTGATCAACCGGCTGCTGCTGCCGTTCGGCCTGCACCACATCCCGAACAACGTGGTGTGGTTCCTGTTCGGCGACTACCAGGGCGAGCGGGGCGACATCGCCCGGTTCTTCGCGGGCGACCCGACCGCGGGCACGTTCATGACCGGGTTCTTCCCGATCTTCATGTTCGCGCTGCCCGCCGCCGCGCTGGCCATCTGGCGCTGCGCCCCGACCTCGCAGCGCAAGGTCATCGGCGGGGTGATGCTCTCGGTGGGCCTGACCTCGTTCCTCACCGGGGTCACCGAACCGCTGGAGTTCACCTTCATCTTCGTGGCCTGGCCGCTGCTGCTGATCCACGCGGTCCTCACCGGCACGTCGATGGCCCTGGTCAACGCGCTGGACATCCACACCGGGTTCGGGTTCTCCGCCGGCGCGATCGACTACGTGCTCAACTTCGGCATCTCGCAGAACTCGCTCTGGCTGATCCCGATCGGCCTGGGCTACGCGGTGGTCTACTACTTCGTGTTCCGCTGGGTGATCATCCGCTGGAACCTGCGCACGCCGGGGCGGGAGGACGACGAGACCGAGGTCGCCGGTGCGGACAATGGTGCCGACAGCACGGGCAAGAGCTGATCACAGGAAGAAGCGGAGGACGGACATGCCAGAGCGACGGGTCACCGTGGCGAGCAAGGTGGGCCTGCACGCGCGCCCCGCGGCCCTGGTGGCCAAGGCCGCGGCGGCCACGCCGGTGACGATCACCATCCGCAAGGAAGGCGCCGACCCGGTCGAGGCGGCCAGCATCCTGGGGCTGATGACCCTGGGCGCGGGCTTCGGCGACGAGGTCGTCCTCACCGCCGACGGCGCGGGGGCCGAAACGGCGCTGGAGGAACTCGCCGGGCTCATCGGGTCCGAGCTGGACTGATCACAACGGCAGCGGAACCCCGCCGCCGGCGGCCTGGAGCGCGTCGCGCATCACCTCGCGCGGCGCGCTCCGGCCGGTGAACTGCTCGACCTGGCCGAACGCCTGGTGCAGCAGCATGTCCAGCCCGGTGGCGACCCGGCCGCCGGACCGGGTCACGGCCTCGGCCGCCGGCGTCGGCCACGGGTGGTAGATCACGTCCAGCAGGCACCGCGCCCGGGCCAGCGCCCCGGCCTGGTGGTCCAGCGCCCCCGCGGGCAGCGTGGACACCACCACGTCGGCCGCCGCCGCGGCCGCGGCCAGGTCCAGCTCGGCCAGCCGGCGCACCGACACCGGCATCCCGACCCGCTCCGCGGTCTCCAGCGCCTCGCCCGCCCGCGCGGGCTCCCGCACCGCCAGCACCACGTCGGCCAGCCCGAGTTCGGCGAAGGCCGCCAGCGTCGCCGCCGCGGTGCCCCCCGCGCCGAGCACGAGTCCGCGGTGCCCGGCCCGGAAACCGCCTGCTCCGCGCAGCGCGCCCAGCACCCCGTCCACGTCGGTGCAGTCGGCGTACCAGCTCCCGTCGGCCCGGTGGACCAGGGTGTTGGCCGCCCCGACCGCCACCGCGCGGTCGCTGGCCGAGGCCGCGACGTCGAGCGCCGCCCGCTTGCCCGGCATGGTCACCGACAACCCGGCCCACTCCGGCCCGAGCCCCGCGACGAACTCCACCAGGCGGTCGGCGTCGGCCTCCACCCGCTGGTAGGTCCACGGCAGGCCCAGCGCCCGGTAGGCGGATTCGTGCAGCACCGGCGACAACGAGTGCTCCACCGGCGAGCCGAGCACCGCGGCCCGCCGGGGAGCCGGCTCAGAAGGCACCGCGCGCCCTGGCTTCCTCGATGTAGACCTGGTGCTGCTCGTAGGTGTCGGCGAAGCAGGAGGTGCCGTCCGGGTAGCACTTCACGAAGAACTTCCAGCTTCCCTCGGTCGGTTTCTCCGCCGCGATGATGGCGTCCTGGCCCGGCGCGGAGATCGGCGTCGGCGGCAGCCCGTAGTTCAGGTAGGTGTTGTACGGGCCCGGCCGGTCCCGGTCCTCCGGCTTGGTGAGCAGCGCGGGCTTGTCCAGCGGGTAGTTGATCGTGGAGTCCATCCCGAGCCGCATCGCGGGCGGCGCCAGCCGGTTCTCGATCACCCGGGCGATCTTGCCGAAGTCCTTGCCGATGCCCTCGCTCTGCACGATCGAGGCGATGGTGAGCAGCTCGTACGGCGTGTGCCCGGTGCCCTCCGCAGCCTGCGGCAGCCCGGCGGCCTGCAGCATCGTCGCCGAGCGGGTCACCACGTCGCGCAGCACGTCCTCGGCGCTGGCGCCCGGCTTCACGTCGTAGACGGCGGGCAGGATCAGCCCTTCCAGCCGCCGCCGCGGCTCCGCCTCGGACGCGGGGCCCACGGCCCACTCCGGGACGCCCAGCGAGCGCAGGTCCGCCGTCGCCGCCACCTCGTGCATCCGCTCGGAGCTGACGCACTCCGCGGTGCCCACGCAGGTGGCCTCGGCGAGCCGGGTGAGCACGCCCGGCGTGGTCCCGCCGTCGGGGGCGAGCTGGTCCTCCAGCCGCATCCCGCCGCGCACCTCGACCCGGCCGACCTTGGCGTCCGGCGACATGATGTGCTCGACCGCGGCCTCGCCGGACATCTCCTTGCGCATCAGGTAGAAGCCCGGCTGGATGCCGTTGATCCGGCGGTCGCCCTCGGCGGCCTCGATGAACGCCTTGGTGCTGGCCACCACGCCCTGGTCGGCGAGGGTGCTGCCGATGGCGCTGACCGTCTCGCCGGACTCGACCCGGATGACGACCTGGCCGGTGCCCTCGCCGGAGAAGTCCTCGTAGGCGCCGAGCTGGACGATCTGGCTGGCGCCGTAGAGCACGCCGCCGCCGACCAGCACCACCACGAACACCGCGGCCAGCGCGGTCACCCAGCGCCGCCGCTTGCGGCGCCGGAAGGCTTCCGGGTCCGACCGGCGCCGGCGCACGTCGGTCGGCTCGTCGGTGAACAGTCCCAGATCGTCGCTCACGGGAGTTCCTCTCGTGTCTGCTGCCCCCGGGAGTCCAAGTACGCCTGCAGGATCTCCACCGCCGCCGCTTGGTCGACGACGGCGCGCTGCTTCTTGCCCTTCACCCCGCGCTGGGAGAGCATCCGGCTCGCGGTCACGGTGGTGAGCCGCTCGTCGGAGAACCGCACCGGGACCGGTGCGATCCGCTCCGCGAGCGCCTCGCCGTAGGACTGCGCGAGCTGCGCGGCGGTGCCGTGCCGCCCGGCGAGCGTGGTGGGCAGGCCGACGACGACCTCCACCACCTCGTGCTCGGCGACCAGCGCGGCGAGCTCACCGAGGTCGGCGCCGCCCGCCTCGTCCCGGCGCAGCGTGACCAGCGGGGTGGCCAGGAACGGCGCCGGGTCGCTGAGCGCGAGCCCGACCCGGACCGCACCGACGTCCACGCCGATGCGCCGTCCCGGGCCGGGATCGGGCCGGAGCTCGCTCACCCGCCGGACACCGCCCGGTCCAGACCGGCGCGCAGCGCGGTGATCGCCGCCGGGATCCCCTCCGGCTGCGAACCGCCGCCCTGCGCCATGTCCGGCTTGCCGCCGCCCCGGCCGCCGACCTCGGCGGCGAACGACGGCACCAGCCCGCCCGCGGCGAGGCCCTGGTCGCGGGCGGCGTCGTTGGTGCCGACCACGAAGCCGACCTTGCCCTCATCGGCGGAGAACAGCGCGATCACCGCGGGCCGGGACCCGACCCGGTTGCGCACCTCGGCCGCCAGGGCGCGCAGCGAGCCGCCGTCCACGCCGTCCGGGACCTGCTCGGCCACCAGCGTCACGCCGCGCACGTCCACGCCCTTGCCGGCGAGGTCGCCCGCCGACTGCAGGACCTGCTGGACGCGGAGCTGCTGGAGCTCCTTCTCGGCGCTGCGCAACCGGCTGACGACCCCGGAGATGCGGTCCGGGAGCTGCTCGGCGGGGACCTTGAACTGCTCGGCGAGCTGGCTGACCAGCAGGCTCTCCTTGCTGGTGTGGCGCATGGCGTCCATCCCGACCAGCGCCTCGACCCGGTGCACCCCGGAGCCGACCGAGGAGTCGGCGACGAGCTTGACCAGGCCGAGCTGGCCGATCCGGCCGACGTGGGTGCCCCCGCACAGCTCGCGGGAGTAGTCGCCCATGTCGACCACGCGCACCTGGTCGCCGTACTTCTCGCCGAACAGCGCGACCGCGCCCAGCTCCATCGCCCGGTCCATCGTGGTGGTGTAGGCGTTCACCTCGACGTCGGACTGGAGGTAGTCGTTGACCTCCTCCTCGACCCCGCCGAGCACCTCGGCCGAGACCGCCGCGGGCGCGGTGAAGTCGAACCGCATCCGGCCCGGCGAGTTCAGCGAACCGGCCTGCGCGGCGCGCTTGCCGTAGGCGCTGCGCACCGCGGCGTGCACCAGGTGGGTCGCCGAGTGCGAGCGCTCGATGGCCCGCCTGCGGGTGACGTCCACGGAGGCGTCCAGCCGGGTGTCCACGCCGAGCTCACCGGCCACGACCTTGGCCCGGTGCACGAACAGCCCCGGCACCGCCCGCTGCACGTCCTGCACCTGGACCTCGACGCCGGGACCGACCAGCGTGCCGGTGTCGGCGATCTGCCCGCCGCCCTCGGCGTAGAACGGGGTGCGGTCGAGCACCATCTCGACCTCGGTGCCCTCCCCGGCCGACGGCACCGGCTGCCCGCCCACGAGCAGCCCCAGCACCCGGCTCTGCGCCTGCAGGTCGGTGTAGCCGAGGAACTCGGTGCTGCCGTGCTCGTCGAGCAGGGTGCGGTAGGTCGACAGGTCGCCGTGGCCGGACTTGCGGGCCTTCGCGTCCTCCTTGGCGCGGCGGCGCTGCTCGGCCATCAGGTCCCGGAAGCCCTGCTCGTCGACGCTGAGCCCCTGCTCGGCGGCCATCTCCAGGGTCAGGTCGATCGGGAACCCGTAGGTGTCGTGGAGCTGGAAGGCCTTGTCCCCGGCCAGCCGGGAACCGCCGCCCGCCTTGATCTCGGAGACCGCGACGTCGAAGATCTTGGACCCCGCGGTCAGCGTGCTGAGGAAGGCGTTCTCCTCGTTGACCATCACCGCCTCGATGCGGTCGTACTCGCTGACCAGCTCCGGGTAGCTCGGGGCCATCGCGTCGCGCACCACCGCGCTGAACTCGCCGAGCACCGGGTCCTGCACGCCGAGCAGGCGGGTGGAGCGGATGATGCGGCGCAGCAGGCGGCGCAGCACGTAACCGCGCGCCTCGTTGCCCGGGGTGACCCCGTCGCCGACCAGCATCACGCCGGACCGGGCGTGGTCGGCGATCACCCGGAACCGCACGTCGTCCTCGGGGTCGGCGCCGTAGCGGCGGCCGGAGAGCTCCTCGGCCTTGGCGATGACCGGGCGCACCAGGTCGGTCTCGTAGACGTTCTCCACGCCCTGCAGCAGGCACGCGACCCGCTCCACGCCCATCCCGGTGTCGATGTTCTTCATCGGCAGCTCGCCCACCGGCGGGTGCCCCAGCTTCGGGGACAGCTCACCGCGGACGTCCTGCATGAACACCAGGTTCCAGATCTCGATGTAGCGGTCCTCGTCGACGATCGGGCCGCCCTCGCGGCCGTACTCCGGGCCGCGGTCGTAGTAGATCTCGGAGCAGGGGCCGCCGGGACCGGGCACGCCCATGTCCCAGTAGTTGTCCTTGCCGTCGCGGGCCTGGATGCGCTCCGCCGGGATGCCGGTGACCTGCTGCCACAACCGGGCGGCCTCGGCGTCCTTCTCGAAGACGGTGACCCACAGCCGGGCCGGGTCGAACCCGTACCCGCCGTCGGACTGGGAGCCGGTGATCAGCTCCCAGGCGTTGCGGATGGCGCCTTCCTTGAAGTAGTCGCCGAAGGAGAAGTTCCCCGCCATCTGGAAGAACGTGTTGTGCCGGGTGGTCTTGCCGACCTCGTCGATGTCCCCGGTGCGCACGCACTTCTGGATGCTGGTGGCGCGCGGGTACGGCGCCGGGGCGTCACCCAGGAAGTAGGGCTTGAACTGCACCATCCCGGCGTTGACGAACAGCAGCGTCGGGTCGTCGAGGATCAGCGAGGCGCTGGGGACGACGGTGTGGCCGCGGCCTCGGAAGTGCTCGGTGAAGCGGTTGTTGATCTCGTGGGTCTGCACGATGGGTCCTCGGAGGTCTCGGAGCGGGTCTGCCGGTGGTGGCGGCGGGACGACGGCGCGGCGCGGCCGCTCAGCGCCCCGCCCGCCGAGCTCGCCGCGCGGGCGCCCGGTCGTCGGCCTCGATCCGGCGGAACTGCACCGTGTCGGCGCTGCTGCCGTCCACCGCGTCGTGCAGCTCCTCCTCGCGCTCCTGCATCCCGGCGCGCACCTCGGCGCCGAACGAGCCGACCGCACCCGCCAGCTCGCGCATCGCGCCGCCGAGCTGCTCGGCCATCCCGGCCGGTGTCGCCTTGCGGGTGGTCTCGCTCACCTTGCGGGTCACCGCGACCCCGGCCGCGACACCGGCGCCGAACCAGAACAGGCGCCTCACTTGCGCCCTCCTTTGCCCTTGCCGCGGACGTGCCTGCCGCCGGGCTCCTGCTTGCGCTTGCGACGGGTCCGCAGCGCCTTGCTCACCCCGTACGAGAAGGCCGCCGCCTTCACCAGCGGACCACCCAGTGTAGCCGTGAACAGCGAGGACAACGCCGAGACGTTGCCGCTGACCGTCTTGGCGTTGGCCGTGATCCCGTCGACCCGCTCCAGTTGGGTGTTCACGTGATCGATCGTGGTGTTGGCGCCGGTGAACAGCGGGTCGGAGTTCTCGTGCGCCTTGCGGATCGCGGTGGTCGCCTCGTCCAGCGTGCGGCCGAGCTTGACCAGCGGGATCGCCAGCAGCACGACCAGCAGCACGAACGCACCGGCTGCGATCAGTGCGGCGATCTGCGTAGGCGTCACGTCGCCTCCCGTGATTAACGTCATGTTCTGCGCACCGGCGCGGACTGGGCGCGCGGCGCGGTTGATCGAGCGACACGTTACCGGGGCGAGCGCGCCGGACCCGCACCCGGTCGATTGGGCCGCGTCGGCGTTTCGCCCCCGCTCAACCGCCGACCGGGGTGACCGGCTCGCCCCCGCCGAGCACCGCCGCCACGTTGCGCGCCGCGAGCTCGGCCATCGCGGTGCGCGTCTCGGTGGTCGCCGATCCCAGGTGCGGCACCACGACCACGTTGTCCAGCTCCAGCAGGCCGGGCTCCACCTCGGGTTCGTTCTCGAAGACGTCCAGCCCGGCCGCGGCGATGGTGCCCTCGCGCAGCGCGGTGGCCAGCGCGCGTTCGTCGACGACCGGACCGCGCGCGGTGTTGATCAGCACCGCTGAGGGCTTCATCGCGGCCAGCGCGGCGGCGTCGACGAGGTGGCGGGTGCGCTCGGTCAGCGGGCAGTGCAGGCTCACCACGTCCGAGGTGCGCAGCAGCTCATCCATCGGCAGGTACCGGGCGTCGAGCTCGGCGGCGATCCGCTCGTCGACCCGGTTGCGGCCGGTGTAGGCGATCCGCATCCCGAACGCGCGGGCGCGCCGGGCCACCGCCTGCCCGATCCCGCCGAGGCCGACGATCCCGAGGGTCTTGTCCCGCAGCCCGGTGCCGAGCATGAACCCGAGGTGGAAGTTCCACGGCTGCCGGGCGCGCAGCAGCCGCTCGCCCTCGCCGAGCCGCCGGGTCGCCATCAGCAGCAGGCCCATCGCCAGGTCGGCGGTGGCGTCGGTGAGCACGCCGGGCGTGTTGGTCACCACCGCGCCCGCCCCGGTCACCGCGGGCACGTCGATGTTGTCGTAGCCCACGGCGACGTTGGCGACCACCCGCAGCCCCGGTCCGGCGGCCCGCACCACCTCGGCGTCGATCCGGTCGTGCACCATCGCCACGATCCCGTGCGCCCCCGCGACCGCCGCGCGGAGCTCGTCCGGGGTCAGCGGCCGGTCCTGCTCGCACACCCGGACCTCGCCCGCCGCCCGCAGCAGCTCCAGCGCCGGTTCCGGGACCGCCCGGGTCACCACGATCCGCTCGTCCACCGAACAACCTCCTCGCGCGAGTGCGTCGCGGCAGAACCTACCCCGGGCACCACCCGCGGCGGACCCGACGAGATCAACGCCTCCCGGCGGAGACGCGCCCGCACCCAGCAGGACCACCAGGCGAACGGCGCAGCCCCGCCCCACACACGCGCCACCCGCAACCATCGTCAGGCAAGCGGCGAAAGCCGCTTCCGCCTTGCCCCACCTGAGCAACCGGCACCGCCGCGGGTTCTCAGCGGTCTTCTCGCGAGGACGCCCTGACGCTGTGTACGTGGTTGGTACATGAGGAAGGGCGCCCGGAGCGAGAAGGCCGCTGAGGTTCCGCCACCGGCACACCCAAGCAACGGGACCACAACAACCACTCAAGACCCGCGGATGATGTCCCTTAGCTTGGGCACCCGCTCCCCCAGGGTGCGTTCGGCGCCGCGCCCGGTGGGCCGGTAGTAGTCCCGGCCGACGAGCTCGGCGGGCGGGTACTGCTGGGCCAGCACGCCTTCGGGCTTGTCGTGCGGGTAGCGGTAGCCCTGGGCGTTGCCGAGCTTGGCCGCCCCGGCGTAGTGGCCGTCGCGCAGGTGCGGCGGCACCGGACCGCCGCGCCCGGCGCGCACGTCGCCCGCCGCCTCGTCGATCGCGGTGATCACGGCGTTGGACTTCGGCGCGGTGGCCAGGTGGACGGTCGCCTGCGCCAGCGCCAGCCTGCCCTCCGGCATGCCGATGAGCTGGACCGCCTGCGCGGCGGCGACCGCGGTCTGCAACGCGGTGGGATCGGCCATCCCGACGTCCTCGGAGGCGTGCACCACCAGCCGCCGGGCGATGAACCGCGGGTCCTCGCCCGCCTCGACCATCCGGGCCAGGTAGTGCAGCGCGGCGTCGACGTCGGAGCCGCGGATGGACTTGATGAAGGCGCTGATCACGTCGTAGTGCTGATCGCCACCGCGGTCGTAGAGCACGGCCGCGCGGTCCACGGTGGCCTCCACGGTGGCCAGGTCGATCGCCTCGGCGCCGGTCGAGCCGGCCGATTCGGCGGCGGCCTCCAGCGCGGTGAGCACCCGCCGGGCGTCGCCACCGGCCAGCGCGACCAGGTGGTCCTCGGCGTCGGGGTCCAGCCGCAGCGCGCCGTCGAGCCCGCGCTCCTCGGCCACCGCGCGGCGCACCAGCACCCGCACGTCGTCCTCGGTGAGGCTGCGGAGCTGGAGCACCAGCGAGCGGGACAGCAGCGGCGCCACGACCGAGAAGAACGGGTTCTCCGTGGTGGCCGCCACCAGCAGCACGATCCGGTCCTCCACGGCGCCGAGCAGCGCGTCCTGCTGGGTCTTGGAGAAGCGGTGGACCTCGTCGATGAACAGCACCGTGGACTCGCCGGAGCGGCCCAGCCTGCGGCGCGCCTCCTCGATCACCCCGCGCACCTCCTTGACCCCGGAGGACAGCGCGGACAGCGCGACGAAGCGGCGGCCGGTGGCCTGCGACACCAGGTTCGCCAGGGTCGTCTTGCCGGTCCCCGGCGGACCGTGCAGCAGCACCGACGCCGGGGCGGCGCCTTCCACCAGCCGCCGCAGCGGGGCGCCGGGGCCGAGCAGGTGGTCCTGACCGACCACTTCGTCGAGGGAGCGGGGCCGCATCCGCACCGCCAACGGTGCGTTCTCGGCCAACCGCTCCCCCGCGCGCTCCTCGACCTCGGCGCCGAACAGGCCCTCGTCGAACAACCCCTCGCTCACACCCCGACGCTACCGGCCGGGGCGGACGGCGAGGTGGGAGCCCGTGCGGACCCCCTAGCCGGCCCGGGCGGGCATCGCCACCTCGACGGTGCCCTCACCGCGCCGGTGCTGCGCCGCCCAGTGCTCGACCGCCTGGTGGCAGGCCCGGTCCAGGTGCCGCACCGTGGTCAGGTCCAGGTGGACGTGCTTGTTCGCGGGCAGCTTCTCCAGGTGGTCCAGCAGCCGGGGCAGCTTCAGGAACGTGGCGTTGCCGCCGAGCTCGACGTGCACCTGCTCGGCCCCGTGCTCGGCTTTCACCGACAGCCGGGAGACCTCGATCGCGGTCTTGACGATCGCCACCGCCAGACCGGTCAGGGTGCCGACCAGCAGGTCGGTGGCCACGATCATGCCGGCCGTCAGCACCAGCACGAAGGCCTCACCGCGCTGCTCCTTGGCCAGCGCCACCACCTGCGGCAGCTCCAGCAGCTTCCACCCGGCCTGGATCAGCAGCGCGGCCAGCACCGCGAACGGCAGGAAGCCGAGCAGGCCGGGCAGCGCCACCACGAACAGCAGCAGCCAGATGCCGTGCAGGACGCGGGAGAGCTTGGTCTTGGCCCCCGCGTTGACGTTGGTCGAGCTGCGCACGATCACCGCGGTCATCGGCAGCGCACCCAGCAGACCGCAGACCGTGTTGCCCGCGCCCTGGGCGACCAGCTCGGTGTTGTACCGGGTCTTGGGCGCGTCGTGCATCCGGTCCACGGCGGCGGCGCTGAACAGGCTCTCCGCCGAGGCGATCAGCGCGACGGTGAGGATCGTGCCCAGCATCGCCGGGGTGAGCAGGCCGCTCCACTCCGGGCCGGTGGGCACGTTCAGCGCCGACAGCAGCGAACCGACCTCGACGTTGGCCACCGGCAGCGCCAGCACCAGCGCGGCGACGCTGGCCACGACCACGCCGATCAGCGGGGCCGGGATCACCCGGATGCGCTCCGGGGCCTTCTTCCACGCCGCCATCACGCCGAGGACGAGGACGGCCAGCCCGAGACCGCTCAGGCCCTCCGGGGTGGTCACCGCGTTGATCACGACGTCGGGCAGCCCGGCGAACTTCTCCGGGGTGGTGGCGGGCTGGTCCATCCCGGCGACCGGGTAGACCTGGCCCAGGATCAGGACGAGCCCGATGCCGGCCAGCATGCCCTGCACGACCGACGGCGAGATGGCCCGGAACCAGGTGCCGAGCCGGCTCAGGCCGAGCAGCACCTGCACGATGCCCGCGCCGAAGACGATCACGCCGAGGGCGGCCAGCCCGTGCTGGTTGACCGCCGAGGCGACCAGCACGGTCAGCCCGGCGGCCGGGCCGCTGACCTGCATGGTGCTGCCCGGCAGCAGACCGACGACGATGCCGCCGACGATGCCGGTCACGATGCCGAGCTCGGCGGGCACGCCGGAGGCGACGGCCACGCCGACGCACAGCGGCAGCGCGACCAGGAACACCACCAGGGAGGCTCCGAGGTCGGCGCCGAAGGTCTCCTTCGGCCACGCCGGGACGCCGAAGCGGCGGCCTCCCGCGCGCGGCGTCGAGGTACGAGTGGTCACTGTGACTCCAGTGGTCGATGGGTGGGAGGTCGCCGCCGGGTTACAGCGGCAGGAAGTCGCCGGTCTCCGCGTCCTGGGCGTGGACCCGGCCGGTGTCGATCTCGTAGAACCAGCCGTGCAGCCGGAGCTCACCGGCGGCCACGCGGTCCTGGACGAAGGGGTATTCGCGCAGCGCGTCGAGCTGTTCGCGGACGTGCGCCTGGCTCTCGGCGCGCACCGCCGGGTCCTGCACGGGTCCGCCGCTGCGGCTCCCGGTGCCCAGCCAGCCGCACAGCGCCGGGAGGTCGTCGAGCCCCTGCCCGGCCACCGCGAGGGCGGTGACCGCACCGCAGTGCGAGTGCCCGCACACGATGATCTCGGGAACGCCCAATCGCAGCACCGCGTACTCGATCGTGCCCATTTCGCTGGATCCCGAATCCGGGGCGTACTTGGGCACCACGTTGCCCGCGGTGCGGAGTTCGAACAGGGCGCCCGGTTCCGCTCCGGTGATCAGCGACGGGATCACGCGCGAATCCGAGCATCCGATGAACAGCGCGCCGGGTTTCTGACCTGCGGCGAGTTCACCGCGCGCGGCGTGCGAAAGGGCCTGCGGATGACGCCTGGCGTTCCGCACGAAGTCTTCGTAGTTCATTTGTTCGCCTTCGCTCCGAGTGGTTCCGCGGAAAACCGCGGATGAATGCAATTCGGAAAAGCGGGGCGATCAGTGCCGGAAAACCTGGAGCGCGGCGGGCGAGTGCCGTTCCGAGCGGAATTCGTCGCTTCTCGACAGCCACCCGCGATCGGGAGGGGCGCCGGAGGCGCAGCGGCAGCCGGTCCGGAGCGTGGCGCACTCGGGCGTCCACGGCACCACGCGCCCCCGGTCCTCGTGCCGGATCAGGCAGCGGCGGTGCACGGTGGCACCGGGCAGCCGCTCGCGCAGCTTCTCGCCCTCGCGGTGCTCACTCGTCTCCGACTTGACCTCGGAGGGGACGACGCGGGACGCCTTGGCGTCGGGCGGGGCGTCCAGCGGTCCGGCCACGGCGAGCAGCACCACGAAGAGCAGGAACGATCCCGCCCTCACGGTCTGCCAGGCCTTGCCGCACATGACTGCCTCCGCCTTTCGAGCAGCGCGTCTCCTCGGCTGCCGCGCCGACGTTATGGGGAAGAAGTAGCGAAACGCTGAACTCAAGATATCCGATCCGCGTAGCGCAGGCGCAAGTCGCGTTTCGGGGGAACGACCACGAAAAATGAAGATATGTTTATCGGAAGCCCGGTGGAGTACGTCCGACTTCACTCTAAAGTGGCCGGTAAGCCGGTTGCGCGGCTGCGCTGAGTCAGGACAACGATGGCCACTCGGCCAGTCGGATTGTGACGAGCATTACCGGATCGGGCAACGCGGAAAAACATGAACGGTTTGCCATGAAACATGCGCGAAACACGGTGGCGCCGCCGCTCCGCCCGGCACCGCCCGCATGACGACCGCCGCCCGGATGAATCCGGGCGACGGACGATGTGGCGAAGTGCACCCGGCCGGGGGCGGCCCGGGCCACCGGCGAGAGCGGTCCTCAGCCCTCGGCGCGGAAGGCGGGGTAGGCCTGCAGGTGCAGCGCGCCCGCGCCGAACCGCTCGACGAGCGCCTCGATCATCCGGTCGGCGAACTCGGCGATGTCGGGCATCCCCGAGCCGTCGGCGTCGGCGCGCAGCCGCCGCCAGCGGTCCACCAGCGCCGTGCTGCGCCGGGGCGAGGGCATGTGCAGGTCGATCGGCCGGTCGGTCTCCCCGGTGCGCGGCAGGAACCACCACGTCGAGACCCACACCCACAGCAGTTGCGAGCTGAACAGCCGGGGCAGCAGCACCTCGTCGTCGTCCAGCTCCGGCCACACCTCGGCGATCTCCGACCGCCAAGTGGACAGCATGTTCTCGACCAGCGTCTCGGGCAGCGCGTAGGAGCACCACGACGACGGGAACGGGTACTGCAGGTACGCCGCGTCCAGCGCGACGTCGCGCACGCAGCCCCACTCGAAGTCCAGGAACCGCACGCCGCTACCGGTGACCAGGCTGTTGTCCGGGCAGATGTCGGAGGGGCTGAACGCCCGGTAGCGGCTGTTGCCCAGCAGCTCGGACGCGTCGGCCAGCCGCCGCACCATCGCCTCGGGGGTCCGCACCCCGAGCGTCTGGGACAGCAGGCCGGGCAGCTCGTCGACCGCCCGGATGACGTCGTCGGCCACCGGATCGGTCCAAGTCCGCTCCCCGAGCCGCCGCATCAGCGCGTCGAAGTCCGCCTCGCTGGCGGCCGTGGTGCTGTGCAGCCGCCCCAGCGCCCGCGCCCACGCCAGCAGCGCCCGCTCGGCCACCCGGGGGTCGTCGGCGAACAGCACGTCGGCCAGCGTCGAACCGCGGCCCAGGTCCTCCAGGACGAGGAGCCGCTCGCCCGCGTCGTGCGCGATCAGCTCCGGACCCACCCGGGCCTCCGGCGGCAGCGAGGTGCTGAGCAGGCAGCTCGCCGCCTCGTGCGCGAACGGGTCCGAGCGCGCCTCGTCGGGGCACTCGCCGTAGTGCTTGACCACCAGGGTCCGGGGCAGCTCGAAGGGGCTCTCCGCGACCCGGACGCGCAGCACCACCGAGCGGTCGCTGCCGCCCAGGTCTTCCGCGTCGGCGAGCCGGACCGGGGCACCCGTGCGCTTGGCCAGCACGGCTTCAGCGGTGCCGACGGTGTCGGTCGCTTCCGTGCTCGCCGGGATGCGGACCTCCGGTGGGCCGGTGGTGATCTCCACGCTCATCGTCTCCAGACACTACCCCCACAGCTCACACCCGGACGGGCATGACCGGTCAAGTGGCGCACGAACCGTGAGCGCCCGTGTCCGCAGCGTGTCCGGCCATCGGCCTCACCCCCTCGGTGCGGTCACCCACCCGCGTCCGCCGCCTTCGCCGATGACGGAACGCGGCGACGGCGGCGTTGCACCGCGGCGGCAGCGCGTCGCACCGGGGCGTCCGCGCGCGGACGCCCCGGAACGCGATCAGCCCTGCTTCTCGACGACCTCGGGCGGCGCCGACAGGCTCTCCTCCCGGGGCCGGGCCGGCTTGGCGTCCACCCCGGCCTCCTTGCGCTGCGCGGCGGTGATCGGCGCGGGCGCGCCGGTCAGCGGGTCGAACCCGCCGCCGCTCTTGGGGAAGGCGATGACCTCGCGCAGCGACTCCGCCCCGGCGAGCAGCATGCAGATCCGGTCCCAGCCGAAGGCGATGCCGCCGTGCGGCGGCGGGCCGTACTTGAACGCCTCCAGCAGGAAGCCGAACTTGTCGCGGGCCTGCTCCTCGGAGATGCCCAGCACCCCGAAGACCCGCTCCTGCACCTCGGAGCGGTGGATGCGGATCGAGCCGCCGCCGATCTCGTTGCCGTTGCAGACGATGTCGTAGGCCCAGGCCAGCGCGTTGGCCGGGTCCTGCTCGAAGGTGTCGGCCCAGTCGGCGTTCGGCGAGGTGAAGGGGTGGTGCACCGCGGTCCAGCGGCCCTCGCCCACCGCCACGTCGTCGGTGTCCTCGACCGGTTCGAACATCGGGGCGTCGACGATCCAGACGAACGACCAGGCGTCGTGGTCGATGAGCCCGCAGCGCTCCCCGATCTCCAACCGCGCGGCGCCGAGCAGCGCCCGCGAGGACGAGGGCTGCCCGGCGGCGAAGAACACGCAGTCGCCGGGGGACGCGCCGGCGGCCTCGGCCAGCCCGGCGCGCTCGGCCTCGGAGAGGTTCTTGGCCACCGGACCGGACAGTTCGCCGTCGGCACCGACGAGCACGTAGGCTAGGCCCTTGGCCCCGCGCTGCTTGGCCCAGTCCTGCCAGGCGTCGAGCTGGCGGCGCGGCTGGTCGGCCCCGCCGGGCATCACCACGGCGCCGACGTAGGGCGCCTGGAACACCCGGAAGGGGGTGTCCGCGAAGTACTCGGTGAGCTCGGTCAGCTCCAGGCCGAAGCGCAGGTCCGGCTTGTCGGTGCCGTACCCGGCCATCGCCTCGGCGTAGGTCATCCGGCGGATCGGACGCGGGATCTCGTGCCCGAGCACGCCCTTCCACAGCGCGGCGATGACCGACTCGCCGAGCTCGATGACGTCGTCCTGCTCGACGAAGCTCATCTCGATGTCGAGCTGGGTGAACTCCGGCTGGCGATCGGCGCGGAAGTCCTCGTCCCGGTAGCAGCGGGCGATCTGGAAGTACCGCTCCACCCCGCCGACCATGAGCAGCTGCTTGAACAGCTGCGGGGACTGCGGCAGCGCGTACCAGTTGCCCGGCTGCAACCGCGCCGGGATCAGGAAGTCGCGGGCGCCCTCCGGGGTGGAGCGCGTCATGGTCGGGGTCTCGACCTCGACGAAGTCCCGCCCGTGCAGCACCTCGCGGGCGAGCCGGTTGATCTCGCTGCGCATCCGCATGGTCCGGGCCGGGCCGTTGCGCCGCAGGTCGAGGTAGCGGTGCTTGAGCCGGGCCTCCTCGCCGACCTCCAGGTGCTCGTCGAGCGGGAAGGGCAGCGGCGCGGCCTCCGAGAGCACCTCCAGCCGGGTGGCGGTCACCTCGATCTCGCCGGTGGCGATCTCGGGGTTCTCGTTGCCCTCGGGGCGCTGGACCACCTCGCCGGTGACCTGGACGCAGAACTCGGCGCGCAGCCGGTGCGCCAGCTCGGCCATCTCGCCCTCGCGGAACACCACCTGGGCGACGCCGGAGGCGTCCCGCAGATCGATGAAGATCACCCCGCCGTGATCGCGTCGGCGCGCCACCCACCCGGCGAGGGTGACGGACTGCCCGGCATGACCGGCTCGCAGCGAACCGGCCTCGTGCGTGCGCATCACGGTGAGAGCTCCTCTTCCAGCGCTCGGCGTTCGTGGGGCCTCCCCGGTGCGAACGCGGCGGAGGCGAGGGAACAAGGCTAGCCAACGGGCCGGGTGGCGCGGCGCGCAGGCCCGGACGGGCACCGCCCTAAGTCGGTACCGGCGCCGGGGGAGCTGCGCCACAATTCCCCGGGACGCCCCCGGGGAACCGCCGACGGCGGCATGATCGTCGCACTGCGGTGACCCACTGATGAGCGTGAATCCACCACGCGGCGGACACGAGGAGTAGCGATGACCGCTTCGAGAACCGGGCCCGATCCGACCGTCCGCAACCCGCAGCACCCGGACGCCCTGTCCGCCGAACTCGCCCAGCTCCTGCGCACCGGACCGTTCGAGGCGGCGCTGCGCGCGGCGATCCGCGCGAGCCGGCTCAGCCTGGAGCGCATCCAGCACCGCCTGCGCGGCCGGGGGACCCCGGTGAGCATCACCGCGCTGAGCTACTGGCAGTCCGGCCGCCGCCGCCCGGAGCGACCGGACTCGCTGCTGGCGCTGCACGAGCTGGAACAGGTCCTCGGCGTCCCGGAGGGCGCGCTGTCGGCGCTGCTGGGGCCGCCCCGGCCGCGCGGGCGCACCCGGCAGGCGCCGCCGGACACCCCGCCGCTGAGCGCGCTGTGGGCCGAGAACGAATCCGCCGCCGAGCTGCTGACCAGGATCGACACCTCGCACGACAGCAAGCTCACCCGGCTGTCGCACCACGACGTGGTGCACGTCGACCACCGGGGCGAGCTGCGCAAGATCCGCACCCGGATGCTGGTGCGCGCCGAGGGCAACGGCGTCGACCGGTGGGTGATCATGTTCGACGGCGCGTCGGCGCTGCTGAACCCGCCGGTCGTGCGGCCGATCCGGTCCTGCCTGCTCGGGCAGGTCCTCACCGACCACGCCCGGGACCTGGTGGTGGGCGAGCTGCTGTTCGACCGCGTGCTCGCGCGCGGGGAGACGGTGCTGCTGGAGTTCGAGATCATCGACCCCCCGACCGGGCCGAACGAGACCGACCACAGCTTCTGCCGCCTGTTCCGGCTGCCGGTGCGGCAGTACGTGCTGGAGGTGCAGTTCGACCCGGCGCACCCGCCGACCAGGGCCGAGAGCTACGTCGGCGATTCGACGACGCAGGAGGTGGAACCGCCGAAACCGCTGGTGGTGGACCGGTTCGGCCGCACCCACGCGGTCGCCCTCGACTTCGGCATGGGCGTGTTCGGCGTCCGCTGGCACCCGGCGGAAGGAGCGGCCCCCGCCGCACCAACCGGGTGAACCCACCGGCACGCGGGGTGATCAGGGGACTGCGTTCACAGCAGCGAGAGCTGCCGCTGCCGATCCCGGTCGGCCTCGGAGCGGACCGCGGCGGCCCGGGGCCGCTCGACCAGCCCGTGCCGCCGCATCGCCTCGGTCACCCGCCGCACCACGTCGCGCTGGTAGGACTTCGGGGCGTACGAGCCGTCGCCGTAGAGCCGCGCGTACAGCGGCAGCAGCTCGGGGTGCTCCCGCTGGAGCCACGCCCGGTACCACTCCCGCGCGCCGGGCCGCAGGTGCAGCACCAGCGGCGTGATCGAACGCGCCCCGGCGGCGACCAGGGCGGCCACCGTCTCCTCGATCCGCTCCGGTGCGTCGCTGAGCCCGGGCAGGACCGGCGCCATCAGCACCGAGCACCCGATCCCGGCCTCGGTGAACCGGCGCACCACGTCCAGCCGCCGCAGCGGTGACGGCGCACCGGGCTCGACCCCGCGCCAGAGCTCCTCGTCGACCGAGCCGAGGGAGACCGCGATCGAGACGTCGGTGACCTCGGCGGCCCGCGCGATGAGGTCCAGGTCGCGCAGGATCAGGGTGCCCTTGGTGAGGACGGAGAACGGGTTGGCCCGGTCCCGCAGCGCGCCGATGATCTCCCGCATCAACCCGTAGCGGCCTTCGGCGCGCTGGTACGGATCGGTGTTGGTGCCCATCGCGACGGGCTCGCCCGCCCACTTCGGCCGGGCCAGCTCGCGGCGCAGCAACGTCCCGGCGTTGACCTTCACCACGATCTTGCTGTCGAAGTCGTGCCCGGTGTCGAGGTCGAGGTAGCTGTGGGTGTTGCGGGCGAAGCAGTAGCGGCAGGCGTGCCCGCAGCCGCGGTACGGGTTCACCGTCCACCGGAACGGCACGTGCGACTCCCCCGGCACCCGGTTCAGGATCGACTTCGCCCGCACCTCGATCGCGTAGGCCTCCTCGGTCCCGGCCTCGATCGGCACCGGCTCCGGCAACCGCAACCCGGCCCGTCCCCCGCGCCGCTCCGGCTCCGGCAGGTCGAGCGGCAACTCCGACGCCAACCCCGCGGTGGTCCGCTGCTCCTCCCAACGCATACGGACATTCGAACACAGATTCGAGATCGAACTCGACCCCGCGTGCCCCACCCCACCCGAACGACCTCCGGCGCCACCCTTCATCCGACGGCTCCGGGCACCGGCCGTTCGCCCCGCGCGCGGGGGCGCTACGCCTCGATCGGTCTCGGCAGCGGTCTCGTCTCCCGCATCGGGTCGGACACCTCCCACCGCGGTGCCCCGGTCGGCGTCGGCGGGCCCGAGACCCGGAGCGCTTGGGCGAATCGCCGCGCCGTGCCGTCGATCGCCACGCAGGAGCTGCACGGCACGTGCTCACCGGGGCGGACCACGCCGTCCAGCTCCTGAACCTCCAGCCACGCCCCGCGCAGCGGGTGGTCGCACATCGCCCGACCCCCGCCGCGGTTCAGGTGGACGCGCGACTCGCGCGACGAGATCGCCCAGCAGGCACCGGCCGCGCTCCGCTCCGGGACCGTCGACTCGGCACGCCTGATCAATGGATCGGCGGGCACGGCAGCACTCCGATTCGGCCTGGGATTCGGACCGGGGTTCGGACCGGCCCGGTACCGGCTGACCCGGGGCCGCTCGACCGGCCACCCGCCGCGGGAGACCGCGAACAGGCCCACGTTGGCCAGCACGCCCGCGGTCACCACCCAGCCCGCGCCCGCCACCTGTCCGGCGACGATCGCGGCCGACACCACCGCCAATCCCGCGGCGACCAGCCCCGTCCGGGCGCTCACCGGTCGACCGCCCCGCCACCGACGATCCGCGCCATGCGGCCGAACGCCAGCAGCCGCCCCAGGTTCGCCGTCATCGCGAACCCGTCCCGCGCCGCCGGGCGCCCGGCATCGGCACGCCCACGATGCGGTGCGCCTCGACGTTGCACGGCTCGCACGTCCCCCAGAACCACGACTCGGTGGTGTCGACCGCTACGACGACTTCGCCGCACAACGCCGCGATCTCGTCGCCATCACGCCATATCGCCCTCGTCACGTGCCGCCGCTCGGCCGCCGGGACCCAGCCGAACGGATGCTGCCGGAACTTCATTCCTGCCACCCTCTCCGCACCAAGCAGTTGGTGCAGCAACGCTAGCGCCAACTGCGCCACGGTGGCGATGACCCGTTCAGGTACCTCCTCCGCTGGGCAGCCCTGGGGATCTAGGCTTGGCGCATGAGCCGCAACAGGTCCGGATCACCACGCAATCGCGCCTTGGGCGCCGAGCTGCGCGAAATTCGGGAGCGCGCCGGGGTGACCGTGCGAGAGCTGGCGCAGAGAATCGGCGGCCATCACTCGAAATACACCCGCAATGAGCAGGCCACTCGCTCGCCGTCGCCCGAAGAGGTGGCCTCGATCATGACCGCGCTCGGCGCCTCCGAAGCCGAACGCGAGCGCCTTACCGAGATGGCACGGGAGCACGTGACCGGGGTCAACTGGCTCAAATCCGGCTCCGCGGGTTCACTCGGCATCGCCCACGAACTGACCGACCTGATGGAGTTCGAGCGCACCGCGACATCGATCACCGACATATCGCCGATCTTGATTCCCGGCTTGCTCCAAACCTCCGACTACGCACGTGCCGTCATGGGCGGGATGCCCTCACATGAGGTGGATGCCCGCGTTGCGATGCGAGTCGGCCGCCGTGATGTCCTGATGCGGCGGAACGACGCTCCCGATTTCCACGCGTTCATCGAGGAGTCCGCGCTGCACAAGCAGCTCGGCGGCCCGGACGTGATGGCCGAACAGCTTCACCACATCTCCACGATGGCCGAGCAGGCGAACGTCACAGTCCAGGTGATCCCCGCTTCTCTCACCTCATGGCATGCAGCGCTCGGCGGTCCGTTCATCTACTTCGAGTTCCCGAAAGCCCCACCGATCGTCCACCTGGAACACGTGAGTTCCTCCGTGTTCCTCTCGGAATCCGAGGATGTGGCGGCCTACCGACAGGCAGTCGATAGCGTCGCGCGGGCAGCGATGACCATCGACCAGTCCTCGACGGTTATTGCCCAGCGAATCACCGAGTTGGAAGGGGCACAATGAACACGGAGCCTAGCGGCTGGCGGAAGTCCAGCCGATCAGCCCAGCAAACGAGCTGCGTCGAGGTCGGCCGGGTCGCCGACGGCGCCGCGGTCCGCGACACCAAGAACCGCGCCACCGGATACTTCACCACCACCGGCCCCCAGTGGGCCACATTCGTCGGCGCCATCAAGACCGGCCGCTACGACCGCTGACCCCGCGCAGCGCCCTCCCCCGGCGGGGAGGGCGCTTCCGCGCTTCCAGCACCGATATCCGCCTCGCCGCGCACCCGGTCGCCGCATACCGCTAAGCGGCAGCAAGGTGGAAGATGTTGCGATGAGCCCGGACGTCACATCCGGACGCATCGCCGATGCGATCAACCGAATGGATGCGCGATGATGGCGGTAGAGCACGAACCGGACAACTGGCGCAAGTCAAGCCGATCAGGCCAGAACAGCAGCTGCGTCGAGGTCGGCCGGGTCGCCGACGGCGCCGCGGTCCGCGACACCAAGAACCGCGCCACCGGATACTTCACCACCACCGGTCCCCAGTGGGCGTCGTTCCTCGATGCCATCAAGACCGGCCGCTACGACCGCTGACCCCGCACCACCTCCGCGCTCCCACACCGCAGCCGCGTTCGAAGCTCTGCTGACGTCGCGGCATACCGGGAAGCGGCGGCAAGGGTGAAAGATGTTGCGATGAGCCCGGACCTCACATCCGGACTCATCGCCGATGTGATCAACAGGATGGATGCGCAATCATGACGGTAGAGCACGAGCCGGAGAACTGGCGGAAGGCAAGCCGGTCGCAGAATGGCTCTGCCTGCGTCGAGGTCGGCCGGGTCGCCGACGGCGCCGCGGTCCGCGACACCAAGAACCGCGCCACCGGATACTTCACCACCACCGGCCCCCAGTGGGCCGCGTTCCTCGGCGCCATCAAGACCGGCCGCTACGACCGCTGACCCCGCACAGCGCCCTCCCCCGACGGGGAGGGCGCTTCCGCGTTCCCGCCCGGGCCGCCGATGAATTTCGCGGGCGAAACCGGTCTTCCTCCCCGGACGTTCTCAACACGGGGAGGAAGAGCACCTTGGCACTGATCATCGCGGGGAAGGTGTACGTGGACCCGAGCGAGCGGGACCGGTTCGTCGCGGGTCACCAGGACCTCGTGGAGCAGGCGCGCCGGTACCCCGGTTGCCTCGACCTGTCGATCTCACCAGATCCCACCGAACCGGGGCGGGTGAACATCTTCGAGCACTGGGAATCGCAGGAAGCCCTGGACGCCTGGCGCGCGATCGCACCAGCACCCTCCGGCTCCGTCGCCATCGCGGACGACCACGTCCGCAAGCACGAGATCAGCCGGTCGGGGCATCCGTTCGGCTGATCGGCGCCCGGGACCGGCCGCTCTCGGCGGTGACGTGCGGTCCGGTGTGGACTGATCCGCGCGGCGTCGGCGCCGAAAACCGGTTGCCCCGGTGCCTAGGCTTCGGGGCGTGGAAAACGAGCGGACCCGGGTGCTCTGGATCTCCGGCGCGCCGGGGTCGGGGAAGTCCACGACCGGCTGGGGCCTGTTCACGCACATCGCCGGAGTCGGGGGCAGCGTGGCGCACGTCGACATCGACCAGCTCGGCCTGGTCGGGCCGCCCCCGGGCGGGGGTTCCGCGAGCCACCGCATCAAGGCCGACAACCTGCTGCGGATGCTCGGACCCCTGCGGCAGCGCGGTGTCCGCCAGGTGATCGTGTCCGGTGTCGTGGACCCGCTCCGGGGCATCGCGCCGCACCTCGAAGACCGGGCCGAGGCCGACCACGTCGACTTCGCGCTGGTGCGGCTCCGCTGCGACCGGGAGGAGCTGCGGCGGCGGTTCCTCGGGCGCGGCTCGTCGGCCGAGATGCTGACCGAGCTCTTCGCCGTGGCCGACCAGCTCGACCGCGACGGCCCCGGCACCGTCCTCGACACGTCCGGGCAGCGTCCCGAGGAGACCGTGGACGCCTTGCTCCAGCGGTGCGTCGTGCGCCCCGCACCGCCCGGCGAGCTGCCCGGTGAGCCCCGCGACGGCCCACCGGTGCCCGCGGTGGTCGTGACGGGGGCGGCCGCGGTGGGCAAGTCGACCGCCGCGTGGCGCGCGCTGCGGAAGCTCTGGGCACGCGATGTCCCGACCGGCTACGTCGACCTCGGCCAGCTCGGCTTCGTCCACCCCGGGCCCGATCCGGCGCTGGAAGCCGCCCACCTCGCCGCCCTGCGACGCGGCTACCACCGGGCGGGCGCCCGCGCGCTGCTCGTCGTGGTCCGCGAGCCCGCGCCGGAACACCTGGCCGCGCTGCTGGACGCGCCGGTGACCGTGGTCCACCTCGACGCCGACGCCCCGACCCTGGCCGACCGGGTCCGGCGCCGGGCCGCGGGTGAGGCACCGCTGCTCGCGGGCGACGAGCTGCGCGGCGCGCCGACCGCCGTCCAGCGGCGGGTGGCGGCGCGGGCCGCGGCCGAAGCGGACCGGATGCGCCGCCGCGCGGCGGACCGCATCGTCCTCGACACCACCGGGCGGACCGCCGACGAGACCGCCGACGCCCTGCTCCTGGCGGCACACCCCCTCCTCGACCGGCTCACCAAGACCCCCGCAGACACCTCCGGAAGCGAGTGAGGGGCACCTTCATCCGACTATGCCGGATGAAGGTGCCCCGCACTCACCACCCGAACAGGTGGCGGTCACCCGATGGGGATTTAGGTGAGGGGCACCCTTGTTCCAGTTACTTGGGCAAGGGTGCCCCTCACCTGGTCCTCGTTCGGGTGGTGCGGTGGTGACGTGATCCCCGGTGCCCCTCTTCGGGGTGGTGCGGGGCCTTGGCGCCCATAATTGCCGGGTGACTGAGCAGCCTCCCGCCGAACCGCCCGCGCACCGCCGGGGAAGGCGCCGGGCCGCCCGCCGGTCGAGCGCGGCCGGTCGCGGGCACGGGCACGGGCACGGTCATGGCCACGGCCACGGGGCCGCGCCGCCCTCGTCGCGGAAGGTGAAGCGGCTGCTGGCGCTGGCGCTGGTGCCGTTCGCGCTGGCCGCGGTGCTCGGGGTGCTGCTGCTGCACCCGTTCGGGCAGGAGCGGAGCACCGGCGCGGACCTGGGGCTCGGGCAGCACCCGGTGCGGGGCGAGGTGGTCGCCGCCCAGGCCGGCCCGTGCACCAGCGGCGCCACCGGACCGGCGGCCGACGACTGCGTCGAGCTGCGCATCCGGATGACCGACGGCCCCCGGCCCGGCGAGACCATCGAGCAGGTGATGCCGACCGGGCCGAGCACGCCGGAGTTCGGCGTCGGCGACCGGATCGTGCTCAGCTACGCGGGCGCCAACCCGGAGCGGGCCTCGTCGTACCAGGTCGTGGACTTCCAGCGGGAGGTGCCGCTGCTGGTGCTGGGGCTGGTCTTCGCCGCCGCCGTGCTGGTGCTCGGCCGCTGGCAGGGCCTCGCCGCGCTGGTCGCGCTGGGCATCACGTTCCTGCTGATCGTGGTGTTCGTGCTGCCGTCCATCCTGGCCGGACGCGACCCGCTGCTGGTGGCCGTGGTGGGCGCCGGGCTGATCATGTTCGTGGTGCTGTACCTGACGCACGGGTTCTCGGCGCGGACCTCGACGGCGGTGCTCGGCACCCTGCTCAGCCTCAGCCTGATCGGGCTGCTCAGCGCCCTGTTCTCGGCGGCGACCCGGCTCACCGGGCTGGACGAGAACACCACCAACCTGATCGGCACCCTGGGCACCGAGATCGACGCCCGCGGTCTGCTGCTGGCCGGGATCGTGATCGGCGCGCTGGGCGTGCTCGACGACGTCACCGTCACCCAGACCAGCGCGGTGTGGGAGCTGCGCCGCGCCAACCCGACGCTGCCGTTCGGCCGGCTCTACGCCGCCGGGTTGCAGATCGGGCGCGATCACGTGGCCTCGGCGGTGAACACCCTCGTGCTCGCCTACGCGGGCACCGCGCTGCCGCTGCTGCTGGCCTACTCGCTGTCCGGCCGCAGCTTCGCCGAGATCGTCAGCTCGCAGGCGGTGGCGCAGGAGGTGGTGCGCACCCTGGTCGGCAGCATCGGGCTGATCGCGGCGGTGCCGATCACCACCGCGATCGCCGCCGCGGTCGCGGTGCGGGAGGCTCCCCCCACCACCGACGGCACGGGCTCCGGTGGCACGGTGGCCGAGCGGGTGGCCCGCGGCGCGAAGCGGGGCGCGGCGATGCCGGTGCTCCGCCGCGCCCCGGAGATCAGTTCAGCGGAAGCTGGTACCCGAGGGCGAGGTTGAGCACCGCCGCGTACGTCAGGTACATCAGCCACAGGCCGGTGAGGGTGTGCGCCAGGCCCAGCGAGCGCTCGGCGGCCGACTTGCCGACGCTGGCGAACACCTCGCTCAGGTAGACCCAGGTCAAGCCGACGAACAGCACGCCGACCGGCCATTCCCCGGCGCTGAAGAAGACGATGACGCCGAGGATGGACAGCAGCGCGAAGGCCACCGCCATGCCCGCGTTCGGCTGCGGGTCGTTGCCCTGGTAGCGGTTCCACCCCAGCGAGAACCAGTGGATGCCGTAGGCCGAGAACGCCAGCGCCGCCATGTACAGCGGTGGTTCGGTGAACACCGGGAACCAGGTCAGCCCGCCGAAGAGGATGAGCCCGGTGACCAGTTGGCAGAACCCGGGCATCCAGATGCCCCAGGTGCCCACCGTCCGGTCCACCGACGGGCTCCGCGGTGGGAACCCGAACAACTCCTGCGGTCCCCAGATCAGATAACCGGTGCCCAGGCCGAAGAAACCGAGCGCCAGCGGCGGGAATTCGGACAGCGCGAAGCCCGGCACGGACCACCTCCGCCTACGTCGTCATCATCGCCTCACCCGGATCGACGACGTGGAGCCGCGTCAAACCCACCGACGGCGGGTGTCACCCGTTCGCCGGAGCGCGCTCAGCCGAGTTCGGCGACGAAGCGGGCGACGGCGTCGGGGTGCAGCTGCTGGGCGACGCGGCCCTCCGGGGCGGCCGAGGCGAGCCGGTACAGCGGGCGGTCGGGCGCCGCGTCGCCCCGGGCCTCGGCGCGCAGTTGCGCGACGATCAGCTCGGAGAGCACCAGCGCCCGGGTGTCGCCGATGGCGGCCAGCGCGTCGGCGAGCCTGCGCAGCGCGTACACGCCGAGCTCCCGACCGCCGGTCCCGGCGTACATGGCCAGCGAGATGCTGATCGCCTTGCCCTTCGGCGGCCCGCCGACCAGCAGGTTCACCGTGCGGGCACCGCGCATGTCGGTGACGAACACCGCCAGCCGGTCGACCGTCTTCAGCTCCACCACCCGGGTGCCCACCGCCGTCACCGACACCTCGGTGCCGGTCAGCCGCACCGTCTTGCGGGCCTCGGCGAAGGCCAGCAGCAGCAGCGGCAGCGCGACGACCGCGAACGTGAGGCCGAAGCCGAACGGACCCGCGAACAGGCCGACCACGCCGCCGAGCGCCGCGCCGACCAGCAGCGCGGCGATGGCCACGTTGCGCGCCCGGGCGCGGATGGTCCTGCGGTCCAGCAGGTCGAGCGCGACCGGCTCGTCGGTGCTCATCGCGCCACGGCCTCGGTGACCACCTCGACCAGCGAATCCAGCGGCACCGACCGCTGCTCGCCGGTGGTCAGCTCCTTGAGCTGGGCCGCGCCGGACTCCAGGTCGCGTTCGCCGAGCACCAGCGCGTAGCGGGCACCGGACCGGTCGGCGGCCTTCATCGCGCCCTTGAGGCCCTTGCCGCCGTAGGCGAGGTCGACCCGGACCCCGGCGCGCCGCAGCCCGCCCGCGGCGGCGACCAGCCGGGCCTTGGCGGCCTCGCCCAGCGGCACGCAGTAGACGTCGCAGCGCGTCCGGTCACCCACGGTGAGCCCCTCGGCCTCGCAGGCCAGCAGGGTGCGGTCCACGCCGAGGCCGAAGCCGACGCCGGAGAACTCCTGCCCACCGAGCTCGGCCATCAGCCCGTCGTAGCGGCCACCGCCGCCGATGCCGGACTGGGCGCCGAGCCCGTCGTGGACGAACTCGAAGGTCGTCTTGGTGTAGTAGTCGAGCCCCCGCACCATCATGGGGTTCTCGGCGAAGGCCACCCCGAGCGCCCGCAGGTGCTCCTTGACCTGCTCGTAGTGCTCCTTCGACTCGGCCGAGAGGTGGTCGACCATCAGCGGCGCGTCGGCGACCAGCTCGCGCACCTCGGGCCGCTTGTCGTCGAGCACGCGCAGCGGGTTGAGCTCGGCGCGCTGCCGGGTCGCCTCGTCCAGCGGCAGCCCGCGCAGGAACTCCTGGAGCTTGGCCCGGTAGGCGGGGCGGCAGGTGCTGTCGCCGAGCGAGGTCAGCTCGATGCGGAAGCCGGTCAGGCCGAGCCGCCGGTAGCCCTCGTCGGCGATGGCGATCACCTCGGCGTCCAGCGCCGGGTCGTCCACCCCGATGGCCTCCACCCCGACCTGCTGGAGCTGCCGGTACCGACCGGCCTGCGGCCGCTCGTAGCGGAAGAAGGCCCCGCCGTAGTGCAGCTTCACCGGGAGCTGGCCGCGGTCCAGGCCGTTCTCGATGACCGAGCGGATCACCCCGGCGGTGCCCTCCGGGCGCAGCGTGACCGACCGGCCGCCGCGGTCGGCGAAGGTGTACATCTCCTTGCTGACCACGTCGGTCGACTCGCCGACGCCCCGCGCGTACAGCACGGTGTCCTCGAACAGCGGCAGCTCGATGTAGCCGTACCCGGCGCGCCGGGCGGCGTCCGACAGAGTGTCGCGGACCGCCAGGAACGCGGCCGATTCCGGCGGGAAGTACTCGGGGATGCCCTTGGGGGCGGTGAAGGTGCTCATCAGCGGGGGTTCTCTGTCCTCGTCACGGCGTCGGCAACGGGCAGGCCCTGCAGGAAGGGGTTGCCCGCGCGCTCGCGCCCGATGGTCGTCGTCGGTCCGTGGCCCGGCAGCACCACCACGTCGTCGGCCAGCGGGAGGATCTCCTCGGCCAGGCTGGCCAGCATCCGGTCGTGGTCGCCGCCGGGCAGGTCGGTGCGCCCGATCGCACCGGCGAAGAGGGTGTCGCCGGACAGCAGCAGCCGCCCGCCCTCCTCGGCCTCGATGCCGTAGAGCACCGACCCGCCGGTATGGCCCGGGGTGTGGGTGACGTCGAAGCGCAGCCCGGCGACCTCGACCGGGGTGCCCGGCACCAGCTCGTGCACCTCGGCGGGCGCGCTCATCCGCAGCCCGTCGCCGAAGAGCTGCCGCCCGGCGGGGCCCAGCGCCGCGCCCGGGTCGGTGAGCATGTGGCGGTCGGCGGGGTGGAGCCAGGAGGCGATCCCGTAGCGCTCGCCCAGCTCGCCCGCGCTGAAGACGTGGTCGAAGTGGCCGTGCGTGAGCAGCACCCCGGCCGGGGTCAGCTCGTTCTCGGCGAACTGCTCGGCCAGCGGTTCGAGGGCGTCCTGACCGGGGTCGACCACCACGCAGGGCCCACCGCGCCCCGGGGCGAGCACGTAGCAGTTGGCCTGCAGCGGTCCGACCGGGAAGCCGAGGACTAGCACGGGGCGCGACCTTTCCACCTACGACGACGTGTCGGACCCGGCTGCCCGGGTCGACGTCCAGATTATCGTCCCCGCTCCCGGGGCGGACGCCGCATGGCTCGCCGAACCTGAGGAGGGCTCTCAGGTTCAACCGGTGAGCGGCCCCATAAACTCCCCGCGACAACATCACCAAGGCCCGGGGAGGGAGCAGGTGCCCAGCAACGAGCAACGCCGCCAGGCGGCCAAGCGCAAGCTCGAACGCCAGCTCGAGCGGCGTGAGGCGCAGGCCAAGCGACGCCGGATGATCACGGCAGGCACCACGATCGCGGTGGTGATCGTGATCGTCGTGGGCGTCTTCTACTTCACCAGGAGCGGCGAGGACACCCCGGCGGCGGCGCCGCCACCCCCGGCGCAGCCGGAGATCCAGATCCCGACCGAGCTCGCCCCGCCGCCGTCCCGGCCGACCCCGCTGCCCGATCCGGTGAGCTGCGAGTACCGCCCCGAGGGCGAGCCCGCCAAGCCGGTGCAGCCGCCCGAGGGCGGCGAGGTCTCCTCGACCGGGACCGTCGGCGTGACGATGCGGACCAGCCAAGGCGAGATCCCGGTGACGCTGGACCGCGCGCTGGCCCCGTGCGCGGTGAACAGCTTCGTGAGCCTGGCCGAGCAGAACTACTTCGACCAGACCTCCTGCCACCGGATCAGCACCGAGGGCCTGCAGATGCTCCAGTGCGGCGACCCGACCGGCCAGGGCACCGGCGGCCCCGGCTACGCCTTCGACGACGAGACCTTCCCCGAGCTCCAGTACGGCCGCGGCTACCTGGCCATGGCCAACTCCGGTGCGAACACCAACGGCAGCCAGTTCTTCATGGTCTACGGGGAGGCTCCGCTGCCGCCGGACTACACGGTGTTCGGCACCATCTCCGAGGAGGGCCTGCAGGTCATCGACGAGGTCGCCCGGCAGGGCCACGACGGCTCCTTCGACTCCTCCGCGGGGGGCGGCAAGCCCAACGTCGACGTCACCTTCGAGGACGTCGTCGTGAACGCCTGACCCACCCGCTCGGGAGCTGAGTGAGGGGCACCTTCAGCCAACCACGCCGGATGAAGGTGCCCCTCACCCGCTTGAGCCCCGCGAACGCCACCCGGCACCCGAGCAAGGATCCGGGGTGGTGCAGGCGCACCACCCCGGACCGGCCGCCCACCCACCGCGAGCGACATCCGAACGCTGCCAGCCGCCGGGGGGCCGGGCAAGCAGATCCGGCGCGAAGAACCCGATCAGGGAACCCGATCAGGCCGCGGACGTCACCCGGTACACGTCGTACACGCCCTCGATGTTGCGCACCGCCTTGAGCACGTGGCCCAGGTGCTTCGGGTCGCCCATCTCGAAGGAGAACCGGCTCACCGCCACCCGGTCCTTCGAAGTGGTCACCGAGGCCGAGAGGATGTTGACCCGCTCGTCGGCGAGCACCTTCGTGACGTCGGAGAGCAACCGGTGCCGGTCCAGCGCCTCAACCTGGATGGCCACCAGGAACACCGACGAGGCCGACGGCGCCCAGTGCACCTCGACCAGCCGTTCCGGCTGCTTGCGCAGCTCGTCGGCGTTGGTGCAGTCGGTGCGGTGCACGCTCACCCCGCCGCCGCGGGTGATGAACCCGAGGATCTCGTCGCCGGGCACCGGGGTGCAGCAGCGGGCCAGCTTGGTCCACACGTTGTCGACGTCCTTGACCACCACGCCGGAATCACCGCGCGTCCGGCGGCCCCCCTCCAGCGTCGACGGGGTGGACCGCTCGGCGATCTCGTCGGCGGCCTGCTCCGGCCCGCCGATCATGGTCACCAGGCGCTGCACGAGGTGCTGGGCGGAGACCTGGCGCTCCCCGACGGCCGCGTAGAGGGCGGTGACGTCGACGTAGTGCAGTTCGTGGGCCACCGCGCCCAGCGATTCGGCCGAGACCAACCGCTGCACCGGCAGCCCGAGGCGGCGGATCTCCTTGGCGATCGCGTCCTTGCCGGACTCGATCGCCTCCTCCCGGCGTTCCTTGGCGAACCACTGCTTGATCTTGGCCTTGGCCCGCGGCGACGCCACGAACGACAGCCAGTCCCGGCTCGGGCCCGACCCCTCCGCCTTGGAGGTGAAGATCTCGACGACCTCGCCGTTCTCCAGCTTGCGCTCCAGCGCGACGAGCCGGCCGTTCACCCGGGCGCCGATGCAGCGGTGCCCGACCTCGGTGTGCACGGCGTAGGCGAAGTCCACCGGCGTCGACCCGGAGGGCAGCGTGATCACATCGCCCTTGGGCGTGAAGACGAAGATCTCCCGGGTCGCCAGGTCGTAGCGCAGCGACTCCAGGAACTCGCCGGGGTCGGCGGCCTCCCGCTGCCAGTCGAGGAGCTGGCGCATCCACGCCATCTCGTCGACCTCGACGCCCGACTGACCGCCGTTGCGGCCCTTGGTCTCCTTGTACCGCCAGTGCGCCGCGATGCCGTACTCGGCGGTGCGGTGCATCTCGTGGGTGCGGATCTGCACCTCCAGCGGCTTGCCCTCCGGGCCGATCACCGTGGTGTGCAGCGACTGGTAGACGCCGAAGCGGGGCTGGGCGATGTAGTCCTTGAACCGCCCGGGCATCGGCTGCCACAGCGCGTGCACCACGCCCATCGCCGCGTAGCAGTCGCGCACCTCGTCGACCAGGATGCGCACGCCCACCAGGTCGTGGATGTCGTCGAAGTCGCGCCCGCGCACGATCATCTTCTGGTGGATCGAGTAGTAGTGCTTCGGGCGGCCCTCGACCTTGGCCGACAGCCGGGCGGTGTCGAGCTGCCCGGAGAGCTCGTCGACGACGGTGCGCAGGTAGGTGTCCCGCGACGGGGCCCGGTTGGCCACCAGCCGGACGATCTCGTCGTACTTCTTGGGCTGGAGGATGGCGAAGGCCAGGTCCTCCAGCTCCCACTTGATCGTGGCCATGCCGAGCCGGTGGGCCAGCGGCGCCAGCACCTCCAGCGTCTCGCGGGCCTTGCGGGCCTGCTTCTCCGGCGGCAGGAAGCGCATGGTGCGCATGTTGTGCAGCCGGTCGGACAGCTTGATGACCAGCACCCGGGGATCGCGGGCCATCGCGATGACCATCTTGCGGATGGTCTCGGCCTCCGCGGCGGCGCCCAGCTTGACCTTGTCCAGCTTGGTGACGCCGTCGACCAGGTGCGCCACCTCCTCGCCGAACTCGTCGCCGAGCCGCTCCAGCGAGTAGTCGGTGTCCTCCACCGTGTCGTGCAGCAGCCCGGCGATGAGCGTGGTGGTGTCCATGCCCAGCTCGGCCAGGATGGTGGCCACCGCGAGCGGGTGGGTGATGTAGGGGTCGCCGGACTTGCGGCGCTGGCTGGCGTGCTTGTCCTCGGCGACGTCGTAGGCCCGCTGGAGCAACCCCAGGTCGGCCTGCGGGTGCAGGTCGCGGTGCACCGCGGCCAGCGGTTCGAGCACCTGCTTGACCTGCGCCGCCCGCTGCGCGGTGATCCGGCGGGCCAGCCGGGCCCGGACACGTCGCGTCGCCGAGGCGGGGCGCGGATCGGCGAGCGGCGCGCTCGCCGAAGCGGGGGACTCGACGTGTTGGCTCAACGCACGCTCCCGGCACAAAGGCGTCGTGGTCTCGTTCCTGGGATCCAGACGTCGAGAATAACGCCATCCGAGTGATCGGCCTTCCCTGGTGCGGGTGTGAAACGCCCAGCGGTCCCCTGGCGCTGGGGACCGGCACGCCACCGATCGGCCGGACCGATCGAACACCCACCCGAACGGGTGGTCCAGGTCACACGCTGAGCAGCGCGCGGATCTCCTCCCCGGCGATCTTGTCGCGACCTTCCAGCGCGGTCAGCTCCAGCACCACCGCCGCGGCGGCGACGTCGGAGCCCGCCTGCCGGACCAGTCGGCACGCCGCGCCCAGGGTCCCGCCGGTGGCGAGCACGTCATCCACCACCAGCACCCGCTGCCCGGCCCGCAGCGTGCCCGCGGGCAGTTCCAGGGTCGCGCGCCCGTACTCCAGGGTGTAGTCCACGCGGTCGGCGACCTCCGGCAGCTTGCCCGGCTTGCGCAGCCCGATCACCCCGGTGCCGGCGGCCTGGGCGACGGCGGCGCCGAGCAGGAACCCGCGCGCCTCGACCCCGGCGACCACGTCGAACCGGAAGTCGCGCCCGAGCGCCCCGACCACGGCGGCCAGCGCCGGACCGTCGGCGAGCATCGGGCTGATGTCGCGGAACAGCACTCCCGGCTCCGGGAAGTCCGGGACCTCCCGGACCAGCTCGGCCGCCGCGCGCAACGCGCTGTCGGTCTGGTCCACCACCTGCACGGAACCCGCACTCCTCCTGCTCAACGCCGCCGCTTGCCCGACGGCTGCCGCGTCTTCCCGGTCGGGGTCTTGCCCGGACCGGCCGCGGGATTGCCGTTCGACCGCTGGGCCCGGCGGCCGCTCGCGGTGCCCGCCGCGACGACGGGGCGCTCCGGCGGCTCGATCCCGGCCTCCTTGGCCGCGGCCCGCTCGCGGCGCGCCAGCACCTTGGCGGTGTGCTCGCGGTACTTCGGGTCCCGCGCCTTGAAGTCCACCAGCAGCGGCGTGGCCAGCAGGATCGACGAGATCACCCCGGCCAGCATCCCGATGAGCTGGACCAGCGCGAGGTCGCGGAGCACGCCGACGCCGAGCAGCCCGGAGCCCACCACGAGCAGACCGGCGACCGGCAGCAGCGCGATGACCGAGGTGTTGATCGAGCGCGCCAGGGTCTGGTTGACCGCCAGGTTCGCCGCCTCGGCGTAGGTCCGCCGCGTCGTGCTCAGCAGGCCCCGGGTGTTCTCCTTGACCTTGTCGAAGACCACCACGGTGTCGTACAGCGAGAAGCCCAGGATGGTGAGCAGGCCGATCACGGTGCTGGGCGTGACCTCGAACCCGATCAGCGAGTAGAGACCCGCGGTGACCACGACGTCGTGCAGCAGCGAGACCAGCGCCGCGACCGCCATCCAGCGCTCGAAGTAGAACGCCAGGAAGACCGTCACCAGCACCAGGAACACGCCGAGCGCGATCAGCGCCTGCTGGGTGATCTCACCGCCCCAGGTGCCGCTGACCGCGCTGTCGCTGATCACGGCCGGGTTCGGCTGCCCCTGGACGTCCAACGGCCGCAGGTCGGCGAACAGCGCCTCCTTGACCTGCGAGACCTCGGCGGCGTCCAGCGACTCGGTCCGGATCTGGATGCTCTGGCTGTCCCCCGCACCGACCGTCTGGACGGTCTCGGCGGGCTGGCCCAGCGCCTCCTCGAAGGAGGCCCGGACCGCGTCGTCCTCGATCGGGCCCTGCGCACCGACGGCGGGCATCTGGATCTTGGTGCCGCCCTCGAAGTCGATGCCGAGGTTGAAGCCCTTGAACCCGACGGCGCCGAGGCAGACGAGCACCAGCAGGCCCAGCGACACGTAGAAGCGGGCGCGCTTGCCGATGATGTCGAACGCGCCGGTGCCGGTGTAGAGCCGGTGGAAGATGCTGGTCCGCTGCTCGTTCCCTGGGGTCGTCACGTCACGCCTCCTCGGCGGTCGTCGGCTGACCCGTCCGGCGGCGAGCGGCGCGAGCCCGGTCGCTGATCCGCTGCACCGCGCCGAGCCCGGAGACCGAGGGCTTGGACAGGAACTTGTTCTTGGAGGCCATCGCGACCAGCGGGTGCGTCACCAGGAACACCACGACCAGGTCGAGGACGGTGGACATGCCGAGGGTGAAGGCGAAGCCCTTGACCTGCCCCACCGCCAGCACGTACAGCACCGCGGCGGCCAGGAAGCTGACCGTGTCCGCCGACAGGATGGTGCGCCGGGCGCGCGGCCACGCCCGCGGCACCGCCGAGCGGAACGTGCGTCCCTCGCGTATCTCGTCCTTGAGCCGTTCGAAGAACACGATGAACGAGTCCGCCGTGATGCCGATGGCGATGATGAACCCGGCCACCCCGGCGAGGTCGAGGGTGAATCCGACCCATCGCCCGAGCAGCACGAGCACCGCGTAGACGATGCCACCGGAGAGCACCAGCGACAGGATCGTCAGGATGCCCAGCAGGCGGTAGTAGAACAGGCAGTACACCGCGACGAGCGCCAGGCCGATACCGCCCGCGATGAGCCCGGCCTCCAGCGAGGCGACGCCGAGGGTGGCCGAGACCGTCTCCGCCTCGGACTGGTCGAAGGCCAGCGGCAGCGAGCCGTACTTGAGGATCTCGGCGAGCTCGGTGGCGCTCTGCTGGTTGAACTGGCCGGAGATCATCGCGTTGCCGCCCAGCAGCGCGGTCTCGATGCTGGGCGCCGACACCACCTCGGTGTCGAGCACGAAGGCGGCCTGCTGGCCGACGTTGGCGGAGGTGAAGTCCGCCCACTTCTTGGCGCCCTCGCTCTTGAACTCCAGGTTGACCGTCCAGCCCTGGCCGCTCTGCGGCTGCGGCGGCTGGGCCATCGCGTCGGCGACCTGCTCGCCCTGGAGGAAGACGGGTTCCAGGAGGTACTTCGCGGTGCCCTCCTGGTCGCAGGTGACCAGCGGGCGCGTCGGATCGTCGTTGCCGCGCAGCGGGTCCTCGGCGTTGCAGTCCAGGGTCTGCAACGCCTGCTGCAGCACGGCCGGATCGGTGCTCTGCCGGGTGGACTTGGCTTCCTCGATGAGCCGCTGCTGGTCCTCGGGCGACGGGGCCTGCGCGGGAGCGGCGTTCTGCGGCGTGGTGCCCTGCGGCGCCGGCTGCACCGGGACGGCGGTGGTGACCTTCCGGAAGTTCAGCTCCGCGGTCTGGCCGAGCTGCTTGGCCTGCTCACCGCCCGCGCCGGGGACCGTGATGACCAGGTTCGAACCGTCCCGGGTCACCTCGGAGCCGCTGATGCCCATGCCGTTGACGCGGGTCTCGATGATCTGCCGCGCCTGTTCCAGCGACTCGTTCGTGGGCGGGGCGCCGTCGGGAGTGCGGGCGGTGAGCGTGACGCGGGTGCCGCCCTGCAGGTCGATCCCGAGCTTGGGGGTGGGCTTGCCGTCGCCGGTGAAGAAGACCAGCGAGTACAGCGCCACCACGATCAGCGCGAAGATCCCGAGATAACGCCCTGGGCGGATCTGCCCGGCCGGAGGTGCCACGGTGCGTCCGTCTCCCGTCCACGATCTACGTCTCCAGACCGCGCCCGCCCGGCGGACGACGCGGAAATCCGCCCCTCAGTCTGACAGGCCGGGTGCGCGGTCCCTCCGCCGCGGGGTGCTAACCGGAGGTGCACCGCTGGTCACCCGGGGTCGCCGGGGGTCGGCACAGGTGCGCGCCAGGCAGCGCTGCCTGGCGCGACGGGTCCCGGCGCGAACCGGTCCGGCACCCGGTGGCGGCCGGAGCCGCCTTCGGGTGCGACCGGTTCGGCGGGGTCGGCTCGGTGGCGTTCCAGAGCGGCGCCGGTCGTTCCACCGGCACCGCCCGGGCACCGAACCCGCTCAGTTCGCCTTCTGCTGCTCCGGCTCGGCGACCTTGTCGGTCTCGGCGGCCTTGTCGTCGGCAGCGGCCTTGCTCGCGTCCTCGGTCTTGCCGGTGTCCTCGGCCTCGTCGGCGTCGGCGGACTCGACCGGGGCGGCCTGCTCCGCGGCGGCCTGGTCGACGACCTTCTCGCGCACGGCGGCGCGCACCCAGGTGGTGGTCAGGCCGGGGGCCAGCTCCAGCTCGATGCTGTCGTCGGCGGTGGCCACGACGGTGCCGAAGACGCCGGAGGTGGTCATCACCCGGTCACCCGCGGTCAGCGAGTTCTGCAGCTTCTGCTGCTCCTGCATCATGCGCTTCTGCTTGCGCGCCTGCAGGAACAGCGGAACGGCGAGCAGGACGATCAGCAGGGGGAAGATCAGGGATTCCATCGTGCTCCGTTTCAGCGGACGCTAAGGGCCCAGCCCTCGCAGCACTGCGCCCGAATTGTTCGGATGTACAACCTCCAGTGTGCCAGGTCAACTGGAGGTAGCGGGCACCCTACTCCTCCGCCTCAGCACCTGTCGCCGAGCGCTCGGCTCCCAGCGGCAGCCACGCGGCCCCCAGCAGCAGCCCAGGGCCGCCCCGAACAGCCCCGCCGACCGCCGCGGCAGGCCCGGGTGGGCCTTCTCACCAGCAGCGCACCGGCCACCCGCGCAGCAGGCCCGCCACCCGTTCGGGACGTGAGTGAGGGGCACCCTTGCCCGAGTAACTTGGGCAAGGGTGCCCCTCACCTAACTCGCACCGCGCGCCGTTCGCGCGGACCGCCGTTCCGGGGCGCGGGGATCAGACGTCGAACAGGGTCGCTGATTGCCCGCCCGGGGCGTTCTCCGGCGCCGGCAGTCCCAGGTGCGCCCAGCCCGCGGCGGTGGCGACCCGGCCGCGCGGGGTGCGGGCGAGCAGCCCGGCGCGCACCAGGAACGGCTCGCAGACCTCCTCGACGGTGGTGGACTCCTCGCCCACCGCGACGGCCATCGAGGAGATCCCCACCGGGCCACCGCCGAAGGAGTGGACCAGGGCGCCCAGCACCGCGCGGTCCAGCCGGTCCAGGCCGATCTCGTCGACGTCGTAGACCTCCAGCGCGGCCCGGGCGATCTCGCGGGTGACCGCGCCGTCGGAGCGCACCTCCGCGTAGTCCCGGACCCGGCGCAGCAACCGGTTGGCGATCCGCGGCGTGCCCCGGGAGCGGCGCGCGATCTCCACCGCCCCGTCGTCGCGCAGGTCCACCCCGAGGATGCCCGCCGAGCGCCGGAGCACCTGCTCCAGCTCCGCCGGGACGTAGAACTCCATGTGCGCGGTGAAGCCGAACCGGTCGCGCAGCGGGCCGGTCAGCGCCCCGGACCGGGTGGTCGCCCCGACCAGCGTGAACGGCGCGATCTCCAGCGGGATGCTGGTGGCCCCGGGGCCCTTGCCCACCACCACGTCGACCCGGTAGTCCTCCATCGCGAGGTACAGCATCTCCTCGGCCGGGCGGGCGATGCGGTGAATCTCGTCGATGAACAGCACGTCGCCCTCGGCGAGGTTGGACAGCATCGCCGCGAGGTCGCCGGGGCGTTCCAGCGCGGGGCCGGAGGTGACCCGGATCGCGGCGCCCAGCTCGGCGGCGATGATCATGGCGAGGCTGGTCTTGCCCAGGCCCGGCGGTCCGGAGAACAGCACGTGGTCGGGCTGGTCACCCCGGTTCAGCGCCCCGCGCAGCACCAGTTCGAGCTGCTCGCGGACGCGGGGCTGGCCGATGAACTCCGCCAGGTGGTGCGGGCGCAGGGTGCGTTCGACGTCCTGCTCGGTGGCCTGCCGGTGCGGGTCCAGGGCGACCTCGTCGCGCCCCGGGCCGTCCTCGTCGAGCTCGGTCATGCCCGCCTCACTTCGGGCCCAGCTTGGTCAGGGCCTCGCGCAGCACCGCCGAGTTGTCCAGCCCGTCGTGCCCGGCGGCCAGCACCGCCTCCACGCTCTGCTCGGCCTGCTTGGCGGAGAAGCCGAGGCCGACCAGGGCCTCGGAGACCTCGGTCCGCAGCCGCCCGCGGTCCGGTCCCGACGGCGCGGGCGAGACCACCGCGCCGACCTTGTCCCGCAGTTCCAGGACCAGCCGTTCGGCGCTCTTGCGGCCGATGCCGGGGACCTGGGTGAGCACCGTCAGGTTGCCGTCGCCGAGCGCGTGGCAGAGCTGGTCGGGGGTGAGCACGGCCAGCGTCGCCAGGGCCAGCCGGGGGCCCACCCCGGACGCCGTCTGGAGCAGGCCGAACAGGTCCCGCGACTCGGCGTCGGGGAAGCCGTACAGGGTCAGCGAGTCCTCCCGGACGACCAGCGAGGTCCACAGCCGGGACTCCTCGCCCCGGCGCAGCCCCGCCAGCGTCGCCGGGGTGGCGTGGACGGCGAACCCGACCCCGCCGACCTCGACCACCGCGTGATCGAGACCGATGGAGAGCACCGGGCCGCGCACCGTTGAGATCACGGTCGACCTCCGTTCCGTGCCGAGCGCTGTGCCGCCTGCAGCCGCGCGCGGTGGTTGCGGGCCAGTTCGGCGGCCTTGGCCTCCGCCGCCGCCAAGCGCTCGGCCATCGGCGCCCGCCACAGGTGGCAGACGGCCAGGGCCAGCGCGTCGGCGGCGTCGGCGGGCTTGGGCGCCGCGGCGAGCCCGAGGATCCTGGTGACCATCGCGGTCACCTGCTTCTTGTCGGCCCGGCCCGATCCGCTGATCGCGGCCTTGACCTCGCTGGGGGTGTGGAAGGCCACCGGGAGGTCGCGGCGCGCGGCGGCCAGCGCCACGACCCCGGAGACCTGCGCGGTGCCCATCACGGTGCGCACGTTGTGCTGGCTGAACACCCGCTCGATCGCCACGACCTCCGGGCGGTGGGTGTCCATCCAGTCCTCGACCACCTCGGCCACCGACCGCAGCCGCAGGGCCAGGTCGTCGTCCACCGGGGACCGCGCCACGCCGACGGCCACGCAGCTCAGCTTCCGGCCCCGGCCGTCGACCACGCCGAGGCCGCACCGGGTCAACCCGGGGTCGACGCCGAGCACCCGCACCATGAGCTGACTCCCCCGCTGACCTGACGACTCCGGCCGTGAACACCCGTTCGAAGCCTAGCCGACCGGGATCATCGCCCCGGGTCCGACATGCCGACGCGATCAGGGTCCGTCGACGCCGGGCCGCCAGCTCTCCGGGGCCCCGCTGGCGGTCAGCACCGGCTGGTACTCGCGGAAGCCGCCGGGCGCGTCGTCGTCCCAGGGGAAGCGGCCCTCCTCCGGGCTGGCGACGATGAGCTGCACCGCGGGGAAGTCGTCACCGCCGTAGACCACGAACGCGCTGCCCAGGTACTCCGGGTAGTGCCGGTGGTCGATCCGCTCGAAGGTGACCGGGCAGCCCCGCAGGAAGCCCTCGTAGAGCTGCCCGGGGGCGAACCGCTCCCCGGCCGACACCCGGCGCACGTACTGGCCGATGACCGACTGCGCGACCTCCGGCGGCAGCCCGATCACGACCACCTCCGGCTTGCCGAACCGGCGCCAGGCACCCACCGAGAACGCGAACGGGGCACCGCCCTCGTCCCCGGCGACCTGCACCACCGCCGCGCCCTCGCGCTCGGCGGTGTCGACCAACCACTTCCGCAGCTCCTCGTCCACCACGGCGCCATTCTGCCTGCCGCGCGCCGCGGGACGGCCCGGACGGCCGGGCCGGGTGCGGTGGCCCACACCCGCCGACCGGGGCGCTCCGGCGATCAGGCGTCGACCTGGGCCATGACCTCGTCGGCACGTGGAATCTGACACAGCGGCGAAACGCCGACTTCTACGCGTCGACCTCGGCCATGACCTCGTCGGACACGTGGAATCTGGCACAGCGGCGAAACGCCGACTTCTACGCGTCGACCTGGGCCATGACCTCGTCGGACACGTCGAAGTTGGCGTAGACGTTCTGCACGTCGTCGCAGTCCTCCAGCGCGTCGATCAGCTTGAACACCTTGCGGGCGGCGTCGGCTTCCAGCGGCACGGTCACCGAGGCCAGGAAGCTCAGCTCGGCCGAGTCGTACTCGATGCCCGCCGCCTGCAACGCCTTGCGGACGTCGACCAGGTCGGACGGGTCGGCCAGCACCTCGTAGCTTTCGCCGAGGTCGTTGACCTCCTCCGCACCGGCCTCCAGCACCGCGCCGAGCACGTCGTCCTCGCCGAGGCCGTTCTTCGGCAGCAGCACGACGCCGCGGCGGTTGAACAGGTAGGACACCGAGCCCGCGTCGGCCATCGAGCCGCCGTTGCGGGTCATCGCGGTGCGCACGTCGCCCGCGGCGCGGTTGCGGTTGTCGGTCAGGCACTCCACCAGCACGGCGACCCCGCTCGGGGCGTAACCCTCGTACATGATGGTCTGCCAGTCGGCGCCGCCCGCCTCCTCGCCGCCGCCGCGCTTGCGCGCGCGCTCGATGTTGTCCGTCGGCACCGAGTTCTTCCGGGCCTTCTGGATGGCGTCGTAGAGGGTCGGATTGCCCTCCGGATCACCACCGCCGGTCCGCGCGGCGACCTCGACGTTCTTGATCAGCTTCGCGAACAGCTTGCCGCGCTTGGCGTCGACGGCGGCCTTCTTGTGCTTGGTGGTGGCCCACTTCGAGTGGCCGCTCATCTGTCCTCCGTCGTTGTTCGCCCGCGCGCCGACGGCGAGCGTCACCGCGCGCGGACGGTCTGCACGAAATGGCGGTGCACGCGTTCGTCCCCGCCGACCAGCTCCGGGTGGAAGGCGGTGGCGAGCACGCGTGCCTGCCGAACCGCGACGATCCTACCGGCGGGCGCCGCCGGCGCCGACGCGTCGGGCACCTCGGGGTGTCCGGCGGTGGCCAGCACCTCGACCGCGGGCCCCGCCGACTCGACCCACGGGGCCCGGATGAACACCCCGCGCACCCGGCCCACCTCGCGCACGTCCAGATCGGTCTCGAAGGAGTCGACCTGCCTGCCGAAGGCGTTGCGCCGGACCACCACGTCCAGCGCGCCCAGCGGGCGCACCGCCCGGTCGTCCTGGACCTCGCGGGCGAGCAGCACCATCCCGGCGCAGGAGCCGTAGGCGGGCAGCCCGGCGGCCAGCCGGGCGCGCAGCGGCTCGGTCAGCTCGAAGGCGTCGAGCAGCCGGGACATGGTGGTGGACTCCCCGCCGGGCAGCACGATGCCGTGCACCTCGGCCAGCTCCTCGGGCCGGCGGACCGGGCGGGCCACCGCCCCGGCGCGCTCCAGCGCGGTGAGGTGCTCGGCCACCCCGCCTTGCAGGGCCAGCACCCCGATCACCGGCCGGGCGTTCATCACCTGCACGTCTCCTCCTCGATCTCGATCAGCTCAGGCCGACCACCCGCAGCAGCGCGGTGGTCGCCGCCGCGGCGACCACGACCAGCACGAACGGCGCCTTGCGCCAGGCCAGCACCCCGCCGACGGCCACCCCGGCGAACCGGGCCCAGCCGGCGAGGTCGCCGCCCTCGAACGCGGTGCTGGTGGCCACGAACCCGCCGAGCAGCACCATCGCGGCGATCGACATGAGCTGCTCCCAGCGCGGCGAGAACTCCACCCGGCCGCGCAGCAGCGGCCCGGCCAGCCGCATCGCGTAGGTCCCCGCGGCCAGCGCGAGGACGATCCCCACCGTCATCGGGCGGCCACCCCCTTCGGCAGCGGCAGCGCGGCGGCGAGCCCGACCAGCCCGGCCACCACCGGCAGCCCCTCGGGCAGCAGCGGCGTGGTCGCCACCGCGACCAGGGCGCCCAGGGCGACCGCCCGCAGCGTCCGGTGCTCCCGCAGGGCGGGCGTGATCAGCGCCAGCAGCGCGGCGGGCAGCGCCGCGTCCAGCCCGAGCACCGCCGGGTCGCCGATCCGGGCGCCCAGCAGGCCGCCGACGAACACCGACGGCGCCCACGCCAGGTACAGGGCGACCCCGACCAGCCAGTACGCGCGCTTGCGCTCCGGCTCGGTGGGCTGGGCCAGCGCGAAGGCCACCGATTCGTCGACCATGAGGTGACTGCCGAGCAGCCTGCTCGGCCAGCCCCGGTCGAGCAGCCCGCCGACCGCCAGGCCGAACGGGAAGTGCCGGGCGTTGAGCATCAGCCCGCCGAGCACCGCGGTCACCGGCGCGGCGCCCGCGGTCACCAGGCCGACCACCATGAACTCCGACCCGCCGGCGAAGACCACCGCGCCCATCAGCGTGATCAGCCAGAGCGGGACGCCCTTGCCGACCGCGATCGCCCCCAGCGAGGCGCCCACGATCGCCATGGCCGCGGCCATGGACAGGGCGTCGCGGACCAGCCGATCGTGCCACCACCGCGTTCGTTGAACCGTACTCACGTTCGCTAGCATGAACATGCGTCCCGCGTTCGTCAAACCGAACAGGAAGGTCGGTACACCGAACATGATGCGCGAGAACGACACCAGCCGGGCGGCCCCACCGCTGGAGACCATCGCCGCCTCGCTGCGCCGGGAGCGGGACCGCGCCGGCCTGTCCCTGACGGAGCTGGCCAAGCGCGCGGGCATCGCCAAGTCGACGCTCTCCCAGCTCGAGGCCGGGACGGGCAACCCGAGCGTGGAGACCCTGTGGGCGCTCGGCGTCGCCCTCGGCATCCCGTTCAGCAGGCTCGTCGAACCGCCGTCCCCGCAGGTCCGGGTGATCCGCTCCGGCGAGGCCCCGATGGTGCGCTCCGAGCAGTCGCCCTACGCCGCGGCCCTGCTCAGCTCCTGCCCGCCGGGCGCCCGGCGCGACCTGTACCTGCTCGAACTCGAACCCGGCGGCGTGCGCCACGGCGACCCGCACATCCCCGGTTCCGTCGAGCACGTGCTGGTCACCGCCGGGCACCTGCGCGTCGGCCCGCGCGAGCAGCCGGTGGAGCTGGCCCCGGGCGACTACGCCGCCTTCTCCGGCAGCGCCCCGCACCTCTACGAAGCCCTGGCCCCCGGCACGACGGCGGTCCTGCTCATGGAGCACGTCTGAGCCCCCGAACGTGCGCCTGGTGAGGGTGGGCGGGCCTCACCAACCGCGGGTCGCGTAGTGATCGTCGACGGCCTCGCCGCTGATGCCGACCATCGCCTCGCCCAGCCCCCGGGAGACCTGCGCGAGCACGTCGGCGTCGTCCCAGAACGTCGTCGCCTTGACGATGGCCGCCGCGCGCGCGGCCGGGTCGCCGGACTTGAAGATGCCGGAGCCGACGAAGACGCCCTCGGCCCCCAGCGCGCGCATCATCGCCGCGTCGGCGGGAGTGGCGATCCCGCCCGCCGTGAACAGCACGACCGGCAGCCGACCGGCCCCGGCGACCTCCCGGACCAGCTCCAGCGGCGCCCGCAGCTCCTTGGCCGCGGCGGGCAGCTCGTCGGCGTCGAGCGCGGCCAGCCGGCGGACGTCCCGCCGGATCCGGCGCATGTGCCGGGTGGCCTGCACGACGTCGCCGGTGCCCGCCTCGCCCTTGGAACGGATCATCGCGGCGCCCTCGGCGATCCGGCGCAGCGCCTCGCCGAGGTCGGTGGCGCCGCAGACGAACGGCACCGTGAAGTCGTGCTTGGCGATGTGGTGCTCCTCGTCGGCGGGCGTGAGCACCTCGGACTCGTCGACGTAGTCGACGCCGAGCGCCTGCAGCACCCGGGCCTCGACGAAGTGCCCGATCCGCGCCTTGGCCATCACCGGGATCGACACCGCCTCGACGATCCCGGAGATCAGCTCGGGGTCCGACATCCGGGCCACCCCGCCCTGCGCGCGGATGTCGGCGGGCACCCGCTCCAGCGCCATCACGGCGACCGCCCCGGCCTGCTCGGCGATCACCGCCTGCTCGGGCGTCACCACGTCCATGATCACGCCGCCCTTGAGCATCTCGGCCATGCCGCGCTTGACCCCGTCGGTACCGGTGCGCTCGGCACCCGTCTGTGCGCTCACCTGCGAACTCCTTCCACCGCGATCCTGCGGGGACGAGGCTAGGCGCGAACTGGACCACGGACACGGGCCACTAGGGGCCCATTTCAGTAGTCCACTTTCCGGCGGCCGAAGCGGGTCGCGCTCAGCGCTGGGCGCCGCGGTGCTCGGTGCGCACCGCGACCATCCGCTGCGCGACGGTGAGCAGCGAGAGCACCACCAGCAGCCACACCGCGACGTCCAGCACGAAAGGCACGCCGAGGCCGTGCAGACCGGTGCCGACCAGCACGACGATGAAGCGCTCGGCGCGCTCGGCCAACCCGCCGTCGGCGCGCAGCCCGTTGGCCTCGGCGCGCGCCTTGACGTAGGAGATGACCTGCGCGCACACCAGGCAGATCAGCAACCCGGCGCCGAGCGCCCGGTCGCCCTCCACCGCCAGCGCCCACCAGGCCAGCGCGCCGAACAGCGCCCCGTCCACCAGCCGGTCGCAGGTCGCGTCCAGCACGCCGCCGAACGCGGTCGCGCGCTCGCCCGCCCGGGCCATCGCCCCGTCCAGCAGGTCGAACAGCAGGAAGAGGGTGACCACGACGGTGCCGGCGAACAGCTCACCGCGCGGGAAGAACCACAGCGCGGCCGCGATCGCGGCGAGGGTGCCGACGAGGGTCACGGTGTTCGGCGACAGACCGAGCCGCACCAGACCCGCGCCGACCGGATCGAGGAGCCGGGCCAGTGTCGCCCGCGCCGAGAAGTTGAGCATCGTCCTGGAACGACCGCCTAGCGCCGAGGTGCCTACACCCGAAGATTAGCCGCCCCCGCGCGGGATGACCTGCGGGCACCGGTGGCCCACCGGTCCGGTGAGGTCGGACACAAGCCGGAATCGGCGGCGCCGCAACGGGGTTCGTCCCCACGAAAACCCCGACGAACGAGGAGGCAGCATGACCACGACCGAGCAGGTCCCGGGTTACACCGTCGGCACCTGGGACATCGACCCGGTCCACTCGGCGATCGAGTTCTCGGTGCGGCACATGGGCGTGGGCAAGTCCCGCGGCCGGTTCCAGAGCTTCCGGGGCGAGATCGTGACCGCCGAGAACCCGCTCGAGTCCTCGGTCACCGCCACCATCGACACGAACTCGGTCGACACCGGCAACGCCGACCGCGACGCGCACCTCGCCAACCCGGACTTCCTGGACAGCGAGAACCACCCCACCGCCACCTTCCGCTCCACCGCGATCCGCGCGGACGGCGACGACTACGTGATCGAGGGCGAGTTCACCCTCCACAGCGTCACCAGGACCATCGCGCTGGAGACCGAGCTCGGCGGCATCACCGAGGAGGGCGTGCTCGGGCTGTCGGCCGAGACCACCCTCAACCGCACCGACTTCGGCGTCGGCCCCGACGGCGGCGCCATGGTCGGCGAGAAGGTCAAGCTGACCATCGAGGTCGAGGCGCAGCTCCGGAGCTGAGCGCCCGCCCGTGCGGGGCGCCCTCGTCCGGCCGGGACGAGGGCGCCCGCGCCTCAGTCGAGTTCGCGCCAGCCCTCCGCCAGCAGCTCCCAGGTCTCCCCGAGGAGCTGCGGCAGCACCTTCGTGTGGCCGATGACCGGCATGAAGTTGGCGTCCCCGCCCCACCTCGGCACCACGTGCTGGTGCAGGTGGGCGGCGATGCCCGCGCCCGCCACCGGCCCCTGGTTCAGCCCGATGTTGAACCCGTGCGGACCGGACACCGCCCGGACCACCCGCATCGCGCGCTGGGTGAACGCCGCGACGGCGGCCGTCTCCTCGGTGGTGAGGTCGGTGTAGTCGGCCACGTGCCGGTACGGCAGCACCATCAGGTGCCCGGGGTTGTACGGGTACAGGTTGAGGATCGCGAAGACCAGCTCCCCGCGCGCCACGATCAGCGTGTCCCGGTCCGGCGCCGCCGACTCCAGCAGCACGCAGAACGGGCAGCCCTCGCTGTCCTGCCCCACCGGCTTGTTCTCGCCCTGGACGTAGGCCATCCGGTGCGGCGTCCACAGCCGTTGCAGGGCGTCGGGCACGCCGTAGCCCCGCTGCTCGGTCACGTCCACGCCCTCGGGATTCACGCGGGCTCCACCACCGGGAAGTTCTCGGCGGTCGGCGAGGCGTTCTCCCGGCGCCGCACCCAGCCGGTCAGCGCGGCGACCGCGTCGTCCACCGGGACGCCGTTGATCTGGCTGCCGTCGCGGAACCGGAACGACACCGCGCCGGACTCCACGTCCTGACCGCCCGCGAGGAGCTGGAACGGCACCTTCTGCGTGGTGTGGGTGCGGATCTTCTTCTGCATCCGCTCGTCCCCGGCGTCGACCTCGACCCGGAGGCCCTCGGCGCGCAGCCGGTCGGCCACCTCGCGCAGGTGCTCCACGTGCTCGTCGGCGATCGGGATGCCGACCACCTGCACCGGCGCCAGCCAGGCCGGGAAGGCGCCCGCGTAGTGCTCGGTGAGCACCCCGAAGAACCGCTCGATCGACCCGAACAGCGCCCGGTGGATCTTGATCGGCCGCTGCTTGCTGCCGTCGGGGGCGGTGTACTCCAGGCCGAACAGCTCCGGCAGGTGGTAGTCGACCTGGATGGTCGACATCTGCCAGCTCCGGCCCAGCGCGTCGCGGGCCTGCACCGAGATCTTCGGGCCGTAGAAGGCGGCCCCGCCCGGGTCCGGCACCAGCTCCAGCCCGGAGGACGCGGCGGCCTCGCGCAGCGCCTCGGTGGCCAGGTCCCAGCTCGCGTCGTCACCGACGTACTTCTGCTCGTTGCGGGTGGACAGCTCCAGGTAGAAGTCCTCCAGCCCGTAGTCGCGCAGCAGGTCGAGCACGAAGCCCAGCAGCGACTTCAGCTCCTCCTGGAGCTGGTCGGGGGTGCAGTAGATGTGCGCGTCGTCCTGCGTCATGCCGCGCACCCGGGTCAGCCCGTGCACCACGCCGGACTTCTCGTACCGGTACACCGAGCCGAACTCGAACAGCCGCAGCGGCAGCTCCCGGTAGGACCGGCCCCGCGAGCGGTAGATCAGGTTGTGGAACGGGCAGTTCATCGGCTTGAGGTAGTAGTCCTGGCCGGGCTTGCGCACCTCGCCGTCCGCGTCGAGCTCCTCGTCGAGGTGCATCGCCGGGAACATCCCGTCCTTGTACCAGTCGAGGTGACCGGAGGTCTTGAACAGCGCGTCCTTGGTGATGTGCGGCGAGTAGACGAACTCGTAGCCCGCCTGCTCGTGGCGCTTGCGCGAGTAGTCCTCCAGCTCGCGCCGGATGATGCCGCCCTTGGGGTGGAACACCGGCAGCCCGGAACCGACCTCGTCCGGGAAGGAGAACAGGTCCAGCTCGGCGCCGATCCGCCGGTGGTCGCGGCGCTCGGCCTCGGCCAGCCACTCCAGGTGCTCGTCGAGCCGTTCCTTGGACTCCCACGCGGTGCCGTAGATCCGCTGGAGCTGCTGGTTGCTCTGGTCGCCGCGCCAGTAGGCGGCGGCCACCCGCATCAGCTTGACGGCCGGGAGGTAGCGGGTGTGCGGCACGTGCGGTCCCCGGCACAGGTCGCCCCAGACGACCTCGCCGTGCCGGTCCACGTTGTCGTAGACGGTGAGCTCGCCGCCGCCGACCTCCATCACCTCATCGGTGTCCACATCGGACTTGAGGTCGACCAGCTCCAGCTTGTAGGGCTCGTCGGCCAGCTCCGCGCGGGCCTCCTCCACCGAGTCCAGCCTGCGGCGGGAGAACTTCTGCCCGGACTTGATGATCTGCTTCATGCGCTTCTCCAGCGCGCGCAGGTCGTCCGGGGTGAACGGGCGGTCCACGTCGAAGTCGTAGTAGAAGCCGTCCTTGACCGGCGGGCCGATGCCCAGCTTGGCGTCGTCGAAGGTGTCCTGCACCGCCTGGGCGAGCACGTGCGCGGCGGAGTGCCGGATCACGCCGCGGCCGTCCTCGGAGTCGGCGGGCACCGCCTCCACCTCGACGTCGGACTCCGGCGCCCAGGACAGGTCGCGCAGCTCACCCGCGGCGTCGCGGACCACCACGATCGCCTCCGGGCCCTTGTTCGGCAGGCCCGCCCCGGCGACCGCCTCGCCCGCGGTGGTGCCCGCCGGAACCTTCACCCGGAGAGCTTGCTGGGCTGGCGAAGGCTGAACGGACACGGTCACTCCTCGGATGGAGCCGGTCACCGACCGGCAGCGGATACCCTTCGACCCGATGCTATCGGCCGGGGTCCGGAGGCCGCGTCGCAGCTCCCGACCAGGGTGATCAGGAGCGCTGCGCCACGACCAGCTCCTCCAGCTCCAGGGCCGACACCAGACCTCCGGTGCACTCCCCGGAGACGCTCGACACGCCGACCGCCTGCAACCGCTCGGCCTGCTGGTCGGTGCGCACGTCGGTGGCGACGACCGGGATCCGCACCAGGCCCGCCGCGCCGACCGCGGCCTTGACCAGGAAGTCGTGGATCGGGTCCGGACCCGCCGGGTCGGCGAAGCTGGCCAGGTGCGGCCCGTTGATCTGCAACGCCTGCAACGGCAGGTCCTTCAACAACGGTACCCGCGTGTAATCGTCGCCGTAGTCGTAGAGGACCAGGCCGATGCCCATGTCGGCGAAGATCTCCAGGGTGTCCACCGGGTCGCCCTGGTGGTCGAACAGCGCCACCTCCGGCATCCCGAGCGCGAGCTGCTGCGGCGCCAACCCGGTCTTGCGCAGCACCCGCTGCACCTCGGCGACCAGTTCGGGATCGCGGCAGTGCCGCAGCGACAGGTCCATCCCGGCGATCGGGGCGTCGGCGCCGAGCCGCTGCGTCCAGCGCGCCGCGTGCTCGCACACCCGTTCCAGCATCCAGCTCCCGAGGCGGGTGATCAGGCCGGTCTCCTCGGCGACCCCGAGGAACTGCTCGGCGGAGAGCTCGCCGAACTCCTCGTGGTCCCACTGCACCGTGGCGGTCGCCCCGGTCAGCTTGCCGTCGGACAGCCGCCGGACGGGCCGGTACTGCACGAACAGCTCGTTCTGGTCCAGCGCGGCGGGCAGCGTCGCGGAGAGCTTGAACCGGTCCCGGGCCGCGGCGGTGTGCTCGGAGTCGAACAGCACCCACTGCGCCCGGCCGTCGCGCTTGGCCCGGTACAGCGTGATGTCGGCGTCGCGCAGCAGCACCTCGGCCTCGGCGCCGACCACCTCGCGCTCGACCACGCCCACGCTCGCCGACGGGCTCAGCTCGTGGGTGCCGATCCGCACCGGCTGCTGGACCTCCCGCAGCATCCGCTCGACGAACTGGATCAGCGGGGTCGCGCCGTGCGAGTCGGGCAGCAGCACGACGAACTCGTCGCTGCCCAGCCGCGTCGCCTCCGCGCCCTCCAGCTCGGCCATGGCCCGCAACCGCTGCGCGACCTGGCGCAGCAGCGCGTCGCCGATCTCCTGGCCGAGGCTGTCGTTGATCGCCTTGAAGCCGTCCAGGTCGACGTAGCACAGCCCGACCCGCCTGCCCCGGTACGTCGGCTCCAGCGCCTGGTCGATGCTGCCGCGCAGGAACGTCCGGTTGCCCAGCCCGGTCAGCGTGTCCACGGTGGACTGCCGCCGGAAGTGCTCCTGCAGCAGGTGCCGGTCGGTGATGTCCTCGTACTGCACCACCTGGTACTGCGGGGCGCCGTCGCGGTCCCGGACCAGCGAGGCCGTCACGGCGGTCCAGACCTGCGTCTCGTCGGCGCGGGTGAACCGCAGCTCCGCGTGGAAGGTCTCCTGATCACCCGCGACCAGCCCGGCCTCGACGTCGTCGAGCTCGGCCACCCAGTCCTGGTCGCACAGGTCGAAGATGGTTCCCGCCAGCAGCTCCTCCTCGGAGCGCTGGAAGATCTGCGCCATGGCCGGGTTGACCTCGTCGATGCCGCCGTCCAGCCGCACCACGGCCAGCCCGAGCACCGACGTCTCGAAGACGGCCCGCGACTTCGCCTCGCTGGCCCGCACCTTGTCCTCGGCCGCGTCCCTGGCGTGCAGCACGGCGACCTTGATGACTTCCTGCTCGTCCAGGGTCTGCTCCCGCAAGCGTCCGGAGAATCCGGCGGCGATGTCGGCGAGCACCGCGTGCAGCCGGTGCGCGTCCAGGCCCGGGAACAACCGGGGCAGCTCGGCGCCGAACAACCGCAGCGTGCTGGACAGCGCCGCCGGGTTGGTGAAGTGGATCTGGACCAGTTCGGCGCCGAGTTCCAGCGCCGCCGGGCCCGCGGCGGTGCCGGTGAGCTCCGCGCGCAGGCGTTCGAAGCAGCCGCCGAGCCGGTCGTCGAGCTCGGCGCTGCTGGCCGGGACGTAGCTGGTGTGGACGATGCCGCGCTTCCAGCGCCGCACGAAGTCCGCCACCGCCGTCCCCGTCACGGCGTACGGCCCCTCGCGCGGCGCGGTAGCGCGCGCCCGCCCGGAGCCCGGCCCAGCGGAGATCTGCGTGCCGACACCTGCACCCTCCTGCGGCTGGTCCACGTCCGCCTGACATCTCCTTGATCCTCGATGGGGTGCTGGGCGTTACCCGTTCGCGGGGTCCAGCGATGATCGGGAGGCATCCTACTGAGGTCGTCGCGGTTTGGCCACGGAGCGCAGTCGGCTCGGCACGTCGGGCGCCGCCGATCTCCGCTGAGAGCATTGTCACCGGTCCGGATGCCGGGATCCCGGGTAAGGGGTACCTAAGCTTGGTGCTGACTTCCGCGCACGTCCGCCGACGTGCCAGCGGCCCGGGACCGCCGGCGAGCCGGGACCTGACGATGACGCGGGTCGACCGGTCGCGGGTCCACCGCAGTACACCAGGAGGAGAGCGCATGACCCGCCCGTTGCGAGTGGCGATCGTCGGAGCCGGCCCGGCCGGCGTCTACGCCGCCGACATCCTGACCAAGTCGGATGTCGCGGTCGACATCGACCTGCTCGACCGGATGCCGGCCCCCTACGGGCTGATCCGCTACGGCGTGGCACCCGACCACCCGCGCATCAAGGGGATCGTGAGCGCCCTGCACCGCGTGATGCAGAAGCCGGAGATCCGCTTCCTGGGCCACATCGAGTACGGCGTCGACATCAAGCTCGACGACCTGCACCGGCACTACGACGCGGTCCTGTTCGCCACCGGGGCGGACAAGGACCGGGTGCTGGAGATCCCGGGCGCCGACCTGCCGCACAGCTACGGGGCCGCCGAGTTCGTCTACTGGTACGACGGCTACCCGGAGGCGCCGCGCGACTGGACCCTGGACGGGGAGCAGGTCGCGGTGATCGGCGCGGGCAACGTGGCGCTGGACGTCGCCCGGGTGCTGGCCAAGCAGGCCGACGACCTGCTCAGCACCGAGATCCCGGACAACGTCTACCGCGGGCTCAAGGATTCCCGGGTCACCGACGTCCACCTGTTCGCCCGGCGCGGCCCGGCGCAGGCCAAGTTCACCCCGCTGGAGCTGCGCGAGCTCGACCACCAGCCCGGCGTGGAGATCATCGTGCACCCGGAGGGCTTCGAGCTCGACGAGGCCAGCGAGGAGTCCATCCGGTCCAGCAACCAGGTCAAGAGCATCGTCAAGACGCTGCAGGACTGGGCGCTGCGGGACCCGAAGCACGACACCCCCCGCAGGCTGCACCTGCACTTCCTGCGCGCCCCCGCCGAGGTGCAGGGCACCGACCGGGTCGAGGGCGTGCGCGTCGAGGTGATGGAGCTCGACGGCACCGGCGGCGTCCGGGGCACCGGCGAGTTCGAGACCTGGCCCGCGCAGCAGGTCTACCGCGCGGTGGGCTACCTGAGCTCACCGGTGGCGGGCATCCCGTTCGACCACGCCAGCGGCACCGTGCCCAACGACGCGGGCCGGGTGCTGGGCCTGGACGGCGAGCCGATGGCCGGGGTCTACACGACCGGCTGGATCAAGCGCGGCCCGGTCGGTCTGATCGGCCACACCAAGGGCGACGCGCTGGAGACGGTGAACAACCTCCTCGCCGACCGCGAGTCGCTGGCCGCCGCCGAGGAGCCCGACCCCGATGCGGTGCTGCGGCTGCTGGAGGAGCGCCAGGTCGAGTACACGACCTGGGAGGGCTGGGGACGGCTCGACGCGCACGAGCGGGCGCTCGGCGAGTCCGAGGGCCGCGAGCGGGTCAAGGTGGTGCCGCGCGAGGACATGGTCCGCATCTCCCGCGACCCGTCCTGACCACCACCTTCTCCTTTTCCGAGTGGGGGCACCTTCACCCGGCATAGTCGGGTGAAGGTGCCCCCACTCACCATCCTTCCGGGTGAGGTGGGCGTGGCTGACGTCATGTCGAACACTGTGCGACCAGTCGTCGGTGATCCGTATTACGGTGTGGGCGGCAAGCTCCCGCCGAGCCGAAGGATGCACGGTGATCCCGGAAACCACGCACGAAGAACTCGACACCGTCCTGACCCGCGCCGCCGAGGCGGCCGAACCGTTCGGCGCCCTCGCGCCCGCTGACCGCGCCCGCCTGCTCAACGCCGTGGCCGACGCCCTGGACGCGGCCGCCGCCGAGCTCGTCCCGCTGGCCATCGCCGAGTCGAACCTCTCCGAGGGGCGGCTGACCGGCGAGCTCAAGCGCACCACCTTCCAGCTCCGGATGTTCGCCGAGGTGCTCGACGAAGGCCGCTACCTGGAAGCGACCATCGACCGCGCCGACCCGGACTTCGCGCTCGGCCCCAAGCCCGACCTGCGCCGGGTGCAGCTGCCGATCGGCCCGGTGCTGGTGTTCGCCGCCAGCAACTTCCCGTTCGCCTTCTCCGTCGCCGGGGGCGACACCGCCTCGGCGCTGGCCGCCGGCTGCCCGGTGGTGCTCAAGGCCCACCCCGGCCACCCGGAGCTGTCGGTGCGCACCGGTGAGGTCATCGTCGAGGCGCTGCGCGCCGCCGGTGCCCCGGAGGGCGCCTTCGCGGTGGTGCTCGGCGTCGAGACCGGCACCCGCGCGCTGACCGACGAGCGGGTCAAGGCCGCGTCCTTCACCGGCTCGGTGCCCGGTGGCCGGGCGCTGTTCGACATCGCCGCCCAGCGCCCCAAGCCGATCCCGTTCTTCGGCGAGCTGGGCAGCCTCAACCCGGTGTTCGTCACCCCGGCGGCGCTGGAGGAGCGCGGCGCCGAGCTCGCCCAGGGCTACGTGACGTCGTTCTCCGGCAACGCGGGCCAGCTCTGCACCAAGCCGGGCGTGCTGCTGCTGCCCGCCGGGCACGGCCTGGACGAGGAGCTGGCCGCCGCCACCCGGAACGTCGGCCCGCACCGGCTGCTCAACGAACGGCTGCACGGCGGTTACTGCGACCGGCGCGCCGCGGTGACCTCGGTGCCCGGCGTGCGGGTGCTCGCCGAGGGCAGCGCGCCCGGCGACGCGGCCGAGGGCGCCACGCCCACCCTGCTGGAGACCAGCGCCGAGACGCTGCTCGCCCACCGCGACGAGCTGCTGGAGGAGGTCTTCGGCCCGCTGTCGGTCGTGGTGACCTACGGCTCCGAGGAGGAGCTGCTGGAGGTGGCCGCGGCGCTGGAGGGCAACCTCACCGCCACCGTGCAGCACGCCGAGGACGAGACCACCGACCTCGCCCGGCTGCTCGGCGTGCTGCGGGAGCGGGCCGGTCGGGTGCTGTGCAACGGCTGGCCGACCGGGGTGTCGCCGTCCCCGGCGATGCAGCACGGCGGCCCCTACCCGTCGACCACCGACGCCCGGTTCACCTCGGTGGGCACCGCCGCGATCGACCGGTTCCTGCGGCCGGTGACGTTCCAGAACACCCCGCAGGAGCTGCTGCCGCGGCCGCTGCGCGACGACAACCCGTGGGGCGTGCCGCAGGCGGTGCACGGACCCCGCTGAGCCGGAGCCGGGTACCGGCGGGTCACCCGACCCGGCGGTACCCGGCGACCTCGACCGAGGCGGTGGCCGCGATCGGTTCCGGCAGCGCGGCGAGCCGGTCGCGCAGCTCCCCCTCGTCGAGGTGCCGGGCGCTGGGACCCATCGCGACGACGGCTTCGGCATCGGCCCGGGACAGCTCCAGCGGGAACTCCAGCCCGTGCCGCTCGACGAGCGCGAACCGGTCCGCGAGCTGCTCGGAGAGCCGCTCCCGCTTGCGGGCGTCCACGCTGATCAGGCCGAGCTCGGCGACCAGCCCGGACAGGTGGCCGGAACCGGGCGTGACCACGACCAGGTGGCCGCCGGGGCGCAGCACCCGGTGCAGCTCGGCGGCGTTGCGCGGGGCGAACACGTCCAGGGCCGTGGAGATGGCGCCCTCCCGCACCGGCAGCCGCTGCCAGGCGTCGGCGACCACCGCGCCGATCCGGCCGGGGGCCTTGGCCGCCCGGCGCGCGGCGTACTTCGAGGCGTCCAGCGCGATCCCGGACCCCTCCATCCCCGATCTACCGGGCAGCTCCGCCAGCGCGCGGGAGAGGTGGTGCCCGGTGCCCGCGCCGACGTCCAGCAGCGTCCCGCCGGTGTCGAGGGCGGCGACCAGCCGGGCCACCGCGTCGGCGATCGGCGCGTAGTGCCCCGCGTCGAGGAAGGCGGTCCGCGCGGCGACCATCGCGGCGGTGTCCCCGGTCCCGGTCCGGCTGCCCGCCGACAGCAGGCTCGCGTACCCCTGCCGGGCGATGTCGAACGCGTGACCGCGCGCGCAGCGCAGGCCGCCGTCCGCCCTGGTGAGCTCCGCCGCGCAGTGCGGGCAGGCCAGCGCGGACAGCACGTCGTCGAGCACCGCGCACCCCCACCCCGGAACGTCAGCCCACCCAGGACCGTCAGCCCACCCCGGGCCGTCAGCGCCGATCCTAGTGCCGTGCCGAGGCCGCCCCGCGCAGCGGTGCGGGTGGCCGGACCCCGGCGGGTGAGCACTGAGAACGGCCCGCGCCGGGTACGTCGACGGCATGACGTGGGACTGGCTGGCGCTCCCGGACTACTGGTACGCGCGGCTGGCGGTGACCCGCCTGCTCGCGGTCGTCTACCTGCTCGCGTTCCTCAGCGCGGCGCTGCAGTTCCGCGGCCTGCTCGGCAGCCGCGGGCTGACGCCGATCCCGCGCTTCCTGGCCCGGGTGCCGTGGCGGCGCTCGCCGAGCCTGTTCCACCTGCACTACTCCGACCGCGCGTTCGCCGGGGTCGCCTGGACCGGGGTGGTGCTCAGCGCCCTCGCCGTGCTCGGGCTGCCGGACCTGCTGCCGCTCGGCGGGTGGCTGGGTTACTGGGCGCTGCTTTGGGTGCTGTACCTGTCGATCGTCAACGTGGGCCAGATCTGGTACTCGTTCGGCTGGGAATCGCTGCTGCTCGAAGCGGGTTTCCTCGCGGTGTTCCTCGGCCCGGCGCACCTGGCGCCGCCCGCGCCGGTGGTGTGGCTGCTGTGCTGGCTGGTGTTCCGCGTCGAGTTCGGCGCCGGGCTGATCAAGCTGCGCGGCGACCCGGTGTGGCGCGACCTCACCGCGCTGCACTACCACCACGAGACCCAGCCGATGCCGGGACCGCTGAGCCGCCGGTTCCACCTGCTGCCCGGACGGCTGCACCGGGTGGAGGTGCTGGCCAACCACGCGGCGCAGCTCGTCGTGCCGTTCGGCCTGTTCGCACCGCAGCCGGTGGCCACGATCGCCGCCGGGATCATCGTCGTCACCCAGCTCTGGCTGGTGCTCAGCGGCAACTTCGCCTGGCTCAACGCGCTCACCATCACCCTGGCGCTGGCCGCGGTGGCACCGGTCGGCGGCGGGCCGGTCACCGCCGCGCCGCCCACGTGGTTCGCCGTGCTGCTGCTGGTGCTGACCGCCGGGTTCGTCGTGCTCAGCTACTGGCCGGTGCGCAACATGCTGGGGCGCGGCCAGGTGATGAACCGCAGCTTCAACAAGCTGCACCTGGGCAACACCTACGGCGCGTTCGGCAGCATCACCCGGACCCGCTACGAGCTGGTCGTCGAGGGCGCGCCCGGGGAGGACGGGCCGTGGCGGGAGTACGAATTCAAGGGCAAGCCCGGCGATCCCCGCCGGCGACCGCCCCAGGTCGCGCCGTACCACCTGCGGCTGGACTGGCAGTTCTGGTTCCTGGCGCTCTCGCCCACCTACGGCCGGGGCTGGCTGCCGCGGTTCCTGGTCGCGCTGCTGCGCGGCGACCGGCACGTCCTCCGGCTGCTGCGCGGCAACCCCTTCCCGGACGACCCGCCGGGCGCGGTGCGGATCCGGATGTACCGCTACCGCTTCGCCGACCGCGCCGAGCACCGCGCCACCGGCGCCCACTGGGTCCGCCACGAGGTCGGCGAGTTCGTCCCGCCGACCACCCTCGACGACCTCACGAGCCGCTGACCCACCGGCACCCCCGTCCGGCGGTCCCCCGGAAAACCCGTGAGTGAGGGGCACCCTGTACCAAGTCACGTGGTGCAGGGTGCCCCTCACTCAAGAACGAAGCGCCGGTGCGTCACCAGTTCGGGCGAAGTGGCATGGCCGAGACGTACTCGTCGAGCTTGACGCCGAGGACCTGGTGCAGCTGCACCACGTTGCGCTCGAAGCCCAGGCGGCACGCGGCCATGTAGAGCCGCCACACGCGCGCCCGGGACAGGCCCACCTCGGCGACCGCGTCGTCCCAGCGGTGTTCGAGGTTGGCCGACCAGTCGGCGAGGGTGAGCGCGTAGTGCTCCCGGAGGTTCTCCTCGTGGCGCACCTCGAAGCCGTGGTCGTTCATCGCCGACACCAGGGCGCCGACGGGTTCCAGCTCGCCGTCCGGGAACACGTAGCGCCCGATGAACTTGCCCGGCCGCGACCCGTGGCTGCCGTCGGGACGGGTGATGCAGTGGTTGAGCAGCCGACCGCCGGGGCGCAGCTTGTCCGCCAGCGACGAGAAGTAGCCGGGGAGCTGGGCGGCGCCGATGTGCTCGGTGAGGCCGATCGAGCTGACCGCGTCGAACCCGGATTCGGCGACGTCGCGGTAGTCCAGGTGGCGGACTTCCGCGAGGTCGGCCAACCCGCGTTCGGCGATGGCCTTCTGCGCCCACTGCGCCTGCTGCCGGGACAGCGTCACGCCGAGGGCCCGGACCCCGTACTGCTCGGCGGCGTGCATGACCATGCCGCCCCAGCCGCAGCCGACGTCGAGCAGCCGCATCCCCTCGGCGAGGCCGAGCTTGCGGGCGACGAGGTCGTGCTTGGCGTGCTGGGCCTGCTCCAGGGTCGCGCCCGCCTCCGGGTACACCGCGCAGGTGTAGGCCATCGACGGCCCGAGCACCCACTCGTAGAACCGGTTCGACACGTCGTAGTGGTAGGACACCGAGCTGCTGTCCCGCGCCTTGGAGTGCCGCCAGCCGCGCGGCCGGTGCTCGACCGCGGGCACGCCGACCGGCCACCACAGCCGCATCGGGGCGAGCCGGGTCATCAGCTCCCAGCGCAGCTTCGGCGGGATGGCCTCCAGCGTGACGGCCGGGAACGCCGACAGCGCGGCGTGCATGTCGCCGTGGACCTCCAGCGCGCCGGTCACGTAGGCGCGCGCCAGCCCCAGCTCCCCCGGCGCCGCGGCCAGGTGCGCGATCGCCAGCGGCGACCGGATCTCCACCGCCACCGGCGCCCCGGGCGTGCCCGCCCGGCTCCCGTCGTACGCGCGGATCTCCACCGCGACGTCCTCGCCGAGGATGCGCGGGAACAACTCCGCCCAACCCATCAGCGGTCCTCCTTCCTCACTTCTCCCCCACGCACTTCTCGTACAGCCCGGGCAGTCGCCCGTCGGGGTCGTAGCGCTCCTTGAGCCGCTGGTGCGCGGGCCGGTTGTAGAGCTCCCAGAACTCCTCCCGCGGGTAGTAGGAGTCGGAGTACAACGACTTGTGCCCGTCGAGGTCCCGCACGACGCGTTCGATGGCGCGGTTGTACCGGCCCGGGCGCTCACCCGGCTCCAGCCCGACGGCCGACCAGAACCCGACGTTGACGTAGAGGGTGTCGGGGTCCATCGGGTACAGCGGCCACCCGGCGCGGTCGCGCAGCCGCACCGGGCACAGCCACACCGGGCTGATCCCGATCTCGCGGTGGAAGAACTCCAGGAACTCGGGCAGCCGGTCCACCGGGATCTCGACGTCCTGGATCACCGGTTCGTTGACCCCGCGACCGCGCAGCACCGCGAGCCGGTCGGTCAGCCCGTGCCGCCGGTCGAACGCGACGATCCGGCGGTAGGCGTCGGAGCGGCGGTAGCGGCGCGGCCAGAGCCGCCGCACCAGCGGGTGCTGGGCGCCGAACGCGCGGGAGCACCAGAACCAGTCGGTGTCCCAGCGCCAGAGGAAGTCCCGGACGGTGAGGTAGTCGGCGCGCCGCCGCTGGATCGAGCGGTAGTAGACCTGCTGGCCGGTGTAGTCGCTGGTGTAGGGCGCCTCGTCGGTGCAGGTGCCGAGGGTGAGGTACTGCTCGGTGCCGGTGAACACCGTGCCGTCGAGGAAGTCGACCCGCTCGCCGTCGAACGCCCGGTCGCGGCAGATCCGGGCGAGCACGTCGGCGCACTCCTGGGCGGAGCCGAAGCGCAGGTGCCGCAGCCGCACGTACGGGTGCACCCGTTCGAGCTCGATCTCCAGCCGCAGCGCGTAGCCGAGCGTGCCGTAGGAGTTGGGGAACCCGCGGAACAGGTCGGCGTGCTCGTTGTCCGGGCGGGCGCGGACGACCTCGCCGGAGCCGGTGAGCACTTCGAGCTCGCGCACCGACTCGTGCGGGAGCCCGTTGCGGAACGAGCTGGCCTCGATGCCCAGCCCGGCGACGGCCCCGCCGAGCGTGATGGTCTTGAGCTGCGGCACCACCAGCGGCACGTACCCGGCGGGCAGCAGCGCGTCCACGATGGACTCGTAGGTCGCCATGCCCTGCACCTGGGCGCGGCCGGTGCCGCGGTCGACGTCGAGGACGCGGTCGAACCGCCCGACGTCGAGCCCGGCGCCCTCCGGCGCGCGGAACCGGAACAGGTTCGAGGTGGGTTTGGCGAGCCGCACCCCGGCCCCGGCGGGCAGCCGGGAGTACTCGGCGGTCAGCGCCGCCACGTCGTCGGTGTGGCGGCCTTCGGCCACGGTTCCCGGATCGGCCATGTCCTGACTCTATGGCGGGTCGCCGACCCGGGCATCCCGCTGGAGCGCCCATCGGCCTCCGGCAATCAACGCAAAATCAATTCACATTCCCGGCCCGCGCCGCCCGCCGCCGATCGATGCGCGCAGCGCGCGAGCTCCATCACACCGCCCGCCGCAGCGCCCACGCGCGCAACCCGCGGAAGCCCTGCACCTTGGTCGGGCCCACGGAGATCAGCCGGTAGTCCGGGTGGTCCCGCAGCGCCTCCGCCAGCTCCCGGTCGACCAGCACCGACGCCGGACGCGCCACCGAGGTCAGCCTGCTGGCGATGTTCACCGTGGAACCGTAGACGTCGCCGAACCGGGCCAGCACCGAGCCCTGCGCCAACCCGATGCGCAGCGGGGGCAGCCGGTCGCTGCGCCCGATCCGCTCGTTGAGCGTCAGCGCGATCTCCGCCGCCTCCTCCGCCGCGTCGGTCACGAACAGCACCTCGTCGCCGACGGTCTTGACGATCCGGCCGCGGTTCTCCGCCACCACGCTGGTCGCCAGCTCCTCGAAGCCGTCGATCAGCCGGGCCAGCTCCAGCTCGGTGAAATCCCGGATCAGCCGGGTGTAGCCGACGATGTCGGCGAAGCCGATCACCTGCACCCGCTCGTCGGCCCCCGCGTCGCGCTCGGTGAGCTCCCGGCTCGCGGTGGCGGCCAGGTGCCTGCGCCAGACGTAGCCCTGCAACCGCTCCATCACCGGCATGATCGCCTCCGCGACCTGCGCGGTGGTGTCCAGGTCGACGGCGAAGCGCTCCCCCAGCACCGAGCGGAAGATGCCGATCTGCCACTCCGCCAGCCGGGACATGGTCTGCGCCAGCGACCGCGCCACCGCCGTCTCCAGCTCCGGGGAGATGACCTGCGCCGACACCAGCTGCACCAGCGACCGCAGGGCCGCCACGTCGGCGTCGGTGAACACCACCGCGTCGTCCTCGACGTGCGCGAAGCCCATCGCCTGCCACAACCGCTCGGCGCGGTCGAGCCGGACGCCGGTGGCCTCGGCGACCTCGGACTTGGTGTAGCGGGCCACGCCGCCGAGCAGGACCCGCTCCACCTCGGACCCGTGGAGCTCGGCGCTATCGCGTGGTTCGTACGACGAGCACATCGCAGTCCGCTCGCCGGGACACGTCCGAGGGCACCGAACCGAGGATGCGGCCCTTCAGGCTGTTGAGCCCGCGGCTGCCGATCACCAGCAGGTCGGCGCCGTGCCGCTCGGCGGCCTCCAGCAGCACCGGGACGGGCGCACCGACCGCCGCCGCGGTCTCGACCCGTTCGGCCCGCGCCGACCGCGCCACGTCGGCGGCCTCCCGCAAGGTGTCCTCGGCCGGGGCCGAGCCGATCACCTGGAACGCCTCGTCGCCGAGCTCGTCCTGGGCCTGCTCGATCTCCCGCCGGTCGCTCGGGTAGTAGGCGCAGACGATCAGCAGCCGGGCCGACGCGTCGCGGGCCACCTCGGCGGCCCGGCTCACCGCGCGCAGGGACGGCGGCGAGCCGTCCGTGCCGACCACGACGGTGCGGTAACTGGCCATCGAACTCCCTCTTCCGGCGGGACGCACGGCGCGTGCTCCGACGTGAACACTAACGATCGGGGCGCGCCCCGGTCACGCATCGTTCCCGCACCGACGCCCGTTGTGCGCCCGCACAACGGTTCCGCCGCACCGTCGGACACCCCCACAACCTCGCGATCGGCCATTCGGCGTACGTTTCGGCGCGACATGGTGCGGAACACCACGGAGCGAGACGTGTCACGTCCGCGCCGGGCTTCCGCGGCACGAGCACGACGAGGGAGCGCTGTGAGCACCGACCTCCAGCCCGGACGCGGCATGTTCCGCCGCAAACCGATCGAGCAGATCACCGAGGAGACCAGCGGGTTGCAGCGCTCGCTGGGGCTGTGGCAGCTCACCGCGATCGGCGTCGGCGGCATCATCGGAGCGGGCATCTTCTCGCTGGCGGGCACCGTGGCCAACGAGAAGGCCGGGCCCGCCGTGCTGCTGTCGTTCCTGATCGCCGGGATCGCCAGCGCCGCCGCGGCGTTCTCCTACGCGGAGTTCGCCGGGATGATCCCGAAGGCGGGATCGGCCTACACCTACGGTTACGCCGTGCTCGGCGAGGTCGTCGGCTGGCTGATCGGCTGGGACCTGCTGCTGGAGTACACCGCGATCGCCGCGGTGGTGGCCATCAGCATCTCCGGCTACTTCAACGAGCTGCTCGGCTTCCTCGGCCTGGACCTGCCGCTGTGGATGATGGGCGCCCCCGGCACCGAGAACGGCGCCGCGCCGGCGGGCAGCTACAAGATCAACCTGTTCGCCGCGCTGCTGTGCCTGTTCATGGCGTTCGTGCTCAACCAGGGCATGAAGAACGCCGCGCGGTTCGAGACCATGCTGGTCTACCTCAAGGTCGGCGTGGTGCTGCTGATCATCGTGGTCGGCGCCTTCCACATCAACACCGGCAACTGGGACCCGTTCCTGCCCTACGGCGTCGGCGGCGCGTTCACCGGGGCGGCGACCGTGTTCTTCGCCGTGTTCGGCTACGACGCCATGAGCACCGCGGCCGAGGAGTCCAAGGACGCCCAGAAGCACATGCCGAAGGCCATCATCTACTCGCTGGTCATCGCGATGGTGCTCTACGTGCTGGCGTGCCTGGTGCTGACCGGCATGATCCCCTACCAGGAGATCAGCTCGGAGAGCGCGTTCGCGACCGCCTTCACCGACGTGGGGCTGCCCGCCCTGGGCGCGGTGATCGCCGTCGGCGCGATCCTGGGCATCCTCACCGTGATGTTCACCTTCATGCTCGGTGTCACGCGGGTGGGCTACGCGATGAGCCGGGACGGGCTGCTGCCCCGGTGGTTCGCCAAGACCCACCCGGTGCGCAAGGTCCCGTCGCGCGTCACCTGGGTGATCGGCGCGGCGTCGGCGGTCATGGCGGGGCTGCTGCCGATCGGGGAGGCCGCCGAGCTGACCAACATCGGCATCCTGCTCGCCTTCGTCGTGGTCTGCGTCGCGGTGATCGTGCTGCGCTACCGGCGCCCGGACCTGCCGCGCGGCTTCAAGTGCCCGGGGATGCCGGTGGTGCCGATCATCGGCATCGTGTTCTCGCTCTGGCTGGTGACCTTCCTCAACCCGCAGACCTGGCTGCGCTTCGGGCTCTGGTTCCTCATCGGCCTGGCGATCTACGCCCTCTACGGCTACCGCAAGTCCGCCCTGAACCGCCCCGGCGACCAGGGCTGAACCCCCGCCCGGCGGCGCGGTGCGCTCCGGCGCCCGCGCCGCCGGGCCGAGGCGCGATCGATCAAGGGTGTCGAACGGGTCTCAGCGTGCAGTGCATCACAGCGTTCCCGCTGCCGAGCGGCTTATGGTGGCGGCGAAGTTGCTTCCGGGCCTCAACGCCGAGGGGTGCCTGATGACGCGCGTCCGCGAGCTCAGCCCGTACGTGGAACTCCACCGCGAACAGTGGCGGGAACTGCGCAACGCCATGCCGCTGCCGCTGACCGAGGACGAGCTGGTCGCCCTCCGCGGGCTCGGGGAGCCGGTGGACCTGGCCGAGGTCGCCGACGTCTACCTGCCGCTGTCCCGGCTGATCAACCTCCAGGTCGCGGCCCGCCAGCGGTTGCACGAGACCACCACGACGTTCCTCGGCGAGGAGCGCCCCAAGGTGCCGTTCGTGATCGGCATCGCGGGCAGCGTCGCGGTCGGCAAGTCCACCACCTCCCGCATCCTGCGGGCGCTGCTGGCCCGCTGGCCCGACCACCCCAGCGTCGACCTGGTCACCACCGACGGCTTCCTGCACCCCAAGGCCGAGCTGGTGCGGCGCGGCCTGATGCACCGCAAGGGCTTCCCGGAGAGCTACGACCGGCGGGCGCTGCTGCGCTTCGTCACCGAGGTGAAGTCCGGCGAGCCGGTCGCGTCCGCACCGGTGTACTCGCACGTCGCCTACGACATCGTGCCCGGGGAGCGGCAGGTGGTCCGGCAGCCGGACATCCTGCTGGTCGAGGGCCTCAACGTGCTGCAACCCGGACCGAGCCTGGCGGTCTCGGACCTGTTCGACTTCTCGATCTACGTCGACGCGCACACCGACCACATCGCCCGCTGGTACGTGGACCGCTTCCTGGCGCTGCGCGGCACGGCGTTCGCCGATCCGGAGTCGCACTTCCACCACTTCTCCCAGCTCTCCGACGAGGAGGCCCGGGCCGAGGCGCACCACCTGTGGAAGACGATCAACGAGCCGAACCTGGTGGACAACATCCTGCCCACCCGACCGCGCGCCACCCTCGTCTTGCGCAAGGACGCCGACCACGCCATCAACCGGGTACGCCTCCGCAAGTTGTGACCGTTTCCGGGGCGAGGGATTCAGGCTCGCCTTGCTTGGCGGTGCGGGTGGCGGAACCTCAGCGGCCACCGGCACCAACCGGATCACCTGGGGGACCTCGCACCACGCGCACCGAACCACCGCCAGGCAAGCGGCGCAGCCGCTTCCGCCTTGCCCCACGCTCGCAGCTTGCACCGCCGCGGGTTCTCAGCGGTCTTCTCGCGAGGACAGCGCCGACGCCGTGTACGTCGTTGGTACATCAGGAGGCGATCCCGCAGCGAGAAGGCCGCTGAGGTTCCGCCACCCGCACCGCCCCGCAAAAGAAGACCAGACACAACCCTAACGACCGCGGCGGGCGGCTAGTAGCTGCAACTGCGCGTTGAGCCGTTCGGTGGGGTCGGACAGGTCGATCCCGGTGATCTCGGCGGCGCGCTTGACCCGGTAGCGCAGCGTGTTCGGGTGCACGTGCAGGCGCTGGGCGGCGCCGCGCACGTCGCCGAAGTGCTCCAGGTACGCCAGCAGCGAGGGGGCGAGCCCCGCGCCGTGCTCGGCGTCGTGCCGGTGCAGGGCCGCCAGCCGGGAATCGCGGAACCGCTCGTCGCCGTGCAGCACGGTGAGCAGCTCGCTGATCACCACCCGCGCCCGGACGTCGGCGATGGTGGCGATCCCGCCGCCGAGGTCCTGCGCCATCGCCTCCAGCACCCGGTCGGCCTCGGTGCGGGAGTCGGCGACCTCGTCCAGCGTGGGCACCGCCGAGCCCACCCCGGCCTGCACCTGGGCGCGCAGGTGCTGCCGGGCCGCTCCGGCGATCTCCTGCGCCAGGGCCAGCGCGGCGGAGGCGCCGGAGCGCTCCGGGAGGTCGGGCAGCAGCACGTGCACCCGCGGGCCGGTCGTGGTGACCAGCGCGCTGCGCCGGTAGGCGGCGGCGTGCACCGAGATCAGGCTGCTCAGCTCGGCCAGTTCCAGCTCGCGCTCGGAGCGGTCCGCACCGGCGTGCTCCGGGTCCGGGCGCAGCGCGAACACCACCACGACGGCGGGCTTGGCCGGGTCGGCGCCGATGTTCGCCGCCACCGAGCGGGCGTCGACGCGCCCGTCGAGCAGCCCGGCGAGCAGGTTCTCCCGGAACCGCGGTCCGGCGTGGGCCTCGGTGCGCTGCCGGACCAGGTGCAGCGCGGCGACGCGGGCCGCGCCGAGCAGCGCCCGGTCGGAGTCGTCCGACAGCGGGCGCCTGCCCTCCTGCACCCAGATGGTGCCGAGCGGCTGGCTGCCCGCGTGGATGCCGATCGCCTTGCGCCGCCGGATGCCCAGGTCCGGCCGCTCCTCGATGCGCACCACCTCCTCGCCGGCCCGCAGCCGCTGGTAGACGCCCCAGTCGCGGAGCTTGGCGAGGTAGGACTCCGGGCCCTGGCGCCCGAGGATGGACAGCCTGCGCAGCTCGTCCACCTCGTCGTCGGAGCGCGAGTAGGCCAGCACCCGGTTGGCGGTGTCCTCGATGGTGACGGTGCCGTCGGTCATCGCCGCGACCGTCTGGGCCAGCGAGAACAGGTCGCCCAGCGCCTCGCCGAGGTCGGCGTCCCCGGTCAGCCGCGCGTTGTCCACGGCGGTGCGGGCGAAGGACTCCAGCTGCTCCCAGCGGACCTCCGGCCGGACCCCGAGCAGCGCGATCCCGGCGTCGATGGCGGTGTCGCGCAGCGCGCGGGCGTCCTGCTCGGCGCCGACCTTGACCGCCACCGCGACCGCCCCGTCCCGCGCCGCCGCCCGCACCAGGGGCATCGCCGCCCGCCCCCGGGCGCCGATGACCAGCGCGAAGTCCCCGGCGCGGGCCGCGACCTCCTCCTCCGGGTCGACGAGGACCACGTCGCGCACCTCGGCGTCGAACCCGCCGGGCGCGGCCAGCACGTCCACCAGCGGTTCCCCCACCGCGTTGAGCAGTTGGCGCAGCGGCACCCCGGCGATCTCGCGCACGTCCACCTCGGCTTGTCCGGCAGCACAATCGGATGGCGGCAACGATAGCCGAGCGGACAAATCGGCGACCGCCGCGAACTCCTAATCTCCTAGTAACGAACCTCACGGCTCCTGCGCGGGGCCGGCTTCGAAGGGAGGCGAATGGCCGTGGACGCCATCACGTCAGTACCGGTGCCGGCGAACGAACCGGTCCAGGGCTACGCGCCGGGCTCGCCGGAGCGGGAGTCGCTGCAGAAGCGGATCGCCGAGCTGGAGTCCGAGCGCATCGAGCTGACCCAGACCATCGCCGGCGAGCAGCGGATGGCCGGGGGCGAGCGCTTCGACGTCGTGCAGCCGCACGACCACGCGCACGTGCTGGGCACCAGCGCGCAGGCCACCCGCGCCGACGTCGCCGACGCGGTGCGGGCGGCCAAGGACGCCGCCGCGGAGTGGGCCGCGACCCCGTTCGACGAGCGGGCGGCGGTGCTGCTGCGCGCCGCCGACCTGATCTCCGGGCCGTGGCGCGACACCATCAACGGCGCCACCATCCTCGGCCAGTCCAAGTCGGTGCAGCAGGCCGAGATCGACGCGGCCTGCGAGTTCATCGACTTCCTGCGCTTCAACGTGCACTACGCGCGGCGGATCATGGCCGAGCAGCCCAACTCGGTGCCCGGGGAGTGGAACCGGATGGACTGGCGCCCGCTGGACGGGTTCGTCACCGCCATCACCCCGTTCAACTTCACCGCGATCGCGGGCAACCTGCCCACCGCCCCGGCGCTGATGGGCAACACGGTGATCTGGAAGCCGACCCCCTCGCAGCAGTTCGCCGCGCACCACACCATGCGGGCGTTCGAGGCCGCCGGGATGCCGCCGGGCGTGATCAACCTGGTCACCGGCGACGGGCAGGCGGTCAGCGAGGTCGCGCTGACCGATCCCGACTTCGCGGGGCTGCACTTCACCGGCTCCACCGCCACCTTCAAGAAGCTGTGGCGGACCATCGGCGAGCACCTCGACGACTACCGCAGCTACCCGCGCATCGTCGGGGAGACCGGCGGCAAGGACTTCATCGTCGTGCACCCGTCGGCCGACCCGGCGCCGCTGGCCACCGCGTTCGCGCGCGGCGCGTTCGAGTTCCAGGGCCAGAAGTGCTCGGCGGCCTCCCGCGCCTACGTCCCCCGGTCGATCTGGGAGGGCGGCCTCCGCGAGGAGCTGGTGGAGCTGACCCGCGCCATCAGCTACGGCGACGTCACCGACTTCAGCCACTTCGGCGGTGCGGTGATCGACGCCCGCGCGTTCGCCAAGCACCAGGCCGCGCTGGAGCGGGCCGCCGCGACGCCGTCGCTGGAGGTGCTGGTCGGCGGTGGCTGCGACGACTCCACCGGCTACTTCGTGGAGCCGACGGTGCTGGTCGGCACCGACCCGACCGACGAGGCGTTCACCACCGAGTACTTCGGTCCGATCCTGGCCGTGCACGTCTACGACGACGACCGCTACGCCGAGATCCTGGAGGTGGTCGACTCCTCCAGCCCGTACGCGCTGACCGGCGCGGTGTTCGCCACCGACCGGGCCGCGGTGGAGCATGCGCACCGGGTGCTGCGGCACGCGGCGGGCAACTTCTACGTCAACGACAAGCCCACCGGTTCGATCGTGTCCCGCCAGCCCTTCGGCGGCAGCCGGGCCTCCGGCACCAACGACAAGGCCGGGTCGCTGCTCAACATCCAGCGGTGGACCAGCCCGCGGGCGATCAAGGAGACCTTCGTCGCCCCGGTCTCGCACACCTACCCGCACATGGGCTGAACCGGCGCGCCCGCGCGACGGGCACCGGTCCCCCGGGTGCCCGTCGCGCCCCGCCCGCACCGCAGATCACTCCCGAAGGAGAGCGCCATGCTCCGCAGCAGCATGCTCGCCGCCGCCCGGTCCCGCGGCGTGCGCCGGCTCGTCGAGGCCAACCCGCTGACCGGCAAGGTCGTCGAGCGCTTCGTCGTCGGCACCGGCGCCGAGGACGCGGTGCGGGCGGTCCGCCGGCTCGGCGCCGACGACCGGCTCGTCACCCTCGACCACCTGGGCGAGGACACCTCGGACACCGAGCAGGCGGCGACCACGGTGCGGGCCTACCGGCACCTGCTGCGGCTGCTGGGCGAGGAGGGGCTCGCCGACCGCGCCGAGGTGTCGGTGAAGCTCTCGGCGGTCGGCCAGTTCCTGCCCGCGGACGGCGAGAAGGTGGCGCTGGACGGGGCCCGGCGGATCTGCGAGGCCGCCGCCGCGGCGGGCACCACCGTGACGCTGGACATGGAGGACCACACCACCACGGACTCCACCCTCGGCATCCTGCGCGACCTGCGGGTGGACTTCCCGTGGGTGGGCGCGGTGCTGCAGGCCTACCTGCACCGCACCGAGCAGGACTGCCGGGACCTCGCGGGCGAGGGCTCGCGGGTGCGGCTGTGCAAGGGCGCCTACGCCGAGCCCGCCTCGGTGGCCTTCCAGCGCAAGGAGGACGTGGACCGCTCCTACGTGCGCTGCCTGAAGGTGCTGATGGACGGCGCGGGCTACCCGATGGTGGCCACCCACGACCCGCGGATGGTGGCGTTGGCGGCCGAGCTGGCGGCGCGGGCCGGGCGCCGACCGGACGACCACGAGTACCAGATGCTCTACGGCATCCGGGACGCCGAGCAGCGGCGGCTGGCGGCCGAGGGGAGCCGGATGCGGGTCTACGTCGCCTACGGCGAGGAGTGGTACGGCTACTTCATGCGGCGGCTCGCCGAGCGCCCGGCCAACCTCGGCTTCTTCCTGCGCTCGCTGGTCTCGTCGAGCTGATCATGGCCCGTCCGGGGTCGCCGTTCCCCTACACTGGGTAGCGAATATTCTTCGCATTCCCTGGGGGAACACCCGTGCTCCGAGCGCTCGCCGTGCTGTTCCGGCTGGCCATCGCCGTCATCGCCGTCGTCGGCATCGTGCTGACCGTCGGCGACGGCAGCTTCAGCGGCTCGCTGGTCTACTTCACCGTGCAGAGCAACGTGCTGCTCGCGGCGGCCTTCGCCTGGTCGGCGGTGGCCTCGGCGCTCGGCCGCGGCCACCTGCCCCCGGCGCTCAAGGGTGCGGTGACCGTCTACATCCTGATCACCGGCCTGGTGTTCAACCTGGTGCTGGTGGACACCGCGGCCGACGAGTTCGCCCCGGCCCACGTCCAGCCCGCCTCGGAGCAGCTCGGCAGCGACCTGCTGCACAGCGTCACCCCGGTGCTCGCGGCGCTGGACTGGCTGCTGTTCGCCGCGCACCGCAGGCTGCGCTGGTCGCACGCCGCGCTCTGGCTGGTCTACCCGTTCGGCTACCTGGCGTTCGCGATGATCCGGGGCGGCTTCGTCGACGGGCCGGACCGCTACCCCTACCCGTTCATCGACGTGGACGCGCTCGGCTACGACGGCCTGCTGCTCAACGTGGTCGTCTACGCGGTGGCGTTCTGGCTGCTCGGCAGCGCGCTGGTGCTGCTCGACCGGCTGCTGCCCGGCGGCCGCTCCGCACCGGCTACGCCGCGGCCGACCGCCGACGAACGTGCAGGTTCACCAGCGCCGTGAGGCCGAAGGCGCAGCCGAACGCGGCCAGCATCGCCACCGCCATGCCCACCTTGTCCGTCGCGATGAACGGCGGGACGAACGCGGGCAGGTAGGCGGTCGCCTCGGAACCGGACAGCCCGACCAGCGCACCGCCGAGCCCGGCGCTGAGCAGCGCCCCGGCGAAGACCCGCTTGTCGGCGAACAGGAACGGGTAGGACGCCTCGACGAAGGTGCCGAAGCCGAAGTTCACCACCGCCCCGGAGGCGGCCAGCGCGCGTTCCCCGCCGGTGCGCGGCAGCACCGCGTTGGCCAGCGTGACGCCCAGGCTGACCATCACCAGCGCCACCATGTCGATCGCGCCGAAGAAGCTGTGCCCCTTCTCGCCCATCTCGACCAGGACCAGCGGCAGGATCACCGCGTGGTAGACGCCACCGATGATGGCCGGCCACATCGCCAGCCCGGCGACGGCCCCGGCCAGCAGCGGGTTGAACGCCACCAGGGCCTCGATCCCGGTCTTGACCCCGGCGCCGAGGGCGTCGGTCACCGGGGCGAGCGCGCCGTGCACCACCAGCCCGCCGACCAGCCCGGCCAGCCCCCCGCTGACGATGTTGGCGGTGGTGGCCGGGAAGCGGCGCGCCAGCGTCCAGCCGAGCAGGGCCGCGGCGAGCACCCCGGCCAGCACGCCGCCGACCAGTCCGCCCAGCACGCCGCCGGGCACCGCGAGCACCCCCGCCACGACCCCGGCGACCAGCCCGACCTCGTCGAGCCCGGAGACCCGGCGGGCGGCGACGGCGGCCACCACCACCGGCAGGCCGTCCATCAGGGTGTCGAAGACCGGGCCGAGGAAGTCCATCCCGGGGATCTTGCTGACGGCCAGCACCAGGGCCAGCGCGATGAAGGCCGGGATGCTGCCGACCATGATCCCGCGCGGGCTGATCCGCCGCCACGGGCTGCCCGCCGCCGCGGCGGTGGCGCTGCCGATCGACGGGCGGTACTTCAGCCCCCAGTGGCGGGCCAGCCCGGCGGCGTAGGAGACCGCGCGGGTGGCGCTGGTGGTCCCGGTGGTGCCGGAGGCGGCGACGAGGTCCAGGCCCAGCGCCCGCGCCCCGGCCAGCGAGGTGCCCCCGGTGCCGCCCGCGGGCAGGCCGGCATCGGCGGCGGCCCGCACGGTCAGGTGGTTGATGTCGTCGGGATCGGCGCTGACCAGCACGATCCCGTCCACCTCGCCGCTCCGGACCGCCTCGGCGAGCTGCCCGTCGCGTTCCCGGGCGGCGGCGTTCACCGCCGCCAGCGGGCCCCGCTCCACGACCGCGGGGGCACCGTCGCGGAGCGCCCACAGCGCCGCCGGGGCGTCCTCGGCGATGCCGTCCATCGACCCCTCGGCGGCGACGAACTGGATCGCGGCGAGTTCGACGCCCGCGGCGGCGAGCTGGCGCCGGATGTCGCCGAGCAGCGCCGCCGGATCGTCCCCGCCGTGGCTGTGCAGGTTGCCGCCGCTGCTGCCGAGGACCGCGACGCGCTTGGTCCGCGGCCGCGCGGCGCCTGCCGCGGCGTCGCCGGACGCCGGGTGGGTGGGCTCGGACATCGGACTCCCCTGGCTGCGACGGCACCGCGGTCCGCGGCGCGGGGCATCCTAGCAACGCACTAGCCCGATCGAGTGAGACCGAGTCCGACCCCGCAGCGGCTAGCGCCCGGTCCTCACTGGTAGGCCCAGTAGCCGAAGGAGCGGTAGTTCGGGTAGGGACCGACGTACTCCTGGGTGGGCGCCATCCGGATCTCGATGGTGTCGGAGGTGACCCGCTCGCCCGGGATGGTGATCACCGACTCCGCCCAGCCCCGGGGGTGCGGTTCGAGGAGCTGGTTGCCGATCTCCACCCCGTCGACCTGCACCCGGACCTCCCGCGCACCGGTGTAGGCGCCGGGCTTGGGTTCGGTCGAGTCGTGCCGCATGACCAGTTGCACCGGCTGCCCCGGGGTCAACCCGTTCAGGGTGAACTCCTCGGTCCCCCAGACGTGCCGGTAGCTGTCGACGACCTCCCGGCCGCCCTCCGCCACGGTGTGCAGGCCGGTCGCGGGCTGGAAGTTCCGGCGGGGCGGGTCGATGCTGTGGTCGTGCGCCTCCTCGTCGGCCATCGACCCGACGTTGAGCCGGTCGCGGAGCTGCCCGGAGACCTCGACCAGCGGCTGCGCCCCGCTGCCCAGCTCGCTCCAGTCGGCCCGGTAGACGGTCATGTTCGGCAGCGCGAGCATGGTGGTGCCGAACACCGACCCGTCGGCCAGCTCCTCCAGCCGGATGCCGTCCGGCATCGCGTCGTAGATGGCGATGTAGTCCGGTCGCTGCTGCGCGGTCCACCCGCTGAGCACCTCGTACAGGCTGCCCATGCCGTTGATCGCGGCGTCGGCCACGCCGTTGGTGGTGAGCCCGACCAGGTCCACCGTCTCGTGCCCGCCCAGGTAGGCCGCGGCGCCGACGTCGTGCACCCCGATCGACGCGTCCGGCGGCAGGTGCCCCTTCATCCAGGTGGCCAGGGCCACGATCCGGGTCCGGATCGACTCCGAGTCCCGCCCGACGTTGTTCGCCCACAGCGGCAGCGACACCGCGGTGAACACCAGCGCGACGCCGAGCAGCGCGGTGGCCGCGCGACGCCCGGCGCGACCGGCCAGCCAGGTCGCCACCGAGGCGAGGCCGACCACGCAGGCCAGCGCGAACAGCGGCAGGAACGGCTGGAGGTAGCGCACCTGCTGCCACAGCGCGGTGGCCATCGTCGAGATCGCCAGCACCGCCAGCGCCATCCCGGCCGCCATCGCCAGCCCGACCTGCCTGCGCACGCCACCGCGCGCGGTCAGCGCCACCACGCCGATCGCGGCCACCGCCAGCGCACCGGGGAACGCGAAGTCCTGCCTGCTCAGCCCGCTGAGGATGGACAGGAACTCGCGGGCGTTGGCCGCCACCCCGCCCGCGAACTCGCCCCAGGTGAAGTGCGGGGCGCTGAGCAGCGACTTGGCCTGCGAACCGTTCGGCGAGGAACTCCCGGTCGCCGCCTTGTAGAACAGCAGCTGGGCGCCGGTGACCCAGATCGGCAGCAGCGCCCACAGCGACCACCCGGCCGCCCGCGCGGGCCGGTGCCTGCGCCACGCGGCGACGAGCATCAGCAGCACCAGCGGTGCCAGGAAGACGAACGCCTCCAACCGGCACAGCGCGGCCAGCGCGACGACCGCGGGGGTGAACCGGAACAGCGCGCGCGGCGCCTCCGCGGTGAAAACCAGCAGGGCGGCGACCAGCAGCAGCGCGGTGAGCGACACCTCCATGCCGCTGGTGGCGCCCCACAGCAGCGGCCCGCTGAGCGCGGCCAGCACCCCGGCCCAGATGCCGGTGCGCCGACCGGACAGCCGACCGCCGAGGACCACGACGCCCGCCGCCGTCAGCGCGTGGCAGACGACGCCGAACAGCACCGCGGCGGGCAGGAACAGCGCGCCCTGCACGCCGAGGAAGTACAGCGCGCCGAGCAGCACCACGTACAGCAGGCTGCTCGCGCCGGTGCTGATCGGATCACCGGTGTTGTACTGCAGGAAGTGCCCGGAGCCGATCTGCTTGGCGTACTGCAGGTGGATGTAGGCGTCGTCCAGCGGCGGGATGTAGCGCCCGCCGTTGTAGTACAGGTTCACCCCGACGAAGCCGAGCCCGGCCAGCAGCCCGAGCCCGAGCACCCACCACGGGGCGCGCTCCCGGCGGTGGGGCGGCCCGGGGCGACGGGCGGTGCGCATCCGGGGCGGCGGATCCGCCGTCGCCTCCAAATCGGGGGCGGCGAACTTCTGCTCGATGGTCACGCGCGCGGACTCCTCTCCCGGTTCGCGGGGCCGTCGATGCGACCGCACCCGCGCGGGAAAGCCACGGCGCGCTGAACGGCGGCGGTTGCTGGCACGCCGGGACCACGCCAGCCACGCCGAAAACGTTCACCAGAAAGAGTTAACTGTGATGTGGCTCACTTCACCCCCGGAGCCCGCCGCCCGGAGCAGCGGAGGGCGGCGACTTCGGGGCAACGGCTCCGAAGTCGCCGCCCCCGGCGGTCAGCGGGACAGGGCGTCGACCAGTTCGCCGGTGCGCGAACCGGGGAGCGAGCGGGCGACGTCGGACAGCGTGATCATCCCGACGAGCCTGCTGCCGTCGATGACCGGCAACCGCTTGACCCCGTGGCGGGACATGGTCGTCATGACCTCCTCCAGCGGGTCGTCGGCCCCGATGGTGACGGCCTCGGCCTGGTTGAGGTCGCCCGCGGGGAAGGTGCCCGCGTCGCGCCCCTGGGCGACGACCTTGACCACCAGGTCGCGATCGGTGACCACGCCCTTGATCTTGTCGTCCGGTCCGCACAGCGGCAGGGCACCGACGCCCTGCTCGGCCATCAGCCGCGCGGCGTCGGCGGCGGTCCCGTCGGTCCGGACGCACCGGGGATCGGCGGTCATGATCTCGCGTGCCGTGTTCACGGCCATGTCGCACCTCCACGACGAGGGGCCATCGTTCCCGCCGTGGGTGCTACCCACCGGCCGGGCACCCGAATCCCGCCGCCGACCACGGGTCGGGCTCCGCCACCCGCACCGCTCCGGCAGTCCCCTCACGCGGTCAGGTCGAAGACCTCCAGCGACGGGACCAGGACCCGACCGCCGGTGGCGAACAGCCGGAGCGCGTCGCTCCCGGCGTCGGGGAACACCAGCTCCGTCAGGACGACCTGGCCGCGGTCGGCGTAGACCTCCACGCAGGACCGGTCGGCGATCAACCGCAACCGCAGCACCCCGTCGGGCACCGCGAGCGGTGCGCCGTGCTTCGCCGGGAAGGTCGCGCTGACCGGGGTCGACCCGGACGCCGTGCGGTCGACGAACAGCTCGCCCGCCGCGACGTCGTAGCCGACGCGGGTGCGCCCCGCCTCCCCCGCGAAGACGTCGAACCCGAACGACGTGGCCGTGTCGAGCCGGAACTCGGCGACGACGTCGAGCGCTGTCCCGGCGAACTCCGGCCCCGGACCGGTCACCGCGCCGCTCCACCGCCGCGCGCCGGTGCGGAGCCGGTCCAGCTCGGCGACGGGCCGCTGGGTCAGCGCCGGACCGGAATCGGTGGCGGTGAGCCCGACCTGCCTCGGCACGGTCATCGCTCCCCGCCACGGGGAGGTGGGCACCTGCTGGGCGTAGGCCCAGTTGCTGAGCCACCCGACCCACAACCGGCGGCCGTCGGCGGCCGGGACGTCCGACCAGGACTGCGCGGCGTAGAAGTCGGCGCTGCGCTCCGCCCACCGGACCTGCTCGGCCGGACCTTCCGCGACGAACGCGGTGCCGTCGAAGTCGCCGAGGAAGTACTGCGTCCCCGAACCGCCCGCGGGCCCGCCGGGGTTGATGCTGACGACGAGCACCCACCGGGTGTCGGCGGTGTCGCCGTCGACGGGCAGCTCGAAGAGGTCCGGGCACTCCCACACGCCACCGTGCGCCCCGTGCTCGCGGCCGAACTCGCTGAGCAGCCGCCATTCGCGCAGGTTCGGCGAACCGTAGAACCGGATGTGGTCACCGGCCGCCAGCATCAGCACCCACTGGCCGGTGGGTTCGTGCCGGATCACCTTCGGGTCGCGGAAGTCCTGGACACCCGGGTTCGGGATCACCGGGTTGCCCTCGAACTTGGTCCAGGTGCGCCCGTTGTCGGCGCTGTGGGCGATGCTCTGCTGCTGGGTGTCGCCCGCGCTGGTGTAGATCGCGACCAGTCCCGCGCCACCGCCGAAGAACCCGCTGGTGTCGTGGTGGTCGACCACGGCGCTGCCGGAGTAGATCTCGCCGAGCTCGTCGGGCAGCAGCGCGACGTCCAGCTCCTGCCAGCGGGCCAGGTCGGTGCTGATCGCGTGGCCCCAGCTCAGGTTGGCGTGCTCGGTGCTCTCCGGGTTGTGCTGGAAGAAGAGGTGGTACTCGCCCTGGTGGAAGACCAGGCCGTTGGGGTCGTTCATCCAGTTCCGCGCCGGGGTGAAGTGCACCTCCGGCCGCCAGCGGGGCGTCCCGCCGGGCGGTGCGGCCGGGACCGCCGACCAGGCCGGCGGCGCGGCCAGGCCCAGTCCCAGGGCAGCGCCGGTTCCGGCGAGGAAACCGCGTCGGGTGAGTTCGGGACGGCTCGGACGGGGACCTGGTGCTGCGGTCGCTTCGGGCATCGATCCTCCTTGATCGGGCCGCGGCGGTCAGGCGGTGACGGGCTCTTCGTCGAGGTCCTGCTCCAGCAGCGCGGCGAGTGCGTCGAGCGCTTCGGGGCTGTCGGAGGTCAGCTCCACCTCCTCCCCGTGCCGGGCGCCGAGGGTCATCAGGGCGAGCACGCTGGCTCCGTCGACGGGCGTTCCGGGTCGGCCGTCGGTGACCTTGGCGATGGTCACCGGGGACGGCTGGGCGGCGGCCTGCTCGGCGAACAGGGCCGCGGGCCTGGCGTGCAGGCCGATCGAGGCGGCGATGGTGGCGCGTCGTTGCACGGGGACTCCTCCCGGGTCGATTGCTGCTCGGGCGGTGCCGAGCTCAGGCGGTGGCGGCCGTGGTGGTCGGCGCGGGGATGTCGGGTTCGGTGCCGCCGCCGATCCGCTTGGCCACCAGCACCGCCCCGGCGGCGACGACCACGCCCGCGGCGATCGCGAGCAGGTACGGCAGCGCGTTGCCCGCCAGCGGCAGCACGAACAGCCCACCGTGCGGGGCGCGCAGGGTGGCGCCGAAGGCCATCGACAGCGCCCCGGTGGTGGCCGAACCGACCACGATGGACGGGATCACCCGCAGCGGATCGCTCGCGGCGAACGGGATCGCGCCCTCGGTGATGAACGAGGCGCCCAGCAGCCATCCGGTGCGCCCCGCGTTGCGCTCGGCCGGGGTGAACAGCCTGCCGCGGAGCGCGGCGGCCAGCGCCAGGGCCAGCGGCGGGACCATGCCCGCGGCCATCACCGCCGCCATGATCTCCAGCGAGGTCTGGTTGCCGATGCTCAGGCCGCCGACCGCGAAGGTGTAGGCGACCTTGTTGACCGGTCCGCCCATGTCGAAGGCGATCATCGCGCCCAGCAGCCCGCCGAGCAGCGCCGCGTTGGCCCCGGACAGGCTGCCGAGCCAGTCGGTGAGCCCGGTCATCACCGCGGCGATCGGCTTGCCGATCAGCACGAACATGACGGTGCCGACCACGAGCGAGCCCACCAGCGGCAGCACCACCACCGGCATGATCCCGGCCACCGCGCGGGGGACGCGGACCCGGCGCAGCCCGGCGACGACGGCACCGGCGAGCAACCCGGCGACCAGGCCGCCGAGGAACCCGGCGCCGACGGTCACCGCGGCGTAGCCGCCGACGAACCCGGGGGCGATCGCCGGGCGGTCGGCCATGGCGTAGGCGATGAACCCGGCCAGCACCGGTACCAGGAACTCGAAGGCCCCGGTGCCGATCTGGTTGGTCAGCGCCGCCCAGCTCGTCAGACTCGCGGGGTCGAAGTGCTCGGTCACGTCCGGGGCGTCGCTGATCCGGTACCCGCCGAGCGCGTAGCTCAACGCGATGAGCAGGCCGCCCGCGGCCACGAACGGGATCAGGTAGCTCACCCCGGTCATCAGCCACTGGCGCAGCCGGGCGGCCGGCCCGGCGCCCGACTCGACCGCACCGGCCTGCTCGACCGCACCGGTCCGCTCCGGCCCCGCCGCCGGTTCCGCGGCGGGGGCGTCACCGGGCTCGGCGGGCCGCCCTGCGGCGGCGGTCCGCGCGCGGTCCAGCAGCGCCGCGGCGTCGTTGATGGCCTGCTTGACCCCGGCCTCGACGAGCGGCTTGCCCGCGAAGCGTTCGCGGTCCTGCACGCCGACGTCGGCGGCGAAGATCACCGCATCGGCCGCCTGGATGTCGGCCGCGGACAGCGGGGCGGATCCCGCCGAACCCTGGGTCTCCACCCGGATCTCGGCCCCGGCGTCCTTCGCCGCCTGCTCCAGGGACTCGGCGGCCATGTAGGTGTGCGCGATGCCGGTCGGGCAGGCGGTCACGGCGACGAGCCTCATGGCGCGACCTCCCCGCGCACGTACTCGGCCAGCGCCGCCGGGTCGTCGGCCTCGCGCAGCGCCTGCGCGAACTCCGCGCGCACCAGCCGCCGGGCGAGCGCGGCGAGCACGGCCAGGTGCGCGTCCCCACCCCCTGCCGGTGCGGCGATGAGGAAGATCAGCGTCGCGGGCCCGTCCGCGGCGCCGAAGTCGACGCCCGCGGCGCTGCGGCCGAAGGCCAGCGTCGGCGCGGTCACCGCCGACGAGCGGCAGTGCGGGATCCCGATCCCGCCTTCCAGGCCGGTGGCCATCTGCTGCTCGCGGGCTTCCACGTCGGACAGGAAGGTGTCGAGGTCGGTGACGCGCCCGGCGTCGGCCAGCCGCATCGCCAGCGACCGCACGGCTTCGCGCCGGTCGTCGGCCCGGAGGTCGAGGTCGACCAGGTCGGGCGTGATCAGTTCGGTATCGGTGGGCGTCATGCCGCCGCTCCAGTGAGGCTCAAGGATTCGTCCACTTCGTGCACCCGCACCGATGCCGTGCGCACCTGGTGCGGACCGGGCATCCGGGAGCCCGCGAGCCCGACGGCGGCGGCGCCGTGGGCGACCGCCGCGCGCAGGGCCGAAGGCCCGGTGCCGCCCGCGTGCAGGAAACCCGCCAGTGCCGCGTCTCCCGCTCCGACGGTGCTGCGCACCGCCGCCGCCCGGCTCGTCGCGTGCCAGGCTCCGCTGTGCTCCACCAGGAGCGCCCCGTGCTCGCCGAGGCTGACCAGGACCGTCCGCACCCCGGCCGCGCGCACCTCGGTGGCGACGGCGAGCACGTCGCCGAGCCGCCGCAGCGGCCGGCCGGCGAGTTCGGACAGCTCCTGGAGGTTCGGTTTGATCAGGTCCGGTCCCGCCTGGCAGGCCGCGGTCAGACCCGGGCCCGAGGCGTCGACCGCGACGCGGGCTCCCGCACCGCGTCCGGCGCGCACCAGCCGGGCGTGCAGATCGGTGCCGTCGCCCGCGGGCAGGCTGCCGGAGCTGACCAGCCAGTCGGCCCGCGCGGCGAGCTCGGCCGCCTTGCCCTCCAGCGCGGCCCGTTCGGCACCGGTCAGCTCCGGGCCGGGCTCGTTGAACTTGCTCGTGGTCCCGCCGGCTTCGACGACGGTGACGTTGCTGCGGGTCGCCGCCTCGATCGGCACCTCGACCACCGGCACCCCTTCGGCGGCGAGCAGTTCCGCCATCCTGGCCCCCTCGGCGCCACCGGAGGGCAGCACCGCGACCGCCGGGCGCCCGGCCGCGGTGAGCGCCCTGGCGACGTTGACGCCCTTGCCGCCCGGGTCGAGCCGCGCGGGGCCGACCCGGTGGATCGCCCCGGGCACGAGGGCGTCCACCAGGACCGTGCGGTCCAGGCTCGGATTCGGGGTGACGGTGACGATCATGCCGCCACCACTTCGGTCTCGGCGGCGAGTTCGGTCCACGCCGCCTCGTCCAGACCGTCGTCGGTGACGACCACGTCCATCTCGGCGAGCCGGGCGAACCGGCTGAACTGGTCGTCGCCGTACTTGCTGTGGTCGGCCAGCAGCACCCGCCTTCTGCTCGCGGTCACCATCGCCGTCTTCACCGCGGCTTCGGCCGGGTCGGGCGTGGTGCAGCCGCGCGCCGCGGAGAACCCGTTGGTGCCGAAGAAGCCGACGTCCACGGTCAGCCCGCCGAGCACGTTCAGCGCCCAGGACTCGACCGAGGCCAGCGTCGTCTCCCGGATCCGCCCGCCCAGCAGGTGCAGGGTGCAGTTGCTCCGGGTGGCGAGCTGGTTCGCCACCGGCAGCGAGTTCGTCACCGCGGTGAACTCCCGGTCGTTCGGCAGCAGCGCGGCCAGCCGCGCGGTCGTGGTGCCCGCGTCGAACAGCAGCGTGCCGCGCGGGGGCAGCAGGTCCAGCGCGGCGCGGGCGATGCGTTCCTTCTCGGCGGAGTTGGTCCGGTCCCGCAGGGACACGCCGGGCTCGAAGTCGAGGCGTTCCACCGGGATGGCGCCGCCGTAGACCCGGCGCACCACGCCGCGCCGTTCCAGCGCGCCGAGATCGCGCCGGATCGTCTCGGGCGCCACCTCGAACTCGGTCGCCGCGGTCATCACGTCGATGCGCCCGTCGCGGCGCGCCCGCTGCGCCAGGAGCTGCTGCCGCTCCGCCCCGTACATGCCCGTTTTCCTCCGGTTGATATTTGGTGTTGCCCGAGTATGCCCCTTGTTGTCATATTGTCAAGGCCGTGCGAACGGCGGATGAGCAACGCGCAACCCGAGGGGAGCTCCATGACCGGCAGCAGCACTCCCGCCGTCCCGTCCGGGGTCGGCGTCAGCCCCGGCCGCGCCTCCGGCCCGGTCGTGCGGGTCGCCGACCCCCTGCCGGAACCGGCTCGCGGTCCGGCACCGGCCGACCCGGCGGCCGAAGCGGCCCGGATCCGTCCCGCCGCCGAGGCCGTGGCGCGGCAGTTGCGGACCCGGGCAGCGGCGGCCGCGGGCGAAGCCCGGTCGGTGCTGGAGACGACGGCCGCGATGGCGGTCGACCCGACGTTGCTGGCGCAGGCGGAGAAATCGGTCGCCGAGCGGTCGCTGCCCGCCGCGCGGGCGGTGCACGAGGCGGCCGAGCAGGTCGCCGAGATGCTGGCCGCCGCCGGCGACTACCTCGCCGAGCGGGTCCGCGACGTGCGCGACGTGGCCGACCGGATCCGGGCCGAGCTGGGCGGGGTCGCGCCACCGGGCGTTCCGGTGCTGACCGGTCCGAGCGTGCTGGTGGCCCGCGACCTCGCCCCGGCCGACACCGCCGACCTCGACCCGGAGCTGGTGCTGGCCCTGGTCACCGAGGAGGGCGGCCCCACCAGCCACACGGCGATCCTGGCCCGGGCGCTGGGGATTCCGGCCGTCGTCGCCGCCCGCGGTGTTCTCGTCGCAACGGCCGCGGGCGCCACCGTGGACGGTGACGGGGGTGTGGTCGAACTGCACGCCGGGCCGGTTCCGGCCGTGGCCGCACCGCGCAGCCGCGGCGACTGGCACGGCTCCGGCACCACCGCCGACGGCCACCCGGTCACGCTGCTGGCCAACATCGGCTCCCCCGCGGACGCGCGCGCCGCCGGGGCGGCGGACGGCGTCGGGCTGTTCCGCACCGAGTTCTGCTTCCTCGCCGCCACCGCCGAACCCGGGGTGGCCGCCCAGCGCGCCGCCTACGCCGAGGTGCTCGCCCCGCTGCGCGGGAAGCCCGTCGTGGTCCGCACCCTCGACGCGGGCGCGGACAAGCCGCTGCCGTTCCTCGACTCCGGAGCCGAACCGAACCCGGCGCTCGGCGTGCGCGGACTGCGCGTCGCCTTCGACCGGCCGGACCTGCTGCGCCGGCAGCTCGACGCGATCGCCGCCGCGGCCGGGGACACCGGCGCCGACGTGTCGGTGATGGCGCCGATGGTCGCGACCGCCGAGGAAGCCGCGTGGTTCGCCGACCTGGCCCGGGAAGCCGGGCTGGACCGCGTCGGCGTCATGGTCGAAACCCCGGCCGCCGCGCTCGGCGGCGCGGCACTGCTCGACGTCGTCGACTTCGTCAGCATCGGCACCAACGACCTCGCGCAGTACACCTTCGCGGCGGACCGGATGACCGGCGCGCTGGCGGGGCTCAACGATCCGTGGCAGCCCGCGCTGCTCCGGTTGATCGCGATGCTGGCCGACGCGGGCCGCGAGCGCGGCACACCGGTCGGGGTGTGCGGCGAGGCCGCGGCCGACCCGGCCCTGGCCGCGGTCCTGACCGGACTCGGGATCACCAGCCTGTCCATGACCGCGGCCGCGCTGCCCGCCGTCGGCGCCCGCCTGGCCCGGCACGCGCTGGCCGACTGCGAGCAGGCCGCGCGGGCCGCCCTGACCGCGGCGGGCGCGGATGCCGCGCGCACCCGCGCCCGCGACGCCCTGGCCTGAGCCCGGCGCCGCTCCGCCCGTTCACCGGCCCGCAGGGCGGCCGACAGCGCGAATCCAAGTGGGCTCCACGCGCGGGCGGCATCCTCACCGGTCGAAGTGACCGAACACCGGGAGGGTCGATGCCGCACCTGTCGATGCGGCGGCAGCCGCGCGCGACCGGCACCGCCGCGGCGCCGCACGGGGACCGGCGTCCGCGACGGGCGCCCAGGACCGCCCTCGTCGGCCTGGTGGTGGCCTGCCTGTGCGGCGGGCTCACCGCGCCGGCGACCGCCGAGCCGCGCCCCGGGCCGGGGCGCTTCGACCTCCAGGCGCACCGCGGTGGTACCGGGCTCGTGGTGGAGAGCACGCTCGCGGCGTTCGCGAACGCGCTGGAGCTCGGGGTCAGCACCCTGGAGCTCGACGTGCAGATCACCGAGGACGGCCGCGCAGTGGTCACCCACGACCGGCAGGTCTCGGCCGCGGTGTGCCAGGACACCGGACCGGCCTTCCCCGGCGACCCCGAGTACCCGTACGTCGGCAAGTACGTGCGCACCCTGACGTTGGCGCAGGTGCGCACGATGGACTGCGGCTCGCTGACCAAGCCGCAGCACCCGGGGCAGCGGCCGGTGCCGGGCGCCCGGATGGCGCTGCTGTCGGAGGTGTTCGACCTCGTCGAGCGCTACCGCGCCCAGCAGGTGCGGTTCAACGTCGAGACCAAGGTCGAAGCCGCCGCCCCGGACGAGACCGCACCCCGCGAGCAGTTCGTCCGCATCGTGGCCCGCGAGGTGCGCGAGGCCGGGCTGCTGCACCGGGTGAGCGTCCAGAGCTTCGACTGGGGCGCGCTGATGCGGATGCGGGAGGTCGAGCCGCGGCTGCCGCTCGTGGCGCTGACCAACGGCGACTTCCTCGAGGTCGGCGAGCCCGGCGCCTCGCCGTGGCTCGGCGGGATCGACATCGACGACTTCGGCGGCGATCTGGTCGCCGCCGCCGCCTCGTTCGGCGCCGACGCGATCTCGCCGGTGCACGGGATGCCGCAGGACGGCCGCGTCACCGACCCGGACTACCGGCCCTACACCACGCCCGGGCTCGTCACCCGCGCGCACGCGGCGGGGCTGGCCGTGATCCCGTGGACGGTCGACGACGAGCCGACCATGGCCGCCCTGATGGACGCCGGCGTGGACGGGATCATCACCGACCACCCGGACCGGCTGCGCGAGCTGATGGCCGACCGCAGGCTCAAGCTCCCCAAGCGGTACCCCGCCCCGCAAGACCCGGGCGAGCGGGGACCGGGCGACTGACGCCGCGGGCGGCGATCACCGGTCGGGCAGGAGCCGGGGCACCGCCCGGACGTAGGCGACCATGCCGACCACCTCGACGAGGGTCTGGGTGACCACGACGACCGCGGCGAGGGCCAACGCGTCGGGCAGCGCCAAGGCCAGCGGGAGGACCACCAGCGAGTTGCGGGTGGCACCGGTGAACACGATCGCCCGCGCCTCCGGGACCGCGAGCCGGAACAGCCGCGCCACGCCGAGACCCGCGAAGGCCATCACCACCAGGAAGAGCACGTAGAACGGCACGACCCCGGCCACGTCGGCGAGGCCACCGCCCAGCTCGGGCACCTGGGAGGCCACCACGGTGAACAGGGTCGCGGCCATCAGCGGCACCATCGCCGTCCCCAGCGCGTCGGCGGTCCGCCGCCCCGCCGGACGGCGGGCCGCCCAGCCCTGGGTGAGCCAGGCGAGCGCCAGCGGGAGGACGATGAGCACGACGAACGCCTCGAGGAACGGGCCGACCTCGACGACCTCGGCCAGCTCCGGTCCCAGGAACAGCAGCAGGTAGCCGGGGAGCAGCACCAACTGCGCCAGCAGCAGCAGCGGGGTGGCGGCCAGCAGCCGCCTGCTGCTGCCGCCCGCCAACCCGCTGAAGGCGATCACGTAGTCCACGCACGGCGTCAGCAGGACCAGCAGCACGCCGAGCCGCACCGCCCGGTCGTCGGGCAGGAACGCGAACAGCGCCGCGACCACCAGCGGGACCACCGCGAAGTTCACCACCAGCGCGGCACCCAGGAACCGCCCCGCCCGCAGCGAACGTGCCAGCTCGGCGGCGGGCACCTGCAGGAACGTCACGTAGAGCAGGGCGGCGAGCACCGGGTTGATGGCGTGCTCCAGCCCCGGCCCCGCGCCGGGCGCGATCCAGCCCAGCAGGGCCCCGGCCACCAGGGCCGCCAGGTAGACGGCGACCTGGTGCCGTTCCAGGCCGGATGCGGACGGCAACGGCATCGCTCCTCGCAGCGGTCGACGGCGGGCCCGCGAGCACGACCCGCGGGTCGGCCCCCGAACGGGAGACCGGCGCTCAGATGACGCCGAGGTCCAGCATGGTGTCGGCGACCTTGATGAACCCGGCGATGTTCGCGCCGAGGACGTAGTTGCCCGGAGCGCCGTAGACCTCGGCGGTCTCCCGGCAGCCCTCGTGGATGTCGGCCATGATCTCCGACAGGCGCGCATCGGTGTAGTCGAAGTGCCACGAGTCCCGGGACGCGTTCTGCTGCATCTCCAGGCCGGAGGTGGCGACCCCGCCGGCGTTGGCGGCCTTGCCGGGCCCGAAGGCGACCCCGGCCTCCAGGAACACCTTCATCGCACCCGGGGTGGTCGGCATGTTCGCGCCTTCGCCGACCGCGGTCACGCCGTTGCGCACCAAGGTGGTGGCCGCGTCGTCCGCGAGCTCGTTCTGCGTCGCGCAGGGCAGCGCGATCGCGCAGGGCACGTCCCAGATCGAACCGCCCTCGACGAACTTGGCGCTGCCCCGGCCCTCGACGTACTCCTTGAGCCGCCCGCCGCGGACCTCCTTGAGCTCCCGGACCGCCTCGACGTCGAGGCCCGCCTCGTCGACGACGTAGCCGCCGGAGTCGGACATGGCGATCACGGTGCCGCCGAGCTCCTCGGCCTTCCGGGCGGCGTAGATCGCGACGTTGCCGGAACCGGACACCACGACGCGGCTACCGTCGAACCCGGCCCCGCGGGTGCGCAGCATCTCCTCGACGAAGTAGACCGTGCCGTACCCGGTGGCCTCGGTCCGCACCTGCGAGCCGCCCCAGTTGAGCCCCTTGCCGGTGAGCACGCCCGACTCGTAGCGGTTGGTGATGCGCTTGTACTGCCCGAACAGGTAGCCGATCTCGCGGCGGCCGACCCCGATGTCCCCGGCGGGCACGTCGGTGTACTCGCCGAGGTGGCGGTGCAGCTCGGTCATGAACGACTGGCAGAACCGCATGATCTCGCCGTCGGACTTGCCCTTGGGGTCGAAGTCGGAGCCGCCCTTGCCGCCGCCGAGGGGCAATCCGGTGAGCGCGTTCTTGAAGATCTGCTCGAAGCCGAGGAACTTGATCACGCCGATGTTCACCGACGGGTGGAACCGGAGCCCGCCCTTGTACGGCCCGAGCGCGGAGTTGAACTCGACGCGGAAACCCCGGTTGACCCGGACCTCGCCGGAGTCGTCGACCCACGGCACGCGGAAGATGATCTGGCGCTCAGGCTCGCACAGCCGTTCGAGCACCCCGGACTTCAGGTACTCGGGGTGCCGCGAGAGGGCGGGTTCCAGCGATTCCAGGACCTCGTGCGCAGCTTGGCTGAACTCGGGCTGGTGCCCGTCCCGGAGCTGGATGGTCCGGTAGACGTCGGCCGTCAGCTGCAGGCCGTCGGGGGCTTGGTTCATCAAGGGTGCGGACTCCTCCACCATCGGACATGCAGTACGACCGTACTGCATATACCCCATCGTGAACGACGAGCGGCCGCATGTCACGACGGTGTGGGCGAACCGGTGGACACCATCTCGTCCCCGGCGCCGGGCGACCACCCGGTCATGGGGTCCGCGGTCGCGGAGGTGCTCGTCACCCAGCACGCTGGTCGCCGACCCGCGTGGAGCGCCTGATGGGAGGGACGCCGGTGTCGGACGCCGCTGGACTGCGCACGATCCGGACCGAGATCCCGGCCCGGCTGGACCGGCTGCCGTGGTCGCGGTTCCACTGGTTGATCGTCTTCGGGCTCGGGACGGCGTGGATCCTCGACGGGCTCGAGGTGACCATGGTCGGCAACGTGTCCTCGCGGCTGACCGAACCGGGCAGCGGCATCGAGATCACCGCCGGTCAGATCGGCCTCGCGGGGTCGATCTACGTCGTCGGGGCGTGCCTGGGCGCCCTGGTCTTCGGCCAGCTCACCGACTGGTACGGCCGCAAGAGGCTGTTGCTGATCACCTTGTCGGTGTACCTGATCGCCACCGCGGCGACGGCGGCGTCGTTCGAGCCGTGGTTCTTCTACCTCTGCCGGTTCTTCACCGGCGTCGGGATCGGCGGCGAGTACGCCGCGATCAACTCGGCGATCGACGAGCTGATCCCCGCCCGGTACCGGGGCCGGGTCGACCTGGCCATCAACGGCGGCTACTGGCTCGGCGCGGCCGGTGGCGCGCTGCTGGCCGTGGTCCTGCTCAACACCGCGGTGTTCGCCGCGGACCTCGGCTGGCGGATCGCGTTCCTGATCGGGGTCGTGCTCGGCTTCGCGGTGCTGCTGGTGCGCAGGCACGTCCCGGAAAGCCCCCGGTGGCTGTTCATCCACGGCCGCGACCGCGAGGCCGAGAGCACCGTCGAGGGCGTCGAACGCGCCGTCACCGAGCAGACCGGCCGGCAGCTCGCCCGGCCCGAGCAGAGCATCACCGTCCGCCAGCGCCGTTCCATCAGCATCGCCGAGATCGCCCGGACCGCGTTCCGGACCTACCCGCGGCGCAGCCTGCTGTGCCTGGCGCTGTTCCTCGGGCAGGCGTTCCTCTACAACGCGGTGACCTTCGACCTGGGCACCCTGCTCAGCGAGTTCTTCGCGGTGGGCTCCGGCGCCGTGCCCTACTACTTCGCGATCTACGCGCTGGCCAGCCTCGCCGGTCCGCTGACCCTCGGGCGGTTGTTCGACACGGTCGGCCGCAAGACGATGATCTCCGGCTGCTACCTCGGCTCCGCCGCGCTGCTCACCGTGACCGGCCTGTTGTTCGTCGGCGGCGGGCTGACCTCGTGGACGTTCCTGGTGATGCTGGTCGTGACCTTCTTCTTCGCCTCGACCGGGGCCAGCGCCGCCTACCTCACCGTCAGCGAGATCTTCCCGATGGAGACCAGGGCCCTGGCGATCGCGTTCTTCTACGCCGTGGGCACCGCCGCCGGGGGCGTCGCCGGTCCCGTGCTGTTCGGCCGGTTCATCGAATCCGGCAGCGCGGAGCTGGTCGCCCTGGGCTTCTACATCGGCGCGGCGATCATGGCGCTCGGCGGGATCGCCGAGCTCGCGTTCGGCATCAAGGCCGAAGGCCGGTCGCTGGAGGACATCGCCACCCCGCTCACCGCCCAGCAGGACCAGTCCTCGTCCTGACGCCCCCGCACGGCTCGACCGCACCGGAGCGGGAGCCACCACAGGACCGAGGTGCGCCTGCGGCTGTCGCTGGGGTGTCTCGCGTACCTCACCGGCGCGGTGCTGTTCGCAGTGGGCCGCACGTCCGCGTTGGTCGGCGATGCCGAGCAGCGGCACGCCGACCGCGCCTGCGTGGTCGGCTTCGTCCCCGGCTCCGACTGCGACGCCGCCCACGCGCGGTACCTCCGCACCAACGACGGAGCGGGGCTCGACTGCGCGGTGGGGCGGGGTTCCCGGCAGTGGCCGCGCCAGGCACGGGTTTCACCGGCGCGCAGAACGACGAGGTGGATGTCCTGGCCGAAGAACTCGGGGAAGACAGCTCGTCGACCGCCGAGCAGCGGCGGATCCAGGACCTCGTGGCCGGCCACGTCGCCACGGTGCCGGCGGGTCGGCTCCCGGCAGAGATCCGCCGCTACCGACCGCGGTCGATGCGCTTGGACAGTTGACCGAGGACCGTCTTGCGGGCCTTGTGCTCACGTTCGTGGCGGAGGGCCCGCTCGGCCTCCTCGGGCGCGAAGGTGCGCGCCCGCTGCACGGCTTCCTGCGCGGGCAGCTCGTCGAGCTCGGCCATCCGGCGCGCGCTCTTGGCCGCCGGCGGGTTCGAGGCGTGCTGCCGCCCCCGCCGGGACGTGTCCCGCTTCTGCTGCTCGGTCTCCCGCCGTTGGCCTTCGGTGAGCTCCTCCCACGCCTGCTTCGGCAGGTACCGCTCCGTCCGGTCACCGTGCCGGGCCCGCGCGGAACCCGACGCCGTCTGCCACTCCTGCTCGGTCCACCGTTCGAGGCTGCGCTGCGACGACGTCTTCCGCCCCGGGTTCCGGTAACCACCACCGTGCCGCTCGTAGGCCTGGGTCAGCAGCTGGCTCTTGCGGGCCGACCACCGCCCCGGCGCGGCGCCCTTGTCCGATGCCTTGACCTCCTCCTTGAGCCGCTCCCGCAACTCGGGTTCGGTGTACGTGTCGCGGTAGTCCTTCCTGCTCTTGGCCATACCTGGGACTACCCGGCACGAGCACCCCCTCAGACGAGCTGCGCCAGCTCGCCCCGCGCGCCGGTGAGGTCATCGACCAGGCGGTGCGCATCGGTGGTGAGGGCGCGGAAGGTCGGCCACTGGTCCGGCGAGTCGAGCCCCTCCTTCCGAGCCGCCTGCCGAGTTCCTCGCAGCACCGCCGCGGCGATCCACCACGACAGCGTGGCCGCCACCGCGCTCTTGACGACCACGAGCCAGGTGTCCGGGTAGCCCAGGACGCGCCGGACCACCGAACGGCAACCGCCCCGGAGAACGCCCACTAGCCCCGCGCCGAGCTCCTCCCGGGAGGCGGGCCTCGGGCCGCACCGACACCGCGGTCGGGTCGGAGCGGGAGGGACCGGGACCGCGGCGGCCCAGCTCGACCGGAAACGACGAAGCCCCCGCCGGTGCTGATCACCGACAGGGGCTCTGACCTGCGATTGTGAATGGTGCGCGATACTGGGATTGAACCAGTGACCTCTACCGTGTCAAGGTAGCGCTCAACATCGCCCTGACCTGCACTGAACGACTTTGCGCAGGTCAGGGCGGTGTAGTTGGGTACCTGTCGAGCCTGTTCGACGCCGTTCAGCGCATGTGGCTCCTCCCAATTTCCTCCCACAATCCCGCTCCCAGCCGTCCACCGTTGGTCGGTCCACGACCCAACGAACAGCACTACGAGCAGGTAGGCGGCGCCCCACCTGTGCAAGTTCGATCCGCTGTTCGGCTGGCGGACATCGCTGCGCTATCCCTTCAACGTCGCGAGCAGTGCGGTTGGGCAGCAACACCCGCCCACGAGGGCGGTGCCGCCCAGCCATGCTCGAGAGCGGCCCCAAGACATGACGCCGATCGCGCACACCACAGCTATCGGTACGGCAGCACGGCAACCCAGCCGAACGAGCAGTCTCCATGTCGAGCCTCCCGGCGGACAGGCCCTAATCCCGACTCGCAACGGGTCCCGGCGGGAACCGCTGGGTCGCTCGAGAGGTACACGGCGATGCCGTCATTCTTGGCGTCTCGATTGAAGGGCGGCTCCGGGAGAGAGCCGCTGGGGACACGAGGTACGCCAGGTTCTCGGCGACCTCGCCGCCTCGATGTGATCTCTCCGCACCTCCGGGAACCACACCCGCCGCAACTCGCCACAAAGCCCCAGGCCATCAGGCTCGGATCTGCGACCCTGTCGCGATCCCTGGGGACCGCCCTTCATCGAGGTGATTTCAAGGGCGATTCGGTACTCCTCTGCGACCTCGGCAGCCCAGCCCATGCACCCACGCTCAACTGCCTAGGCCGCCACCGCCCCTGACCGGAGTCCATCCCGCCATCCTCCAAACCGCGCTGGCCCCCTCGCGCACACCAATACAACAGTCCACCGAGGCGGTCCTACAATTCGTCAGCGCGCTGATTGCCCTTGTCGGTGTTGTCGAACCAGGCAACAACGTTGTCAACAACGTTCCAGTCAACGGCATCAAGGTCGCGGATCACGCGAGCTGCCGCGTCGGCTGGCGGCTCCTGCCATGGCTTGAATCCCGAATCCCCGACCTCGCCGGGAAGCATCCACTCCCCCACGATGAGCTCATGGATCAATGCGGTAGCCAGCGTCCGGGCGCCCTGTGGGTCGCCCGGCCTGCGCTCCTCCGCCGACCGGACAATGCTGACCAGCATGACCCAGTCATCGAATCCTTCCTCGAGAATCTCGTCAATGAGATCGTTGATTTCACTCATTCTACGTGCACCTTCATCGGTTTGCCTGACTGCGGGATGATATCAATGGTGGCTCCGCCGGACTTTGATCCGGTTCGCCACTGGACGACGGTTCCGTCATCTAACTTGTAGACTTCCGGCACCTTGCCCCCTCGGGGTGGCATCTGTTCGGCGCCGTTCGTCCACTTGTCAAAGAGGCCTCGGAGCTCGTCTTCGTTCTCGGCCAATCGCACGCGATCATTTTTGCCCTTTTTCAGGCCGCCAAAATCTTCCTTGAGCTTTTCTGAATTCGGCTTCTTTTTGGGCTTTCCTCCTTTGGGGCCGGTGATCTTTTTGAATAATTCGGCGATCTTCTTCCATAGAGCTACCAGCCACTGGCCGATCAGCTTCCCGACCCAGACGAGAAACTTCCAAAGAGTTCTGATGATCAGGCCGACGGCTTGGCCTAGCAAGCGCAGTGCTACGCCGACTCCTGATGCCATCGCGGCCCCAGCAACAGGTATCGCCTGCACCCTTTCGGCTTGGCCGACGGCCGCTCTTCCCGCTTCAAGGGACTGCACGATCCCGTGCTTCGCGGCTTCGGTCGAAGCTGCGGCTCCGTCGGCAACATCGGCAGTTTTCGCCGAAAGGGATACCGCGGTTTCCAGACGTCGGTCCAAATCTGACCAGTGCACCGCGAAAGCATCAACGCCTTCGCCCGTGTGCTCATTGCTGATCTTCTTCGCGATGCTTCCGCATTCCTCGCGCACAGCTGAAAGTCTCGATGACAGGTCACGCCAGGCGCGTCCGACTTCGCGGACGCCGTCTTCGTCCGTTTCCGGCCACGTTCCACCGGCTCGCTCGAGGAGCGCCGCCAGGTCCCCGGGAAGCTGGACGCTCACAACCTCTCCCCCAGTTGTCGGGCGACCATGTTGAGGTCATCACGGGAACGCTCGTCGATCTCTTGCATGTCGTCGGCCATTCCCTTCACGTTGGTTCCAACGTCGCTGATCGCTGAAAATAACTGCGTCAGCACTTCGCCAGCTACGGCACCGAGTTCTGCGTGGGCCTCGGCCACCGCCGCGCCGCCCTCGTCTCCTCCCCATGGACGTTGACCAGTAATGGTCATCCGCGGTGCCGCGAGATCAGCCTCCCCCTCTTGACTGGTTTGCTCGAGCTTTCTCCCGGAGTCGTGCATCCTCTCCGGGTCGATCGAGAATCCCATCGCACCTCGCAACCTGTGGGCTGACCGAGTCGTCCCGTGCTCGAAGGTACAAGTTACACTGTCCAGATCTCGATGAAGACAGATTTGGGGCAACTCATGGAAGAGCTCACCGGGACTGCGCGTTCGGACGACGGCCTGGTCACAGCAGACCTGGATGCCGAAGGGCGCCTTCAGAAGTTGAGCTTGGACCCCGAACTGCTTCGCAGGGGCCGAAATGGCCCCGTGCTCGATACAACTACGCTGGCCGACCGGATTACGGCAGTCGTCAATGCAGCGTACGACGACCTGGTACAAAAGCTCAGCGCTCGGAATCCCGAACAACTCGCAGCCTTCACCAACGAACTCCAAGCCGCCACGAGTGCCGTCGAGCGCTCACTTGACGACCTTGGGGCAAACCTGCAGCGCAGTATGCGTGAACTGGGCTCGAACCCACCGCCGATGCCAGACCTGCGCGAACGGCCGCAGTAGTCGTCGCCCACACCGAGCCATGATCGGCGAGGGATAGCTGCGCCGCCGCACGCTCGGCGAGTCGTCGCGCAGAAGCAGAGCACCCGCCCCCGGCAGGTCGGATGCCGAAGGCGGGTGCTTGCTGTTGTGCAGCCGATCTGTTCAGAGGTCGCGGTGGCCCGCCTGCACGTCGGCCATGAAGGCGGCCCACTGCTGGGAGCTGAAGACCAGCCGGTCCCGGCGGTGCGGGTCCTTGGTGTCCTGGACGCCGATGAAGCCGGGAACGAAGGCGGTCTCGACGCAGTTGTTCTGCGCGCCGTTGCTACGGCTGCTCTTGAACCAACGTGCGCCGCTGAAGTCAGGGCTGTTTGACATGGTGGGGCCTTCCTGTTCGTTAGAGGGCGTACTGCTCCGCGACCGTCCCGATGCGGTCCAGGGACTCCTTCGGCCCCAGCGCGGCGGCTTGCAGTCGTCCCCACAAGCTTACGTAGTCGGTTACTGCTTCCTTGCTGTCCAGGTAGTGAGCGTCGTCGAAAGACTCCACGTAGACAAACTCCAGATCAGGGGTGGCGCCCGGCGAGGGGATGGTCAGCAGGGTGAAGTCGTAGCTGATCGCTCCGGCATACGTTTGCGCGTCGAACGGCATGACCTGGAGGTGGATGTTGTCCATCAGGGCCATCTCTTCGAGGTAGCGCAACTGCTCGGCCATGATCGCCGGACTGCCGATCTGCCGCCGCAGGCAGGACTCGGAGAGGATGAAGGCGGCTTGCGGCGGAGTCTCCCTGGTGAAGATCTCCTGGCGTTCTTGTCGTGCTCGTACGTTCGCGTCGACCCCGTCGCTGTTGGCTCGGGGCCATGACGCGTGGAGGGCCCGGATGTAGGCCTCAGTTTGCAGGATGCCCGGCACGAGTTCCGACTGGACCTGCCGCAGGTCGCTGGCGTCGGTTTCGAGGTCGACGTACTGCCGGAACCACTCGGGGAAGACCGCGCGGTAGCCGCCCCACCGGCCGCGGGCACTTCGGGTCCGGGCCAGCTCGACCATCCACTGCTTGTGCTCGTCGGTGTCGCCGTACTCGGTGAGCAGCAGGAGCAGGTCACCTTTGGTGATGCCGGACTGGCCGAGTTCGAGGCGGCTGATCTTGGTGAGGTTGCAGTCGAGGATCTTCGCCGCGTCGGCCTGCTCCAGGCCGGCGGCCAGGCGAGCATGGCGCAACTCGTTGCCCAACTGGAGGCGGCGCACTGTCGGAGTTGCCATCCGTTGTCTCCCTCTCGACTCTTCCGCGGACGTGCCGCAGCAAGTATCCGCTGGCGCGTCCGCCTCAAATCCATCACCCAAACGGAGCATTTCAGTAATTAGGAATGCAAGTTTAAGGTTGCTTCTGTTGCAAGCATGAATCAGGACGACTTACATAGGACTGCATGCTAGTGGAGGTGTGGGCGCGCTCGTGGGCGGGGCCACACCGGAGAGCCGGGGAGCGATGAAGCGAGCACGGACCGTACGAGCCAGTAGTGTCACCTGCGCTGATTCCTTTGGGCGTCGCGTGGCCACCACGATCTCGGTCGACACCGCCGGGAAGGTGTTCCTCACCGCGCCGCCCGACGAAACCGCATGCTTCGAGCACAGCGGAGTCGTCGAGCTGGTAGGTGCGCTCCACGCCGCACTCGGCCTCGCTCGCAGTGTCGGCCAGTGCACGCGGGCGGCGCGCTGACCATGCACGTCGACGACGACTCGTCCACCCTCACGGCGGCGCTGCCGCTGGCCGTGAACTTCACTCTTACGTTCGTTCGCAGGTGGTCCGCTCGTGGCCGAACGCGGCGCACGACGCGCGACCGCTGGGCGCGATGCCCCGGAGCGCAGCCCGGCATGGCGGACGGACACCTGCCCGCACCGCACCCCTCCCCGCGAGGCGGGCAGGTCATGCCCCCGGTGGCGCACAGCGTGGGAGCGCGCGCCACCGGGGGCCGGAGGTGGGCGCGATGAACCTCCTCCGAGCACGCCTCAGCGCGGGCATGGACCGCCGAGCGGACCGGCGCGCGCACTACTTCGGCACCGATTGCTCGCCTGACCCGGACAGACCAAGACGAGCGTTGTGCAATTTCTCCGCGCATCCGTCCGTACTCGAACTGGTCGCTGACAACACCGAGGCCATGCCATGCGAAGCGTGCGTAGCTCACCTCCCGACCGAGGTGGCGCCACCGGCCGACCATCGCGATACCGCTCCCCCGGGCGAACCGAGCAAGCACTACTCAGTCGGGCTTCGCGACGGAAAGCGCTGGCACACGATCCCCGAACACCCAGTCATCGACGTGTACGAGGGACGGCAGGTCGTAGTCACCGAGTGCGGCGTCATCGGCTTCCTGCTGTTCGGCAGCCCACCTCCGAGCTGCTCACGCTGCGACGTCTGCTTGCCGGACGAGCACGCCACGGCACAGACCGACAGCCATCACGAACAGAAGGCACCGACATGAACGAACACACCTGGAGGCAGTCCGGTTTGGACGCCCGCAGCCACGCCTTCGCTTCCGAAGACGGCTTCCTCTGGACGCGCTCCGCCGATTTGATCAGCCTCCCGGAGCCTGCGACCTATCACGTGACCAGTTGCGGACAGTCAGTTCCCGTGGCGTACGTGATGACCCGCAACGGCGGCGCTCCCTGCGGCGTGTGCGTGCGCGGCACGGCGGTCGTCGAGCTGCGGAACAGCCATGCCGAGCAGCTCGCCGCGCTCGACGCGCCACCTCTCCTCTGAACTCACCGACGACCGGCCCGCCGTTCCCGCCCTCGCGTTCTCCCGGGTGCGGCGGGCCGGTTCCACGTCCGCACGTCTGGAGCCGGACCGATCGACAGCACAGCGCAGGGCGCCGAGTTCCGCCGCGGGCTCATCATCTCGGGCGAGCTCTGCACCGGAGGCTTCGTCACCGTCTACTCCGGAGAGCTCAATGTCCGGGCAGAAGCCACTCGAACGACGTGGGGTGCGGCCACGCGCGAGACGCTCCGCGCGGTGCTGGCAGGGCTGCAGGACCTGTAGTCCCGGGCCAGAGCGCAGAGGCAGGGCGACTACCCTGTGGTGCCGTTCCGTCACTCACGAGCTGCTACCGGAGGACTACCCCGTGGCCGAGTACCTGTCGACCGAGCCCTACCGAGGCACCCGGGACTTCCTTCCCGAGGACATGTCGATCCGCCAGCAGGTGTTCGGCCATCTCTACGAGGCCATCGAGACCTTCGGTTACCAGCGCTACGACGGCCCGATCCTGGAACCCGTCGAGATCTACGAGGCCAAGTCTTCGCGGGAGATCGTGGAGCAGCAGCTCTACACCTTGACCGACCGAGGCGGCCGTCGCCTCGCGCTTCGCCCGGAGATGACGCCGTCGGTGGCGCGCATGATCGCGGGCAACCTGGGGAAGCTCTCCTTTCCGGTGCGCTGGTACAGCCACCCGAACTGCCACCGCTATGAACGCCCCCAGCGCGGACGCGTGCGTGAACACTGGCAGATCAACGTTGACCTGTTCGGGTCAGCCTCGAGCAACGTCGAGGTCGAGTTCATCGAGCTCGTCCACGCCATGATGGCCAGCCTCGGCGCGACGCGGGACATGTATGTACTTCGGATGAGTGATCGCGTCCTGCTCAACGCGATCTTCTCCGAGGTGCTGGAGGTCCCGGGCGAGCAGACTCGGCCGGTCGCGGGCCTGCTGGACCGGTGGGAGAAGTACCCGCAGGACAAGCTGCGCGAGGATGCCGCCGAGATCGGACTCAGCGACGCCCAGTTCACACGGCTCGGTGAAGTCGTCGAGGCCGGTGAAGCCGTCCTCGACGAGCTCTCCGCGGAGGCGCGTGCCGGCTCGAAGTTGATCGAGGTCATGAGCTCCCATGCTCGCGACCTCATCAAGGTCGATCCGCTGATCGTGCGCGGGTTCGACTACTACACCTCCACGGTGTTCGAGGTCTTCGACACCGACCCGCAGAATCGGCGCTCGCTGTTCGGCGGTGGTCGGTACGACAACCTCGTAGGCCTCTACACCGCGCAGGAAGTCCCCGGCTTCGGGTTCGGCATGGGCGATGTGACGATCATGGACTTCCTGAGCACGCATGGTCTCCTGCCCGCCGCGAACAACAAGGTCGACGTCGTCGTCATCCCCACCGCCGAGGAGCTCCACGCCCCCGCGCACACGGCGGCGGCCAGCCTGCGAGCCACCGGACTCCGCACCACCACGCCACTCGAGGTCCGCAAACTCGGCAAAGAGATCAGCCGGGCGAACAAGGCCGGAGCTCGCGCGGTGGTCATCGTCGGCAAGCAGGACTGGGAGACCGGCCACGTCACCGTCCGCGACCTCGCCTCCGGTGAACAGCACCAGGTGCCCCTGAACAGAGTCACCGAAGTAGTGCAAAAAGCCTTGGAACAGCACGAGAATCCGCCCGAGTGACGCCCGGTCGGCGGCTTCCTGCCGAGCCTCCGCTGAGTAGCATTCTCTTTACTAGGAATGCTACTCAGCGAAAGGCGGAAGGCATGCCTCCCACCGGTACACAGTTCATGCAAGGCATCGCCGAGCGCGGCATCCCGGACCAGTGGCAGCGCCTCGGATGGGTGCTCGCCTACGACGGCGCGATCTCCACCCACCTCGTGAGGGCCGTGCAGGAAGCACACGAGTCGGGCAGTGCCGAGGCTCGGGACGCCGCGCTGCGGCTGTTCGACGAGAAGCAGGACAACCTCGCGGAAGCCCGCCAGTTCATCGCCTCCAAGCTGGGCGAGTACGACGCCAGTGAGCGGTGGGCGAAGCTCGACGCGGTCATCCGCGAGGTGGACATGGACCAGTTGGTCGACGAGCTCCGCCCGCACTTCGGGTTCCACCCGTTCCCGATCGTGCTCGAGTCGTTCAAGTTCAACATCAACTACATCCGCGAGCACGGGTTCCGGACCTTCTACACGATGACCGACGACTACCTCACCGAGATCGAAAAGATGACCCGCGAGGGCCGGGCAGCGTTCGAAGCCCGCGAGGGTGAGCAGCACTTCCCGCCGTTCTGGCTGTTCAAGCTCGACCTGAACAGCATCGAGGTCCCGACGCACTGTGACATCTGCCGGTTGGCGATCACATACGCGGAACGGGCCCTGGAAGACGCTGAACAGGCTGGCTAGGCCTGGAATCAGGACCCCGCCCAACGTGCTCAGAGGCGGGGTCCTGCCCCCAGCACGGGCAGCACGGCACGCCCCCCAGCACGGGCAGCACGGCACGCCCCCCAGCACGGGCAGCACGGCACGCCCCCCAGCACGGGCAGCACGGCACGCCCCCCAGCACGGGCAGCACGGCACGCCCCCCAGGGGGCGTGCCGTGCTGCGGGAACGCTGAGGGGCCGACCGTGAACGGTCGGCCCCTCAGCGGGTGGCGGGGTCGGGTTAGTGGGTGGCGGTGCGGAGGGCGGTGGTGGCGGCCCGGCCGATGACGGTGGCGGTGTCGGCGGGGTCGGCCAGTTGGTGCACGGTGGCGCCGTGCAGGGGGCGGTCGCGGTCGTCGGTGGTCAGCCACAGCACGCCGCACCCGGTGGCCCGGAGGCGGTCGAGGAGTGTCTGGCCGCCGGTGGTGGCCCAGGGGTGGAACTTGCCGTCGCTGAGGATGACCAGCAGGCGGGCCGCGCCGGGTTGGGCCAGCCCGAGGGCGCCGTCGAGGGCGTTGATGGCCCGGGGAAGGTCCTCAACGCTGCCACGGCAGCCGAATTCGGTGACGTTGGCGGGTGCGGTTCCGGGGTGGGTGATCGGCTGGACGTGGGAGCCGAAGATCACCGTGGCCGAGTCGGCGGGGGTCAGGGTGTGGCGGGTGGCGTGGGCCATGATCCAGGCGGCCGAGGCGGTGGCCGGTGCGACCCGGCGCATTGATCCGGACACGTCGCAGGCGATCCCGACCCGCAGCGGCGGGGCGGGCGCGAGGCGCCGGTGGGTGCGGGTGAACGGCTCAGCGGTGGGGATCTGCCCGGCGGCGCGTTGGGCATCGGCGGCCAGCGCGCCGCGCATCCGCAACCGGCCCGGCGGCACCGGGGACGTGGTCCGGGTGGTGTGGCGGTCGGTGACCCCGGCGGTGGTCAGCGCGCGGGCCAGTCGGCGGGCGGCGCGGCGTTCGTCCGGGGTCGGTGTCCGGGGCGCGGTGAGCACGGCCGTGCCGGTGCGGGAGGAGCCCGATTTGTCGAACACGGTTTCGGCGGCGCGCCGTGCGTCGTCGGCGGCGGGGTCTGCCGGGCGGCGGGGCCGCGTGTCGCTGCCGGGGGCGGGTTCGGTCGCGGCGTGGCGGTCGATGTTGTCGACGGTGGCCCGGACCGCTTCGGCCAGCGTGGCGGTTCCGGCCGGGCTGGTGCTGTCGCTGGGCCCGGGTTCGCGGGTGTCGCTGGGGGTTTCGTCGGGGTCGAGGCCTGCGGCGGCGCACCAGCGGCGCCCGAGTTCGATCATGGCCGCCGCGTCGTCGTCGGCGACGGTGTGGGCTTGCCGCCAGATTCCGCGCAGGGTGGCGAGGGTGTCGGCGCCGAGGATGCCGGTGATCGTGGTGCGCAGGTGGCGCACTTCGGTGTCTTCCAGGATTCCGGCGTCGTGGCGGGCCAGCAGCAACCCGGCGGTGTCGGCGGCGCCGCGTGCGGTCATGCCGGGGTCGGTGGGCAGGTCGGCGAGGATGAGCTTGCGGGCTGAGGCGCGCAGCCAGTGCCGGTCGTCGGGGCGGCGGCGCAGTTGGGCGGCTTCAATGCGGGACTCTTCCAGCAGCAGCGCCGCCGCCACCGCCCCGGCGGGGGCCTCTGGGGGTGGGGACCAGCGGGTGTGGCGGGCGTGGGCGCATTCATGGGTGAACAGCCCCCACACCGCCGCGTAGCGGGCCCGGTCGGCGGGGTCGGCGGGGTCAGCGGTGCCGGGGTCCAGCGCGCCGAAGTGGGCGCCGTCGACCTCGATAGCCGCGTGGGGCGGCAGGAAGCACGCGGGGGAACCGTGCCCGGCCCCGGGCGCGATGGTGACGACCAGGTCGTCGCGGTCGGCCACAAACGGCGCCTCTTCGGTCATCGCCGCTGACAGGGCCAGCCACCCGGGGGCCAGGGGGTCACTGCACGGGGTCACAGCGGGGTCCGGGATCAGGTGCGCGGACATGCGGGGTTTCCTTTCACAGCAACAGGAACACAGAACGCGGGGCGGGACGGGCGGGCGGGCCTACAGGCGCCCGCCCAGGGCAAGCGGGGCGATGGCGGTCCCGAAGGTGCTGCGCAGGACCGCCGCGACGGTGTCGCGGTCCTCGTCCGGGCACAGGTTCAGCAGGTTCCCGGCCGCCGCCGGGGCCCCGAGAACGGCGGCGATCTTGTCGAAGGCGATGAGTTCCCGCAGTTGCGGCGCCCACGTGACCTCGCCCCGGGCCTGCTTGGTGGCCAGGTTCCGCGCCACCCGCACCGCGCGGGCGTCGACCTTGAGCTCCCGGGCGAGGTCGTAGTCGCTGGACACCTGGATCTGCGCGGAAAACCGCGACGACAACGCGTCGGTGACCACCGCACCGTGCACCCCGGGGTTGTGCCCGGCGATGACATAGAACCCGGGCGCGGCGGTGACGCGTTCCCCGCCGTTGGCCTTGATCGTGACCTCGCGGCGCCCGTCCATCGCCGGATACACCACCGCCAGCACCGTCGGCGGGATCAACGAGGCGTCATCCAGGAACAGCGGGCGCCCTTCCCGCATCGCGGTGATCAACGGCCCATGCACAAACACATACCGGCCGTCGGGGGTCTGGGTGTACTCGCCGACCAGATCGGCGACCGTGGTGTCGCCGTCACCGGCTACGGTGATCACGTCGGGGAACGCGGCCTCGACCACGGCGGTCTTGCCGGTGCCGGGCGGGCCGTACAGCAGCACCGGCACCTCAGCCGCCCGCAGCTTGCGCAACGCGGTCACATCCGGCAGCCCCGACAGCGTGCGCGGGTGATACATCTGCCCGTTCGGCCGCGCCACCGGACCCGTCACCCGCTCCCCCACCGCCGGGGTCGGCTTCGGCGCCGCGCCCCTGCCCGCCGCACCCTTGCCCGCCGTCGCCTTGGGCGGGGTCGTCTTGGGGGCCGTGCTGGTCGTGCGGCGCGACGGGGCCGGGGCGGCCGGGGTCGCAGCGGAACCGGTGGGCTCAGCGGGGGGCGTGGCAGCCTTGCGGGTGGTGCGCGTGGCCCTGTAGCGCAACGGCTTCTCGCTGGTCACCTCAGCCGCGCCGCTGGCAGCCAGGGCCTTCAAGGCGTTACCGACCGCACCGGCCGACCGGTTCAGCTCGGCGGCCACCTGCCGGGGGCTGAATTCGGCGCGGCGGGACGCGGCCAGCACCCCGGCCACCTGAGCGCGCAACTGCCCGTTGCGCAACCGGCCGGACGTCGCGGGAGCGGTCGTGGGCGTCGTGGTCATGGCAATTTTCCTTCCGCATGGGAAACAACGAAAACCGGCAGGCACAGCTCACGCCGGGGGCACAATTCGCGGGAATTCCCGGGGCCATTTCCCGGGGCGAACAACTCAAAGCTAGCTCTGCTCACGCACCCCGCGCAACCGAAAACACCCCGAAACCAGCAGAGTCTTTTAGGAATTTTCAGCGCGCGACCAGCGAAAACCCGCCCTTACCCAAGGCTCGCCGTCATGCTCACGGAAAACGAATCGCCTCAATCAGGACGCGGGCCGAACATCGCGAACACGTGCTCACGGAGAAGAAACCGAGAGAAAAGAAACTCGGAGCAGCAGCAAGGAAGGAGACGATGGAGCATTGGCCGCACCAGGTGGAGGCCTCGTCGCTGCCCGCGCCCGCCCTGATGAGCACTCGTGTGCGGGGCACTACGGAGTCTGGGACATCACCGGTACCCCCGGCGCCCGCCGCTACCTGCGGTTATGCGCCTTACCGGGGTCGTCACTCAAGATGACATGTCGGTTGGTACCCGAATTGGTACCCGTATTGGTACCCCCGATGACAGCCTCGACAGCCGCCTGCGGCTCGTGAACGCCTTCGCGATCCACACTGAGCAACCACCGTCGGCCGGCGGTGTGCTCGCCATCCGCTCAGCCTTCGGCATCGAGAGGTTCTGTTCAGATCTCCTCCCGGAAAGCACCTTGACGCAACCGACGAACAGATACTTTCTCGGCACTCGACAGATTGTTGCTCTCCAAGCCGTCGACCTGCTATTGATACCTCGATCGCGGACTGACATGCAGGCAGTCCATTCAGCGTCGGCAGCAATTTTTCGGCAAGGAAAGCGGCGACGGGCCAGGTCGTTACAGCCGGATGGGGTAATCGCGCGTGAGTTTTTTCTGCGTCAGGAGGGTCGTGCTCATCTCCGTCCTCGCGGCCATATCGCGTCGAACAGCCGTTGACCGGCCGCGGTGGCGATCCCGGTGACCAGTGCGGTGAGCAGGTGGGTACCGATTCCGTTCGGTTGGCACCTGTCCGATGGTGGTTCGGGTGGCGCCGCTGGCGATACCTCGGTGATGGGAGGGCTGGTTGCGTTGAAGTCGTCCGCTGAGCTGTTGTGTGGCCGCTGTAGTCGGTGCACGCGGTGTGCGACCTCGGCGAGCTTGGTGGCCACCGGTTGCCCATCCCAGACCAGCAGTTCGACGCGGCCCAGCGAGGTCAGCTCGGCGAAGCGGCCGTCAGCGCTGCCGACCAGAAACGTCCTGCCGCCCTCGGCATGGACGTGCCGTGCATGGGTCAGTAGCGCGAGTTCCGCGGCATTCGGCCCCGGTGCAACGCGCAGCGGGGCGATTCGGAGTTCGGCCAGCACGGCGGCGGCCGAGTCGATGCCGTCCTCAGCGACAGCGTAGGCGGCCACCGCATGATGGTGCTCGCCAGCGGCGGCCAGCAACGTCATCAACCGAGCGCGCAGCGGGCGAGGCCGGAGTCTGACGCTGCCCAAGTTCTCCAAGTCCAGCAGCAACGTCCGATCGTCGGCGATCACCAGTCGGCCTCCGGGGTAGCAGGGGCAGCGGACCACGTCCTGCGCACACCGTGCGCGTTACCTCAGCCGGTGCAACTTCACTGGATGGGCTTGCGCCACGAGCGGAACGCAGCAGCCCCCAGAGCTGACTTCGCGCGAGCCTTCCAGCCCGGCAACCGTGGTCTCCCTTGAGGAGCTTGCTGTGGATCACGGTGTCAGGTGAGGGGCCTGGCCTACAAGGCGTTCAGCGAGGGCGCGAGTGGCCGGGCTGGGGCGGGCGGTGATGTCGGCGAGCTGGTTCTGCAGGAGCGTGAAGGTGCGTGGGATGGCGTCGGTGTGTCCGAGGTCGTGTTGGAGCCGCATGATGTCGCGGTAGAGGGGTTCGTGGAGCGGGTCGAGGTCTCGGGCGTGTTCGAGCAGTCCGAGGGTGTGTTCCGGGTGCTGCTGGTGGAGGGTGCGGGCGTGGGCGGCGACGGCGTCGAGGAAGGCGCGGCGGGCGTGCTCGCGGAGCGGTTCGGTCCAGGCGCTGTCGAGGCCCGCGGCGAGGGCGCCTTGGTAGGCGGCGATGATGCGGTCGTCGGCTCCGAATCGGTCGTCGTCGGTGGTGGCGGCGCGGCGTGTGGTCAGTGCGGTGGTGAAGTCCCAGTAGTCGACCTCGACCAGTTCGGGGTGGAGGCGGTAGTGGCCGTGTTCGGCGACCACGAGGTCTCCCAAGGGCCTGCCGAGTGCGCTCAGGGTGCGGCGTAGGCGGGAGAGCGCGGTGTTGAGGGCATTGGTGTTGACGGCGGCCTCGCCCCACAACGCCTCGACGAATTCCTCGCGGCGCACTCCACTGGGGTGCAGGGCGAGGAAGGTCAGCAGCTCGCGCTGCCGGGGCTGCACGGTCCCCGTGATCTCCTGCTCGCCGCTGCCCGGTTCCGGACGGCAGTACAGGCGCGGTGGGCCGAACACGGTGATCCGCAGCGGCGTCTCGGTGTGCTGGCCTGGCTCGGGCGTATTCGTGGCGGGCTCAGGCGCGGTGGCAGGTGGCGTTGCGGGGGTGGCGGTGGTCTGCACGATTTCGAGGTCAGCACACGCCGGGAGCCCGTCGGTGTCGTCATCGGTCGAGAGGCGAGGCGGCTCCAGGTGGTGTGGTGCGGCGCCGGTGGATGCAGTGTCCTCGTCGAGGTCGTCGAGGTCGTCGAGGTCGTCGAGGTCGCGGGTGCCGGCATGTGCCGCGAAGCTGCGGGATTCGTGGGTGAGTTCGTCGTCGAAGTGCTCGGGCGGGATGTTGTCGCGGTCCGCAGCGCTGGGTGGGCTGATCAGGAGCGGGTACACGTTCGGCGCCGGGTCGTGGTGGGGCCGTCGGGTGCGGCGGAGGCGGTAGCGGTATCCGAGGGCGGCGGCGAGTGTCCCGGCTGCTGCTAGGCCGACGATCGTGCCGGGTACGGCGAGCTCGGCTGGCACGCCCGGGGGACCGTCGCCGGGAGCCAGTCCGCTGTCGGGGGGCGCGCTCGGCGCGGGGGTGGGTGGTTCTGGGGGCAGGCGGGTCGGATGCTGCGGTGGGGCTGGTGTGTTGGCCGGTTCGGTGTCGGTGGCGGACGGGAGGGCCAGTTGCCAGCCGGGCAGGAGGTGCTCGGGGCGTTGCAGGGTGCGGTGGTCGGGTTGGGTGCGGCCGTGGTTGAGGTCGAAGATTTCCGTCCACCGGTCGGGGTTACCGAGGTGCTGGCGGGCGAGGCCGGAGAGTGTGTCGCCGTCGGCGACGGTGACCCACCGGGTGTCGTGCCGTAAGGGTGCGGATTCGGTGGTGGGCAGCCGCAGTGGTGCGCCGGGCCCGAGGTCCTGCGGGTCCTGAGGCAGGTGCGGGTTGAGGTCGGTGATTTCCGGCCAGCGGGTGCCGTCGCCGAGGTGGGTTTCGGCGAGGTTCCAGAGGGTGTCGCCGGGCTGGGTGTGAAGGGAGGCGGGCGGGCTGGGGATGGGGTGCCCGCCCGCCTCCGGTGCGGCCGGTGGCGCTTCGGGGGTGCGCTGTGGGCCGCCGGGGTGGCGGGGCGCGCTTCCCGCCACCGGGTCGGGGTGCATGGTGGCGAGGCTGGGTGTGGCGGTGCCGAGCAGGACGGCGCCGGTGACCAGCCCGGTGATCCAGCCACGCACGCCTGCGGGCCGATGTTCGCGCAGGCGGTGGGTGCCGTGGCGCACGGCCGCGGCGAGATCAGCGGCGATCCAGCACAGCGCCACGCCCCAGAGGGTCCAGCCGGTCAGCAGGAAGGCGGCGAGCAGGAGCCCGTCGAGGCCGAGGCCGAGGCGCAGCTCGTGGTAGGTCCGCGCGGCCCAAGCCTGCACGTCGGCCCAGACCAGTTCGCCGAGCGCCCCGCTGCGCACTGGTGGCGGGGTCAGGTTCGGCCACGGGAAGGCCTGGGTGGCGAGCGCGAGCAGGGCGGGCAGGGCGACGAGCAGGAGTAGCAGGCCGAGCGCGGCGGCCAGGCGGCGCAGCGTGGTCATGGGGTGAGTCCGGGGTCGGTGGTGCCGACACCGAGCTGGGCTTCGGCCCGGCCGGTGACGTGGAAGGCGGGGCCGAGCAGGCCGAGGGCGGCGGGTTCGGTGTGGGCGACGGTGATGCGGACGGTGCGGCCGTCGAGGGTGATCTCGCCGCGGTGTCCGGTGGCGGCCAGCGCGGCGTGCGCCGCCCGGCGCGCGGTGGCCTGATCGAGGGTGAGGTGGGGTCTGCGGGTGTTGAGAGCGGTCAGGGCGGCGCGAGCGGCTTCGGCGGCGATCGCGTCGGCGCGGGCCAGGGCGCGCAGGTGGGCGGCTCCGTCGACGACGAGGGCGAGCAGGAGCAGCAGGCAGGGCAGCATGACGGCGACGAGCACGCTCATCGAACCCCGCTCCCCCACCCCGCGCCGGATCATGAGCGCCCCCGGTACGGGTCGACCGGGCTGGCGAACGCCGAGTGCAGGTCCACGGTGCCGGGCATCCCCGGCAGGGCGAGGTCGGCCAGCGCGACGGTGCACGTCAGGTCGACGCTGACGGTTCCGGTCTGCCCGACCGGGGTGGTGAGGCCGCTGGTGTCCACGGCGAGCTGGGTGTGCTGGCAATGCAGGCCCTGGTCATGGACGGTCTGGGTGGCCACTGTGCTCGCCGTGGTGTGGGCGGCGGGGGCGGTGCGGGCCAGTGAGGTAGCACGGGCGGCTGCGGCGGTGGCGGTGTCGAGCGCGGCGTGGGCGGTCACGATCCGCCCCGCCGCGACCATCAGCGCCAGCACCGCCAGGACGACGGGGGTGAGGACGGCGAGCTCGACGCTGGCCGAGCCCTCGTCCGCTTCGCCGTGGGTCATGGCGTGCCTCCTGGGGTGGTGAAGCGTTCGCGGGCGCCGTGGGCGGACTGGGTGACGCGGAACTGCAAGCCGGGGATCGGCAGCACGCGCGGCGCGGAGGCGGTGACGCGTACCGTCGCAGTCTCGGACGTGGCGCTCACGGTGATGGTGGGGTCGGTGGCGGCGCTGGGGGCGCGGTGCAGGAACTCGGCTGCGGCCCGCTCCCCCGCGCCCGGCGGGGCGTGGAGTGCGCGGGCGGCGGTGAGGCCGGTGGTGGCGGCGTGCAGGCACAGGCTGCGGGTGTGCCACCACAGCCCGGCCTGCACCACCGACAGCAGCAGCACCAGCGCGATGCCGATGAGGACAGCGGTTTCCACGGTCTCCGAGCCACGGTCCGGCCACGGTGGTCTGGTGTGGAGGGTCATCACAGGGGTCCTCAGTGGATCTGGCCTTGATACTTGTTGACCACCGCGGTGATGGCGGCTCCGAGGCCGACGGCCACAGCGAGCCCGATCGCGGTCAGCACGGCCTTTTCCGTGGTCTCCGAGCCCTCGTCGTCGAAGCGGAGACGCCGGGCGCGGCGTTGCGCCCAGTCGAGGAACCGGGTCACGGCCAGGACCAGGCGCAGCACGAGGTGTCCGAGTGCTGCGGTGATGCGGTCGGCGGTGAGGCGCAGGGCGTGCATGAACGGGTCCTTTCACTGGGTGAGGAGTTGGGCGGTGGTCGGGTACAGGACGAGTCCGAGGAAGGCGACCATGAGCAGCGACACCGGCAGGGTGAGCCGTTCGCTGCGGCGGTTGGCCTCGGCGGTGTCGTCGCTGAGCGCGGCGTGACGCAGGGAGGCGGCTTTGGTGTGCAGACTGGTGGCGATCGCGGCGCCGTCGGCGGCGGTGTCGGCGAGGTCGGCGACGTCGACCAGCTCCGGCACCTTCAGCCGGGTGCCGAGGTCGCGCAGCGCGTCCCACGGGGTGCGGCCGAGCCGGTGGGCGTGCAGCACGGTGGCGCGGATGCGCAGCAGCAGCGGGTGGTCGCTGGCTTCCGCGGCCTCGCGCAACGCCGGAGTGGCGGCGCGACCGGCACTGCGTTCCTGCGCGACCAGGTCGAGGTAGACCGCGAGGACCCGGCGGTAGGAATCCCGCCGCTGCCGGGCCCGGTCGCGAAGCTGGAAATACGGCAGCATCCCGCCCAAACCGGTCCCGGCCAGTGCGCCCAGCGGCACCAGGGCGGCCGGGACCACGGTTGCCGTCGCATTTACCAGCACGAGCACGGTGCCGGTGGCCGCGCCCAGGGCGGCACCCCGCAGGCGTCGGGCGATGTAGCGCGAGGGGCTGAGCTCCAGAACGTCGAGATCGGCCTGCGGGAGCCCGAGCCAGGGGTGGCTGGACCGGGCGGCGCGGTCGGTGAGACCGGTGACCACGACGCCGGTCGTCGGCTGCGGCGAGGCGCCTCGGCTGGTGCGCTCCAGGGCGTAGGGAAGGTGCAGCTTGGCGTCCGGCACCGCAGCGAGAAAGACAGCGGCGAGTCCGGCTCCGAAGACCAGCCCCAGCAGAATGGCGAGCGGCATCATGGGCTCTCCCTGGTGATGAGGTAGCGGTGCGGCGTGGGTGGGGTGGTCAGGCGGTGCATCCACACCAGGGACCCGGCGCCCAGCAGCGCGATCGTTGCGAGGGCGAACTGGCCGGGTGTGGTGGAGAACGGGGCGAGGTAGTGCCCGGCGAACACGATGAGGCCGGTGGTCATGGCCAGGGTGATGCCGATCAGGCACCGCACGGTCGTGCGTGGTTTGGCCCGGTCGGCTTCGATGGTGCGGCGTGCGGCGACGTCGCGGGCTTGGGCATCGGCCTGGCGGTGCAGCAGGTCGGCCAACCCGCGCCCACCCGCCCGCAGCCGTAGCAGCAGCGCTAGGACAACCGCGTCGGCAGCGGGATCGGCGAGTTCGTCGGCGAACTGCCGCAGCGCGGTCTCGGTGCCGTGGGTACGCAACCGGGCAGCGAGGCGCTCGACCGGCCCGGCCAGCGGCTCCGGGGCGGTGGCTGCCGAGCGGACGATGGCCTGCGACAACCCGCCCGCCCCGGAGGCAAGCAGGTCGGCGACGCGGTGGGTCCACGTAGCCAGGGCCTCCGCGCGCACGATCCCCGTGCGGGTGCGGTCCGGGACCAGGACGTGCGGTAGGCCGACCATGGCGGCGGCGACGGCGAGCCCGGCGACCGGCCAGCCGGTCGTCCACCACGCCACGCCGCCCAGTAGCACGGAGGCCAGGGCCATGCGTGCGCGCTTCCGCAAGGTCCTCCGGGCCCGACGACGCCGTCGGGACGGCAACGCCTCGCGCCCGAACAGAAGAAGGAGCACCGCGATCGCGGTGGCGAGCCCGCAGCCCGCTCCACCGAGCAAGAAGAGACTCATCGCCACTCACCGCCCCAGGCCTGCACCGGCGGTGCGAACACGTCGCGGTCGAGTCCGGCGCGGGTGAGCCGGTCGAGCAGCGCGGGGCTCGGCGGGCCGACCGGGACGGCGTGGTCGGCGTCGGGTGGGAGCGTGAACAGTGGTGTGAGGTCGGGGCCTTCGGCGTCGCCGACGGGGCCGACTTCGACGATCTCGCTGATGGTGCGGTGGCGGCAGTGGGGCCGGTCGAGGCGGGTCACGTGCACCACGAGGTCCAGCGCGGAGGCGGTCCAGCGGTGCGCGGCGGTGATCGGCAGCGGCGGGGACGCCAACTGCCCGAGGGCGGCGATGCGGTCGGGCACGGCGCGGGCGGTGGTGGCGTGCAGGGTGCCCATGCCTCCGGCCGCGCCGTTGCCCAGGGCCCGCAGCAGCGCGGTGATCTCCCCCGCCCGGACCTCGCCCACGATGACGCGGGAGGGGGAGTGCCGGAGGGCTTGTTTGAGCAGGTCGTCGAGGCCGATGGCGCCGGTGCCTTCGGCTCCGGCGGTCCGGGCTTCCCAGGCGGTCACCAGCGG
>NZ_BAABII010000007.1:0-186498 GCF_039542665.1 Saccharopolyspora cebuensis
AGGTCCGAAGTACTGGCAGTCAAGGGGTCAGGGGTTCGAATCCCCTCAGCTCCACCCATCTGATCAGGGCCGATGCTAGCAAGCATCGGTCCTGATCGCGTTGTGGGTGACTCACTGGGTGACTACCCTCCCGCGGCGCCGTGGCAAGAGCCGATCCATCGTCCCGTCGCCGACTGGGTGGCCACCGCCGATACCGCCGTGCACGAGTTGTTGCTGGCGAACCTGGCGCTGACGATGGTGGGCTGCCCGGCCGGGCGAGTTGCTGGCCGGGCTCGGGCCCGCTTCGTGAGCTGATCACATCGACGGCGGCGGCAGCGGGCTGGATCTCGGTGTGACCGACTGCTGGAACGGATCGCCCGCGGTTCCGGCGCCCACCGCGACGGTGAGGATGGTGCGGAACTGGGCGTTGATGTCGCGCCGGTTCGCCTCGAACGCCGGGTCGGTGATCTCGGTGGTGTTGCCCGGACCGAACTCCAGGATCGGCGTGTGCACGTGCCCGCCGGGGATCTCGGCGCCCACCGCGTCGCGCAGCAGCGTCGTCCGGTAGGCGACCTCGTTGGACAGGTAGCTGCCACCACCGCCCGCTCGGGCCTGCGAACCGGGTGTCGGGCCGTCGGGCCGGATCACCGGCTCGGTCTCGCCGCGCGGGATCTCGGTCACCTGGGTGTTGTCGAAGACCGGGAAGCGGCCGGTGTCGGCGGCGACGATCTCGGCGTAGGGCTGGGTCGTCGGCACGAACTCCGGCGGTGGGTCGAGCGTCGGCAGCTCCGGCGGCACGGTGATCACGTTGCCGCGCAGCTCGCGGTTGTTGTCGATGCCTTCGTGCCAGCGCCCGTTCCAGCGCTCGATGTCGAACCGCTCCGGCCTGCCCTGGCTGACCGTGGCGAACAGGTCGACCTGTTCCGGTCCTGGCCGCACGTGTGGCAGGAAGGTGCGCTCGACGACGCCCCGCTCGAACGGCTCCCACAACACGGGGAACATCACGGTCTCGACGCGGGCCGGGCCCGAAGGCGTGTCGAGCACGGTGCCGTCGAGCGCGAGGGCCACCGCGCCGGACGGGTTGCTGCGGCGGATGTCGGTGTCGAGCTGGAACGGGTCGAAGCCGCTGACCAGCACTCGCTTGACCCCCGCGGGCGCCTTGACGCTGTTCTGGCCGCGCGAGCCGCGCTCGAAGGACGCCACCAGCTCGGCACGCTCGGCCGGGCCGAGCTCGAAACCGGGCTGCCAGCGGGCGAGCGACCTGGTCATGTGCAGCCGCGCCCAGTACAGCGGACGGTCGTCGTCCGCGGGCAGGTCACCCATCGCGGGCAAGTGGCCCTGCGCGCGGGCGACGGTGGTCTCCCACAGCCGCTTGCCCTCGGATCGCACGAACCGCTTCGCGTCGTCGTGGTCGTCGATGCCGCACAGCTCCTGCTGGAACTTCTCGGCGATCCGGTCGAAACCGCTCCGCCGCAGGATTTCGCCGGCGACGTCGTTGTCCAGCCGCCGTTGTTCGACGGTCGTCGGCGCGTTCGGTTCGAAGCACGAATCGACCGCACCGGCGGTGGCTGGAAACCCGCTGGCCAGCAGGGTGAACACCGCCGCGGCGCAGACGCCGCGCACACCGAGGCGCAAGTCGAACCTCCCAGGAGCCAGTGGAACCGGAGCGAGCCTATGCCACATCGGGCGCTCGCAGGGCGCTTCGCGTTGGCGAGTTCACGAAAAGCGGGCAGTCGGTGCTCGGCGCGGCGCGGCGCCTGGTCGGAGCCGGGAGTCCTCAGTGGAGTACCGCAGGTGCGCCGGATCGTCGGCACGCTTCCCGTCGATTGTCAGCCGACCCGAACAAGCCGATCCCGAGTTCGCTGGTCCGCGACGAGGTGCGCTACCGCTTGGTCTTCGACATGGACACCACCTGAGCCCGGTGGTTTCAGTCGGCCAGCGTCCGCAGAGGGCGCGGACCTCGTGCGTTTCGCCGATTGCTTCTGGGGCCGAGCCCCCAGACCCCCGCGGTGCGAGCTCCTGGCGTCCCGGCGTGGTGGCGTCCGCTGAGCTCCACCCCTGGACTGGAGACCCCGCTCACCGCGGTGAACCTGGTGAGCGGGGTCTCTTCGGGGTCCGGCGTCGATCTTCGGTGTTGCTCGCGCGCTGCGGAGTTGGGGACCGCTTGGGCACCGGCGGAGGTGTCGGGACAACCCGCCTGGCCCGAGGCGGCTGGGGGTCGTCAGAGGCCGTGGGTCTTGCCGATGATGTCGCGTTGGATTTCGCTGGTGCCGCCGTAGACGGTGGAGACGATGCTCGCGCGGTGGAGCGATTCCATGCCGTACTCGGTGGCGTAGCCGTAGCCGCCCATCATCTGCATGCCTTCCAGGGTCATGTGCTTGGCGAGTTCGGTGCATTTGAGCTTGGCCATGGACGTTTCGCGGGCGAAGACCTCGCCGGGGTTGGCGTCGATGGTGGCGGTGACGTCGTCGAGCAGGAGGCGGGCGCATTCGAGTTCGGTGGCCAGGTCGGCGATGCGGTGCTTGAGGGCTTGGAACGAGCCGATGGGGCGGCCGAACTGCTCGCGCTGCTTGACGTAGGCGAGGGTGTCGTCGAAGGCGCGCCGGGCGACGCCGAGCATCATCGCGGCGAGGATCATCCGCTCCAGGTTCAACCCGGTCATGAGCTGCGCCCAGGCCTGCCCCGGGGTGCCGACGACCGCCGAGTCCGGCAGGAAGCAGTCGGTGAAGTAGAGGTCGTTGACCTCCCGGCCGCCCATCGTGTCGATGCCTTTGATCTGCAGTCCGTCGACGTCGGTGGGCACCATGAACTGGGTGAGCCCCCGGTGCTTGGAGTCCTCCTGCGCGGTCCTGGCGATGAGCAGGACGTGGTCGGCCAGGTGGGCGTTGGAGCACCAGGTCTTCTGCCCGTTGACGAGGTACCCGCCGGTGGTGCGCTCGGCGCGGCAGATCAGTGCTCCGACGTCGGAGCCCGCTCCGGGTTCGGACATCGAGATGGCTTCGACCCGTCCGTTCACGACGCCGTTGAGCACGACATTCTTCTGCTCGTCGGTGGCGAACTTCTCGTAGCCCGCGGCAGCGATGATCGTGGTGCCGAAGCCGCTGACCGGGGCGCGCCAGTAGGAGGTCTCCTCGAGGAACAGGCACAGGTCGGTCATGCCGAGGCCGGCCCCGCCGTAGGCTTCGGGGATCGCGATGCCGAGCCAGCCGAGCTCGGCCATCTTCTCGTAGACCTCCTGGTCGTGCTGTGGCTCGCCGTTGTTGCGCTGCCGCTCGGGGCCGCACTCGCGGCGGCAGAAGTCGCCGATCGCGGTGACCAGGTCGCGTCGCTCGTCGGTCAGGATTCGTGGCATGGAAGGGGAACCTCCTCAGGCGTACATGGCGTCGATCGTGGCGGCGTGGCGTTCGGCGATGACCGGGCGCCGCAGGCTGAGCTTCGGGGTGAGCTCGCCGGATTCGGCGGTCCACGGGCCGGCGAGCACCCGGTAGGTCTTGACCTGCTCCACCCGGGCGAGGTGGGTGTTGGCTTCCGCGACGACGTCGTCGAGCGCGGCGTGGACCCGGGGGTGGCGGGCCAGCTCCGCCAGGGAGGTCGTCCCGATCCCGTTGGCCCGGGCCCAGGCGGGGCCGCCCTCCTCGTCCAGCACGAGCAGGGCGGTGACGTAGCGGCGCCGGTCCCCGATCGCGACGGCCTGGGCGACCAGGGGATGCGACCGGAGCAAGGACTCGATCCGGGTCGGGGCGATGTTCTTGCCGCCGTCGGTGATGATGATGTCCTTCTTGCGGTCGGTGATGGTGACCATGCCCCGCTCGTCGACGGTGCCGATGTCCCCGGTGGCCAGCCAGCCGTCCGGATCGGTGGCCGCCTCGACGCCTCCGTCCGGGGCGAGGTAACCGGGGAACACCACGGGGCCGCGGACGAGCAGTTCCCCGTCCTCGGCGAGCGACACCTCGATGCCCGGCCCCGGTCGACCGACGGCGCCGAGCGCGAACGCCTCCGGCGTGCTGACCGTCGCCGCGCCGGTCGTCTCGCTCAGGCCCCACACCTCGTACACGGCGAGTCCCAGGCTCGCCAGGAATTCGAGGACGGCGGTGGGGATCGGCGCCGCCCCGCTGACGGCGCGGCGGCAGTCGTCGAGCCCGATCGCGGCGCGGATCGGCCGCAGGACGGCGCTGTCGAGCTGGTCGTGCCGGTCCTGGAGATCGGCGGGGACCTCCTTGTCCGCGGACCGCAGCCGGAACACTTCCAGCGCGATGTCCCGGGCACCGGCCACCGCGACCGCCTGCTGGTCGTCGAGTCCGCCGAGCCGCGCCTCCAGCCCGGCGGCGAGCTTCTCCCACACCCGGGGGACGCCGAAGAAGCCGTGGGGGCGAGCCGAGACCAGGCTCGGCAGGAGCTGGTCCGGATCGGGGCAGAGGGTGACGTGGCCGGCGTTGCAAATGGGCATGTAGATCCCGAGCACGCGTTCGGCGATGTGCGCCAGCGGCAGGTAGGCCACCGTCCGCGGGTGCTCCGGTACCGGGATCAGGTGGTCCTGCATCGTCGACTCGTGGATGACGTTGCGGTGCGACAGCACCACGCCCTTGGGTTCGCCCGTGGTCCCCGAGGTGTAGACGACGGTCAGCGGGGTCTCGGGCGTGGCCTGCTCGGTGAGGTCCTCGAACGTCGCATCGACGTCCGCCGGCGTCGGATCGCCGCGCAGGTCCGCGTAACCGACGAACCGCAGGTCTCCGGGCGCGACGATGGCGGGGTCGAGGGCGACGACGGCGCGCAGGTCGGGCAGCTCGTCCAGCACCGGCTGCCACCGCCGCAACTGCTCGGCCCCTTCCAGGACGACCACGGTGGCCGCGCTGTGCTGGGCGACGAAGCGGATCTGCTCGGTGCTCAGCGTGTCGTAGGTCGTGCACGGCAGCGCGCCGAGGTGGATCGCGGCCAGGTCGACGACCCAGTGCTCGGGGCGGCTCGACATCGCGATCAGCATGCGGTCGCCTGACCGGAGCCCGAGCGCGGACAGGCCGCGGGTGAGCGCGGCGACCTCGGAACGCAGCTGCGACCACGTCCACGTCGTCGCGTCGCCGCCGAGCCCGCTGGTCAGCGCGGGGTGGTCGGGGAAGGACAGCGCATTGCGACGCAGGAGCTCGGTGATCGTCCGTCCTTCGACGGCGCGGTGGACCCGGTGTGCTGAGGACATGCCTTGTTCCCTTCGTCGCGAACGGCGGCACCGGTCAGGGCGATGCGGTGGGCGGTTCCAGCATGGGGACGAGGAACCGGCGGGCGACGTCGCGCACCTGCTCGTCGTCGTCGAGGTCGATGAGTTCGCTCGGGGTCACGAGGAACGACGTGGAGACGCGCACCATCATCTCGGCGACGAGGTCGACGTCGACGTCCGCGGAGACGTGTCCCGCGCGTTGTTCGCTGCGCAGCCGGTCCGCGACGAACCGGCTCACGGTGGCCATGGTCCGGCCGCCGTCACCGACCAGCGACGGCACGACGACGTCCGGCTCGACCGCCATCAGGCCGCCGATCAGCGGGTTGCGCCGGATGGCCCGCAACGAGCTGGCGAAGCCCAGCTCCACGCGGTCGGCCACGGTGCGGGCGTCTTTGATGTCGAGGCGGAACTGGTCGAAGTACCGGCGGAACTCGCGCCGGACCACCTGCTCGACCAGGGTGTCCTTGGTGGTGAACCGGCGGTACACGGTGATCCGCGAAACCCCGGCCCGCCGGGCGACGTCCTCCATCGTCGAGCGCCGGGTGCCCGTGCGGCAGAACTGCTCGTACGCGGCTTCGAGCACCCGCCCGATCGTCTCGTCGTGGTCGTCGGCGGGATCGGCGGACTCGGCGAACGCGCGTTCCAGCAACGACTCCGAGGGGTCGGTTCCCGTCGCGTTCAGGCTGGACAGTACGGGGTCCACGGAGCCGCCTTTCCGTTGGTGGGGTCTGGTGTTTCGTCCGGAAATGTGCTCTCCTTGATACGAAGAAGCACGACCTGTATCAGAGTATCAACCGGATTGCGGATAACTCAAGGAGGAGTTCGTCCGATGGAAGAGCTCAACAGGCGTAAGGCACTGTTCACCGGCGGAGCGCTGGGAGCCCTGGGGGCTCTGGGAATGGCGGCGCCGGCTCAAGCACGGTCGCTGTGGACGTGGTCGCCGCACGGCTCGGTGGCGGGCGCGGGAATCGGGGCCGACCCGCGCGGGGTGTGGGACCCGGAAGCCGACCAGGTCATCGCATCGCTGCTGGATTCCGGCGACGTCCCCCGGGTCAACGAGCTGCTGCGGACCTGGACGCGCAACGACCAGCCGCTGCCGAGCGGGCTGCCCGCGGACCTGCGGGACCTGATGGAGAACGCCCGCCGGTTGCCGTCGTGGGTCGATCACGGCAAATTGGCGCAGTCCTTCGATTTCACCAAGCGGCGGGGTCTCTACCTCGGCGTGCTGTACGCGATGGCCAGCGGAATGATGAGCACCGTCATCCCCAAGGAGGCGCGCGCGGTCTACCACTCCTACGGCGGAGCGAACATGAAGGACCGCATCGAGAAAACCGCCAAGCTCGGCTACGACATCGGCACGCACAACGCCTACTCGCCCGACGGCCAAATGACCGTCACCTGCGTGAAGACCCGCCTGGTGCACGCGGCCGTGCGGCACCTGCTGCCGCAGTCCCAGCCGTGGAACGACGCGGCACCCGAGGACGTTCCGATCAGCCAGGCCGACATCATGGTCACCTGGCACAGCCTGGCCACCACCGTGATGCAGAAGCTGACCGAGTGGAAGGTGCCGGTCCCGGCCGCGGATGCGGAAGCGTACCTGCACTCGTGGCAGGTGACCGCGCACATGCTCGGCGTGCGCGACGAGTACATCCCGGTCTCGTGGAGCGAAGCCAACTCCCAGGCCGAACAGGTCCTGCACCCGATCCTCGCGCCGACCCCGGAAGGCAAGGACCTGGCCGACATCCTGCTCGGCCTCGGCTCCGAACTGGACGGTGGCGTGCTCAGCAGGCCGGTGCTCGGCGCGTTCACCCGCTACACCCTCGGCGAGCAGATCGCGGAATGGCTGGAGATCCCGAGGGAGCCGATCTTCGACCCGCTGCTGGACACGTTCTGGCCGCCGTTCATCGCCGCCCGCGAGTTCGGGCTCAACTTCCCGGGCGCCGACGAGACCTACTGGCTCTTCGAGGAGCTGATCCGGCAGGTGGTCCTGCTGTTCCTGTCCGAGGCGAACTACCCGATCAGCATCGAGATCCCCCAGACCAACCGTCCGTCCTAGCACGACCTCCGCGGTGAGGGGCAGGGCCGGAGGGCGCGGACCGCTCCGGCGCCTGTCCCGCGGGGATAGCGAGTCCTGGAGAGGAGTCCAACAATGGCGGAGTTCAGCAGGCGCAGGGCGCTGATCACCGGCGGTGGGCTGGCGACGCTCGGTGCGCTGGTGGCGGCCGCTCCGGCGCAGGCGCGGTCCTTGGTCGGGTGGGACTGGTCGCCGAGCGGTTCCGTGGCGGGTTCGGGTGCCGGTGCGGATCCGCACTGGGTGTGGGACGCCGAAGCCGATCCGCTGCTGGAGTCGTTGTTCGAGCGCGGCGTCATCCCGCAGGTGAACGAGCTGCTGTGGAATTGGGAGCGCAACGACCAGCCCTTACCGGAAGGGCTGCCGGCCGATCTGCGGGATTTCCTGGAACAGGCGCGGCAACTGCCCTCGTGGGCGGACCACGACAAGCTGGAGCGGGCGGCCGAGTTCAACAAGGGCCGCGGTCTCTACCTCAACCTGTGCAACGGGCCGGGCGGCGGCATCCTGGCCACCGCGATCCCCAAGGAGGCGCGGGCCGTGTACCACTCGGCGGGCGGCGCGGACATGGAGGACCGGGTCGCGAAGACGAGCCTGTTCGGTTTCGCCGTCGGCTCGTTGAACGCCTACCGGCCCGACGGCACGTGCGTCGTCGAGTGCGTGAAGACGCGGTTGGTGCACGCGGCGGTGCGCCACCTGCTGCCGCAGTCGCCGCAGTGGCGGCAGGGCGCGGGCGCCGACGAGGAGATCCCGATCAGCCAGGAGGACATGCTGGTCACCTGGCACACCCTGCCGACCTTCGCGATGCGCAAGATGCGCGAGTGGGAGGTGCCGATCACCGACGCCGAGTCGGAGGCCTACCTGCACGTGTGGCAGGTGACCGCGCACCTGCTCGGGATCTCCGACGAGTACATCCCCGCCACCTGGGAGGCGGCCTACGCGCAGTCGGACCAGATCCTGGCCCGCAACATGGGGCCGACCCCGGAAGGCGTCGCGCTCACCGATATCCTGCTCGGCCAGCTGGCCGAGCAGACCAGTCCCGCGAGCCTGAGCAGGCCGCTGTGCAACGCGCTCGCCCGCTACCTGGTCGGCGACCAGGTAGCCGACTGGGACGGCATCGAACGCGAACCGGTGTGGGACCGGGTGATCCCCGAGGTGTGGCCGCTGCTGGTGAAGTTCCGCGAGGGGCTCATCCCGCTGCCGCTGGTGCCCGAGGTCGCCTGGACCATCGACGAGGCGCTGCGGCAGTACATCCTCTTCTACCTCACCAAGGGCGAGGAGACGAAGATCGAGATCCCGACCCACAACCGACCGGAGTAAAGCCTCGTGCGCAATTCGATCGGCCGGCGGCGGTTCCTGGGGTACGTGCTGGCGGGACCGACCCTGGTGGCCGCCGCCGAGCTCGGCGGGACCGCGGCGGCCTCGGCCCAGGGAACATCGCTCGCACCGACGCAGCTGCCGTCGCCGGAAATCACCGACATCCTCGACCTCAACGACATGATGACCGTGGCGGCGTGGCCGACGGCGAACCTGATCGCCGTCGAGGTCCAGCCCGACGGCACGGTGTCCTTCGCGCTGCCCCGCGCCGAGGTCGGCCAGGGCATCACCACCTCGACGGCCATGCTGATCGCCGAAGAGCTCGGGGTACCGGTCGAGCGGGTGCGGGTCGCCCTGGCCGACGCGCGGCCCGAGCTGGTGTTCAACCAGCTCACCGGCGGGTCCAACACGACCATCGCGACCTACACCCCGATCCGGATCGCCGCCGCCGTCGCGCGGGCGCGGCTGCTCGACGCCGCGTCGGCGGAGTTCGGCGTGCCCGCGGCGCGCCTCACGCTCGACGGCGGTGTCGTCTCCGCCCCCCGGCGCGGCAGCCTGGACATCGGCGCGCTCGCCGCGAAAGCCGCGAGCACCCGTGCCGAGCAGGTGGCGGTCGAACTGCGACCGCGGGAGTCGTTCACCGTCATCGGCGAACCGCACAACAGGATCGACGCGCTCGACGCGGTGACCGGGCGGAAGAAGTTCGCGCTCGACCTCGACGTGCCGGACGCGCTGCCGACGATGGTGTGCCGCCCGCCGACCATCAACGGCGCGGTCGGCTCGGTGGCCAACCTCGCCGAGGTCCGCGCCCTGCCGGGCGTCACCGACGTCGCGGTGATCTCGACCGGCGTGGCGGTGCGCGCCGAAACCTTCGGCCAGTGCATCGACGCCGTGCGCGCGCTGCGCGTGTCGTGGGAACCCGGAACCGCGGAGGGCAAGTCCGACGACACCGTCCTCGACGAGCTGCGCGCCGCGGAGCTGCCGCTCGGCCCGGAACTGCCGCTGACCCGCACGGTGGAGGACACGTTCACCTTCTACTTCCGCAGCAACAGCGCGCTCGAACCCAACTGCGCCGTCGCGGACGTGCGCTCCGACCGCGCCGAGATCTGGGCGGGGCTGAAGTCGCCGATCGTCGCCCAGCAGACCATCGCCGCCAAGCTCCGGCTCCCGCTCAGCGCCGTCACCGTGCACGTCACCGAGGGCGGCGGCTCGTTCGGCCGCAAGCTGTTCTTCGACGCCGCGCTGGAAGCGGCGGAGGCGTCGCGGGAATTCGGCAAGCCCGTCAAGCTGATGTGGCACCGCGCCGACGACTCCCGCCAGGGCCGCACCCACCCGATGTGCACGTCCCGCGTGCGCGTCACCTACGCCGGCAACGCGGTGCTGGGCTACGACCAGCGCCACACCAGCGTGTCCACCGACCTCGGACACGGGCTCGGCGAGATCATCACCGCCACCGCGGCCCGGCTGCCGGTGGGCGACATCGGCTTCGCCGCGACGTTCTTCCAGCTGTCCCAGACGATGTCGTACGACTTCGGCGCGAACAGCCGGCTGCTGTCCGAAACCGACACCGGGTTCAACACCGGCAGCATGCGCAACGTCTACTCCCCGGACGTCACCTGCGCCCGCGAGCTCATCGTCGACCGGCTCGCGGCCGAGATGGGTCGGGATCCCTACGAGTTCCGGCGCGCCTTCCTCCGGGACGAGCGTTCCCGCGCGGCGCTCGAAAAGGTCGCCGAGGTCGGTGGCTGGGGGCGGCCGACACCCGATGGCGTCGCCCAGGGCATCGCCTTCCACGCCGAGTACAAGGCCGTCAGCGCGTGCCTCGTCGAGATCGACTGCCGCCCCGAGACCGTCAACCGCCCCATCCGCGACGGTGTCGCCGGACCTCGCGTCACGAAGGCCGTCTTCGCCGTCGACGTGGGACTCGCGGTCAACCCGCGCGGACTGGAGGCGCAGATGATGGGCTGCGTGTGCGACGGCATCGCCCTCGCGCTGACCTCCAGCCTGCACCTGCGCGAAGGGCACTTCCTGGAGGCCAGCTGGGACGACTACTTCTACACCCGGCAGTGGAACACCCCGCCGGAGCTGGAGATCGTCGTCCTGCCGAACACCAGCGACACCCCCGGCGGCGCCGGGGAACTCGGCGTCGCCGCGTCCATGGCGGCCGTCGCGTGCGCCTACGGCCGGGCGACCGGGACGATGCCCACCCGGTTCCCGATCAACCACGACGCGCTGTCGTTCGACCCCAAACCGACCGTCCCACCCGTCCCGCAGTCGCCCACCGACGGCCGGGACCACGCCTGGTAAGGAGAACCGTTGCCCGAGCACACCTTCCGCGTCAACGGCGAGCAGGTCACCGTCGACGTCGCCGACGACGTCCGCCTGCTGTGGGTGCTGCGCGACCTCCTCGGCATCACCGGCCCGAAGTACGGCTGCGGCATCAACGTCTGCAAGGCCTGCACCAGCCACCTCAACGGCGAGGCGTTCAACCCCTGCGCCGTGCCGGTCGAGGACATCCGGCCGACCGACGAGATCACCACGATCGAAGGCCTGCCGGACACAGTCGGCGAAGAACTGCACCCCATGCAGCGGGCCTGGCTCGACCACGACGTCGCCCAGTGCGGCTACTGCCAGCCGGGCCAGATCATGGCCGCGGTCGCCCTCGTCCGCCGCGCGAGCTCCGAAGGCCGCACCGTCACCGAGGCCGATCTCGACACCCTCCGCAACATCTGCCGCTGCGGCACCTACCCCCGGATCCGGGAAGCCATCAAGGACGCCGCGGCACACCTGTGAGCCGCGGCGTCCGCCTTCGCCGCCGGGACGAGGAGTTGACCCCGAGCCCAGCGGTGTGCGCTGGAATCGCAGAAGCGGCTCCGCGCAGCCCGTACCTTGGGTGCGGGGGAGTGCGCGGAAAGCTCCGGCGCGGGACGCCGTGCGTCGGAGGGAGGTTCGTCGATGGCCGCCGTTCTCCTCCGCGCGCCCGTTCGCACCGCAGCGCTGCTGCTGACGAGGAGAATGAATGCTCGAAATCACCCAGCCGATCAAGACCGAGCGCCTGGTGCTCCGGCCGTTCACCGAGGCCGACGAGGACGACATGCTCGCGTTCGAGTCGATCCCCGAGGTGGCCCGCTACCTGTTCAACGAGCCGCGCACCCGCGAGAACAACGCCGAGGAGCTGGCCCTGCGCGTGCGGCAGACCGCGCTGCGCAAGGAGGGCGACACGCTGATGCTCGCCATCGAGCAGGGCGGCACGGTCATCGGCTACACCCTGCTGATCTGGCTCAGCGAGCAGAACCAGCAGGGCGAGTTCGGCTACGTGCTGCACCCCGACCACCACGGCAGCGGTTACGCCTCGGAAGCCTCGGTGGAGATGCTGCGGCTCGGTTTCGAACAGCTCGGGCTGCACCGCATCATCGGGCGCTGCGACCCGCGCAACACCGGCTCCGCGCGGCTGATGGAGCGCCTCGGCCTGCGCAAGGAGGCGCACTTCGTCGAATCGGAGATCTTCAAGGGCGAGTGGGGCGGCGAGCTGCACTACGCCATGCTCGCCCGCGAATGGGCGGAGTCCCGCTGGGCTTCGTGACCGCCTGAGCGGCGGCAGGCGCCGGTGGTCCGCGCCGCCACCGGTCGAAGGAGGACCCGCTGACCTGGGGCGCCAGGTCAGCGGGTCCTTCCCGTCGGTGCGCGGTCCTGGCCGCAGCGGACGGGTCCACCGCTGGGCGAGAGCGGCGACCACGGCCTCGGACGTCCAGCACCAGGGCCACCGGCCCGGCCCCGGCACGAAGCGATGACCAGCGCCACCCGGACCACCGGCCGGCCGATGACAGCATCGGAGCCATGAGCCCGGTTCCCGACCGCACCATCCCGGGCGCCGCCGCGGACGGGACTCCCGGAGCGGCCGAGCTGATCCTTACCGTGGTCCCCGAAGGCCACGCGCGCCGACCTGGAGCCCCGCCCGGTGAGAGGTAGCCCCGCCATGACCGACGACCACGAGCCCACCCCGGCTGAGCAGGCCGCCGTCGAGGACCGCGTCGTCGAGGACGTCCTGGCGTCCTTCGACGGCACCCCCGATCCGCGGCTGAAGCAGGTGATGCGGTCGCTGACGCGGCACCTGCACGCGTTCATCCGCGACGTGCGCCTGACCGAGCGGGAGTGGAACACCGCGATCGAGTTCCTCACCGCCGTCGGCGACATCACCGACGACGAGCGGCAGGAGTTCGTGCTGCTGTCCGACGTGCTCGGCGCCTCCATGCAGACCATCGCCGTGAACAACCGGTCGTACGCCGGGGCCACCGAGGCCACCGTCTTCGGGCCGTTCTTCGTCGAGGACTCCCCGGAGATCCCCCTCGGCGGTGATCTCGCGGGCAGCGCGCCCGGTCAGCCGTGCTGGGTCGAGGGCACCGTCACCGACACCGAGGGCGCTCCCGTGCCCGGCGCGCGCATCGAGGTGTGGGAGTGCGACGAGGACGGCTTCTACGACGTCCAGCACTCCGACGGCCGCGTCGCCGGTCGCGCCCACCTGCACTCCGACGCCGACGGCCGGTACCGGTTCTGGGGCCTGACACCGGTGCCCTACCCCATCCCGCACGACGGTCCGGTCGGCCGGATGCTCGAAGCCGCCGGCCGCTCGCCGGTGCGTGCGGCGCACCTGCACTTCATGGTCACCGCGGCGGGCCTGCGCACGCTCGTCACGCACATCTTCGTCGAGGGCGACCCGCAGCTCGCGATCGGCGACTGCGTCTTCGGCGTCAAGGACTCGCTGGTGAAGCGGTTCGAGCAGCAGGACCCCGGGACGCCGACCCCCGACGGGCGGGAGCTCGGCGACCGGACGTGGGCCCGCTGCCGCTTCGACGTCGTCCTCGCCCCGGCCGGGTCCTGAGCCTCAGCCGGTGAGCGTGACCACCGAGGGGTGCGTGCCGAACAGGCTCACCGGGCGGACCTCGCGGACCCGCAGCCCGGCGGCCTCCGCCGCGGCGCGCTGCGCCTCCGCCTCGTGCAGCAGCAGCACCGCGCGCCCCGAACCGGACAGCACCCGCCGGATCTCCCGGTACAAGCGGTCCGGGCGCGCGGCCAGCGAGCCGTGCGCGGCGACCTGGCGGTCCCAGGGCGGGTTGCTCACGATCCGGTCGATCCGGCCGGACGCGAGGGGCAGCCTGCCCGCGTCGGACCGCAGCCAGGTCGCCGCGGTGCCGGTGGCGGCGGCGTTCGCCGTGGCCGCGGCCAGCGCGCGCGGGTCGTGGTCGGCGCCGAGCAGCCGCGCCCCCAGGCCCAGGTCGGCGGCCTCGATGAGGAGGGTCCCGGTGCCGCAGCACGGGTCGAGCACGGTGTCGGCCGGACCGGCGTCGGCCAGCAGGGCCATGGCGGCGGCCAGCGGCGGGTGCAGGGTGCCCGGGGTCGAGGCCTGCTTGTAGGGCCTGCGGTGCAGCGGCCGGTCGGCGATGCGCAGGGCCAGCGCGGCCTGGGTGCCCTCGATCGTGACCCGGAACGACAGGGACCCCTCGGGCGGAGCGCTGCCGCCCCGCCGGGAGTGGTACGGCAGCCCCAGGGCGTCGGCGATCTCGGTGCCGACGGCGTCCTCGATGTCGTAGCGGTTGTAGTTGCGCTTGCCGAGGAACGACGCGGCGACGTCCACGGCCGTCGCGGTGCCGGCGCCGCCGCAGCGGGCCCGGGTCCGCAGCAGCTCGCCCGGATCGCCGGTCCGGGCGGCTTCGGCCAGCCGGGCCAGTTCCCGCTTCGTGTGCCCGACGTCGTCGACGACGTCGGCGAGCAGGAACAGGTCGTCGACGGTGCGCAGGTCCAGCAGGCGGGGGTCGGGGCGGTCCGCGGTGAACCACACCTCGCGGTGGCGGGTGCGCTCGACCCGGCCGAGGTCGCGCCCGGTCAGCTCCTCGGCGGCGACGTCCTCCAGCCCGCGGAGGGTCCGCGCCAGCACCCGCACCGTCACCGTCCTCGTCCCTTCCGTCGGCGGAGAAGCGCACGATAGCCGCCCGACGTGCGCGAGCGTAGCGCGGGGCGGAGCGGGTGGGCGGCTGACCTCGGCCCGCCGTTCACCGGGGATTCAGGGGCCGGCCGCGTGGCACTCGGCTCGGCGGCACCGGTCGGTGGCAGCTTTCTCGCCATGACTTCGATGCGTCCTCCGCGCCGGTCCGCCGCGTTCGCCGTCGCGGTCGTGCTCGGGCTCCTGGTGCCGCCGACGGCGTCGGCGAGCGGGCCGGTCGCCCCGGGGATCGACCACCGGCCGTTCACCGTGACCACCGGGCACGGCGCGGTCAACGGCCACCTGCTCACCGTCGACCTGCACCGGGCGCGGCTCGGGCTGCTCCACCCGGGCTCGATCGCCGCGCGCGACGAGGTGCCGGACATGGCCAACGCGCGGGGTGCGGTCGCCGGGGTCAACGGCGACTTCTTCAACATCAGCTCGGTGCACGAGGGCGTCGAGCCGACCGGCTCCTCGGTCGGGCCGGAGATCGCCGGCGGGCGCGACCGGAAGGGCGCGGTGCCCGCGGGCCAGCGGTTCGGGCCCGGGCTGCCGACGGGCACCTCCACCTGGGACGTGTTCGGCGTCGGCGTGGACCGCCGGGCGCGGGTCGGCGGCCTCGACCTCACCGGGTACGCGCGGACCAGCGAGGGCACCTTCGACCTGGAGGGCCTGAACCAGTACGCGCTGGCGGAGGACGGCATCGGCGTGTTCACCAGCGAGTGGGGCCCCATGTCGCGGGTGCGCTCGACCTGCGGTTCCGACGCGAGCCGGGAGACGCCGTGCAGCGCGGAGACCGAGGAGGTCGTCGTGCGGGACGGGGTCGTGGTCGCCGAGCACGAGGAACCCGGTGCCGGGGCGATCCCGCGCGGCACCACCGTGCTGGTGGGTCGGGAGGACGGCGCCGCCGAGCTGGAGTCCCTCGATCCGGGCGACCGGGTGCGCGTGCGGCCCCGGCTGGTCGCCGAGGACGCCCCGCCGTTCCGGTTCGCGGTGGGCGGTTTCCCGATCCTGCGCGACGGGGCGCCGCTGGCCGGGCTCGACGCGGGTGAGCTCGCGCCCCGCACGGCCGCCGGGGCCAGCGCCGACGGCCGGTTCGCCTACCTCGTCGTGGTGGACGGCCGCTCCGCGGTCAGCGCCGGGATGACCGTCGCCGAGCTGGCCGACCTGCTGCGTTCGTTCGGCGCCGACGACGCGGTCAACCTCGACGGCGGCGGCTCGTCGACGTTCGCGCTGCGCGGGCCCGGCGAGGACGCGGCCACGGTGCGCAACGTGCCCTCGGACGGCAAGCCCCGCCCGGTCGCCAACGGCATCGGCGTGTTCCCGCGCTGAGCGGTGGCGGAACGCGGGAACGGTCGGGGAAAAGCGGTGCGCGCGCAATTCCCCGCGCCGGATCGGCGAAAAGGGCGCGAAAGCGGTGATCCCGCCGCATTCCGGTCACCGGCTCGGCGGCATTTTCCGCAGCGGGGAACCCCGGCCGCCCTCGCCGCGGGAACGTCGAGCCGCTGACGTGCTGGTACGTCGGGTCGACGGGTGCGGGCCGACCGCGTTCGGTGATCGCCGATTCGGCCGTTCGGTCGGCGCCGCCATGCGAATGCCGCACCCCGATTCCGCTTCGGGTAATTGCGGATTTCCAGGTGCGGCGCGTTCCGGAATTGTGGGTCGTTGACGGCCTCGAATCGGATCCCTATTCTCGGCATCATGGTTGCCCAGAATTCGGACGATTCCGTCTATTGGCAGCTCGTTTCCTTCGCGACCAGCCACGAGGACGTCGTGCTGATGCGCGCGTTCGCCGGCACCGCCCCCGGGTACTTCGTGGACGTCGGGGCGGCGGACCCGGTCCTGGCCAACGTGGTGAAGAACCTGTCCGAGCACCTGGGGTGGACCGGGGTGCACATCGAACCCGACGAGCACTTCGCCGACCGCCTCGAAGCGGCCTACCCGGGCGATCACGTGCTGCGGTCGGTGGTCGGCGCAGCGGAAGGCACCGCCGAGTTCTTCGACGTCGACGACGGCTGGTTGTCCACCGCCAACGCCGAGCTGGCGGGCCGGTACGCGGCCGAGGGCAGGACGGTCGTCCCGCGCACCGCGGCGGTCACCACGCTGGACGCCGTCCTGCGCGCCGTCGGCGCCCCGACGCCCATCGACGTGCTCAAGATCGACGTGGAGGGCGCCGAGGCCGACGTGCTCGCCGGCCTGTCCTTCGACGTCTGGCGACCCCGCGTCGTGGTGGTGGACGCCACCGTCCCGCTGCACGGGACCGCGACGGCCGACTTCGACGACCTCGCGCGGCTGGGCTACCGGCGCACCCTGTTCGACGGGTGCAACGCCTTCTACGTCGCGCCCGAGGAGAGCGGTGAGCTCGCCGAGGCGCTGAGCGTGCCCGCGAACGTGTTCGACCAGTACGCGCCGATGATCTGGTTCCTCCAGCTCGACGAGGACCAGCGCCCGCCGGTCCGGCTCGCCCCGCGCAGCCTGATGTGACGCCCGGGACTTCCGGGCGTCACCGGCGGAGGCAGGGGTCCACTTCGGACGCCGGTGCGGCGGGCAGCTCGTCGAGGTAGGCCCGCACGTCGGCGGCCCGCTCGTCGCCGAGCTCGTCCAGGACGCGGTGGGCCGCCGCCAGGTGGCCCCGGGCGCGGTCGGTGTCGCCGAGTTCGGCCCGCACCAGCCCCAGGGTGGTCAGGGCGCAGGCTTCGCCGTCCCGGTCGCCGACCTTCCCGCACAGGGCGAGCGCCCGCTCCCCGGTCCAGGACGCCCGTCCGTGCTGGCCGAGCGCCTGGTGCGTCTGGCTGAGGTTGATCAGGTGGCGACCCGCGCTGTAGCGGTTGCCGATCCGCTCGCTGTCCTCGTGGGCGAGCCGGTAGCACTCCAGCGCCTCCTCGAACCGGCCCTGGTCGCGGTAGGTGCTGCCGAGGTAGTCGAGGCTGACGCAGCTGGCGTAGGTGTCGTCGAGGCGCCGGTACACCGCCAGCGCCTGCCGGTGGAACCGCACCGCTTCGCCGAACCGGCCGAGGCTGCGGTGGACCTCGGCGAGCCCGATCGCCGAGACGCCCTCGGCGTAGCCGTTGCCGATCTCCCGGGACACCGAGATCGCCGAGGTGTAGCAGGAGATCGCCCGGGAGTCCTCCCGGAGCTGGGTCCAGCCGAAGGCCAGCCCCATCAGCAGCTCGCTCTCCGCCGGCCGGTCGCCGAGGCGCCGCGCCGCCGCCAGCCCGACCTCGTAGGCGGCGATGCCCTCGGCCCAGTGCTGGCGCAGGTCGAAGTAGCCCTCCAGCCGGGTCGGCAACTGCCAGGCGTGGGTCAGCAGGCCGTGCTCCGCGGCGAGGCGGGCGAGGCCGACGAAGTCCGAGCGGTGGCGGTCGCACCAGGCCAGCGCCTCGGTGAGGGAGGAGAAGCCGCGCGGCTCCACGACCGGGTCCGGCGGGGCGAGCGCCTCGCGCGGCCGGGCCGGCTGGATCAGGTGGTCCACCGCCTCGGCGGTGTGCAGGTGGTGGTCGAGCAGGCGGCGCACGGCGGCGCGGACCTCGGCGGGGTCGGCGTCGTGCGCCAGTCCGGAGATGAAGGCGCGCATCAGGTTGTGCAGCTCGTAGCGGCCGGGCGCGGTCTGGCGGAGCAGGTGCGCGTCGACCAGCTCCTCCAGCAGCCGGTCGGCCACCGGGACGCTCAGCCCGGCCAGCGCGGCGGCGGCGCCGACCTCGACGGTGGTACCGGGGTGCAGGCCGAGGGAGACGAGCAGCCACCGCTTGTCCGGTTCCAGCTCGGCGAGGGACAGGGCGAACGTGGCGGCCACGCCGTGCTCGCCCGCGTCGAGCTCGGTCAGCCGCCGCTGCTGGTCGCTGAGCCGCTCGTGCAGGTGCGCGAGCTGCCAGGAAGGGCGGTCGCGGAACCGGACCGCGGCGATCCGGAGCGCCAGCGGCAACCTGCCGCACAGCTCCACGACCTCGCCGAGCAGCGCCTCCGCACCGTCCGGCAGCGGGCGCGGGGAGCTGATCCGGCGGAACACGTCGACCGCCTGGTGCGGCGGCAGGACGTCCAGGGACAGCGGGTGCGCCTGGTGCAGCCCGGTGAGGCGGCGGCGGCTGGTGATCAGCGCCCGGCTGCGGCCCGCGCCCGGCAGCAGCGGCCGGACCTGCGCCTCGCTGTGCGCGTTGTCCAGCACCACCAGCATCCTGCGGTGGGCCAGCAGCGAGCGGTGCAGGGCGGCGCGGTCCTCGGTGGCCGGGGGGATGTCGCGGCTCGGCACGCCCAGGGCCCGCAGCATCCGGTCCAGGGCCTCGTGCGGGTCGAGCGGCTCGACCCCGTGGGTGTGCCCGTGCAGGTCGAGGAAGAGCTGCCCGTCCGGGTAGTCCGGGGCGAGCCGGTGCGCGGCGTGCACGACGAGGGTGGTCTTGCCGACCCCGGCCATGCCGTCGACCGCGATGATCGGCCTGCGGTCCGGGGCTGATCCGCCGGCCGGGGGCACGCCGTCGAGGAGCGCGGCGATCTCGGCGGCCCGACCGCAGAAGACGGGCACGTCGACCGGCAGTTGGGCGGGCGGCCCCGCGGCGCGCTCCGGCGCGGGGCGCGAAGCCGGGGGCAGCCCGGTCGGCGGGCGCAGGCCGATCCCGCGCAGCCCGGCCGTCCCGGTGATGCGGGCCAGCGCCGCGGGCGATCGCGCGTCCGCGGTCGGCCGGGGTACCGGGACGGCCGGGTCCACCGGATCGTCCCCGGCCAGCAGCCGCTGGTGCAGCTCGCGCAGCTCGGTGCCGGGCTCGACGCCGAGTTCGTCGATCAGCCGGGAACGGGTCCGGCGGAACACGGCGAGCGCCTCGGTGCGCTGCCCGGAGCGGTGCAGGGCCAGCATCAGCAGCCCGGCCAGGCGTTCCCACAACGGGTTGCGCAGCAGCAGCGCGTGCAGCTCGGGCAGCAGTTCGGCGTGCTGGCCGAGGGCGAGCCGGGCCCGCAGGTACTGCTCGCGGATCCGTTCCCGGTGCGCTTCCAGGCGGGCCACTTCGGCGGCCAGCAGCGGGCCCGGCGACACGTCCTCCAGCGCCCGCCCGCGCCAGACCTCCAGCGCGCGTGCGAAGTGGCGGCAGGCGGCGGAGCGGTCCGGGGCCTGTTCCCCGCGGTCGGCGAGCGAGGTGAACGCCGCCACGTCGAGCTCGCCCGGCAGCACGGTCACCAGGTGCCCGCCCCGCAGCGTGCGCAGCCGGGACTCGGGTTCCCCGGGGATGCGCAGGATCCGGCGCAACCGGGCCAGGTAGGTCCGCAGGTTCGACTCGGCGGAGCTGGGCAGGTCGGACCAGACGAGTTCGAGCAGCTGCTGGGTGCGCACCTCCTCGTTGGCGTGCAGCAGCAGGGCCGCCAGCACCGCGCGCTGCCTCGGTCCGCCCAGCGGTCGCGGCTGCCCGCGCAGGTGGACGGCCACCGGCCCCAGCAACCGGAATTCCACCGCATGACCGCACGAACCTCCCCGGCGCAGGTCCATCGTGCCTCCCCCAGCACATGCTTTTTTCCCGACTGTACGCGGGACGTGTGCGGCTTCATATGCGCTCGCCCGGTGACACTGATCGTGGTCCCTACCACCACGTCCGGAAGGGTGCTGCCGATGGATCGTCAGAGCTGCGGGGAATCCGCGCGCATTCCCGACGGCCCCGACGACGAGCCCGACGTGCCCTCGCCGTGGCGCTCCTACCAGGCGGGCGCCGCCGCCGTGGAAGTCGTGCCGGTGGACCGGTTGCGGCTCGGTGATTCCCCCCGGACGGGTGGTGTCAGCGACGAGCACGTCCGGGCGCTGGCGAAGCTGGAATTCCCGCTGCCGCCGATCATCGTGCACCGCCCGACGATGCGGGTGATCGACGGCGCGCACCGGTTGCGCGCCGCCGAACTGGGCGCGGGCGGGCACATCGAGGCGCGGTTCTTCGACGGCGACTCCGACGACGCCTTCGTGCTCGCCGTCGAGGCGAACACGGCGAACGGGCTGCCGCTGTCGCTGGCCGACCGCAAGGCGGCCGCCGCCCGCATCATCCGCACCCACCCCGACCGGTCCGACCGGTGGATCGCGCTGGTCAGCGGACTGGCCGCCACCACGGTCGGGGCGCTGCGCCGGCGTTCGAGTGTCGCGGACGCGCGGTCGAACGCCCGGATGGGCCGGGACGGCAGGCTGCGCCCGCTCGACAGCTCCGCAGGGCGGCGCCTGGCGGGGGAGCTCATGCGCGCCGACCCGGGCAGGTCGCTGCGCGACATCGCGCGGACCGTCGGCATCGCACCGTCGACGGTGCTCGACGTGCGCAACCGGATCAGCGCGGGGCAGGACCCGGCGCCGGCGCGCCGGGACGGCGGGCCGGACCACCGGGCGGCGCGGTCCCGGAGTCCGCTCCCCGGCGAACCGGAGCAGGACCCGGCCGCGATCATGCGCACCCTCCGGCGCGATCCGTCGCTGCGGTTCAGCGAAGCGGGCCGCGCGCTGCTCCGCTGGCTCGACTCGCACCTGGTCCCGGACGGCGCCGCCGCGCCGCCGGTCGTCGGCCTCCCGGCGCACTGCCTGAGCACGATCGCCGCGCTGGCCCGGCACAACGCGCGGTTCTGGGCGGAGTTCGGCGAGCAGGTCGACGGCCTCGACCGGGACGGGTGCCCGGTCGACCAGGCCCGATAGCCGAGCGGGCACCCGGCACCCGGACCTAGGGGGACACCCGACATGGAGTGCACGGACGGCGTCCGGCCGGTGCTGGTCACCGGCGGATGCGGATTCATCGGCGCCCACCTGGCGGGCGATCTGGCGCGCCGGGGGCACCGGGTCGTCGTCGTCGACCGGGCGGCCGGGACGGACCCGGTCGTCGAGTCGGTGCGGGTGGACATCACCCGCTTCGACGACTGCCTGGAGGTCATCAAGGAGGTGGACCCGCTGGTCGTGTTCCACCTGGCGGCCTCGTCGACCATCGACTCGGCGTTCGGCGACCCGCACGGCTCCCTCACGTGCAACGTCGGCGGGACGCTCAACGTGCTCGAAGCCGCCCGCACCGCCTGCACCGCCCTGTCCCGGTTCGTGCTGACCTCGACCGACAAGGTCTACGGCGAGCTGGTCGGCGACGCCTACGTGGAGGGCTCGGCGCTGGACGCGCGGGGCGTCTACGACGTCGGCAAGATGTCGGCGGACACCCTGGTCCGGCTCTACGGCTCCGAGTACGGGCTGCCGGTCTCGACGCTGCGGTTGTGCAACGTCGTCGGCCCGGGCGACCGCAACACCGGCTCGCGGATCGTGCCGCGGACGCTGAGCCGCCTCTTCGACCCGGGCGGACCGCTGCCGCCGGTGATCTACGCGGGCTCGATGTCCCACGGCCGGGACTACGTCTACGTGACCGACGTGGTCCGCGCGCTGCGGACCGTCGCCGCCGACCCGAGGGCCCGCGGCGAGGTCTTCAACATGTGCCCCGCGGCGCACCGCACGACGCTGGAACTGGTGGCGGAGCTGATCGAGCGAGCCGCGGCGGCCTGCGCCCCGCACGACCCCGGTCGCGCGGCGGCGATTCGCCGGAACGGGTACGAGATCGTCGCCGAAAGGGGAATGCCCCGCGCCCTGCGGCGGCAGCACTGCGACGACGCGAAACTGCGCGCGCTCGGATTCCGGAATTCGGTGTCGATGGCCGAGGCGCTGCGCCTGACGATCGATTCCTCGCTCGGTGCTCGAGTGCTGTTCTGAACCGCTTGCGGAGGGGGTGGGCCGGGTCTAACGTCCAGGACGAGGTCATCGCCGGTCGGGCGGAAAACCGGCCGGTATCAACGGAAACCCTGTTCGAGTTCGGGTCCGGCCGCGCGGCTCGCGACGGCATCGGAGATTCCACGGAAACGCTGTTCCACGGGTCGGCGCCGGAATGCGGGAATTCCCGCACCGCGCGGGAATTCCCGCACCGGTGGCCGACCGCGTCGACATGACGAGCAAGCCCGCACAGCCGCGAGAAGGGAAGGCGGACCAGTGGACGCCGAACAGCTCCGCGTCCGGGCCGAGAAGGCCGCGGAACGCGCGATCACCAACCTCTACGACCGGCAGCGCGAGGACGGCTCCTGGGTCGACCGGCTGTCCTCCTCGGCGATCGCGACCGCGCTGGGCGCGCTGTCGCTGCACCGCGCCGACCCGGTCGGCTACCGGGACCGGGTCGACGGCGCGGTGCGGTGGCTGCGCGCCCACCAGCGCGAGGACGGCGGCTGGGCGATGGCCGACGCGGAGTGGCCGAGCAGCCCGGGCATGACCGCCTTCGGGCTCGCCGCGCTGCACGAGATCGATCCGGACGCCTCGCACGGTGCCATCACCCGGGCCCGGACCTTCATCGACGACAACGACGGGATGAACGTCATCCCCGGGCTCACCGGCGAGGCCCCCAAGACCTGGCCCGCGGCGCTGCCGACGATCTGGGCGCTGACCGGGCTGCGGGACTTCGACCAGCAGCCCGACATGCCGGTCGAGGCGGTGCTGGTGCCCCGCCGCTGGCGCAACAAGGTCTCCATCGCGCTCCCGGCGATCCTCGGCCTGGGCGTGATGCAGAGCCGCACCCTGCCGCGCGGCCCGCTGCGCCGGGTGCTGGGCCGCCTCGCCGAGCCCCGGGCGCTGGACTGGCTCCGGGAGGTCTCCGGCACCAACGGCGGCATCGAGGAGTGCCCGATGATCGCCGGGTTCGTCTACCTGGCGCTGCGGCGGGCGGGGGTCGGCAAGGACCTGGAGCTCGCGTCCCTGCACTACCTCCTGCAGACCCAGCGCGAGGACGGGTCCTGGGCGATCGACCGGGACCTGGAGATCTCGGTCACCGCGTACTCGATCATGGCGCTCGGCGAGTTCCAGGACGTCGCGAACGAGCCGCTGCTCCAGGGCACCCGGGAGTGGCTGCTGCGCAACCAGTGGAACAAGCCGTTCGCCCAGTACGGGATCCCGCCCGGCGGGTGGGGCTGGGCCAACCCGTCGGGCTGGCCGGAGTCCGAGGACACCGCCGTCGTGCTCGGGGTGCTCGCCGACCTCGGCGTGCCGCGCACCCACCCGGCGGTGCAGCTCGGCATCCAGTGGCTGCTCCGGATGCAGAACCGGGACGGCTCCTGGTCGGAGTGGGTCCGCGACACCCACATCATGAACGACCGGCCCTGCGCCGGGGTCACCGCGCACGTGGTGCTGGCGCTGCGCCGCTGGGGGCTGCCGGATTCGCCGGGCAGCGCGCTGGCCCGGGCGCTGGAGTACCTGCGCGCGCACCAGGACGGCGACGGCTCCATCGCCTCGGTGTGGTTCCGGGACAACACCCACGGCACCAGCCGGCTGCTGGAGGCGTTCGTCGAGACCGCGCGGGGCAGCGCCCCGGCGGCGGAGTCGGCGCGGGCGTGGTTGCTGGCCAACCAGGCCGAGGACGGCGGGTGGCCGCGGCACCACGAGCTCCCGCCGCGGGGCAGCACCGCCGAGGAGACGGCGTGGGCGCTGTTCGCGCTGCTCAAGGCCGGTGCGGACCCGCGGGGTCCGGGTGTGCTGCGGGCCGTGGAGTGGCTGGTGGACCACCAGGACGACCTGGGGACCTGGCGGCCGAGCAACGTCGGCCTGTACTTCGACGACCTCTGCTACACCGACGACCTGATCGCGCACACCTTCGCGCTGCGCGGGCTCGGCCGGTGGCTGCGGACGCTGAACCGCGAGGGGGGAGCGCGGTGAGCCGGGTTCCGCGACGGCGCCGGGGTCCCGGCGCGCTCCCGCCCGGGCCCCGGCTGCCCGCCTGGGTGCAGACCCTGATGTGGTTGCTCGCGCCGGTGAAGTTCGGCGTGTCCTGCATGAACCGCTACGGGCCGCTGTTCACCGCGCGCATCCTCGGCTTCGGCGACGTCGTCTACGTCGGGACGCCGGAGGGCATCCGGCGGATCCTCAAGGACGAGGCGGCGAACTTCGACGCCGCCGCCGCCAACGAGTGCATCGACTTCATCGTCGGCGGCCACTCGCTGCTGATGTCGCACGGCGACGAGCACGCCCGGCGGCGCAAGGTGCTGATGCGACCGCTGCACGGCGGCAACGTCGACGACTACGTGGACGTGATGGTCTCCATCGTCGAGCAGGAGATCCGGCAGTGGAGGGCCGGGTCCCGCGTCCGGCTGATCGACTGCTTCCAGCGGGTCACCCTGGAGGTGATGATCCGCGCCGTCTTCGGCATCACCGACTCGGCGCGGCTGGCCCGGCTGCGGGTGCTGGTGCCCAAGCTGCTCGACGTCAACCCGCTGCTCATCCTGCTGCCCGCGCTCCGGCGCGAGTTCGGCGGGCGCGGGCCGTGGGCGGCGTTCCAGCGGATGCTGCGCGAGGTCGACGGGATCATCTTCGCCGAGATCCGGGAACGCCGGGCCGCCGCCGACCCCGCCGCCGACCCCGCCGCCGACCCCGCCGCGTCCGGCAGCGACGTGATGTCGCTGCTGCTGGCCGAGGGCGCCGACGGTCCCGGCCTGACCGACCAGGAACTGCGCGACCACCTGGTCACCCTGCTCGCCGTCGGCCAGGAGACCACCGCGACGCAGCTCGCGTGGTTCTTCGAGCGGGTGCTGCGCGCCCCGGGCGCGCTCGGGCAGGTCGCCGACGCCGTGGCCCGGGAGGACCGGAAGTACCTCGACGCGGCCATCCACGAGGCGATCCGGGCGCGGCCCACCACGCTGGACCTGGGCCGCCGCTCGGTCGAGCGCTGGGAGGCCGACGGCTACTCCTTCCCGCCCGGCACGATGTTCGCGGTGTCGCTGGGGCTGCTGCACCTGTCCGGCGACCTGCACGCCGAGCCCGAGGTGTACTCCGTCGAGCGGTTCTTCCCGACCGAGCCGCCCAGCGCGCACTTCCTGCCCTTCGGCGGCGGCAGGCACCGGTGCCTGGGGGCGTCGCTGGCGATGGTCGAGATGCGCACCGTGATCAGCACCATCCTGCGCCACGTCCGGCTGGAACCCGCCCGGTCCGAGCCGGAAGGGGTGGCGCCGAAGGGGCCGATGCTGGTGCCCCGGCGCGGCGCGGAGGTCGTCGTCACCCGCAACGAGCTGGTGCGCGGCGCGGTGCCCGCCGCCCCGGGACGGGGGTGAGCGCGGATGCCGACCCGGTCCTTCCCGTTCCCGCCCGCGCCCCGGCTGGACCTCGAACCGGAGTACCGCCGGTTGCAGCAGGAGGAACCGGTGAGCCGGGTCCGCCTGCCCTACGGCGAGGAGGCGTGGCTGGTCACCCGGCACGCCGACGTCCGCACCGTGCTCACCGACCCGCGGTTCTCCCGCGCCGCCGCGGTGGGGCGCGACGTCCCCCGGGTCGCCGCGGCGGACTTCAGCGCCGGGATCGTCGCGATGGACCCGCCCGAGCACACCCGGGTCCGCTCGGTGTGCCGCACCGCGTTCACCGCCCGGACGGTGGCCCGGCTGCGCGCCCGCGCCACCGGCATCGCCACCGAGCTGGCCGGCGACGCGCTCGCGGCGGGGACCTTCGACGCCGTCGAGGACTTCGCCCTGCCGTTCACCCTCAAGATGATCTGCGAACTGCTGGGCGTGCCGTTCGCGGACCGGGAGCACTTCCGGCACTGGGCCGAGGCGGGGCTGGCGGCCACCGCGATCTCCGAGGAGGAGCGGTGGAGCGCCACCGCCGCCATGTGGGACTACATCGCCGCGCTGGTGGCCGAGCGCGAGCGGCGGCCCCGCGAGGACCTGATCTCGGCCATGCTCACCGCGCGCGGCACCGTCAGCCACGACGAGCTGGTCATGCTGGTCATGACGATCCTCGTCGCCGGGCACGAGACCACCTCCACCCAACTGCCCAACTTCCTCTACGTGCTGCTGGCCGACCGCGACCGGTTCGCGGACCTGGTCGCCGACCCGGCGCTGATCCCGACGGCGGTCGAGGAGCTGATGCGGTACGTGCCGCTGGAATCCGGCGGCACCTCACCGCGCTACGCCACGGCCGACGTGGCGCTGAGCGGGGTGCTGGTCGAGGCCGGGTCGCCGGTGGTGCCCGCCTCGGTGATCGCCAACCGCGACCCGGCGGTCTTCGCCGACCCGGACCGGCTGGACCTCGGCCGCGACCCCAACCCGCACCTGGGTTTCGGCCTCGGCGCGCACTTCTGCCTCGGCGCCCCGCTGGCCCGGCTGGAGCTGCGGGTGGCGCTGGAGGTCCTGACCTCGGTCGCGCCGGACCTGCGGCTGGTCGGGGAGTCCGGCATCGACTGGAAGACCGGGATGCTCGTGCGCGGTCCCTCCCGGCTGACGTTGACCGCCTGAGCGCATCCGCCGAACGGAGGACGACCATGACAGCGCAGGAGCCCCCCGCGGACGCCGTGACCTCCCGCGAGCCACCGCCGGTGGAACGCTTCCGCCCGGCCGACATCGACGCGCGCGACTGGCGCGAGCTGCGCGCGTCCTGCCCGGTCTCGCGCACCACTGCGCCGGACGGCACCGGCGTCTGGCTGGTGAGCCGGTACCGCGACATCCGCAAGGTGCTGGGCGGGCAGGTGTTCAGCGTGTCGCCGATCGACCTGGAGCGGGGCGGCGGCACCGAGGAGGCCAACGAGTCGATCTTCCAGGACCCGCCGGAGCACACCCGGCTGCGCGGCCTGGTGGCCGGTCCGTTCGCGGTCGGCCACGTGGGCCGCTACCGCGAGGTGATCCGGGCCACCGCCGACCGGTTGCTGGTGCCGATGGCCGCGGCCACCGGCCCGGTCGACGTGATGGCCGACTTCGCCAAGCCGCTGACGATGAACGTCATCTCCGAGGTCGTCGGCGTGCCCGAACCCGACCGGGCGATGTTCCAGCGGCTCTCCGACCAGCTCCTCGTCCCGCTCTCCGAGGCGCAGGGCGTGGTGGCCCGGCAGGGTTGGAAGCAGCTCAACGACTACGTGCGGGACCTCATCGCCCAGCGCCGCCGCGGCACCGGTCCGGCGGGCGAGGACCTGCTCGCGCACATGATCCGGGCGCAGCAGGAGGACGGCACCGTCGACGACGTCGAGCTGGCCACCATGGTGCTCGGGCTGCCGGTGGCCGGTTACGTCAGCACGGCCAACGCGATCGCCGTCGCGATGCGCTACCTGCTGGAGTTCGGGTGGCTGCGCGCGCTGCGCACCGCACCGGACGGCGCGGAGCTGCGCAAGGGCTTCGTCGAGGAGGTCCTGCGCATCCAGTCCGGCGACAACGGCGAGTCGATGCCGCGGTTCGCCGCCGAGGACGTCGAGCTGGGCGCGGCCCTGATCCGCAAGGGCGACGTGGTGGTGGCGCCGCTGATCGCCGCCAACCGCGACGACTCGCTGTTCGCCGACCCCGACACCTTCGACCCGCGGCGGCCCGGCGTGGTCCGGCACCTGGCGTTCGGCTTCGGCATCCACCGGTGCCTGGGCGCGAACCTGGCGCGGCTGGAGCTGCAGGTCGCCGTGGACGCCCTGGTCGAGTGCGGCGCGGACTTCGCGATGCTGGAGGACTGGAAAGCGGTGCCGTGGAAGGTGAACATGCTCGGCGACCGGTTCCCGGAGCGGATGCCGGTGCGCCCGGTCGCGGGCGGGGCCGCGTGATGGGCGCCCGCGTGCTGTTCGCCGCCACCCCCGCGTGGGGGCACGTCTACCCGGTCCTGGCCGGGCTGGCCGAGCTGCGCCGCCGCGGTCACCGGGTGCGCTGCCTGGCCTCGCGCAGCTTCGCGCCCGAGGTGGGCGGCGTCGTCGACGTGGTCGGCTACGACTCCCCGATGGACGGGGCGGGCGCGGAACTGTCCGACATGGCGGGCGTCCTGCCGCTCATGCTGGCCGAGGCGCGCGCGGCGCACGCGGCGCTGGACCGGGCCGTCCGGGAGGAGCGGCCGGACGTGGTCGTCGCCGACGTGCTGTCGATGGCAGGGTGGCTGCTCGGGCGGGCCCACGACCTCCCGGTGGTCCGCACCTGGCCGGTGTTCGCCTCCAACGCCGAGTTCTCGCTGCACCAGGACTACGGGTCGCGGTCGGACACCGACGAGTCGATGGCGCGCTTCTTCGCCGACGCCACCGGGTTCCTGGACGAGATCGGGCTGTCCGCCGAGGTCTCGCCGGAGCAGCTCTTCGACAACGCGGCCGACCGCGACATCGTGCTGTTCCCGCGGGCCTTGCAGCCGAAGGGCGAGACGTTCGGCCCCCGGTTCACCTTCATCACCCCGTGCATCCGGCCCGCCGAGCGCTCGCCCGAGCTGGCGTGGCTGCGCCGGTCGAAGCCGCTGGCCGTGGTCTCGCTCGGCACGGTGTTCAACGAGAACCTCGGGTTCTTCCGCACCTGCGTCGGCGGGGTGCGGCGCCTCGGCTGGCACTGCGCCGCGGCGCTGGGCGACAAGGTCGCGCCGCACGAGGTCGGACCGGTCTCCGAGCGGGTGCTGCTGCGCGCCCGGCTGCCGATGCTCGACGCCCTCGCCCACGCCTCCGCCGCGGTCTCGCACGGCGGCCTGACCAGCACCATCGAGGCGCTCGCGCAGGGCGTGCCGGTGCTGGTCGCACCGCAGATCGGCGAGCAGCGGGCCGTCGCCGACAGCGTGGAGCGGCTCGGGCTGGGCGTCCGGCTGCGCGAACCCTTCACCGCAGGCGATCTGGCCGACCTGCTCCAGCGGGTCGCCCACGACGCGGGACTGGCCGAGCGGCTGCGGGCGTTCCGGCACGAGCTGCGCCGCGGCCGCAGCGGCGGGGAGTTCGCCGACGCCGTCGAGGTCGTGCTCGACGGCACCACCGAGGGAGAGGGCTGACGTGCGACACCAGCAGAGCGCCGAACCGATCGGGTACCCGTTCGCCCGCGACTCGGCCATCGAGCCCCCGCCGGCGCTGGCGCGGCTGCGGGAGACCGCGCCCATCCGGAAGGTCCGCACCGCCGACGGGGGCGAGGCGTGGCTGGTCACCCGCTACCAGGACGTGCGGGAGCTGCTGGGGCACCCGGCGTTCGGCACGCAGTACCCGGGTTCGATCCCCACCGCCGACGAGGACGACCTCGCCTCCGGGTTCATGTTCCTCAAGGACCCGCCCGACCACACCCGGCTGCGCCGCAGCGTGACCCGGGCCTTCACCGCCCGGCGGATCGCCGGGCTGCGCGAGCACGCGCTGTCGCTGGCCACCGGCCTGGTCGAGGCGATGCTGGCCGAGGGGCCGGTCGCCGACGTGCAGGAGGCGTTCGCCTACCCGCTGCCGATCGCGATCATCTCCGAGCTGCTGGGCATCCCCGCCGCCGAGCGCGGCCGGTTCCGGGGCTGGGCCGACATCGTGCTGCGCTCGGTGGGCGGTGCGCCGGAGGAGGTCGGGCTGGCGTTCCTGGACCTCCAGCGGTTCGTGGTGGACCTGGTCGACGCCAAACCCGACGGCGACGACCTGATCAGCGACCTGGTGCGGCAGCGCGACGAGCCCGACGGGCTGGACCGGGTGGAGGTCGCCTCGATGGCGATGGGCCTGCTGATGGCCGGCTACGTCACCACCGCCTCGGCGATCGGGCACGGGCTGCTCCGGCTGTTCGACCACCCCGAGGTGCTCGACGGGCTGCGCTCCGGCGGGTTGGAGACCGGTCGGGTGGTGGAGGAGCTGCTGCGGCTGCAGGACGAGGAGACCGGCATCCAGCGCATCGCGCAGTCCGATGTGGACCTCTGCGGGGTGCGGATCAGCACCGGCGAGACGGTGATCGCCTCGCGGGTGGGCGCCAACCGGGACCCGGCCGAGTTCGAGCGGCCGGATTCGCTGCGCACCGACGGGGCGCGCAGCCCGCACCTGGCGTTCGGGCACGGCATCCACCACTGCCTCGGCGCCGCGCTGGCCCGGATGGAGCTGACCGTCGCGCTGGACGCGCTGCTGCGGATCCCGGGCCTGCGACCGGCCGATCCGCCGCACGAGGTGCGGTGGCGGTCCGAGGGCATGGACGTCAGCATCGAGCGGCTCCCGGTCACCTGGTGACCCCGGACCGCACCGAGGCCGCGATCGCGGCACCCGAGGAGAAAGGTGATCGGTGACCATGGGCAACACGATTCCCCGCTTGACGCGGCCCTACGACCCGGCGGAGGTGGACGCGGCGTTCCGCGACGAAGGCGCGGTCGTCCTGTCCGGGGCGTACTCCCGCGAGGAGTGCGAGACCTACGTCGAGCAGGTGCGGACCTACCTCGCCGACAACCCGGACGAGAAGGAGTACGCGGACGGATCGCTGCTCGCCCAGTTCCAGGGCGACACCTCGCAGACGATGCACCAGCTCATCGGCACCATCCCGTGCGTGCCGGACATGGTGCTGCACCGGGACATCGTCGACGCCTGCCGCCGGGTGCTGGCCCCGCTGTCGGACACGATGCTGCTGACCATCGCCGAGTACATGGCGCGCAAGCCCGGCGCACCGGTGCAGGAGCTGCACCGGGACACGTTCTCGTGGCAGCACGCGCCGTGCGGGGAGAACCCGGTCGCGATCTCGGTGATGTCGGCGATGAGCGATTTCACCGCCGAGAACGGGGCGACGTGGGTCGTGCCCGGCGCCCACACCGGTCCGCCGACCGCCCCCGCCCCGGACTGGAGCGAGGCGGTGCAGGCCGAGATGGCCCAGGGCGATGCGCTGATGTTCCGGGCCGACCTGTTCCACGCCGGGGGCGCCAACAACAGCGCGTCCGACGTCCGGCACATCCTCTCGTTCGGGTTCCAGGTGGCCTGGCTGCGCCAGGTGGAGAACAGCCTGCTCAGCGTCCCGCCGGAGAAGGTCGTGGAGCTGCCGCCGGAACTCCAGGAGCTGTTGGGCTACTCGCACGAGCTGGTCCTCGGGCTCTACAAGGGCGGTCATCCGAGGAACGCGCTGCAGCAGGTCTGAGCGCCGGTCCGGCCGCGGTCGGCGGGCCGGTCCGCCGACCGCGCTCACCCGGCGGGTTCGTACCGGCCGCGCATCATCCGGCGGGCCAGCGCGGTGACGGCCAGCGACGGGACGCAGACCAGCGCGGCGAGGCCGACCCGCCCGGCGGCGGCGATGAGGAAGGTGCCGAGCACGACCCGCTCCAGCACCAGCACCTCGTGCGCGCGCACGCCCACCGCGCGGGCGATCGGGCGCGGGGCCCGCACGACACCGCGCAGCGAGATCCAGGCCAGCGCGGCGCAACCGGCCAGCGGGAGGTAGTAGGCGAGCGGGTCGATCCGGTCGCCGAAGGCCGGCGGCCAGGCCACCGCGAGCGCGAGCCACCCGACGTGGAAGCCGGTCAACCCGCGGACGGTGGCGTCGTCGCCGTGCAGCACCGGATAGGTGAGGTAGCCGCCGCGGCGATCGCCGTCGCGGTCGCACAGCGCACCGAGGAGGTTCGAACCGGAATCGTGCACCCAGAACATCAGGGCCAGCGGGACCAGCGCGGCGGCGGGCAGCGGCTGGACCGTCATCGAGCCGAAGAGGAACGCCAGCGCGGTGGGCAGGCCGCGGCTGACGTTGCCCCACAGGCCCTTGCCCTTCAGCCACCACGCGTAGGCGATGCCGAAGGCGGTCGCCGGTAGCGCCAGCAGCAGCGCCAGCGGGTTGATCAGCACCGCCAGCAGCCCGCCGGCGCCGATGAGCAGGACCATCAGGTTCCTGGCGGTGGTCGCCGGAATCCGGCCCGACGGAACCGGCCGGTGCGGTTTCACCAGCGCGTCGAGCTCGCGGTCGAAGTAATCGCCGCCGTAGAGCGAGGCGATCCAGGCGAGGGTCGGGACGAGCCAGGCGAACAGGAGTTGGTGCGGACGCGCGGCGGGATCGCTCAGAATCGCGCCGCTCAACCCGACGGCGCCCGCGTAGCAGACGGTGTCGGGGCGGCACGCCTCGACGTGGGCCAGTAGCCGAACCCGAACGGAGGGAACGCTGTGCATGTTCCGGAAGGTAGCAAGGAACGGCATTTCCTCCAGAATTGATCGAACGGCGGTTTTTTCCGCGGAACACGGGAGGAAATTGACATGGTGCGCAGCGCCCACGTGGTCGGTGCCGGGATCGCGGGGCTGGCGACCGCCGCCGCGCTGGCCGGTCAGGGCTGGACCGTCCGGGTCTTCGAGCGCAGCCCCGACCTGCGCGCCACCGGCGGCGGGATCGGCATCACCCCCAACGGGATGCGGGCGCTGGACGCGATCGGCGTCGGCGACGCGGTGCGCGCCCGCGCCGTGGTCCAGCGCGAGGGCGGGGTGCGGGCGCCCGGCGGGCGGTGGATCGCCCGTAGCGAGCTGGGATTCGTCGAGCGCCGCTACGGCGAGTCGATCCGCGCGCTGCCCCGCCTGGAGCTGGTCCGCGCGCTGGCCGAGGCGGTGGGGCCCGGCGCGATCCGCTACGGCTCCGGCGCCGAACCGGTGGATCCCGGCGGCGCGGACCGGCCGGCCGCGATCCGGGTCGACGGCGCGCTGCTGGAATCGGACCTGGTCGTCGCGGCCGACGGCATCCGCTCCGCGGCCCGCCGCGCGATGCACCCGCGGCACCCCGGCCTCCGCGCCACCGGCTCGGTGAGCTGGCGCTGCGTGGTCCCCGCCGACGGGCTCGCGCCGGTCGCCGCCGAGACCTGGGGCCCGGGGCTGCGGCTGTCGATCCTGCCGCTGCCGGACGGGCGGGTGCACTTCTCGGCGCTGGCCAGGACCACCGGCGGGCGCCGCCCGGTGCGCACCGGCGCCGGGCCCGGACCGCTGTTCGGGCACTGGCACGACCCGATCCCGCAGCTCCTGGCGCGCGCCGCGGCGGAACCGCTGTTCTTCGACGAGATCGAGGAGATCGCCGTCCCGGTCGAGGGGTTCGCCGACGGCCGCGCGGTCCTGGTCGGCGACGCGGCGCACCCGATGACGCCGAACGTGGGCTCGGCGAACCTGGCGCTGGAGGACGCCGTCGAGCTCGCGCACGCGATCGGCCGGGCCGGGTCCTGGGAGCGGCTGCGGGCGGGGCTCGCGGTCTACGACGGGAGCCGCCGGGCCCGGACGTCCCGGCTCGGCGCGCTGTCGCGCTGGATGGGCCGGTTCGCCGAGCTGTCGTCCCCGGTGGCGGTGGCGGCGCGCAACGCCGGGGTGTGGATCGGCGGCTTCCTCCCCGAGGCGGTGTCCCGGCGTTCCATGGACGCCATGGTGCGGTGGTCCCCGCCGCCCGTCCGGTGACGCGTTCGTCCGCGTTTCGTTGCGCCCTTTTCCGGCCGCTGTTTGAATGGGAATCGCTCGAGCTGGGGTTGTTCTTCCTTTCCTTTTCCCGGTGGCCGGCTGCCGCCGGAAACTTCCGACGTGAAGATGGGACAGCATGGAAGCACGGGATTTCGAGCTCCTGATCGGCCGGAACATCATCGATCGCTACCATTCGGACGACGATCGCCCGGATGTGTTCGAGCTGCTCGGCCGGAAGTGGGATCTGCTCGACGGGGTGTGGCCGCCCGCCTATTCGCCGGGCGGGGAGTTGTACGCCGACCGGATTCCTTTCGCCCGGATGTCGGCATTCCTGGAAATGGGCTGCGGGACGGGCATCATGTCCGTGCTCGCCGCCCTGGCGGGCACCGAGCGCGTGCTCGGGCTGGACCTCAACCCGGCGGCGGTGCGCAACACCGAGCTCAACGCCGCGCGGCACGGCGTCGCCGACCGGGTCACCGCGCGGGAGAGCGATCTGTACTCGGCCGTCCGGCCGGGGGAGCGGTTCGACGGCATCTACTGGAACCCGCCGTTCCTCAACGCCCCGGCCGAGGTCGTCGACTCGTCGCTGTGGGACGAGACGATGTTCGACCCGGATTACGCGAAGCTGCGCCGGTTCCTGGCCGAGGGCCGGGAGCTGCTGCACCCCGGCGGCCGGGTCTACCTGTGGTTCGGCGAGGCGATGGGGAACCCGACGCTGATCGCGGACCTGGCCGCCGAATTCGGCTACGTCCTGGGCGTTCTCACGGAGGTGCGGATGTCGGAGATCCCCGACGCGCTCGCCGAGGCGTTCCCCGGCGAGCTGATCGGCGGCGGGGCCGAGGGGTTCGCCGAGTGGCACCTGCACCTGCTGGAGCTGGCCCCGACCGCGAACGGGGGCCGCGCGGCATGACCGAGATGCTCCGGCGAGCGGCCAAGATCGCCGACGAGGTGCTGCTGCCCGCCGCCGACGAGGTGGACCGCACCGGGACGATCCCGGGCGGTCACTTCCGGCGGCTCGCCGAGGACGGCTTCTACGGCCTGGTGGCCCCGCCCGAGTTCGGCGGCCCCGGGGTGGAGTTCACCGAGTTCCTCCAGGTGATCGAGACGCTGGCGAGCGCCTGCCTGACCACGACCTTCACCTGGCTCCAGCACCACGGCGTGGTGATGGGCCTGGCGACGACGCCGAACACCGCGCTGCGCGACCGGTTCCTGGCCCGCGCCGCCGGCGGGGAGCTGCGCGGCGGCGGGGCGTTCTCCGGCGTCCTGCCGGTGCCGCCCCGGCTGCGGGCGGCCCGTGCCGACGGCGGCTGGTCGCTCACCGGCGAGGTCCCCCTGGTCAGCGGCTGGGGGCTGGTCGACGTGCTGCACGTCTCGGCGCTGCACGAGGAGACCGGGGAGGTGGTCAACGGGCTCGTCGCCGCCGAACGCGGTCCCGGAGTCGCCGCCGTCCACGAGCTCGACCTGGTGGCGGCGCAGGCCAGCAGCACCGTGCGGCTGGTCTTCGACGGCTTGGTGCTGCCCGACGAGCGGGTGACCTCGGTCGTCGACCGCGCCGAGTTCCTCGACGGCCTGGCGCTGGGCGTGCGCGTCGACGGCGCGCTGCCGCTGGGCCTGGTGCAGCGGGCGGCAACGGCGGTGGAGACCGCGGGCAGGCCGGAGGTGGCCGACCGGTTGCGCGCCGAGGCCGGGGCGCTGCGCGCCCGGTTCGACGCGGCGCTGGGCGAACCGGCGAGCCTGCCCGGCCTGCGCGCCGAGTGCTCGGAGCTCGCGCTGCGGGCCGGCGGCGCCTGCGTGGTCGCCGCGGGCGGCGGTGGCCTGCTGCGCGACCACCCGGCGCAGCGGCTCGCGCGCGAGTCGCTGTTCACCCTCGTGGTGGCCAGCCGCCCGCAGGTGAAGGCGGCGCTGCTGGGACTGCTGGACGCACCGGGAGGCCGCCGATGAACCGGGCGCCCTGCGCGGACGGCCACCTCGCCTACGACGACCTCGGCGACGGCCCACCGGTCGTGCTGCTGCACGACGGCACCCTCGACCGCCGGGTGTGGCGGCGGCAGCTCGCCGCGTTCGACGGCTACCGCCTGCTCAACCTCGACGCCCGCAGCCACGGCGAGTCCTCGACGCCGACGACCGAGTACCGGCGCGGCGACGACGTCACGGCGTTGCTGGACCACCTCGGGCTGGACTCGGCCTTCCTGGTCGGGCAGTCGATGGGCGGCACCAGCGCCCTGGACGTGGCGCTGGACCACCCGGAGCGCGTCGACGGCCTGGTGATCAGCGGGTGCGGGACCTCCGAGCAGCACTGGCGCGGCGAGTTCGTGGTGGGCCTGCTCGAGCGCCAGGCGCGGTGCGTCGCCGAGCGGGACACCGAGGGCTACGTCGAGTGCTTCCTCGACCTGTGGGTCGACGGCCCGCACCGCGATCCGCACGAGGTCGACCCGGCGATCCGGGCGGAGTGCCGCGCGATGGCGATGCACACCGCCACCCGGCACGCCCGGCCGGACCCGGTGCTGCCGGGCAAGGCGGCCGACACCTGGGCCCGGTTGCCCGAGGTGTCCGCGCCGCTGCTGGGCATCCTCGGCGAGCTCGACGTCGTCGACGTGCGGGAGATGCTCGAACGGATCACCGCCACCGTCCCGGGCGCGGAGCTCGACGTCGTCGCCGGGGCGGGCCACCTGGTCAACATGGAACGCCCCGACCGGTTCAACGCCTCGGTGCGGCGGTTCCTCGACGGCCTGACCGGTCGGACCTGACGGGAGGACCATGGACACCCAGTCGTTCGCGCTGCCCTTCCAGCGGACCTCGCCGTTCGCGCCCCCGCCGGAGTACGCCGCGCTGCGCCGCGACTCCCCGGTCGTGCGCACCACCACCGGCGCGGGCACCCCGGCCTGGCTGGTGCTCGGTGCGGCGGAGGCGCAGCGGGTGCTCGCCGACCGCAGGTTCGCCATCACGCGGGAGGGCGACGAGGTCGACACCGAGTCGCTGCTGTGCGACGGCGAGCCGCACGCCCGGCTGCGCGGTGCCCTGTCCCGGGGCCTGAGCCCGCGGACGCTGGACCGCCTGCGGCCGCGGGTGGACGGGCTGGCCCACGGGCTCGTCGCCGACCTGCGCGCGGGCGGCGCGCCCGGCGACCTGGTGGCCGGGCTGTCCCGGCCGCTGACCCGGGCGGTGATCGCCGAGGTGCTCGGGGTGCCCGCCGGCGCCCGGTCCCGGTTCGACGCGTGGGCCGAGTCGGTGTCGGTGGCCATCGTCGACGACCTGGACGGCGGGGTGGACGCCTGGCTGGAACTGATCGACCACCTCGGCGGGCTCATCGCGGACAAGCGCGCCGATCCCGGTGCGGACCTGCTCAGCGAACTGGTCGCGATCCGCGACGACGGCAGGCTCAACGACCGCGAACTGGTGCTGGCCGCGGCGGCGCTGCTCTCCGGGGGCTACCTGACCACGATCAACTCGCTGTCCATCGGGCTGGTCAAGCTGCTGGCGCACGGCGGGCTGGGCGGGCTCGGCGACGAGGCGGCGGCGGAGCGGGCCGTCGAGGAGGTGCTGCGCCACCAGGCCGGGCTCAGCGGCGAGGCGATCCCCCGCTGGGCGCGCGCGGACGTCGAGCTCGCCGGGCTGCGCATCGCCGCGGGCGACATGGTGCTCGTCCGGCTGGAGGCGGCCAACCGCGACCCGGCGGTGTTCGACGACCCGGACCGGTTCGACCCGACCCGGACGCCCCGCCCGCACGTGCGGTTCGGCTACGGCCCGCACCGGTGCATCGGCGCGGCCGTGGCCCGGATGGAGCTCGTGGCCGCGGTCCGCGCGCTGGCCGACCAGCTCCCCGGCCTCGCGCTGAGCACGCCGCCCGAGGAGCTCCCGTGGACCGACCACCCGATCGACACCGGCCCGGAACGCGTGCCCGCGACCTGGTGAACCGGCCCACGACCGAACCGCCCGGCGAGCCGCCGCACCCGACGACCGGCCCATCCCGACGACCGGCCACCCGACCAACAGGCCACCCCGACGAACAGGGACGAGCGCAAGGGGGACTTCCCATGGAGGATCGACCGCTGCAGGTATGGCTGGTGCAGCAGGGCGTCTGGGCCATGTCGCTGGAGTCGATGCCGTTGGCCTCCGGTTACCTGAAGGCGACCGCGCTGCAGGACGAGCGCATCGCGGCCGGTGCGGACATCCGGATCCGCAACTTCGACGGCGGCGGAACCCTCTTCGGCATGGCCAACGAGCTGTTCCAGCACGGCGTCCCGGACGTGCTGGCGTTCTCCGTGCTGGGCTGGAACTACCAGGAGTTCGCCGCGCTGGCCGAGACGTTCAAGCAGCTCAACCCGGACGGCTGGGCGGTCTTCGGCGGCAACCACGTGTCCCAGCAGGCGACCCGGGTGTTCGGCATGCACCCCTTCGTCGACGTCGTGGTCAACGGCGAGGGCGAGTTCACCTTCCGCGACCTGCTGCGCGCCCGGCTGGACGGGGCCTCGGCGCGGGACCTGCACCACGTCGAGGGGATCTCGTTCCAGGACACCGCCGGGCAGGTCGTCACCACCGCCGACCGGCCCCGGATCGACGACCTCGACTCGATCGCCTCGCCGTTCCTCACCGGCGCCATCCCGCTGACCGACGACAACGGCGAGTTCCCCTACGACGTCGCGCTGCTGGAGACCAACCGCGGCTGCCCGTACAAGTGCTCGTTCTGCTACTGGGGCGGGGCCGTGGGCCAGCGGGTGCGCGCCTTCTCCCGGGAGCGGCTGCGCCAGGAGATCGAGCTGTTCGCCCGGCACGGGGTGCACACGCTGGTGCTGTGCGACGCCAACTTCGGGATGATGCCGATCGACCTCGAATTCGTCGAGGACGTCATCGCGGTGCGGCGCGAGTACGGCTACCCCAAGAGCATCGAGACCTCGTGGGCCAAGAACAAGTCCGCGGTGTTCTACGAGATCGTCAAGGTGATGAAGGAAGCCGGGCTGCACAGCTCCTTCACCCTCGCCCTGCAGACCCTCGACGACACCACGCTGGACCTGATGAACCGGCGCAACATGAAGGTCAACGATTGGGAGGGCCTGGCGGAGTGGCTGGGCAAGGAGGGCCTGGACTGCTACGCCGAGCTCATCTGGGGCGCGCCGGGGGAGACCATCGAGTCCTTCATGAAGGGCTACGACCGGCTCGCCGGCCACGTCTCCCGGGTCGCGGTGTACCCGATGCTGATCCTGCCGAACACCACCTACCACACCGACCGGGACCGCTTCGGCCTGGTCACCGTCCGGGGCAACACCGACGACTTCGAGTACCTGCTGTCGCACGACACCATGTCGCCCCGGGACAACCGGTACATGCACCGGTTCATCTTCGTGTCCCGGCTGGTCGCCGAGAACCCGGTGTTCCGCTACGTCTGGGGACCGCTGCGCGCGCTGGGCGGCATCACCCAGTCCGAGCTGATCCGGTCGCTGATGGACTGGTTCGACCACGACCCGAACCCGGCCACCGAGCCGTTCCGCAGCGGCATGGTCAACTCGTTCACCGACTCCGACGTGCTCGCCCCGGTGCTGACCCTGCTCTACGGCGACGACGAGGCCAAGGAGATGCTGCGGCGCTGGTGGCGCGAATCGGTGCTGCCGCGCGTGCCGCAGGAGTCGCACCCGTTGCTGGACACCGTCTTCGAGTTCGACCTCCGCACGCTGCCCGCCTACACCGTGCCGGGTCGCGCACCGTCCCCGCGCTACGCCAACGAGACGCTGCCCCGGGTGGTGGTCGACGGGGAGGACTACTACGTGTGGCGCGACGTCTGGAAGGGCTTCGACGTGCCCGCGGTGACCCTGGCGCTGCGGCGCGACGAACCCTACGAGCACCTGCTCACCGAGACGGTGAGCTCCCTCTACTACAAGGTCGGCGCCGACCGGTTCCTGCCGTCCACCAACCACGAGGAAATCATCTACTACATGGGCCGCCTCGAACGGCAGCTCGCCCGACGGTGACCCGCTCGCAGGCCGGTGACCCGGCGGTGGGCTCTTCGCGAACCACGGAGGGATAGCGATGGCTGGTCGTGTGACGATGGACCCGTCGTTCGGCGGTGCCGACCCGCAGGACCGGGCCCCGGGCGACCCGGGACCGGCGTTGCTCGCCGAGAAGGTGGGCGCGGGGCTCGCGGACCGCTGGCAGGCCGAGACCAGCATGCTCGGGGCGATGTGCGCGCACGCGCTGGTGCCCGCGGGCAAGCTGTTCCGGCCGGTGCTCCTGCTGGAATCCGCGCTCGCCGTCGGCGGGGACGCCGACGTGGTGCTGCCCGCCGCGGTCGGCGCGGAATCGGGGCACGTGGCCAGCCTGGTCCACGACGACATCATCGACGACGACGAGCTGCGGCGCGGGAAACCCTCGGTGCAGTACCGGTTCGGCGCCGACAACGCCATCGTGGCCGGGGACGCGCTGATCTTCGACCTGTTCGCCGCGCTGGCCGAGTGCCGCGGCACCGGCGCGGCGGCCGATCGGATCGTCGCGGCCCTCGACGTGGTGGCGCGGTGCGGGATCGACCTGTGCCGGGGCCAGAGCCTCGAAGCCGAACTGTGCGCGCGGCGGGACTTCGACCTCGACGCCTACCTGACGATGGTCCGGCTGAAGACGGCCGCGCTGTTCCGGGGCGCGTGCGAGTGCGGCGCGCTGCTGGCCGGCGGGGGCGAGGACCTGGTGCGGGCGCTGGGCGTCTACGCCGAGAACCTGGGCTGCGCCTTCCAGCTCCACGACGACCTGATGTCCTACACCCGCGACACCGGCGCGATGGGCAAGCCCGACACCAGCGACATCCGCAACGGGCGGCTGACGCTGCCGGTGCTGCTGGCGCACCGGGCCTCCTCCCCGCAGGACCGGATCGCCATCGCCGAGGTGCTCGTCGGCGACGACGACCCCGCCGTGCGGCGCGAGGTCCTGGTCGCGGTGCTGGAGCGCACCGGGGCGATCACCACCGCCGCCGCCATGGCCCGGGAGTACTCGGAGAACGCGATCGCCGCGCTGCGGGTGCTGCCGCCGACGCCCAGCCGCGACCGGCTGCGCGGGTTCGCCCAAGCCGCCATCGACCGGGACCAGTGAGCTCGCGCCCGCAGGACGCAACCTCCGGTAGCCGACCAGACGGGAACGACATGGACACCACCGCCCTGCCCTTCGAACGCACCCACCCGCTCCGCGTGCCGCCCCTGCTGCGCGAGCTGCAATCCCGGGGACCGGTGCACGCGGTCCGGACGCCGGTGGGCGACCCGGCGTGGCTGGTCACCGACTACGCCGAGGTCAAGCGGCTGCTCGCGGGCGACGTGCTGGGGCGCTCCCACCCCGATCCGGACCGCGCCGCCCGCATCGGCGAATCGGTGCTGGTGAGCGGTCCGCTCGGCAACTACGCCACCGAGCCGCAGGACAGCGCGCGGACCCGCGCCCTGCTGCAACCGCACTTCTCCCCGAAGCGGATCCGGGAGCTCCGCGACCGGGTGGACGTGCTGGCCACCGAGCTCGTCGACGCGCTCGCCGACCGGGAGCGGCCGGTCGACCTCGTCGAGGCGCTCGCGCTGCCGCTGCCGGTCCTGGTGGTGTGCGAGCTGCTCGGCGTCCCCTACGCCGAACGCGCCGAGTTCCGCGCCTGGATCCACGCCGCCGCCGACGTCACCGACCGGGCGGGCTCCGCCCGCGCCGTGGACGCGCTGTACCGGTACTGCCAGGACCTCGTGGCCCGCAAGCACGCCGATCCCGGTGACGACATCACCTCGCGGCTGTGCGGGACCGAGGGCGTGGACGACGCCGAGACCGCGTACTACACGATGGTCCTGCTGTTCGCGGGTTTCGAGACCACCTCCGTCCACATCGGCTACGGGATGCTGCTGTTCCTGCTCAACCCGGACCAGTGGCGGATCATCGTGGCGGACCCGGACGTCATCCCGAACGCCGTCGACGAGCTGATCCGCGCGACCCCGGGTCCGGCCGGCGGCGACATCCCGCGCTACGCCCGGAAGGACTTCCAGCTCGACGCGGTCTCCATCCGCGAGGGCGACCTGGTGCTGCTGGACAACGGCGCGGCCAACCACGATCCGGACGCCTTTCCCGAGCCCGACCGGTTCGACGTCGGCCGCGAGGCGGGCGGGCACCTGTCGTTCGGGCACGGCCCGCACTACTGCATCGGCGCCCCGCTGGCCAAGGTCGAGCTGGAGACGGTCTTCCGCAAGCTCGTCGACCGCTTCCCCCGGATGCGGCTGGCGGCGGACGTCGAGGAGCTCCGGGTCCACCGCAACACCCAGACCGGCGGCCTGGTCGAACTACCGGTCACGTGGTGACCGCGCGATCCCGCCCGGCGGACATCCCGATGGCGCCCGGCGGCCTGCCCGGGATCGGGCACGCCCCGGCGCTGCTGCGCGACTCGCACGCGTTCCTGACCTCGCTGCCCGCGCACGGCGACCTGGTGCGGATCAGGCTCGGGCCGGACCGGGCCGTCGTCGTCTGCACCCCGGAGCTGACCCAGCGGGTGCTGCGCGACGACAAGGTCTTCGACAAGGGCGGTGCGCTGTTCGACCGGATCCGCGAGTGGCTCGGCGACGGCCTCGGCACCTGCGCCCACCACCGGCACCGGCGGCAGCGGCGGCTCATCCAGCCCGCGTTCCACCACACCCGGATGCCCGGCTACGGCGAGACCATGACCGCGGGCATCGACGAGGTCACCCGCGGCTGGGCGGACGGCCAGGTGCTCGACATGCCGGGGGAGATGGGCGCGCTGAGCGCGCGGATCGCGGTGCAGACCATGTTCCGCGACGCGCTGCCGCCGGACGCGCTGCGGCAGGCGGTCGACGACGTCACCGCCGTGGTGCGCGGGCTGTACCTGCGGGCTTCGGCGCCGGCGGTGGTGGCCGAGCTGCCGCTGCCGGGCCACCGCCGCCTGCGCCGGGCACGCGCGCGGCTGCGCGGGATCGTCACCACCATCGTCGCCGAGCGCCGGGCCTCCGGCGCGGACCGGGGCGACCTGCTCTCCGCGCTGCTGGCCGCCCGCGACCTCGACGGGGACGGCCGGGGCTTGTCCGACGCCGAGATCGGCGACCAGGTCCTGACCTTCTTCGCCTCGGGGCTGGAGACCACCGCGCTGGCGCTGGTGTGGGCGCTGCGGCTGCTCGCCTTCCACCCGGACGCGGAGCGGCGGGTGCGCGCCGAGGCCGACGCCGTGCTCGCCGGTGGTCCCGCCGAGTTCGGCCACCTGTCCGAGCTGGAGTTCACCCGGCGGGTGGTGACCGAGGTGCTGCGCCTGTTCCCGCCCGCCGGCGAGATGTTCACCCGGACCACCACCCGGGACACCGAGCTCGGCGGCCGTCGGATCCGGGCGGGCACCACGATCGTCTACAGCTCCTGCCTCATCCACCACCGCGGCGACCTGTACGAGGACCCGGCCCGCTTCGACCCGGACCGCTGGGACCGCGCGTCGCGCCCGCAGCCGCCGCGGGAGGCCTTCCTCCCGTTCGGCGGCGGGGCCCGCAAGTGCATCGGGGACCAGTTCGCCCTCGCCGAGGTCGTGCTGGGGCTGGCCACCATCGTCGCGCGGTGGTCGGTCCGGCCGGAACGCGCGCCCCGCCGCCACCCGAGGACGGTCGCCCAGTGGCGGCGGCTGGGCGACCGGATGCGGGTCACCCGGATCCGCTGACGCACCGACCAGGAGGAGCAGCCCGTGCCCCAGCAGCCCGTGCCCCAGCAGCCCGTGCCCCAGCAGCCCGTGTCCCAGCAGAACGCGCCGTTCAGCGACGTCGCCGACGTCTACGACCAGCTCAGCGACTTCTTCGCCGAGGTGCTGGGCGGCAGCATCCACCTCGGCTACTGGGACGAGGACGCCGTGCCGGGCGTCGACGCGATGGCCGCGGCTTCCGAACGGCTCACCGGCATCATGATCGACCGGATCGAGGTCGGCCCGGGGCAGCGGGTGCTCGACGTGGGCTGCGGCACCGGGCAGCCCGCGGTCCGCCTGGCCGAGGACCGCGGGGTCGAGGTCGTCGGCATCACCGTGAGCGCGGAGCAGGTGGCCGCCGCGACCCGGCTGGGCCGCGAGCGCGGGCTCGGCGACCGGCTGTCCTTCCTGCTCGCCGACGCCGCCGCGCTGCCGTTCCCGGCGGACTCGTTCGACGCCGCGTGGCTGTTCGAATCGCCGCCGCACCTGCCCGACCGGGTGCGGGTGCTGCGCGAGGTGGCGCGGGTGGTCCGGCCGGGCGGGCTGGTCGCGCTGACCGACTTCGTCCAGCTCGCCCCGATGACCGCGCACGAGCGCGGCGCCGCGGCCGAGGTGATGGCCTCGTTCCACCTCGGCGGGTTCTGCCCGCTCGCGGAGTACCCGGACCTGGTCCGCCGGGCGGGGCTCGCCCCCGTCGAGGTCGCCGACATCTCGGCCAACACCATCCGCGCCGACGACGCCTTCGTCGAGGCGTTCCTGCCCGCGCTGCGGGCGAAGGCGGCGGAGTTCGGCGACCTGGGGACCGCGGCGGTCGACACCATCGCCGCGGTGACCGAGCAGCTCAACGACCTGACCGCGATCGGCTACGCCCTCGTGGTCGCGCGCGCGTGAGCCGCCGGTGGTTCCGGTCACCTTCCGCGGTCTCCGCCGGTTCGCCCGGTGGTGCGGTGATATACGTCGGATGATCGCCCGGATTCCCCGGGCTGATCGACGACGAAGGGAAAATCCGTGCACGCACCGCGCATCCTGCGGGTACTCGTGGCGCCCGTGGCCTTCCTCGCGCTCGTCGGCTGCGGCAGCGCCGGAGCGGCCCCGGAACCGGCCGCCCCGGAACCGGGCACCCGCGCCCCGCACGCCGACTTCCGCGCGCTGGAGCGCGAGTTCGACGCCCGGCTGGGCGTCTACGCCGTGGACACCGCGACCGGCGAGGAGATCGCGTACCGGCCCGACGAGCGCTTCGCCTTCGCCTCCACGCACAAGGCGCTGTCGGCGGGTGCGGTCCTGCAGCGCACCGACATGGCCGGGCTGGAGCGGGTGATCCACTACGACCGCGACGACCTGGTGAGCTACTCGCCGATCACCGAGCAGCACGTCGACACCGGGATGACGCTGCGCGCGGTGCTCGACGCCGCGGTCCGCTACAGCGACAACACCGCGGCGAACCTGATCTTCGGCGAGCTGGGCGGGCCCGAGGGCTTCACCGCGGCGCTGCGCGCCCTCGGTGACACCACCACCCGGTCCGACCGGATCGAGACCGAGCTCAACGAAACCTCGCCCGGTGATCCGCGGGACACCAGCACGCCGCGCGCCCTGGCCACCAGCCTGCGCGCCTTCACCGTCGGCGACGCCCTGCCCGAGCCGCAGCGCGCCCTGCTCAACGAACTGCTGCGCACCAACACCACCGGCGACGCCCTGATCAAGGCGGGCGCGCCGGCGGGCTGGCAGGTCGGCGACAAGTCCGGCGCCGCCGACTACGGCACCCGCAACGACATCGCCGTGGTCCGGCCGCCGGACCGGGCGCCGATCATGATCTCGGTGCTGTCCGACCGCGACGCGAAGGACGCCGCCTACGACGACGCCCTCATCGCGCGGGCGGCGGAGGTCGCCCTCGGCGCCTTCGAGTGACCGACCCGCCCCGCGCGGAGGTGCTCCGCGCGGGGCGGGTCGGTCACCATCGTCGGTCGGCGCCGTATCAGCATTTGTCGCCGCACCACAGGCAGGGCCTTAGACCCACCGGGCTGGGTCCTGTGCGAGCTCCCTGCAAAACCTTTTCGCCCGGTGGTGCCGATAAGTCTGGGCGATCGCGCCATTGCCCGTTCTTGGACATAGCTCCTAGATGACTTCCTCGTGATTTAGTTCGAATTGACAAGGTACTTGTGCTCTCGGACAAAGAACTATTAGAGTGGCGTGTTTAGGCTAAACAGATGATAGACGGCGCGATGGCAGCGAGCATGGAGGCGAGAGTCTTTGAGTATCTGCGCCCAAGGCGCTGTTAGCGCACCCGAATGCTTTGCACGAGCAGACCATCTGAACGTCTGAGTTCCGCCGTATGGACTAATTAGTAATGTCTTGCACTTTGCTTCGCGCACAACACGGTTATGCCAGCGCTTAGTGTCATAGGATGTCCACCTGGGTAAGATCAATAATATCACCAAAGTAGGCGTTATGGCCCATAGTCAGTCAAGATTAACTTGCTTCGCGCTGATCTCTGCGCTGGAGGAGGACCTTAGGCTTCATATTGACACCCTTCTGGTGGACACAATTCCTGGCAAAGTATTCTCGGATGCTGAATATCAGAAGGCGAGCGAGCGGATTCGACGCGAGCGAGGCGCTGTAAAAAACGATTCCCCGACTGCATTGCTCTCCTATATTGACTTTGCCGATGGCTTCCAAATTTTGCGACGCAACAGGGCGCATATTCCGAATGATCTCGCTGTACAGTTGGAATCGGTGAAAGATCGGCTTTCAGGAGTAGTGCCGATCAGGAACCGTGTGGCACATACTCGCCCTATGGAGATCGATGATCTCGCTAGAATGTATGACCTGTGTAAGGATCTTTGCAGTGGGGCGGCGTTATCAAATTGGCCTATGCTGGCTAATGCGCTTGCCAGGCTTGAGAACGAACCATACTATGTCTTGGGGTTGACTGTTGACCTTCCTCGAGAAAAAGACAATGCTCCGATGCACAACCTGCCCATACCTGACTTTGAAGAAACAGGATTTTACGGCAGACGCAAGCAAGTGCAAAGGATTAAAAAAATTGTCAAAGGTGCATATCCTGTAATATCAATCCTTGGGGATGGCGGCATCGGAAAGACCGCTATTGCCCTCAAGGTCGCCTATGAACTATTAGACGAAAACGCTGGTTTCGATGCGATCGTGTGGGTGACCGCCAAGTCGCAGAACTTAACAATTAATGAGATAGAGCGCATTAATGGCGCAATCGAAGATTCACTCGGGCTGTTTATGAATGCAGCTAAAACACTGGGGGCAGCAGAGCCTGAAGACCCGGCAAGTGAAGTGCTAGACTATCTGGAGCATTTCAAGGTCCTGCTAATCTTGGACAATCTAGAAACTGTGCTCGATGCTCGATTGCGCGAGTTTCTGCTGGAAATTCCCATCGGCAGCAAGGTGATCATTACTAGTCGGATCGGGGTCGGTGTAGAGAATCCGGTAAGTCTTCCCCCCTTAGAAGAAGGCGAAGCCCAAACGCTTTTGCGAAAATTGGCTGGCATGCGAGATGTCAGGGCACTAGAGGGTCTGTCTCAAGAAGCTATTGCCGGGATCTCCGCGCGAATGGGCGGTCGCCCAGCCTATATTAAGTGGTTTGTCTCGGGGATTCAAGCAGGGCTTCGGCCCGAGGAGTTGCTGGCGGATAACGAGCTTCTGCTCGACTACTGCATGTCCAACGTCTACGAATATCTTGGTGACGATGCTCGGGTTGTTTTACGGTGTCTTCAAGTATTACCTGGGCAGCGAACGCACGCCGAAATTGCTTTTTTGACCGAAATGTCCGCTGATCGAACGCATGCTTCCCTGCTTGAGCTCCTGACGACCAACTTCACGCAGATGCGGATGTCGTCAGGAAATCAAGATACTGAAACAAACTATGAGGTAACCGAGTTTGGCCGAAGCTACTTGGACAAAAGGCACCGCGTTGGGCAAGACGAGCGGCGTGTGTTCCAGGAACGAAATAAAAAGTTGCTAGACCTCGGTATCTCTTTGCGGGCAGAAAACACCGCCTCGCCCTTCGATCCGTACACTGTGAGTGTGCAGAGTCCTGGTGACTACAGTGCTGCACGGTTGCTGCGCGAATCAATTCGAGCAGCGCGCAATGGTCAATTCCGAGAGGCGCTCGAAGGCTGTGGTGAAGCTCGTCGTCTTGCGCCCAGCTACTTCGAGACCTGGCGTGTAGAAGCCTTTGTGCACACATTCATGTCCGACTACACGTCCGCAAGAAATGCTTATGAAAGGGCTTGTGAGCTGGCCCACGACTATGCTCCATTGTACTACTTCTTTGGCTCTTTTTTGATCGATGAAAGCATCGATATCGAAGCCGGGGTAAGCTACCTGAGGAAAGCTGCACGTAAGAATATTGAGCACCCGGATGTACTATTCCACGTTGCGTGGGGAAGCCTTTTGCAGGGCAGGTTTGCAGACGTTCTCGAAACCACAAGACATGTACTCGGCCTCAAATTGGCGAGGCCTCAAGGGATTGCGTCAGTGGCTTTAGGGCTGCGTGCCGGAGTGTATCAACTTCGGAAAATCATGGAAGAAGGCGATGTTGAGTCGGCGCTCGAATTCCTTGAGCTCGTTGTCGAGTTTGCAGAAATGACAAGTATTGAGTTTCTGCCAGGTGAATCATGTGACCGGCTCCTGCAGTTGAGCGCGTTGTCTCTAGAGCTTAACCAAATGCTCGGCGAAGAATTCCATGCACGCAAGGCCGCAGAGTTCGGATCGCGTCTTCGCGAAAGGATTCGGTGTGTCGAATCGGGATTGCTTGAGCGCAAATTGGCACGTGTGAAAACAATTCGCTCCGATAAACTGTACGCGTTCGCAAGTATTGATTCAGTCGACTACTTCTTTCATCTTCGTGACCTTGCTGATGAGTCACATTGGGGGCATCTGGCCGAGGGTGGGATGGTTTCGTTTAATGTGACTGATACTGACAAGCGAGGTCCACGTGCCACAAGCGTAAGATGGGTGGACTGAAAGAGACGGTACGTAAGCGATCTTAGTAGCAGAGTAGTTGACTCTATCTGGCGCCGCCGAGCCGGTACCGTCGGCGGATGGTGTCGATCGAGCGGACCACCGGGCGGCTGCGGCTGCGGCCGGTGCGGGGAGCGGACCTCGACGCGTTCGTCGGGTTGGAGACCGCGCTGCGGGCCCGGGAAGTGCCGCCGCGGGCCGCTCCGCACCGGGACGAGTCCGCGCGGTTCCTCGACGCGTTCGTCCGGGCGTGGGCCGACGGCCCGCTGGGCTACTGGGCCGTCGAGTGCGCGGACCGGGTCGTCGGCTTCGGCGGGGTGCAGCCGAAGGAGTGGCGCGGGCAGCGCTGCTGGAACCTGTACTACCGGGTCGATCCCGGGTGGTGGGGGCGCGGGATCGCGACCGAGGTCGCGCGGGAGGCGATCGCCGCCGGGGCCGAGGCCCGCCCCGGCTGGCCGGTGCTGGTGGAGACCCGGCCGGGCAACACCGCGGCGATCCGGGTCGCCGAGCGCGCCGGACTGGTCCGGCAGGACGCCCGGCCCGGTGACGAGTACGCCGTGCTGCTGCTCCGGAGCTGATCAGCGGGCCGGGACGAGGTCGTCCAGCACGCCGAGGATCTTGCGCCACGGCAGGTCCCGCACCGGGGCGCTGCGCGGCGGGTGCAGCGGCCAGAACTCGTCGCCGAGCAGCAGGCGCACGCCCGCCCGGCGCAGCGCGGTGAGGTGCGACTGCCAGGCCGGGTGGCCGACGTGCGCGGCGTTGACCTTGGGGAACACCACGACCGGCGCGGTGCGGGCCCCGATCGCCTCGCACGCGGTGGTCAGCGCCTGGCTGTCGCCGATGCCCAGCGCGAGCTTGCTGATCGTGTTCGCCGAGGCCGGGCAGACCAGGAAGCAGTCGATCGGCGGGTGCGGCGGCTGCTGCGTCGGCATCCGGGGCGCGACCCGGCACGGCAGGCCGGTGACCGCCGCGATCGCCTCGATCTCGCCGCTGTCGGCCAGCCAGCTCCCCGCCGTCGGGGTCAGCGTCACCGCCACCCGCCAGCCGCGCTCGATCGCCGGGACCACCAGGGCCGAACGGATCCGCTCCGCCCCGCCGGCCGCCGACACGATCAGCCCCAGCGTCCGGGTGCCCGCCCCGCGACGCGGCGGTGCGGGATCGTCGTGCTGCGGGTGCGCGCTCACCGGTCGATCGTGGCGGAGGAGGCCGGACTTGGCAACGATGCGGGTGCGGTGGTGGAGTGCAGCACGTGCTGATCAGGGAGTTCGAGGAACAGGACTGGCCCGGGGTGTGGCGGATCGTCCGGGAGGTGGTGCGGGCGGCCGACACGTTCGCCTACGACCCGGCGATGGACGAGGCCGCGGCGCGGGGGTGGATCGAGGTGCCGCCCGCGGTCACCGTCGTCGCCGTCGAGGACGGCCGGGTGCTCGGCACCGCGAAGATGGGGCCGAACCGCGAGGGGCCGGGCGCCCACGTCTCCACGGCGAGCTTCATGGTGGCCGCCGAGGCGCGCGGGCGCGGCATCGGCGACGCGCTGGTCCGGCACGCGCTGGCGTGGGCGCGGGCGCGCGGGTTCGCCGGGATGCAGTTCAACGCCGTCGTGGAGTCCAACACCGGCGCGGTGCGGCTGTACGAGCGGTACGGTTTCGAGGTGATCGGCACCGTCCCGGAGGCGTTCGAGCACCCGGAGCTGGGCCGCGTCGGGCTGCACGTCATGTACTGCCGCTTCTGAACCCGCCCCTCGGCCTCACCCGAACGAGTCGTGAGTGAGGGGCACCCTTGCCCAAGTAACTCGGACAAGGGTGCCCCTCACCTCGAAAAGCGAGGAGCTCACCGCTCGCGCGAGCGTCACCACCGTCGGGCACGCGGCGTCACCCGCACCGCTCCGCAGGACATGCGAAAGCGGTCCGCACCTGGGTTGGGGTGTCAGTGCAGGGTGGCGACGGCTTCCTTGCTGTAGGGGATGAGCTCGTTCTCCTTGCCCTCGAGGACCTTCCGCGCCCATTCCGGGTCGGCCAGCAGCGCCCTGCCGACCGCGACGAGGTCGAACTCGTCGCGGTCCAGGCGTTCCAGCAGCCGTTCGACGCTGTCCACCCGGGCGTCGGCGGTGAGGGCGGCGGGGTCGAAGACGGCGTCCAGGCCGACCGAACCCACCGTGATGACCGGCTTGCCGGTGAGCTTCTTGGTCCAGCCGGCCACGTTCAGGTCGGAGCCGGACTCGGGGAACTCGGGTTCCCAGTAGCGGCGGCCGGAGGCGTGGAAGGCGGTCACCCCGGCGTCGGCCAGCGGGGCGAGCACGGCGGCCAGCTCGTCGGGTCCGGTGGCGAGCTTGGCGCCGTAGTTGTCCGCCTTCCACTGCGAGAAGCGCAGCACGACGGGGAAGTCGGCCGCGACCTGCTCGCGGACGGCGGCGATGACGTCGGCGGCGAACCGGGTGCGCTCCGCGCCGTAGTCGTCGGTGCGGCGGTTGGTGCGCTCCCACAGGAACTGGTCGATCAGGTAGCCGTGCGCGCCGTGCAGCTCCACGCCGTCGAACCCGATCCGCTCGGCTTCCCGCGCCGCGTCGGCGAAGGCGCGGACGATCGCCTCGACGTCGGCGAGGGTGAGCGGTGCACCGGCGCCCGCCGTGCCGTCCAGCGCGATGCCCGACGGTCCGACCGAGGGCGCGTCCGGGAACGGCGGGCTCCCGGCCGCGCGCTGGATGCCGACGTGCCAGAGCTGCGGCATGATCCGGCCGCCCTCGGCGTGCACGGCCGAGACCACCCGTTCCCACCCGGCGAGCTGCTGCTCCCCGTGGAAGCGCGGCACGCTCGCCATGTCCCCGGCGGAGGGGTGGTCGACGTAGGTGCCTTCGGTGATGATCAAGCCGGTGCCCGCCGCCGCGCGCCGGGCGTAGTAGGCGGCGACGTCCGCACCGGGGATGCCGCCGGGGGAGTGGCCGCGGGTCATCGGGGCCATGACGATCCGGTTCGGCAGTTCGGCGGAGCCCAACGTGAAGGGGCGGGCGAGGGCCTGGGCCGCGCGAGTGGACATGCTGCTCCTGACGTGCGCCGGAAGAAATGTACTTGTTCAAGATACATTTTCTCCCCGGGAGTGCAACCGCGCGGTGCGGGTACGCTGCGGAGCCGACCCGGGAGGAGGTGCGCCGCCGTGCTGGACATCAGGTTCTCCAGCGCCCTGCAGGTGATGCTGCTCTTGGCGACCGAGGAGCAGCGGGTGCACAGCTCCGCCCAGCTCGCCGAGGGGCTGAACACGAACCCGAGCCTGGTCCGCAAGCTGCTGGCCCCGCTCGTGCGGGACGGGCTGGTCGAGACCACCAAGGGCCGCGGCGGCGGCACCCGGCTCGCGCGGCCCGCGGAGGAGATCACGCTCGCCGAGGTCTACCGCTGCGCGGTCGGCGACAAACCGCTGTGGGCGTGCCGACCGGAGGGCGAGCACGTGTGCCTCGTCACCGCGCACACCACCGAGTTCTTCGCCGACCTCACCGCCGAAGCCGAGCGCGCGGTGCTCGACGCGCTCGGCTCCCGCACCCTCGCCGACGGCGTCCGGGAACTGCACCGCCTGGCGCACCGCCCGCGAACTGAGTGAGGGGCACCTTCATCCGACCATGCCGGATGAAGGTGGCCCCTCACCCAAGCCCGCGGCGGGTCGGGTGGCCGGTCCGGTCACCGCTCGCGGCGCTGGTGCGGGGCCCGTGGCAGGCTGCGGGGGTGCGGGTTGAGCTGGGGAGCTGGGCGGCGCCCGGGGCGGTGAACGAGGACTGCGCGCTGGCCGGGCCGGACTGGGTGGTGGTGCTCGACGGCGCGACCGAGCAGCCCGGCGTCGAGACCGGTTGCGCGCACGACGTGCCGTGGCTGGTGCGGCAGCTCGCGGCGGCGCTGGCCGCGGGGCTGACCCGGTCGGACGCGCCGCTCGACGACCTGCTCGCCGAGGCCATCGAGGCCGCGCGGCGCGCGCACCCGGAATGCGACCTGACCAACTCGTGGAGCCCGTCGAGCACCGCCTCGCTGCTGCGCAGGCGCGGCGGGTCCGTCGAGTACCTGGTGCTGGCGGACAGCCCCGTGGTGCTGGAGATCGCCGGGGAGGTCGCGGTGGTCCTCGACGACCGGGTGGACCGGTTGCCGGAGCGCACGATCGCCGCCGTGGAGCACTGGCGCAACCGCGAGGGCGGGTTCTGGGTGGCGGGCACCGATCCGGAGGCCGCCCGGCACGCGCTGACCGGTGCCGTCCCGGTCGCCGAGCTGGGTCGGGCCGCGGTGCTCAGCGACGGTGCCGCCCGCTGGGTCGACCGGTTCGGGCTCGGGGACTGGACCGCGCTGCTGGACCTGCTCGACGGGGGAGGGCCGGAGCTGCTGCGGCGGCGGGTGCGCGCGGCCGAGGACGCCGATCCGCACCGCCCGGGCAAGCGCCACGACGACCTCACCGCCGCCCTGGTCCGGTTCACCGGGTAGTCACCCGCGCGACCGGCGCTTGCTCTGATCGTGGGGATTTGGGCGCTGAGACCTCCCCCGGGCCCCGCCTTCGCGGTACAGGAGTGGGGCGAATACCGGGAATCGGACGGGAGCCAGCCGGATGAATCGGGATCAGGTGACCGCGATGCGGGTGGCGTCGGCGTTCGGCGCCGCGCTGTGGGCCGTGGTCGGGGTGCGCTACGGGTGGCCGCTGTGGGTGTGGCTGCCGCTGGGCGTGGTGACGCTGATCGGACCGTCGGTGGTGCTGCCGTTCGCGCTGCTGCGGCTGCGCACCAGCAAGGAGGTCCCGATCGTGCCGCCGGAACCGGTGCGCCCGGAGCCGGCGCCCGAACCGGAGCAGCACGCGGTGACCGGGATCCGGCTGCGCTCGGCCGAGCCGGACTACTCCTTCCTGTTCTCGGCCACCGTGCACTGGCGCCCGCTGCCGGACGCGCCGGGGCTGCCGCACGCCCACCCGGCCGGGCTCGCCGCCGACGTGCTGCTGGAGCAGGCGGGCAAGATCGCCGCCACCGCGGTCGCCGGGGACACCGAGCTGGCCCGGCACCGGCTCGCCGCCGCGCTCGGCGTGGTGCGCGCCGACCCGTCGGGGCGGGTGGAGACCTGGGCGGTGGACGTGCGGTTGTCGCTGCCGACCGCCGACGCCGACCGGCTGCACCGGCTCGCCGAGGTCCGCAAGGAGCAGGAGGTGTGGGAGCGCGAGCGCGACTACGAGCGCAAGAAGCGCGCCTACCTGGGCGAGGACGTGCTGAAGAACCCGGGCAGCGCGGTGGTGTGGTGGCTGGCGCGCAACGAGGACCGGATGCCCGAGGTCGTCGGCAGCATCGACGACCTGCGCAAGCTCACCGCCGCCGCGCACGACACCCGGCCGCCGGAGGAACCGGCCGCGCGGTGGAGCTTCATCAACCCCGCCCACCTCGGCGACCTCCGGGACGCCGACGGCGCCCAGCAGCCGACGCTGTTCCGCGCCTTCCAGCACGAGATGTCCGTGGAGCCCGGCACCAACGGCGGCGGTGACATCGAGCAGCAGGTGTTCTCGTTCATCGAGGTCACCTCGCCGGAGGACGCGGAGCGGGCCCGGCTGGGCGGCCAGGTCGCGCGGGTGCTGGAGGACAACGGGCAGCACGAGCTGGCCACCAAGGTCCGCGACCGCTACGGCGCCGAGAGCGCCTGAAGCCGCCGCGCGAGCGCCATCGCGTCGTGCGGGGCGCGCCCGGCGGCGGTGTTGTCGAAGTAGACGAACACCTCGCGCGGGCCGGACGGCGGTGCGGGCTCGGCGGCGGTGCGCTCGGTGCGCGGGCTCTCGCCGCGCCGCCACGCGTCGATCAGCCACGCCCACCTGTCCAGCGCTTCGGCGGTGTAACCGCTGGTGTAGAGCTCCTCGTCGCCGTGCAGCCGGACGTAGACGTGCTCGGCGGTGATGTCCTCCAGGTACGGCCAGTGACCCGCGGTGTCGGCCACCACCAGCGCGATGCCGTGCTCCCGGAACAGCGCGACGGCTTCCGGGGTGGCGAAGCTGGGGTGGCGCACCTCGACGGCGTGCCGCACGGGTCTGCTCCGGCCGCCCCGGGGCAGCGCGTGCTCGGTCACCCGCTCGTCGTGCCGGGCGGCGAGGTCGGCGGCGCGGCCGGTGGTGCGCGGCAGCAGCGCGAAGAACTCCGCCATCCGGTCGGCGTCGAAGCGCAGCGAGGGCGGGAGCTGCCACAGCAGGGGGCCGAGCTTGGGGCCCAGCGCCAGCACCCCGGAGGCCAGGAAGTTCGCCAGCGCCGTCTCCGCCCCGCGCAGCTTCTTCAGGTGCGTGATGTAGCGGCTGCCCTTCACCGCGAACACGAAGTCCGCCGGGGTCGCCGCCGCCCACGCGCGGAAGTGCCGGGGCCGTTGCAGCGAGTAGAAGGACGCGTTGATCTCGGCCGAGTTCATCCGGCCGGACAGGTGCGCCAGCTCGCCGCCGCGTCGCAGGTCGGGCGGGTAGAAGTCGCCGTGCCACGGCGCGTAGACCCACCCCGAGGTGCCGATCCGCAAGTGCTCCACGAACCTGCACGTACCCGTTCTCCCGCCGTCGCTACCTGTCGGGTCAGCTTCGCCGGACCGTCGTCCGGTGTTCGGGCTCCGGCAACCTCGATCGGGGTGCCCTCTCACCTGCGGTGTTCAGGCTGGCGCCGACACCCAAGGGAGGACCAGGCATGTTCGACGTTCCACGGCGAGTCCGACTGCTCGCCGGTGCCGTGCTGCCGCTGGCGCTGCTGACCGGGTGCGGCCCCAGTGCCGCGACCCAGGGCGGCGCGGGCGATTCGGGCGAACTGGTGTTCGCCTCCATCCCGTCCGAGGAGTCCACGAGCCTGGAGCAGGACTTCGAGCCGCTGATCCGGATGCTGGAGGACCGGACCGGCAAGCAGATCCGGATGGAGAAGGCGACCGACTACGCGGCGGTCATCGAGGGCCAGCGCAGCGGCAAGATCGACATCGCGATGTACGGACCGCTGTCCTACGTGGTGGCGCGCAACAACGGGGTGTCGATCACCCCGGTCGGCGCCCAGACCGAGGGCAAGGGCAAGCCGCCGGGCTACCAGTCCTTCGGGGTGGTGCCCAAGGACTCGCCGATCCGGAGCCTCGCGGACCTCAAGGGCAAGACGGTGTGCTTCGTCGACCCGAACTCCACCTCCGGCTACCTCTACCCGAAGGCCGGGCTGGCCGAAGCGGGGGTGAACGCGGACCGCGACGTGCAGGCCGTGATGGCCGGTGGGCACGACGCCTCCGCGCTCGGGGTGGCCAGCGGCCAGTGCGACGCCGGGTTCGCCACCGACACCATGATCAACGAGCTGCTGCCCGCCCAAGGCGCCATCAAGCCCGGTGACCTGCGCGTGGTGTGGAAGTCGGAGATGATCCCGGGCTCGCCCGCGGCGATCTCCGACGACCTCGACCCGGCGGTGAAGCAGGCCCTCACCGACGGTTTCCGGGACGCCAACGCCGACTACCTGCGGCAGCACGGCTACTGCGAGGGCGAGTGCCAGATCAGCGGCTACTGGGGCTTCACGCCCGTCGACGACGCGACCTTCAACAGCGTCCGAGACGTCTGCGCGGTCACCAGGGACAAGCAGTGCACCGGCGGCTGAAGGTGGTGCCGGACTCACCTGGCGTGGCGGTGCGGCTGTCGAACCGGTGACAAGCTGCTGCGTTGTTCACCTCCGGGGCCCGGGGCGTTGGTCCGGCTGAAGTTGTCCGGACAAGGCCCCGGGCCACGCTGTCGTACGTGGTCAGAAGCCGGTACCTGGAGATGGCCGACGAGCTCGCGACCGAGCTCGCGGCCCTGCCCGCGGGCACCCGCATCGCCAGCGAGCACGAGATCGCCGAGCGCTTCGGCGTCGGCCGGGCGGCGGCCCGCGCCGCAGTGCAGGAGCTGGAGAGCCGGCTGCTGGTGCGGCGGGTGCGCGGCGCGGGCACCTTCGTCAACCGCCGCATCGATTACGCGATCTCGCAACGTCGCGCGCCCTCCTGGCACCAGACGGTGCGCGAGGCGGGCGCCGAGCCGAGGTCGCTGGTCCGCGACGTGCGGCGGGCCCCGCTGCCCGAGGACGCGGCCGAACGGCTGGAACGCCCGCCCGGCAGCCCCGCGACGCTGCTGGTCCGCCAGTACTACATCGACGAGCTGCTCAGCGGGTGGTCCAACGAGTGGATCCCGGCCGACGTGCTCGCCGACGTGGACCTCGCGGTGCACGCCGTGGAGTCGGTCGACTCGATCCTGCGCCAGATGAGCGGGGTCCGGCCGGTGCGGGCCTGGTGCCGGGTCAGCTACGCGTTGCCCGACGCGGCGGTCGCCGCGGGCCTGGGCACCGAGTCCTGCCGACCGGTGTGGCTCGTCGAGAGCCTCAGCCGGGACGCCGACTCCGGTGTCCCGCTGCTGTCCAGCCACTCCTGGTCGCGTCCCGATTCCGCCCGGATCGTCGTCGAGATGGACGGGCCCTACTTCTCCCCGGAGGTCACGTGAACAGGGAAGAGCGCACCGCGTTGCTCGCGGTCGCCGAACCCGACGAGGTCATCGACCTCGCCGACCGGTGCCTCGCCGGCGCCGCACCTCCCTCGGTGCTGCGCGCCCCCGAGGTCGGCTGCGTGTCGGTGCAGGTCAGGGAGCCGGTGGTGCGGGAGCGGTTCCTGCTCGGCGACGTGCTCGCCTGCCGCGCCGAGGTCGAGCTGCGCGGTGCGCGCGGGTGGGCGATGCGGCTGGGCGACGACCGGCCCGCGACGCTGGCCGCCGCGCTCCTCGACGCCGCCGCCGAGGCCGATGCCGCGCTGGCCGCCGAGGTCGAGGAGCTGTGCCTGCGGGTGGCCGACCGGCACCGCGCCGCCGAGGAGGCGGAGTGGGCCGAACTGGCCCCCACGATCGTCGAATTCGAGGAGCTGTGATGACCGCGAGCCCGGTCGTGGCGCTGGCGCCACGGCAGAACCAGCTCGTCTTCCGCGCCGTGCTGGACGCGCTGTCCCGGCCCGGCGAGGTGACCCGGCTGCCCGAGACGCCCTTCCCGGCGGTGCTGCTGCCGGTGCTGGCGCTGTCCGACCTGGAGACCCCGGTGCACGTGGCGCGGTCGGAGTGGGCCGACCCGGTGCGCGCGGTCACCGGAGCACCGCTGGTCGAGCGGGAGCGCGCCGCGCTGGCGGCGCTGGACGGGCCGGACCTGTCCGGGCTGCCGGTCGGGTCCGCCGCCGCGCCAGAGCGCGGGGCGCTGGTCGCCCTGGCCGCGGACGGGTTCGACGACGGCCCGGCGCTGCGGCTCAGCGGCCCCGGGGTCGACGGGGCGCGGGAGGTCCGGATCGCCGGGCTGCCCGCGGACTTCGCCGAGCGGCGGCGCGCGGCGGCCGACTTCCCGGCCGGCCGCGACCTGCTGCTGGTGACCCGGTCGGGCGCGGTGCTCGGACTGCCGCGCTCGACCCGGATCGAAGGAGGTGCCTGATGGGGTATTCCGGTGTCCGAGGCGGGATGGACGCCATCCTCGCCGCCGAACGGCTGGTCCGCCGCCGCCGCGACGACGCGCCGGTGGAGTGGGCCGGGACCGAGCAGATCGCGCGGCGCTTCCGGCTCGCCGTCGACCGCATCATGGGCGAGGCCGGGCTCTACGACGAAGGCATCGCCGCCGACGCGTTCCGGCAGGCCGAGGGCGACGTGCTGGAGGCCGCGCACCTGGTCCGCGCGCACCGCTCCACGCTGCCCAAGCTGGCCGTGACCGAACCCGTCGACCCGGACCGGATGGTGGTGCTGCGCCGGATCGTCCCGGCCCACCGCACCCCCGGCGGTCCGCAGCTGCTGGGCCGCACCACCGACTACACCGGTCGATTGCTGGAGCGCCCGCGGGAGCGCCCGGCGCCGGTGCCCGCCGAGGCCGGGCAGCCGCAGCCGCGCACCGACGAGCAGCGCCACCCGCGCCGCTTCTACCGGCTGCTGGCCGAGCTCGACCTGGTCGTGCAGCACCCCGATCCCGAGGACGACCCGGAGCCGTTCGACATCACCCGCCGGGCGCCCCGGACCCCGGCGCCGCGCTCGGCGATCCTGGCCAGCATGGCGCGCGCCGAGACCGGCGCCCTGGTCGGGCTCTGGTACCGGTCGATCCTCGGGCCCGACGGCGACGTCCACGAGATCACCCTCGGCGACACCCGGCACGGCCGGGTCGGGCTGTCCATCACCCACCCGCACACCGGGCGGCCGGTGGAGATCGGGCGGATCCGGGTGACCGAGGCCGAGGGCATCGAGGACCTCGACGGCGCCGACGAGGACCGCACCAAGTTCGACGTCGGCTACGGCCTGTGCTTCGGGCACAACGAGCGCAAGGCCATCGCGATGGCCAACCTGGACATCGCCTGGCGCCGCACCGAATCCGGCAGCGCGCTGGAGCAGCTCCTGCTGCTGACCACCGACGGCCTCGATTCCGGTGGCTTCCTCGAACACCTCAAGCTGCCGCACTACGTGACGTTCCGGTCGATGGTGGACCGCAAGACCGCGACCCGGCAGGCCGCCGACGCGGCCGAGCGGGCGCCGGAACCGTTCGGAGAGGAATGCCGATGACCACGACATCCGACGCGCTCGCGGTCCGGGAGCTCGCCGGGGAGACCGCGCTGGACGGCGGCCTGCTCGACGAGGGCGCCAAGCGCGAGATCCGGCGCGCCGCGCTGACCGCCGTCTGCGTGCCCGGCTACCAGGTGCCGTTCGGTTCCCGGGAGATGCCGGTGGCCCGCGGCTGGGGTTCCGGCGGCCTCCAGGTCACCCTCTCGGTGATCGGCGAGCAGGACGTGGTGAAGGTGATCGACCAGGGCGACGACGGCGGCGTCAACGCGGTGAACCTGCGGCGGATGATCGCCAGCACCACCGGCTGCGGTGCCGACACCGACACCCGCAACGCCACCGTCATCCAGACCCGCCACCGCATCCCGGAGGAACCGCTCGGGCCCGGGCAGGTGCTGGTCTACCAGGTGCCGGTGCCCGAACCGCTGCGCGGCGTGCAGAAGTCGGTCGCCGAGTGCGACCGGATGCACGCCGAGGACGACTACTCGGCGATGTGGGTCAGCCTCTACGAGGACCTGGTCCGCAACGGCGTCATCACCAAGTCCACCGGCTACCCGGTGCTGGTCGACGGGCGCTACGTGGTGGCGACCAGCCCGGTGCCGCGCTGGGACGTGCCGAAGCTGGACCGGTGCGCGCACCTCAACCTCTACGGCGCGGGCCGGGAGAAGCGCCTCTACGCGATCCCGCCGCACACCGACGTGGTGCCGCTGACCTTCGACGACGTGCCGTTCGAGGTGGAGCGGGTGCCCGGCGCCCGGTGCTCCTACTGCGGCAGCGAGCACAGCTTCCTGGTCGAGGGCGGCGACGGTGGTTACGTGTGCAGCGACTCCGACTGGTGCACCCGGGTGACCGCCGGGGACGCCGACGTCGAGGCGCACGCGGCCCGCGCCCCGCGCCCCGGCCCGGTGGCGGTGCGGGAGCGGCCGGTCACCGCGCCGCCGCCGCGCGACCCGGACGGTCCGGAGTGGACGCTGCGGGTCGACGGCATCGGCAAGGTGCACGGGCCCGGCGGCGCGGCGGCGGTGCCCGGCACCGGACCGGAGCACGGCACCGCGGTCAGCCCCGGCACCGGCGCGGTGGTCGCCGCCTGGGACGTGTCCTTCGACGTCGCGCCCGGGGAGGCCCTCGGCCTGATCGGCGAGTCCGGTTCCGGCAAGTCCACGGTGCTGCGCTGCGTCATCGGCGACGACGCCCCGACCGGCGGCGCGGTCCGGCTGGCGGCGGTCGACGGCGGGGGCACCGACGTGCTCGGCCTGGACCGGGCGCGGCGGCGCAAGCTGCGGGTGGACACCATGTCGGTCGTCTACCAGGACCCCTCGGCCGGGCTGGACCTGCGGGTCACCGCGGGCGGCAACGTCGCCGAGCGGCTCACCGCCGCGGGCTGGCGCGGGTTCCGGGCGATCCGGGAGCGCGCCGCCGAACTGCTCGACCGGGTCGAGGTCCCGCTGTCCAGGATGGACGATCCGGTCGCCACCTTCTCCGGCGGGATGCGCCAGCGGGTGCAGATCGCCAAGGCGCTGGCCACCGAACCGCCGGTGCTGCTGCTCGACGAGCCCACCACCGGCCTCGACGCCTCCGTCGCCGCCGGGGTGCTGGACCTGCTGCGCGGGCTGCTCGCCGAACGCGACATCGCCGCGGTGGTGGTCAGCCACGACTTCGCGGTGATCGAGGCGCTGACCGACCGCAGCCTCGTCATGCAGCTCGGCCGGGTCGTCGAGCAGGGGCTGACCGACCAGCTCTTCGCCGACCCGCACCACCCCTACACCCAGCGGCTCGTGGCCGCGGCCCGGAGGTGAACCCGGTGATCCCCGACGACCCGGTGCTGACCGTGCGCGGTCTGCGCAAGTCCTTCACGCTGCACACCATCGACGGCCGGACCTCGGTCTCGCTGCACGGCGTGGACCTCGACGTGGCGGCGGGCGAGCACGTCGCCGTCGCCGGCCCCAGCGGGGCGGGCAAGTCCAGCCTGCTGCGCTGCGTCCAGCGCAGCTACCTGCCGGACGCGGGCAGCGTGGTGCTGCACGCCGACGGCGGCCCGGTCGAGCTGACCGCGCTGCCCGACCGGGCGCTGGCCCGGCTGCGCGGGCGGGCGCTCGGCTACGTCTCGCAGTTCCTCGCCGCCCCGCCGCGCACCGGTCCGCTGGAGGTGGTGGCCACCGCGGCCCGCCGCCGCGGGCTGGACCGCGCCGAGGCCCGCGAGGCCGCCGGCGACGCGCTGCACCGCCTCGGGCTCGACGAGGCGCTGTGGGACGTGGACTGCGGCGTGCTCTCCGGCGGGGAGCGGCAGCGGGTGAACCTCGCCGCGGGCACCGTCCGGCCGCCGCGCCTGCTGCTGCTCGACGAACCGGTCTCGGCGCTGGACCCGGCGAACCGGGAACGCGCCCTGGAGCTGATCGGCTCGCTGAGCGGTCAGGGCGTCGCGGTGCTGGCGGTGTTCCACGACCTCGACGCCATGCGGCGGCTGGCGACGCGGGTCGTCGAGATGGCCGGGGGACGGATCGCGCGGGTCGGATCGCCCGCCGAGGTGCTGGGGGCGGCGGCATGAGCAGCGCGACGGAACAGGTCACCGGCTGGTCGCTGGCCGCCACGCCGCGGGACTACGTGCTCGGGCACGTCCGGGCGGTGCTGCCCGACCGGCTGCTGGACGACGCGCGGATCGTGGTGCGCGGCGGGCGGATCGCCGAGGTCGGCCCGCACCCGGCGGCCACCGGGTGCGATGTGGACGGTGGCGGCCTGCTCTGCCTGCCCGGGCTGGTCGACGTGCACAGCGACGCGCTGGAGCGGGAACGCGCCCCGCGCCCGTCGGCGGAGCTGCCGTGGGACTTCGCGCTGCTGTCGCTGGAGGGCAAGCTGCGGGCGGCAGCGGTCACCACCACCTTCCACGGCGCGTCGTTCCAGAACGGCAACGCCCGCGGCGTCGGTGACCGGTCGGTGCGCAACGCCCACGACCTGTGCGCGGCGGTGGGGCAGCGGGACGGCTCCGTCGTGGACCACCGGGTGCTGTACCGGCTCGACGTCCGGTCCGACGCCGGGGCGGAAGCGCTGGCCGCCGAGCTCGACGGGGCCGATGGCGTCGCGCTGGTCTCGCACGAGGACCACACGCCGGGCATCGGCCAGTACGCCGACCCGGAGAAGATGGCGGAGTACCTGATCGGCGCCGACGGCATGTCGCCGGAGCAGGCCCGGCAGCACGTCACCGACCTCACCGCCGAGCGGGCGAGCCGCCTCGACGTGCGGGAGGCCAGCCTCGGCTGGCTCGGCGGGCTGGCCCGCGCCGGGCGGATCCGGTTGCTCGGGCACGACCCGGAGTCGGCCGAGGAGGTCGCGGCGCTGTGCACCCGGGGCGGTGCGGTCGCGGAGTTCCCGACCACGGTCGCCGCCGCCGAGGCCGCCCGGGAGCACGGGCTGCCGGTGGTGGCCGGGGCGCCGAACGCGCTGCGCGGCAGCTCGCACTCCGGCAACGTCTCGGCCCGCGAGCTGGTCGCCCGCGGCCTGGTCACCGCGCTGGCCTCGGACTACCTGCCCTCCGGGCTGCTGGCCGCCGCGTTCGCGCTGGCCGGGGAGGTCGGGTTGCCCGCGGCGCTGGGCCTGGTCACCACCGGACCCGCCGAGGTCGCCGGGCTCGCCGACCGGGGCCGCCTGGCCGAGGGGCTGCGCGCCGACCTCGCCCTGGTCGAGCGGGGTCCGGACTGGCCGGTGGTGCGCGCCGTGCTGAACGGGGGGAACCGATGAGCCTGATCGGCTGGCCCACCCCCGACCCGGTGGTGCCGAGCGAGGCGCACCCGGTGCTGGCCGGGGCGGCGAAGGCCGCCTCGGCGGCGTTCCGGCGGGCGCGCGCGGAGTTCACCCGCGCCCGGCTCGCCGAGACCGGGCGGACCGGCGCCGACGGCACCGCCTCGATGCGGCTGGACCTGCTGGTCGAGGCCGCCATCGCGGAGGTCGCCGAGGAACACCGGGTGAACCTGCTCAGCGAGGAGATCGGCTTCGTCGACCGGGGTTCGGCCACGACGCTGGTGGCCGATCCGGTGGACGGCACCGCCAACGCCGCCGCCGGGGTGCCGCTGTCGGCCTTCGCCGGGACGCTGGCCGTCGACGGCGCCCCGGTCGAAGCCCTGACCTGCTGGCTGGACACCGGACGCTGCTGGCACGCGGTGGCGGGCCGGCCGACCGGCTACCGCACCACCGGGCGCCGCGAGCTCGACGGCGCGGCGGTGAGCCTGCTGCGCCCGCACGAGCGCAACGCCGAGCCGTGGTGGCGGATCAGCCGCCGGGCGGGCCGGATCCGCATCCTGTCCACGAGCTGCCTGGAGGCGGCGCTGGTCGCGGAGGGCTCCACCGACGCGTTCCTCGACGCCGGATCCGACACCCACCGGATCGTGGACCTCGCCGCCGCGCTGGTCATGCTGCCCGCCTCGGGCGGGGTGGTGCTGGACCTGCACGGCCGGGCGCTGGAGATCGACCCGGACCTGCACCGGCGGTGGTCCGGCGTCGTCGCGGCCACCCCGGAGCTGGGCGAGGAGCTGCTCACCGCCGCGCTGGGTTGATCCGGCGCCGGGCTGATCCGGTGCCGGGCTGATTCGGTGCTGGGCTGACCCGCCGCTGGCACCATCGGTCGGGAGCGGCGGAGGGAGCGGAACGTGGTGCGGAGGTGGCCCGGCTGGGCGGCGGCGGTGTGGGCGTTCGGGTTCGCCGGGCTGAACGTGTTCTGGGCCCTCGGCGGCCGGACCGGGCTGCACCCGGTGGAGGACGCGATGGGCATCGGCCCGGTGAACCTCGCCGCCGCCGCGATCAAGGTGCTGCTCGGTGCGATCGCGCTGGTCGTGGCCGTCCGCCGGGACCTCCGCCGCTCCCGCCCGGCCGCGCGCGGCATCGCCCTCGGCGTCGGGGTCGTGCTCACCCTGTACGGGCTCTACGAGACGGTCGGCAACGCCTTGGTGGTGGCGGGCGCGCTCCCGGGCGTCGAGGCCGGGCCGAACCACGTCCACTACGTCTGGCTGTGGGGCCCGATCTGGCTCCTCGGCGGCCTCCTCCACCTCGCAGTGGCCCGCACCCTCCGCCCCCGCTGACTAGGGCCCCCGGGTGAGTGAGGGTCCCGGGGTGACTGAGGGTCCCGGGGTGACTGAGGGTCCCGGGTGAGTGAGGGGCCCGGGTGAGTGAGGGGCCCGGGTGCGTGAGGGCCCCGGTTGGTGAGGGGCAGCCTCACACGGACGGGTGGCAGGTGAGGGGCACCCTGTACCACGTCACTTGGTACAGGGTGCCCCTCACTCAGCTCGCTCTCACCCGTTCGTGACGTGAGTGAGGGGCACCCTTGACCGAGTAACTGGGACAAGGGTGCCCCTCACCTGGGTGTCGATCAGCCGGGCGGGCTAGGGCGCCGGATCGGGTTGGGCGCCGGACGGGTCAGGTGGCTCGGGTGGTGGCCGCCTCCAGGGCTCGGCGGGTGAGGACCTTCGCCAGGTGGCGTCGGTACTCGGCGCTGGCGCCCGGCTCGTCCGGCGGGGAGGTGCCGTCGGCGGCGCGCTCGGCGGCCTCGGCGGCGGACGCGCCACCGGCCAGGGCCTCCTCGACGCCGCGCGCCCGCACCGGCGTCGACGCCATGTTGATCAGCGCCACCCGGTCGCCCGCGACCGCCACGCCGACCATCGCCCAGTCGATCGCCCGCCGGGTGAACTTCTGGAAGTCCCAGCCCTGGCCCCGGGTCTTGGCCACCGCGATCTCGATCAGCAGCTCGTCCTCGCCGAGCGCGGTCTCGAAGAAGTCGGTGAAGAACTCCGTCGCCGCCACCTCGCGGGTGCCCGACGGTCCTTGCAGGACGAACACCGCGTCCAGGGCCAGCAGCACGGCGGGCAGGTCCGAGGCCGGGTCGCCGTGCGCGACCGAACCGCCGACGGTGCCCCGGTGCCGGATCTGCGGGTCGCCGATGGTGCCCGCGGCGTGCGCGAGCAGCGGGATCTCGGCGGTCAGCAGCTCGGAGGTCGCCACGTCGTGGTGCCGGGTCAGCGCCCCGATCCGGACCCGCTCGCCGTCGTCGGTGATGTGCGACAGCGCGGTGATGCCGCCGACGTCGACGAGCACCTCGGGCACGGCCAGCCGCAGCTTCATCAGCGGCAGCAGGGAATGCCCGCCCGCCAGCAGCTTGGCGTCGTCGCCGTGCTCGGCGAGCAGGCCCAGCGCCTCCTCGACGGTCGCGGCCTTGCGGTAGGTGAACGCGGCGGGGATCATTCGACGGCTCCGGACTTCTCCTCGGCCGCGGCGCGCACGGCTTCGACGATGTTGTGGTACCCGGTGCAGCGGCAGAGGTTGCCCTCCAGGCCGGACCGGATCTCGGCCTCGGTCGGCGTGGGGTTCTCCGCCACCAGCGACACCGAGGCCAGCACCATGCCCGGCGTGCAGAACCCGCACTGCAGGCCGTGGTGCTGCTGGAAGGAGCGCTGCATCGGGTGCAGCTCCTCGCCGTCGGCCAGGCCCTCGATGGTGGTGACCGAGCGGCCGTCGGCCTGCGCGGCCAGCACCGTGCAGGACTTCACCGACTCGCCGTCGAGCAGCACCGTGCAGGCGCCGCACGAGGTGGTGTCGCAGCCGACGTTGGTGCCGGTGAGGCCGCAGTTCTCCCGGACGTAGTGCACGAGCAGGGTGCGGTCCTCGACCTCGTGGCTCTGCTGCTCGCCGTTGACGTTGATCTTGACGTGCACTGCAACGCTCCTCAAGCCTGGTTGATCGCGGCCCACACCCGCTGGGGCGTGGTGGGCATGTCGACGTGCCGGATTCCGAGGTGGGACAGCGCGTCCACGACCGCGTTCTGCACCGCGGGCGTCGACCCGATCGTGCCCGCCTCGCCGATCCCCTTGGCGCCCAAGGGGTTGAGGTCGGTGGGTGTTTCCATGGTGAGCAGCTCGAAGGACGGCAGCTCCGCCGCGGTGATGATCGCGTAGTCGGCGAGGTTGGCGTTGAGCGGGTTGCCGTCGGCGTCGTAGCCCGCTTCCTCCAGCAGCGCCTGCGCGGCGCCCTGCGCGATGCCGCCGTGCCGCTGCCCCTCGGTGAGCACCGGGTTGAGGATGCGCCCGGCGTCGTCGACGGTGATGTGCCGCAGGTAGTCGACCTTGCCGGTCTCGACGTCGACCTCCACCACCGCGAGGTGGGTGCCGAACGGGAACGACGGGCTGTCCTCGGTGAAGTGGACGTCGGCGGCCAGCCCCTCGGCGCCGGCGCGCTCGGCCAGCTCCGCCCAGGACACCGACACGCCCGGGGTGCCGCGCACCGCCCAGCGGCCGTCGCTGATCTCCAGGTCGGCCTCGTCGATCTCGATCATCTCGGCGGCCAGCTTGCGGCCCTTCTCCCACACGTCCTGCGCGGCGCGGTGCACCGCCGACCCGCCGAGCTGCAACGAGCGCGACCCCATCGTGCCGACGCCGTTCGGGATGCGGTCGGTGTCGCCGTGCACCACCTCGATGCGGTCCAGGTCGATGCCGAGCCGCTCGGACACCAGCATCGCGTAGGAGGTCCAGTGCCCCTGGCCGTGCGGGGAGCTGCCGGTGAGCACCAGCGCGCTGCCGTCCGGCCGGATCTCGACGTGCCCGGTCTCGCCCTCGGTGTTGTTCGGCGCGGTGATCTCGACGTAGCAGGCCAGCCCGAGCCCGAGCTGCTTGACCGCGCCGGATTCCCGGCGGGCGGCCTGCTCGGCGCGCAGCGCGCGGTAGTCGGCGGAGTCCAGCACCGCGTCCAGCGCCGCGATGTACTCGCCGGTGTCGTAGACCAGCCCGCCCGGCGTGCGGTACGGGAACTGCTCCGGCTTGATCAGGTTCGCGCGGCGGACCTCGGCCGGGTCGGCGCCGATCTCGGCGGCGAACAGGTCCACGGCGCGCTCGATCGCCGCGGTGGCCTCCGGTCGTCCCGCGCCCCGGTAGGCGCCGATCGGCGTGGTGTTGGTGACCACGGCCTTCGCGCTGCACTCCACCGCCGGGATGTCGTAGACGCCGCTGGCCATCATCTTGGTGAAGAAGGGCAGGAACGCGCCCATCCTCGGGTAGGCGCCGACGTCCTGGACGATCTCCAGCCGGTACGCCTGGATGGTGCCGTCCCGCCCGCCGCCGATGGTGACGACCTGCCGCTGGGCGCGGCCGTGGGTCATGCCGATCAGGTTCTCGCCGCGGTTCTCCGACCAGCGCGTCGGACGCCCGACCCGCTTGGCCAGCCACGCCAGCAGCGCCGCCTCGGACTCCACGCCGATCTTGGCGCCGAACCCGCCACCGACGTCGGGCGTGATCACCCGGACCTGCTCCTGGGACAGGCCCATGTTCGCCATCAGGGCGTCCCGGCAGGCCTGCGCGTTCTGGTTGGACAGCCAGAAGGTCGCCTTGTCGCCGTCCCAGGCGCAGGCGGCGGCGCGGCCTTCCAGCGGCACCGGGGCGACCCGCTGGTTCTCGATCTCGCGGCGGACCACGACCTCGCAGCCCTCGAACAGCGCGTCGCCCGCTTCCTCGGTGGCGCCGACCAGGTTGGTGCCCGCGTCGGCGAAGACCAGGTTCTCGTCGCGCAGCGCCTCGCCCACGTCGACCACCGCGTCCAGCGGGTCGTAGTCCACCTCGACCAGTTCGGCCGCGTCCTCGCCCTGGGCGGGGGTCTCGGTCAGCACCGCGGCGACCGCCTCGCCGACGTAGCGGACCACGTCGGTGGCCAGGTGCGGACGGCCCATCGCGGCCGGGGGCATCCCGCTGATCCCGGCGTCCGGGGCGAACGGCGGCAGGTCCACGTCGGCACCGGTGACGACGGCGACCACGCCCGGTGCCGCGGCGGCCTGCTCGGTGTCGATGGAGGTGATCCGGGCGTGGGCCATCGGGCTGCGGACGAAGGTGACGTGCAGGGCGCCGTCCAGCGCCGGTTCCCGCAGGTCGTCACCGTAGATGCCGCCGACGGTGAGAAGGCGCGGGTCTTCGCGTCGTTCGACCCGTGTGCCGAGAATGCTCAATGCTTCCTCGCAGTCAACGCAGTATCGGTGGGCGGTTGATCGGCTTCCCTCGATCTAGTTCTTACGCGGGAAGCGCGGCCGAGTAAAGGTGGCCGGGTCCTTGCGGCCACCGGCGGATCCGTCCGGTCCGTCAGGCGTAGGAGTCCGGGCTCACCGCCTCCTCCCGGCCGCCGCGCAACCGGTCGACCCACTGGGTCGCCGTCCGCCGCACCAGCGCGGCGTCCGAGGCCAGCGTGGTCATCCGGAACCCCGCCTCCCGCCAGCGCCGCGCGCCCTCGACGCCGTCGCAGTGGATGCCCGGGAGCACGCCGTGCTCGCGGCAGCTCTCCAGGATCGCGCCGACGAGCCCGGCGTGCGCGCCGTCGACCACGTCCAGGGTCGGGGTCATCCCGTGCCCCAGCGCCAGGTCCGACGGTCCGACGTAGCAGGCGTCGATCCCGGGGGTGGCCAGGATGGCGTCGCGGTTGGCCACGCCGTCCGGGGTCTCGATCATGGCGGCCAGCACGGTGCGCTCGTCGCCGCGGGCGGGGCTGTAGTCCGGCACGTCGAGGGCGGCGCGGATCGGACCCCAGCTCCGGGTGCCCAGCGGCGGGTACTTCGCCGCGCGCACGGCCCGCCGGGCGTCCTCGGCGTCGTTGACCATCGGCACGATGATGCCCTGGGCGCCCGCGTCGAGGGCCTTCATGATGTGGTCCGGCTGGTTCCACGGCACCCGGACCAGCGCGGGCGTGCCGGTGGCGGCGAGAGCCTGGAGCATCGGCACGAGCTGGTCGTAGCCGATCAGCCCGTGCTGGGTGTCCACGCAGACCCAGTCGAAGCCGGACCGGCCCATCAGCTCGGCGCTGAACGCGCTCGGCAGCGAGCACCAGCCCCCGATGGTCGGCTCGCCGGATGTCAGGACTTCTCGCAGCGACACCATTTTCCTCCTCGGTGCGGCCGACCGGCCGGTGCGCGGTGGACGTCCCGGACGCTGCCCTCGCGTCGGAGGCGGGCGCCGTCGGGGAAGGCGGTCGCGCGGCTTCCCGGAGCGGAGACTAGGGCAGCGGACTCGCCCGGTGCAACGCTCCTCGGCCCGGCAGCGGGGCGATCCGCGGCACGGCGCGGAGAACGGGACGCGGCGGGACCACAGTGGACCGTCCGTGGCGCGGGCGCGAGCGCGTCGCCGCGGCCGGACGCCGCTCCTCGGGTGGGTCCGGTGCCGCCCGGCGGCGACCGCCGAACGGGCGAATCGCGCTCACGATCGTTCCAGTGACCCTTGTCACATCGCGGCGCGGGCGGCACAGTCGAGGGGGCGGGCGGAACCGGCCCGCGTCCCCGGGTGAGAGGTGGTGCCCATGCCTTCGACGCAGGACCTGGCCGAGCTGCGCCGGACCCTGAACCAGCTCCGCAGCGGCGTCGGCGCGCTGCGGACCCGCTACGGCGACGTCCCCGGCGTGCGGCGGCTCAGCAACGACCTGGACCGGTTCGACATCGACCTCGCCGACCTGTCCGCCGCGATGCCGGTGCCCCGGCGCAGCGTCGAGGCCGAGGACGTCGTGCTCGTGCCCGACACCCCGTACGACCCGGAGCTGTGGCGCGACGCCGACGACGAGGGCATCGGCGGCCGGAGGCAATAGCGCGTTCCGGGGAACTCGGCAACTCGTTCGGCGCAACGGCGCGGCGGGTTTGACCCGGTTGGTGGGCTACCTGCGGGCCGTGCCGCCGTTCCACAATGGGCAGCGCAGGTGAACAGGACACCGCACGACATCGAGGTCTTGAATGTCCGCACCTCCCGCCGGCCGAGCGCGCGTCGTCGCGCGCACCTTGCGCACCGATCGCTGGTGGCTGCCGCCGCTGGCCACCTTCCTCGCGCTGACCGCGTTCGTCGTCTACGGCGTGGTCCGCGTCTTCCTCAACCAGTGGTACTGGGTGCCCGAGTACCACTACCTCGCCCCGTTCTTCTCGCCGTGCCTGAGCGCGGCCTGCGTGCCGGGGTCGAGCCACTGGGGCCAGCCGTTCCCGGACCTCGGTCCGTGGATCCCGCCGCCGACGTTCGTGCTGCCGTTCGTGCTGGGCTTCCGGCTGACCTGCTACTACTACCGGAAGGCCTACTACCGGTCGTTCTGGGCGTCGCCGCCGGCCTGCGCGGTGCCCGAGCCGCGCCGCCGCTACACCGGCGAGACGCGCTTCCCGCTGCTGCTGCAGAACTCCCACCGCTACTTCTTCTACGCCGCGCTGCCGGTCGCCGCGGTGCTCACCTACGACGCGGTGATCGCGTTCCGCGGCGCCGACGGCGGGTTCGGCATCGGGCTGGGCACGGTGCTGCTGGTCGTCAACGCCGCGCTGCTGTGGGCCTACACGCTGTCCTGCCACTCGTGCCGCCACCTCGTCGGCGGCCGGATCAACCACTTCTCCCGGCACCCGGTGCGGTACTGGCTGTGGACGAAGGCGACCTGGCTCAACGGCAGGCACGCCCAGCTGGCCTGGGCGTCGCTGCTCTCGGTGGCCCTGGTGGACCTCTACGTGCTGCTGGTGGCCAGCGGGGCCTTCCCGGACCCGAGGCTGATCAATTGAGCGGCGCGGCCACCCGCAAGACCGCGAGCGAGGAGTGAGCGTGGACATCGAGCGGCACGACTACGACGTCGTGGTGATCGGAGCCGGCGGCGCGGGGCTGCGCGCCGCCATCGAGACCCGGTCGCGCGGGCTGCGCACCGCCGTGGTGTGCAAATCCCTGTTCGGCAAGGCGCACACGGTGATGGCCGAGGGCGGCATCGCGGCCTCGATGGGCAACGTGAACTCGCGGGACGACTGGCAGGTCCACTTCCGGGACACCATGCGCGGCGGGAAGTTCCTGAACAACTGGCGGATGGCCGAGCTGCACGCCAAGGAGGCGCCGCTGCGGGTGTGGGAGCTGGAGACCTACGGCGCGCTGTTCGACCGGACCCCCGACGGGCGGATCAGCCAGCGCAACTTCGGCGGCCACGAGTACCCGAGGCTCGCGCACGTCGGCGACCGCACCGGGCTGGAGCTCATCCGCACCCTCCAGCAGCAGGTGGTCGCCCTCCAGCAGGACGACCAGGCGCGCACCGGTGATCCCGAGTCGGGGCTGCGGGTGTTCCAGGAGTGCACCGTCACCGAGCTGATGACCAGCGACGGGGCCATCTCCGGGGCGTTCGGCTACTGGCGGGAGAGCGGGCGGTTCGTGCTGTTCCGTGCCCCGGTAGTGGTGCTGGCCACCGGCGGCATCGGCAAGTCGTTCAAGGTCACCTCGAACTCCTGGGAGTACACCGGCGACGGGCACGCGCTGGCGCTGCGGGCCGGGGCGTCGCTGATCAACATGGAGTTCGTCCAGTTCCACCCGACCGGGATGGTCTGGCCGCCGAGCGTGAAGGGCATCCTGGTCACCGAGTCGGTGCGCGGCGACGGCGGGGTGCTGCGCAACGCCGAGGGCAGCCGGTTCATGTTCGACTACATCCCCGAGGTGTTCAAGGACAACTACGCCGACGACGAGGCCGAGGCCGACCGCTGGTACGCCGACCCGGACGCCAACCGCAGACCGCCGGAGCTGCTGCCCCGCGACGAGGTCGCCCGCGCGATCAACAACGAGGTCAAGGAAGGCCGCGGCGGGGAGCACGGCGGGGTGTTCCTCGACGTGTCGAGCCGGCTCTCCGCGGAGGAGATCACCCGGCGGCTGCCCTCGATGCACCACCAGTTCCGCGAGCTGGCCGACGTCGACATCACCGCCGAACCGATGGAGGTCGGGCCGACCTGCCACTACGTGATGGGCGGGGTGGAGGTCGACCCGGACACCGCCGCGGCCTCGGTGCCCGGGCTGTTCGCCGCCGGGGAGGTCGCGGGCGGGATGCACGGGTCCAACCGGCTCGGCGGCAACTCCCTGTCGGACCTGCTGGTCTTCGGCCGCCGGGCCGGGCTCGGCGCGGCCGAGTACGTCGGCGGGCTGGCCGCCCGGCCGGAGGTCGACGACGCCGAGGTGACCGCCGCCGCGCGCCGCGCCGAGGCACCGTTCGGCACCGAGGGCGGCGCCAACCCCTACGGCCTGCACGCCGAGCTCCAGCAGGTGATGAACGACCTGGTCGGCATCATCCGCAAGGCCGACGAGATGGACGACGCGCTGGACCGGCTCGGCGACCTCGGACGGCGCGCCGAACGGCTGTCGGTGGAGGGCAACCGGCAGTTCAACCCGGGCTGGCACCTCGCCCTGGACCTGCGCAACATGCTGCTGGTCAGCGAGTGCGTGGCCCGCGCGGCGCTGCTGCGCACCGAGAGCCGGGGCGGGCACACCCGCGACGACCACCCGTCGATGGAACCGCGCTGGCGCCGCTCCCTGCTGGTGTGCCGGGACACCGGGAGCGGTGTCGAGGTCACCGAGCGGGAGCAGCAGCCGATCCGCGCCGACCTGCTGGCGCTGTTCGAGCTGGAGGAACTCCGCAAGTACCTCACCGAGGACGAGCTGCCCGCGAGCTGAAACCGCAGGAGGACCGATGGGATACCAGGCGCGCTTCCGGGTGTGGCGCGGTTCGGCCGAGGGCGGCGAGCTGCGCGACTTCACCGCGGAGGTCAACGAGGGCGAGGTGGTGCTCGACATCCTGCACCGCCTCCAGGCCACCCAGTGCCCCGACCTGGCGGTGCGGTGGAACTGCAAGGCGGGCAAGTGCGGGTCGTGCTCCGCCGAGGTCAACGGGCGGCCGAAGCTGCTGTGCATGACGCGGATGTCCACCTTCGCCGAGGACGAGACCATCACCGTCACCCCGATGCGCACCTTCCCGGTGCTCAAGGACCTGGTCTGCGACGTCTCCTACAACTACGTCAAGGCCCGCGAGGTGCCCGCCTTCCAGCCGCCCGCCGACCTCGGCCCGGGCGAGTACCGGATGCAGCAGGTCGACGTGGCGCGCTCGCAGGAGTTCCGCAAGTGCATCGAGTGCTTCCTGTGCCAGGACACCTGCCACGTCATCCGGGACCACGAGCCGAACAAGGAGTCCTTCTCGGGCCCCCGCTTCCTGATGCGCGTCGCCGAACTGGAGATGCACCCGCTCGACACCGCCGAGGACCGCGCCGAGCAGGCGCGCGGCGACCACGGGCTCGGCCAGTGCAACATCACCCGGTGCTGCACCGAGGTCTGCCCCGAGCACATCCAGATCACCGACAACGCCCTGATCCCGCTCAAGGAGCGGGTGGCGGACCGCCGCTACGACCCCCTCCGCTGGCTGTTCCGCCGGTGAGGGTCCCGTTGCTCCCTTTGCGTGGCGGTGCGGGTGGCGGAACCTCAGCGGCCTTCTCGCTCCGGGCGCCCTTCTTGATGTATTCCGATACACGGCATCAGGGCGTCCTCGCGAGAAGACCGCTGAGAACCCGCGGCGGTGCCGGTTGCGAGGGTGGGGCAAGGCGGAAGCGGCCTTCGCCGCTTGCCTGACGGTGGTACGGACGAGCGCGTACGCGGGCGGAAGCGGCTCTCGCCGTTTGCCTGGCGGTGGTTGGGTTGGTGTTCAGTGCTCGGGGCGGGCGCCGCGGATGACGAACGCGGTGACTCCGGTGCACAGCAGGGCGAGGGCCAGCGCCGCGCCCCGGGCGTCGCTCGCGTCGTGGACCGCGAAGGCCCACCACGAGTGCGGTTCCGGCCCGGCGGTCCCCAGCAGCAGGGCGGCGAGGACGTAGGGGAACGGCACCATCCAGCTCCGGGTGGCCCCGGCCGCCACGGCGGTCAGCAGCGCCATTCCGCCGAGCCCGAGGACGTTGCGGACCCCGGCCGCCCAGAGCGGCCCGCCGTGCAGGAGCAATGGCGTGCACGCCAGGACGGCGGGCAGGAACGCGGCGGTCGCCCAGCCCGCGCGCACCGGCCAGCGGGGGCGCGGGCTGGTGTCCCACAACCGCGTCGGCGACTTCACGTGCAGGCCGATCCCGCACGCCAGCAGCAGCGGGCTGAACAGCCCCAGCGGGACGTCGACCTCACCGGTGTTCGGCACGGGTACCGGGAGCTCGATCGCGCCGAGCACCGCGTTCAGCGCGGCGACCACCGCGCACCCCGCCGCGAACAGCGGCCAGTGCACGGCGCGCAGCATCAGGACCGCGGTGCTCACGGCAGCTCCGGGGTCGGGGTGGTGCAGTCGTCCCCGGCCCGCACCGCCCGCGCGATCCAGTCCCGCTGGGCGTTCTCGGGGGCGGCCAGCAGCCGCTCGACCTCGGCGGTGCGCCCGGGAGCGCCCAGCGCGCGCGGCGGCAGGTGCGGGCGCACCTGGTGCCTGATCCACGCCGCCACCAGGTCCTGCCCGGCCCGCGCCGGGTAGGGGCCGTAGCTCACCACACCGGGCTGCGCGGAGGGGATCCGGGCGCAGTCCGGAGGCTGCCGGACCGTCGACAGCGCCAGCGATTCGAGCAGGTCCGCGTCGGTCTGGTGCGGCCGGATGACGCCGATGGGCACGGCCTCGGGAGCCGACCACCTCGTCCCGTCCGCGGCGAACAGCACCGGCGCCGGGCCGAGGGCGTCGAACGTCGCGCGGTACTCCCGGGCCACCGAGAGCCAGCGCGGGAGCTGGTCGGCGTGCTCGGGCCACAGGCAGACGGTCACCTCGGACCCCGTGCGGCACACCGCTTCGGAGGGTTGGCGCGCGGTCAGCAGCCGGGCGTCGCCGCGGTGCAGGAAGCCGAGCCCGGCCAAGGCGACCACCACCGCGAGCGCGCCGACCCGCGCTGCCAGCCGCGGCCGGCGCCAGCACAGGACCGCGGCAGCGCCGATCGCGACGGCCACCAGCCACAACCCCTGTCCGGCGAGCGTCGTGACCAGCGGCTCCTGCGCGGCGGCGCAGCACTCGATGTCGACGCCGACCAGTCGGCGCAGGTAGGCGTTGTCGCTGATCGAGCCGTAGGCGAGCAGCAACCACAGCCCGATGCCCACCACCGGAGCGGCCAGGTAGCGGGGCAGCACGTACCCGGCGGCGACCCCGGAGGCCGTCGCCGCGACGAACATCAGCTCGGCGACCAGCAGGTAGTCCCACAGCGGTTGCCCACCGCCGCGCATCGAGGTCGCCACGGCGAGCAGCGCCGCAGCGGAGGCGAGCAACCCGACCAGCAGCGCGGGCAGCCCGCTGAGCAGCAGGTGCGCGAGGCCGGAGCGCGGATAGGTGCGTTCCAGGACGTCCGCGTCGATGCGGCGCATCCGGGAGGTGTCCCAGGCCGCGATCGCCGCGACCAGGGCGACCGGCCACAACAGGGCGGTGTTGACCTGGCCGGAACCCATCGCCCAGTCGACCGACCAGAGCCCTTCCTGCTGCTTCCCGGCGAACCAGCCGAAGCCGACGACCAGCGGCGCGGCCGGGAGCGCGGCGCTGCGCCGCGCGACGATCCCCGCGATGCTCACCACGGCTCACCGTCCCCGACCAGCCGCTCGTAGGCCCGGTCCAGGTCGGCCGCGGTGGGCGCCGGGGTCGTCGTCAACTCCGCAGGCGCGCCGCGGAACACGACCCGGCCGCGGTCGAGGATCGCGATGTGGTGCGCGAGCGCCGCGACGTCCTCGGTGAGGTGCGTGCTGACCAGCACCGTGCGGGTGCGGCCGAGCTCGGTGATCACCTCGCGCAGTCCCGCGCGCTGCCGGGGGTCGAGCCCGACCGTCGGTTCGTCCAGCAGCAGCACGTCGGGCGCGTTCACCAGCGCTTGGGCGATCCCCAGCCGCCGCTGCATCCCGCCGGACAGCGCGCGGACCGTGCTCGACCCGCGCTGCTCCAGCGCCACCGACCGCAACGCACCGCGGACGAGCTCCCGGCGGTCCCGCGCGGCGACCTCGCGCCACCACGCCGTCAGTTCGAGGAACTCCGCGCAGGTCAGGTGACCGGGCACCGAGAACCGCTGGGGGAGGAAGCCGATCGCCCGCCGGTAGCGCCGCGCGTCGCGCACCGGGTCGAGCCCGGCGAGCTCGATCGTCCCCCGCTGCACCCGCAACGACGAGGACAGCAGCCCCAGCAGCGTGCTCTTGCCCGCCCCGTTCGGCCCCAGCAGGGCGGTCACGCCGGTGGACAGGTGCAGGCGGACCTGGTCCAACGCTCGGTGCGAGCCGTAGGAATGGCTCAGGTCCTCGATCCGGACGATGCTCACCCGAGGAGCGTGGCGGGCGGGCGCGGGCCGCGGGGGCGGCGCGACCGGATCGTTGTTCTCGGTGATCATCGTCATAGTCGGTGGTGGCGTGGGGGCGGGTACTCGTGGAGGCGGAATCCCCCGAGGGTCGACCGGAGGTGAACGCGGGCATGACGGGCGCCATCGCCCCGCCGGAGCCGGCCGCGCCGCCTCCGCTCCGCCCGGGTCGTCCACTGTGGGCGGTGGGCGTTCGCGGGGAATTCATCCGCGTTCATCGCGATTTTGCGTGGAACTTCGCAATTCGTGAGATCGTCGGAGTGCGAATGGCGCTTTCCCGCCAGCGCGGGGGATTCGACGGCGTGACTCGTTACGTTCGGATGTGACCGCATCGGGAATCCACAGCGGAGTGTCATTTCCGGTGTTCGCTCGACGCCGGCCTTCCGGCCGGGGGAAGTGCGGCGAACATGGAGCAGATCTTCGCGGCCTTCGACGGCCTCGTCCCGGCCATCGTGGTCCCGCTGGTGGCGGCCCTGCTGGTCGGGGCGTTCTCGCAGGTGGTGCGGCGCTGGTCCGGGTCGGTGGCCGCGGCCCGGGAGGCGGTGCTGGACGCGCTCCTGTGCTTTTCCGCCCTCGCTGTCGGATTTCTCGTGTTCACCCCGCAACGTCCGTCCGCGGAACGTTTCCGGCCGGAGATCGGTACCGACTTCTCGGTGGCGTTGGCGGCGCCGCCGGGTGATTCCCTGCCGTGGTTGCAATTGGCGGGCAACCTCGTGCTGCTGATGCCGTTGGGAATGCTCGTCCCGATGCGGCTGGGCTGGCCGGACCGCGCCGCCTCGGTCGCCTTCGGCGGACTGGTCGCGGCGTGCGGCATCGAGCTCGTGCAATTTCTCGCGGTGAGCGGGCGGGTGGCCTCGGTGGACGACGTGGTGCTCAACACCGCGGGCGCCGCGCTCGGCGGTCTCCTGGTCCGCCCGCCCTGGCGGGTGCCCGCGGTCGCCGCCCACGGGGCGTCCCGGCGCGGCGACCGGCACACCGCGTGGGCGGTGATCGAGCGGGTGGAGCGGGAGCGGGCCGCCGCCGCGCACCGCCCCTGAGCGTGGCCGCTCAGCCCTGGAGCTTCTGGTTGCGCTCGCTGAACGACCTCCCGAGCGCGGCGGCCTCCTGCTCCATCCGCGGGACGAGCCGCCGGGTCGTCGGCAGCATCAGCCGCTCCACCAGCCGCGAGGCGGGCAGGTTGCGCAGCCAGTGCATCAGGACGATCGGCTTGGGCACGTAGACCCGGCGCGATCGCCGTTCGACGGCGTCGGCGAAGGCGGTGGCGCACTCGCCGACGCTGGTGGTGGCCCGCATCGGCCACGGCAGCCGCCCGCGCATCGCGGCGAAGCTGCCCAGGTCGGCCTCGACGTCGCGGACCATGTCCGTGTCGATCCACGACGGGTGCGCGCTGCCGACCGCGACGCCGAGGTGCATCACCTCCGAGTGCAGCGCGCTGGCCAGCGCCTCGGCCCCCGCCTTGCTCGCGGTGTAGGCGGCCATGCCGCCGATCGGGGCGAACGCCGACAGCGACGACACCACCAGGACGTAGCCCCGGCGCTCGATCAGGTGCGGCAGCGCGGCGCGCGCGGTGTGGAAGACGCCGTTGACGTTGACGTCGACGGTCTTGACGAAGGCGCGCGGATCGGTGTTGCGCACGGTGCCCAGCGGCGCCACCCCCGCGTTGGCGATGAGCACGTCGAGCCGCCCGAAGTGCTCGACGGCGCGGTCCACCGCGGCCTGGATCGACTCGGGGTCGGTGACGTCGGCCTCGGCCCAGAAGTGCTCGTCACCGAGTTCGGCGGCCACCGCCGCCAGGTCGGCCGGTTCGAGGCCGACGAGGGCGAGCTTGGCGCCGCGCCGGGCCAGCACCCGGGCGGTCTGCGCGCCGATCCCGCGCGCGGCTCCGGTGATCAGGACGACCTTGCCTGCCAGCTTCGGCATGAGCACTCCCTCGGCAGTTCCTACTCGGCGGTAGGCTACTGATAGTAGGTTGTGCCGGGTCGTTGCGGAAGAGTTCCCGGAACGATCTCCGCGGAGAACCGGGATGGGTGATGATCAGGAACATGAGCGGTTGGGCTGGCGGCAGCGGTATCGACCTGGACACCCCGAACGTCGCCCGGGTCTACGACTACTACCTGGGCGGGGCGCACAACTTCCAGGTCGACCGGCGGTTCGCGGAGAAGGCCATCGCGATGTTCCCGGCGACCCGGGAGCTGGCCCGGCGCAACCGGGCCTTCCTGCAACGCGCCGTGCGGGAGCTGGCCGGGCTCGGCTGCGAGCAGTTCCTCGACCTCGGCTCCGGCATCCCCACCGCGGGCCACGTGCACGAGATCGCCCGCCGCACCGCGCCGCGCGCCCGCGTCGCCTACGTGGACAACGAGCCGGTCGCGGTGGAGCACTCCCGGATGCTGGTCGGCGACGTCGACGGGGTCGTCGCGGTGCGCGCCGACTTCACCCGCCCGGACGAGGTGCTCGGCCACCCCGAGGTGCGCTCGGTGCTGGACTTCGACGAGCCGATCGCCGTGCTGTTCTGCGCCGCCCTGCACCTCGTCCCCGACGAGGACGACCCGTACGGGCTGGTCGCGCGCTACCGGGACGCCACCGCGCCCGGTTCCTACCTGGCCGTTTCGCACGGCACCCTGGACAACCGGCCGGACATCGCCGCGCTGGTGCGGCACTACGCGCGCGGGGTGTCCAACCGGTTCATCGTCCGCGACCGGGCGGAGTGCGCCCGCTTTTTCGCCGGGTACGACCTCCTCGACCCCGGCGTGGTCTTCACCGCGCAGTGGCGCCCGGACGAGGACCCCTCCGAGAACGAGGACGAGGAAGCGGAACGCTCCGGAGTCTACGCAGGAGTGGGCCGCAAACCCTGACCACAACCACAACCCCGCAGCGCAAGCACCGCACCAAAACGCAAAGGCGAAGCGCCAAGCACACGCGCCACCAGCGACCACCGTCAGGCAAGCGGCGGAAGCCGCTTCCGGGCAACGCACGCGCCAAGCGGAACCACCGTCAGGCAAGCGGCGATAGCCGCTTCCGCAGTACCCCACCTTCGCAGCTTGCACCGCCGCGGGTTCTCAGCGGCCTTCTCGCGAGGACGCCCTGATGCCGTGTATGGGCATACATCAAGAAGGGCGCCCGGAGCGAGAAGGCCGCTGAGGTTCCGCTACCCGCACCGCCACGCAGCGCGGACACAAAAACTCAAGGCAAAGCGTTGAGGTCTGCGATTGTTCCTTGCTGCTGGCCCACCAGCTCCTGCGCCAGAGTGCGCATCTGGTCGGAGGTGCCTTCGTCGAGCTCGGCCTGCGCGAGCTGGAAGGAGTTCGTCTGCAGGGTCAGCATCGCCTGCTTCCACTGCTGGTCGAAGGCGGCGCCGGTGGTGGTCTGGAGCTGCTGGACCTGCTGCTCCGGCAGCACGCCCTCGGTGCCGGCGGGCGGCGTGCCCTCTTCCTCGGGGGCGCTGCCGGACTGCTGGCTGGCGACCGTGGTGAGCCAGGCGTTGAGCGCGGAGACGCGGGATCCCGCGGCCTGGTGGATCCGGCCCGCGACCTGCTTGAGCTCCGCGCTCTGGGCGTTCCGCTCGGCCAGCAGCGACAGCTCGACCATCTGCTGCTGGACGTTGCGGAGGTCCTGGGCGAACTCGCGGTCGGTCGCGGTGAACTCCTCCGGCGACTCGACCGGGACCGGGAGCTGCTGGGCCGCCGACGGCGGCGGGGTCCCGGGGGCCGGGGGCATCTCGCTGTCAACCTCGTTCGGTGAGCAGCCCGCGAGTGCGAGACCGCCTGCCAGCACCGCGCCGATGATCGTGCTCCTCCGCACGCGCTTCCCCTCCACTGGTGGTCGTCGTCCCAGAGCGGTCCCGGGATCGGCTGATCGCAGAACTGCCGGACCTCTTGCCCAGTAGGCTAACCGCCCGGCCGCCGGAACCTGCGAGCGACATCGGACAGGTCCGGGCGAACCACGCGGCGGAAGTACGCCCGCCGCACGCCCTGTCGCGTTGATCTCACCCCTGGTGACCTCGCCGCCGGTGATGAATAGGGTGGCTACGGCCCGCCGGAAGGTCGGTCGCGAGGTCGGTCTAGTATCCGCAGACGGCACGCAACGCGGCCGGTCGGCTCTGCAGCTCCGCTGCGGACCGCCGGCCGGGCGGGCATCCGGTCCACCCGGGCCGGACGGGTTCGCTGGCCGGACCCGGCAGGCATTCTCGAAGGATCAGTGCAGGAGGCACCGTGACGGCCGTCGCGCCACAGCCGATCGCCACGCGCCCCTATCCGGTGCGCAAAACGGTCAAGGGATCTTTCCTGGCGCGGATGCTCCGCACCACGGATCACAAGCAAATCGGCATCCTCTACCTCGTCACGTCGATGGCCTTCTTCCTGGTCGGCGGCTTGATGGCGATGCTGATCCGGGGCGAGCTGGCCGTGCCCGGGATGCAGTTCCTGTCCCAGGAGCAGTACAACCAGCTCTTCACGATGCACGGCACGATCATGCTGCTGCTGTACGCGACGCCGATCCTGTTCGGCTTCGCGAACTACATCCTGCCGCTGCAGATCGGGTCGCCGGACGTCGCGTTCCCGCGGCTCAACGCCTTCTCGTACTGGCTGTACCTGTTCGGCGGCCTGATGGTGGTCAGCGGGTTCCTGCTGCCCGGTGGTGCCGCCGACTTCGGCTGGTTCGCCTACACCCCGCTGTCCGATGCGCTGCACTCGCCCGGCCACGGCGCCGACATGTGGATCAGCGGCCTGGTGGTCTCCGGTCTCGGCACCATCCTCGGCGGCGTCAACATGCTGACCACCGTGGTCTGCCTGCGCGCTCCCGGCATGACGATGTTCCGGATGCCGATCTTCACCTGGAACATCCTGGTCACCAGCGTCCTGGTGCTGATGGCGTTCCCGATCCTGACCGCCGCGCTGCTCGGCCTGCTGGCCGACCGCCACCTCGGCGCCCACGTCTTCGACCCGGCCAACGGCGGCGTGATCCTCTGGCAGCACCTGTTCTGGTTCTTCGGCCACCCCGAGGTCTACATCGTGGCGCTGCCGTTCTTCGGCATCGTCTCGGAGATCTTCCCGGTGTTCAGCCGCAAGCCGCTGTTCGGCTACACCGGTCTGGTCTACGCGACGCTGGGCATCGCGGCCCTGTCCGTGGTCGTCTGGGCGCACCACATGTACGCGACCGGCGCGGTGCTGCTGCCGTTCTTCGCGTTCACCACGTTCCTCATCGCGATCCCGACCGGTGTGAAGTTCTTCAACTGGATCGGCACCATGTGGAAGGGCCAGTTGACCTTCGAGACGCCGATGATCTTCAGCATCGGCTTCCTGGTCACCTTCCTCTTCGGCGGTCTGACCGGCGTGCTGCTGGCGATGCCGCCGGTGGACTTCCACGTGTCGGACACCTACTTCGTGGTGGCGCACTTCCACTACGTGCTCTACGGCACGATCGTGTTCGCGACCTTCGCCGGGATCTACTTCTGGTTCCCGAAGATGACCGGCCGGATGATGGACGAGCGGCTCGGCAAGCTGCACTTCTGGCTGACCTTCTTCGGCTTCCACGCCACGTTCCTGGTGCAGCACTGGCTGGGCAACGAGGGGATGCCGCGGCGCTACGCCGACTACCTGGAGTCCGACGGGTTCACCCTGCTGAACACGATCTCCACGGCGGGTGCGTTCCTGCTCGGCGCGTCGATGCTGCCGTTCCTCTACAACGTGTTCAAGAGCTACCGCTACGGCGAGGTCGTGTCGGTGGACGACCCGTGGGGCTACGGCAACTCGCTGGAGTGGGCGACCTCGTGCCCGCCGCCGCGGCACAACTTCACCGAGCTGCCCCGGATCCGCTCCGAGCGCCCGGCGTTCGAGCTGCACTACCCGCACGTCTCCGAGCAGATGCGGCTGGAGGGGCACCTGTCCTTCACCGGCAAGGCCCTCGCCCACAAGCACGCCGCGCCCGTCGAGGGCAAGGGGGAATCCGAACCGGAGAAGTGACCTGCGTTCTAGTTCGACCCGGCACGGCTGTGCCAGGGTGTGACTAGCTCGACGAGCCCCGGCGGGCATCCCTCGCCGGGGCTCGTGGTCATTCGCGGCCAGAAAGGACCAAGCCTGTCGTGAGCACGCCGAACGCGACCACCGTGCTGATCACCGTCACCGGCGAGGACAAGCCGGGCGTCACCTCCGTGCTGTTCGCCGCCCTCACCCGGCACGGCGTGGACATCGTCGACGTCGAACAGGTGGTGATCCGCCACCGGCTGGTGCTCGGCGTGCTCGTCGCCACCGACCGCGACCCGGAGCACCTCCAGGAGGCGGTGGAGCAGGCGATGGCCACCGTCGGGATGGCGGTGGAGGTCGAGATCGGCGCCGAGGACGCCAGCGCCGAGCTGGCCTCCACGCACGTCGTCGTGGTGCTCGGCCAGCCGGTCACCGCGCGCGCCTTCGGGGTCATCTCGCGCCGCCTCGCCGAGATCGACGTGAACATCGACTCCATCCGCCGGGTCGCCGACTACCCCGTCACGGGCCTGGAGCTGGAGGTCAGCGCCGCCGAGGTCGGCGACGAGACCGACGCCCGGCTCACCACCGCGATGGCCGACGTCACCGCCGAGGCGGGCGTCGACGTCGCGGTGGAGCGCGCCGGGCTGTTCCGCCGCGCCAAGCGGCTGGTCGTCTTCGACGTCGACTCCACGCTCATCCAGGGCGAGGTGATCGAGATGCTCGCGGCCCGGGCGGGTTGCGAGGACCAGGTCCGGGAGGTCACCGAGCGCGCCATGCGCGGCGAGCTCGACTTCGCCGAGTCGCTGCGGCAGCGGTGCGAGGTGCTGGCCGGGCTGCCCGCCACCGTCCTCGACGAGGTCGCCGCCGAGCTCGAACTCACCCCCGGCGCCCGCACCACCATCCGCACCCTGCGCCGGCTCGGCTTCCACACCGGGGTCGTCTCCGGCGGCTTCACCCAGATCATCGACCGGCTGGTGGACGACCTGGGGTTGGACTTCAGCGCCGCCAACGAGCTGGAGGTCGTCGACGGCAAGCTCACCGGCCGGGTGCTCGGGGAGATCGTCGACCGGCCCGGCAAGGCCAAGGCGCTGCAGCGGTTCGCCGAGTCCTTCGGGGTGCCGCGCGCCCAGTGCGTCGCGGTGGGCGACGGCGCCAACGACATCGACATGCTCGCCGCCGCCGGGCTCGGCGTGGCCTTCAACGCCAAGCCGGCGCTGCGCGAGGTCGCCGACACCGCGCTGTCGTACCCGTTCCTGGACACGGTGCTGTTCGTGCTCGGCGTCACCCGCGCCGAGATCGAGGCCGCCGACGCCGAGGACGGCGTGCTGCGGCGGGTACCGCTGGAGGACTGAGCCGGGGGCGGGGCGACAATGAGCACCGTGCTCGACGTCGCCTCCGTCCTCGACCCCCTGATCGCGCGCTACACGTCCTGGCTCGCGATGCCCGGCGCGGCCACCGCCGACGTGTCCGACGAGGACCCGGACCAGGTGGTGCTCATGCCGATGGTGCTGCGGATCGAACGCCGCGACCCGCCGGCGCGCACCGCGCTGCTCGAAGCCGCCGCCGCGGCGGCGCTCGCGGTCTGCCTCGACGACCGCTGCGCCCCCGGCGGCGAGTGGCACGAGTCGATGCACCGCTGGATCTCCGGTCGCATCCGGAAGGTGGCCCGCCGGGCGCGGGGCGCGCACTGGGCGGCGGTGCAGGAACTGCCCGGCCGGACCGTCGAGGTCGGCGGCGCCGAGGTCCGGGCGATGTTGCCGATGCGGGTGGCCGAGATGCCCCGCGAGCTGTCCCGGTTGCAGATCTCCGGCAGCGAGCTGGAAGCCGACACCCCCGGTGAACCCCCGGCGGACCGCCCGCTGCTGCTGCTCAGCCCCGACGCCGAGATGAGCGCGGGCAAGACGGCGGCCCAGGCGGGCCACGCGACCATGCTGCTGGCCGCCGCCGTGCACGGCGCGGGTCGGGACGCGGAGCTGGCCCGGTGGCGCGAGGCCGGGTACCCGTGCGCGGTGCGGACGGCGACCGAGCAGGAGTGGGCGCGGCTGTGCCCCGGCGACCCGGAGCGGGCGTGGCGGGAGCGAGGGGTGGTGGCCGTGCGCGACGCGGGGTTCACCGAGGTGGCGCCGGGAACGGTGACGGTGCTCGGCCAGTGGCGCTGAGCCGCGGCTCCGGTCGGCTGCCATCGCGAGTGCGTGCTCCAGCGGAGGCAAGCCCCACCCGTTCGGATGGTGTTCTTCCAGGTGAGGGGCACCCTTGCCCAAGTTACTTGGGCAAGGGTGCCCCTCACCTGCCGAACCAACGGGTGAACGTGGGTGCTCGGCGGGCGGGGGGTGGATCAGTCGTCCGCGGCTCCTCGGGCTGCCAGGGCTTCGCCCAGGTGGTCGGCGTGGCGGAGGGTGCGGACGAGGAAGGGGATCGCGAAGGCCTTCAGCGAGCGTTCGGCGCCCCGGGCCCGCTGGGCTTCGCGGGTCTGGGCGGCGAGGGTGGACAGGGCCGCGACCGCCTGGAGGGTGAGCCCGACGAGCAGCCCGATCCGCTCCGGCCGCACGCCGAGCCGCCGGGTGGGGCCCAGACCCCGTTCGACCGCGCTGACCAGGTCGTCGACCCGGGTGGTGAGGGTGAACAGGTTCGCCGCCGCGAGCGCGGTGAACAGCCGCAGCGCGACGACGGCGGCGGTGTGCGCGCCGAGCATCCACCACTGGAGCAGGAAGACGACGACCAGCAGCGGGACGAGCAGGCGCGCGGCCTGCCAGATCCGCCGCGGCGGCAGCCCCGAGACCGCGTACCCGAGGACGACCAGCCCGGCGGGCACCGCCAGCGCCGCCGGGCTGCCCAGCACGAACGTGGTGATCGCCAGCACCAGCAGCGCGGGGAACTTCAGCCCCGCCGGGAGCCGGTGCAGCGGACCGGTGCCGGGCTCGTAGAGGCCGAGCGGGCTCATCCGATCAGCTCCCGGTAGTGGGCCAGCGCGGGGGCGGGCGCGTCGTCGGCGACCACCTTCCCGCCGTCGAGCACCACCACCCGGTCGAAGCGGTCCAGCAGGTCGAGGTCGTGGGTGACCAGCACGACCTGCTGCGGCAGTCCTTCGAGGACCTCGACGAAGTGCCGCTTGTTGCGCAGGTCCAGCAGCGTGGTGGGTTCGTCGCAGACCAGCACGTCCGGTTCCAGCACCAGCATCGAGCACAGCGCCAGCAACTGCTTCTGGCCGCCGGAGAGCTGGTGCGCCGGGTGCTCGGCGTAGCCGTCGAGGCCGTGCCGGGCGAGCACCTCCGCCGCCCGCCGCTGCCGCTCCCGCTTGGACAGGCCCTGCTTGCGCAGCGAGAACGCCACGTCCTCGCCCGCGGTGGGCATCACGATCTGGCTGTCCGGGTGGGTGAAGACGAACCCGACGCGGCGGCGCACGGTGCGCCCGTCGCGGACCGGGTCGACGCCGTCGACCAGCACCCGGCCGCGGGTCGGGTGCACCAGCCCGTTGACCATCCGGGCCAGGGTCGACTTGCCGGACCCGTTGGCCCCGACGAAGGCCACCCGCTGCTCGGCGAGCCGCAGGTCCACGTGGTCGAGCACCGGGTGCCCGCCGTAGTCGTGCCCGACCGCTTCGAACTCGATCAACCCACTCGCTCCCACATCGCGGCCACGCCCAGCCCACCGCCGGACGACAGCGCCGACATCCCGAGGCGCGGCCCGTCCGACCGCACCATGCGGCTGAACAACCGCACCACCAGCACCGCCCCGGACGCGCCCCACGGGTGGCCCAGCGCGATCGCGCCGCCGTCCGGGCTGACCCGCTCCTCATCGATCCCGGCGGCGTCCAGGCAGGCCAGCGCCTGCCCGGCGAAGGCCTCGGTGAACTCGACGACCTCCGGGGTCCACCGCTCCAGCAGCGCCCGCATCGCGGGCACCGCGCCGAGCCCCAGCCGGTTCGGGTCGACGCCCGAGGTGCGCCAGCCGAGCAACCGCAACCCCGGCACGCCGAGTTCCCGGCGGCGCTGCTCGGTGGTGAGCAGCACCGCGGCGGCGCCGTCGCTGATGCCGCAGGAGTTGGCGGCGGTGGCGGTGCCGGTCGCGGTGAAGGCGGGGCGGAACCGGGCCAGCCGCCGCTCGTCGAACCCGCGCCGGGGGCGCTCGTCGGCGCCGCACCCGGCGACCTCGACGAGTTCGGCGGCGAACCGCCCGGCGTCCTGCGCGGCGACCGCGCGGGCGTGGCTGCGCGCGGCGAACGCGTCCTGCCGCTCGCGGGCGATCCCGGCTTCGGCGGCCACCAGGTCCGCCGCCGGGCCCATGTCCGGGTCGCCGATCTCGGGCGGTGCGAACGGGGCGCGGTCGTAGAAGCGCGGCGGTTCGGTCGCGGAGCGCGGTCGCCACGCCCGCCACGGCGCGGTGGACGGGCTCTCCGCGCCACCGGCCAGCAGGTGCGTCCCACCGCCCGCGTCGAGCAGCGCCGCCGCGGTGGTGATGGCGCTGAGCCCGCTGGCGCACTGGCGGTCCACCGCCATCCCGGGCACCGCGGCGTCCAACCCGGCCCGCAGGGCCGCGCTGCGCGCCGGGTTGCCGCCCGGCCCGAGCACGTTGCCCAGCAGCACGTCGTCGACCGCGTCGATCCCGGCGTCGTCGAGCGCGGCGCGCAGCACCGGAGCCGCCAGCCGGTCCACCGGGACGTCCCGCAGCGCGCCCCCGGCGGTGCCGATCGGGCTGCGGCGGGCCGCGATCACCACCGGGCCCGTCACGCCGGCTCCCAGGCGTCGAGGGTGCCCGCCCGCAACCGCTCGGCGACCAGCGCGCGGGCCGGTTTGCCCGCCGGGGTGCGCGGCAGCGCGGTGGTGAGCAGCCAGCGGCGCGGCCGCTTGCCCGGCGCGAGCTCGCGACGGGCCAGGGCGCGCAGCTCGCCCAGCGCGGGCGGGCGCCCCGGGTCCACCTCGACGAGCGCGGTGACCAGGGCGCCGAAGCGGGGGTGCGGGGTCGGGGCGACGAGCACGTCGGCCACCCCGTCGCCGGTGCGCAGCACCGCCTCGACCTCCTCGGCGGAGACGAGCCGGGCGCCGCTGCTGATGGTCGTGGCGGCGCGGCCGAGCACCTCCAGCGCACCGTCCGGGTGCTGGATCGCCCGGTCGCCGACCGGCATCCACCCGGGACTCGCCTCGACCAGGACGCCGTCCTCCAAGTGGCCGTCGAAGGCCAGCTCGGAGCGGACGTGCAGCTCCCCGGCGCCCGCCACCGGTTCGTCGTCCACCGGTTCCACCGCCACCGGCACCACGGGGCGCAGCGCCCCGCCGCCCCGGCGCAGCGCGATCAGCGACTGCTCCGCCGAGCCGTAGTACTCGATCAGCTCGCAGCCGGGCAACGCCTTGGCCAGCCGGTCGGCCAGCGCCGGGTCGACCCGGGCGCCGCCGCAGATCACCGCGCGCAGCGCGCAGCCGGCGCGCAGCACCGGGTCGCGTTCCAGGACCGCGAGCAGCGCGGCCAGCATCGCGGGCACCAGGTGCACCACCGTCGCGGTCCGGGCCTCCCGCGCGGCGGCCACCGCCGACCAGCGGTCCAGCAGCCGCACCCCGGCACCTGCTCCCGGGGCGCCCGCGCGCAACCCGTGCAGGGCGCCGAACAGGAACAGCGAGGAGCTCAGCGGTCCGGGGACCAGCACCTCGTCGGCGGGTTCCAGCGGGACGTCGAACAGCGCGAAGCTGCGCTGCCAGGACCGCCGCGACCGCTGGAGCACGCGCGGGCGCCCGGTGCTGCCCGAGGTCGTCGGCAGGTAGAACGGCTCGTCGGCGCCGCCGGTGCTGCGGTCCCGCACCGGACCGGTGGGCGTGGCGCTCGCGTCGACCGGGGTGGCCGCCGCATCGGCGAGCACCGCGTCCCGCTCGCGCGGCGTCCAGGACTCCTCGACCAGCAGCGCGGGACAGCCGCGCAGGTCGGCGGCCAGGAACCAGACGAGCCGGGACAGCGCGCCGCCCCCGTCCAGGGCGACCCGGCCGGTGGGCAGCGCGGCGGCGGCGCCGTGCACGAGGGGCAGCAGCTCCGCGGCGGTCAGCGCGGTGCGGCCGTGGGTCACCCGCCCGGTGAGCGGGCCGCCGAGGACGGGCAGCACGCCGGTCATCCCCGCGTCGCGGCGCGGTGGCCGGTCAGCGCGGGCACCGCGCGGTGGACCGCGGCGGCCACCAGCGAGACGGCGACGAGCTTGACCGCGTCACCGGGCACGAACACCAGCGACTGCACCGCCGCGGCACCGAGGTCGCCGATCATCAGACCCCAGTACGGGATGCCGATCAAGTAGTCCGCGAGCACCCCGGCGATGTTGGCGATCAACAGGACGAGCAGCCCCGGGCGGGTGCTGCGCCGGACGATCAGACCGACCACCACGGCGGCGAGCAGCCAGCCGAACAGGAACCCGCCGCTGGGTCCGAGGAACGGTCCGATGCCGCCCCGCCCGCCGGACAGCAGCGGCAGCCCGAGCGCGGCCAGCGCCAGGAACAGCAGCACCGCCGCGCCCGCCCGCCGGGCGCCGAGGATGCTCCCCGCCAGCAGCGGACCCATGTTCTGCAGCACGATCGGCACCGCCGCACCGCCGAGGTAGAAGCCGGGGAAGATGCCCAGCACCGCGATGAACGCGGCGAACACCACGGTGGTGGCCAGCGCGGCGGCGGAGGTGGTGGGACGCGATCCGGACACGATCTCTCCCTGCGGTCGGGGGCGGCGAGCACAACCTACCCGGCCCCCGCGCCGGTACAGAAAGCTCAACGCCTCGTTGTGGACGACCTACAAATCGCGGGCCGCCGAGTCGAGCCGCCGCAGCGCGCCGCGCACCACCTCCGGATCGCTGGTGGTCCAGAACGGCGGCAGCGACGCGCGCAGGAACCCGCCGTAGCGGGCGGTGGACAGCCGGGGGTCGAGCACCGCGATCACGCCCCGGTCGGCGGCGGAGCGGAGCAGCCGTCCCGCGCCCTGCGCGAGCAGCAGCGCGGCGTGGGTGCCCGCCACCGTGATGAAGCCGTTGCCGCCGCGCTCGGAGATCGCCTTCTGCCGCGCCGAGGCCAGCGGGTCGTCCGGGCGCGGGAACGGGATGCGGTCCATCACCACCAGTTGCAGCGACTCGCCCGGCACGTCCACCCCCTGCCACAGCGAGAGGGTGCCGAACAGCGAGGTCGCCGGGTCCTCGGCGAACCGGGCGACGAGCTGCGCGGTGGCGTCCTCGCCCTGGCACAGCACCGGGGTGTCCAGCCGTTCCCGCAGCTCCTCCCCGGCCTGCCGGGCGGCGCGCATCGAGGAGAACAGCCCCAGCGTCCGACCGCCCGCGGCCCGCACCAGCTCGGTCAGCTCGTCGAGGTACTGCGGCGGCAAGCCGTCCCGGCCGGGCGGTGGCAGGTGCCGGGCGAGGTAGAGGATGCCGCTGCGGCCGTGCTCGAACGGCGACCCGACGTCCAGCCCGGTCCAGTTCGGGCCGCCCGCGTCGGACGGCGCCTCCTTGGCGGTGGCCATCCCGCCGACCGGCCGGGCCTGCTGCTGCGGCGGGAGCCCCCACTGCCGGGCCAGCGCGTCGAACGAGCCGCCGAGGGCCAGGGTCGCCGAGGTGAGCACCGCGGTGCGCTGGCCGAACAGCCGCTCCCGGAGCAGCCCGCCGATGCTCAGCGGGGCGACCCGCAGCGCGGGCGGCCGGTTCGGGTCGGCGGCCACCCACACCACGTCGTGCCCGGCGTCCTCGTCGAAGGCGTCCAGCAGCCGGTCGGCGGTGTCGTGCACCTCCTGGGTCAGCGCCGCGGCCATCTTCCGGGCGGCGTTGCCGTCGGCGTCCTCCTTGCGCTCCGGCCCCAGCGCGTCCACGCAGGCCCGCGCGGCGTCCCGGACGGCGCGGACCGCCGCGCCCACCGCGTCGGGGAGCTCGTCGAGGCGGCCCGGCGGTGCGTCGCGGAGCAGGACCTCCAGGCCTTCGGCGGCTTCGACCAGCCGGTCGGCGACGTCCTCGGGGACGACCCGGCCGCAGCGGCGGGCGGCCAGCCGCACCGCCCCGGCGGCGAGCTCCCCGGTGGCCGCCGAGGTGACCCGGTCGACCAGGTCGTGCGCCTCGTCGACCAGCACCACGTCGTGCTCGGGCAGCACCGGGCGGTCGTCCAGGGCGTCGATGGCCAGCAGTGCGTGGTTGGTGACCACCACGTCGGCCCGCCCGGCGGTGGCGCGGGCGCGTTCGGCGAAGCAGTCGGTGCCGACCGGGCAGCGGTGCACCCCGAGGCATTCCTTGGCGGTGACCGACACCTGCCGCCACGCCTGGTCGCTCACCCCGGGGACCAGCTCGTCGCGGTCGCCGGTCTCGGTGTCGCCCGCCCAGTCGCGCAGCCGGGTCACCTGGCGTTCCAGCGCGGAGGCGGCGAAGGCGTCGAACAGCGCGTCCTCGTCGGGTTCCTCGGGCGTGCCGCCTTGGAGCCGGTTCAGGCACAGGTAGTTGCGCCTGCCCTTGAGGATCGCGAACGTCGGGCGCCTGCCGATCGCCTCGGTCAGCGCGCCGGCCAGCCGGGGCAGGTCGCGGTCGACGAGCTGGCGTTGCAGCGCGATCGTCGCGGTCGACACGACCACCGTGGTGCCGCGGGTGACGGCGTGCCGGATCGCCGGGACCAGGTAGGCCAGCGACTTCCCGGTGCCGGTCCCGGCCTGCACGGCCAGGTGCTCGCCGCTGTCGATCGAGTGCGCCACCGCCTCGGCCATCCGGGCCTGGCCCTCGCGGGGTTCGCCGCCCACCGAGCCCACCGCGATCCGCAGCAGCTCCGGCAGCGCGGGCACCTCGTGCGGTGGCTTGCCCTGGCCGAACACCCCGGTCCCCAGCTCGGCCGCGAGCTCCGGCGGCAGCTCGTCGGACTCGTCGAGGTCGAAGCCGGTCGGGTCGGACCAGCGCGGAACGGAGGTCGGCACGGCAGGAGACGCTACCGCGCACCCCCGTCCGGGGCCGGTGGTGCCCACCTCACCCGATGCGGTCCCGCCCCGCGGCGAACGCCGGAGCGCGGTTCGGGTGGAACGGGGGCGCTCAGCCCGCGACGAGGGGTTCGCCGACCAGGCGGACCCCGGCGGCGCGCAGGTCGGCCAGCGCGGTGGCGACCGTCTCGCGGCTCACCCCGGCGGTGCGGTCCAGCAGCACGGTGGTGGTGAACCCGGCGCCGGCCGCGTCCAGCGCGGTGGCGCGCACGCAGTGGTCCGTGGCCACCCCGACCACGTCGACGTGGTCGACGCCGCGCCCGGTCAGCCAGTCGGCCAGCCCGAGCCCCTGCTCGTCGACGCCCTCGAACCCCGAGTAGCCGGAGCTGTACTGGCCCTTGCGGAAGACCTCGTCGACCCGCGAGACGTCCAGGTCGGGGTGGAACTCGGCGCCCGGGGTGCCCGCCACGCAGTGCACCGGCCAGGAGCGGACGAAGTCCGGCGTCTCGCTGAAGTGCTCGCCCGGGTCGATGTGGTGGTCGCGGGTGGCCACCACGACGTCGTGGTCGTAGCCGGGCAGCTCCCGGCTCAGCGTCGCGGCGATCCCGGCGCCACCGGTCACCGCCAGCGCACCGCCTTCGCAGAAGTCGTTCTGCACGTCGACGATGATCAGCGCCTTGGCCATGCCCGCATCCCCTCGTGCCGCGTTCCGCCGCCGGTGGCCAGTGTGGACGTGATCACGCCCGGTGGAAAGTCGTGGGGATGGCCGGTTCGCCCCGGGACAGCTTCAGCCCCTCCCACGGCAGCGTGACCAGCGCGTGCCGCAACCGCTCCCGGCTGTCGGCCAGCGTCGGCAACCCCGGCACCCGGGTCCCGCCGCGCACCAGCGGCACCGGCACGAAGCGGTCGTGCGGGCCGGGCACCGGCTCGGACGCCCCCGGGGACACCGTGTAGACGACCTCCTCGACCGCGGTCCCGGTGTCCTTGTGCCTGCGGATCGCCGACTTGCGGCCACCGCGCGACTCCTTGTGCGAGCTGCGCTTGGCGACCGGCTTGCCGTCGACCTCGACCAGCTTGTAGACCATCTCGGCGGTCGGCGCGCCGGAGCCGGTGACCAGCGCGGTGCCCACCCCGTAGCCGTCGACCGGCTCGGCCCGCAGCGCGGCGATCGCGTACTCGTCGAGGTCACCGGACACCACGATCTTGGTGCCGGTGGCGCCCAGCGAGTCGAGCTGCTCCCGGGCCTGCCTGGCCAGCACGCCGACGTCGCCGGAGTCGATCCGCACCGCGCCGAGCTCGGTACCGGCGACCTCGAAGGCGAGCTCGATGCCCCGGGTGATGTCGTAGGTGTCCACCAGCAGCGTGGTGCCGGTGCCCAGCGCCTCGACCTGCGCCTGGAAGGCGGCCCGCTCGTCGTCGTGCAGCAAGGTGAAGGAGTGCGCCGAGGTGCCGCCGGTCGGGATGCCGTAGCGGCGCCCGGCCTCCAGGTTCGAGGTCGCGGCGAAACCCGCCAGGTAGGCGATCCGGGCCGAGGCCACGGCCGCTTCCTCCTGGGTGCGCCGCGAACCCATCTCGATCATCCGGCGCCCGTTGGCGGCCGAGACCATCCGGGTCGCCGCGGCGGCGATCGCGCTGTCGTGGTTGAGCACCGACAGCGCCAGCGTCTCCAGCAGCACCGCCTCGGCGAAGCTGCCGCGCACGGTCAGCACCGGGGAACCGGGGAAGAACAGCTCGCCCTCCGGGTAACCGTCGATGTCCCCGGTGAAGCGGTAGTCGCGCAGCCATTCGAGGGTGGTCTCGTCGACGACCTCGTGCTCGGCCAGGTGGGCCAGCTCGTCCTCGTCGAACCGGAAGTCCTCGATGGCGTCCAGCAGCCGTCCGACGCCGCCGACCACCCCGTAGCGCCGGGCCCCCGGCAGCCGCCGGGTGAACACCTCGAAGGTGCAGTCCCGGTGCGCCGTGCCGTCCCGCAGCGCGCCGGCGAGCATGGTCAGCTCGTAGTGGTCGGTCAGCAGTGCGGTGCTCGCGTTGGGTGCGCCCCTCATGCGGGTGAGATTACGTGGTCGCACGGCACTACCGGCACGCGGTGAACCGGCGCTCCGCCCGGAATGCCCGTGTGGTCGACAACCCCGGGCGTGGGCCGTGCGACGATGGGGCCATGACTTCGCCCGCTGAACTCGAGCGCGCGCAACTCGAACCGGACGAACTCGGTTCCGAGGACAGGCCGTGGGTGACCGTGGTCTGGAACGACCCGGTCAACCTGATGTCCTACGTGACCTACGTCTTCCAGAAGATCTTCGGGTACACCCGGGACCACGCCACCAAGCTCATGATGGACGTGCACCAGAAGGGCCGCGCCGTGGTCTCGTCCGGATCGAAGGAGAAGGTCGAGGGCGACGTGGCCAAGCTCCACGCGGCCGGCCTCTGGGCGACGATGCAGAAGGATTCCTGAGCGTGCAAGGCTGGAGCCGAGAGAACGAGCGCCTGGTGGCGACCGTGACGCCGCAGGAGGCCGCGGTCATCCGCGGGCTCGTCGGCCAGGTGCGGGACATGCTCGCGGGACGGGCGCACGAGGCGCCGCGCGACGAGCTCGCCGAGCTGACCGGCATCCGCACCGGCCCCACCACCGCGCCGGACGACCGGGTGCTGGCCCGGTTGCTGCCCGACTTCTACCGGCTCGACCAGGAGGACCCCGGCGACACCGGGGAGGACCGCGACGACGCCGCCGGGGCGATGCGCTCGCTCTACGAACCCGAGGTGGTCCAGGCCAAGAGCGACGTCGCGACGATGGTGCTGGAGACCTGCCCGTCGCAGGGCGGCGGCATCGCCCTCACCGACCAGCAGGCCGACGGCTGGCTCACCGCCCTCAACGACGTGCGGCTCGCCCTCGGCACCGCCCTGGAGATCGACGAGGAGACCCCCGACGAGCTCCCCGAGGACGACATGCGGCGGGAGCACCTGGGCGTCTACCAGTGGTTGACCTGGGTCCAGGACAGCCTCGTCGGCGCGCTTTTGACGTGATGGTGTTGTGGTTCTTGTGCGGAGCGGTGCCGGTGGCGGAACCTCAGCGGCCTTCTCGCTCCGGGAGCCGCTTCTCATGTACCCACCCGTACACAGCGTCGCGGCTGTCCTCGCGAGAAGGCCGCTGAGAACCCGCGGCGGTGCAAGTTGCGAGGGTGGGGTAGTGCGGAAGCGGCTCCCGCCGCTTGCCTGACGGTGATCGGGTTTCGCGCGTGCGTGGGCAGGAAGCGGCTTCGCCGCTGGCCGGGTGGATCGGATTTGTGCTGGCCCTCGTGGTGTCCTTCCGGGGTTGGGGCCCGGGGTGGTTACCGTGGCCTCCGGTGCGGCGGAGGGAGCGGCTGGTGGTGCTTCGACCGGGTGAGCGGGACGCGATCGTGGACGTCGGCGGGGTCCTCGTGGGCCACCACGAGCGGCTGGACGAGCGCTGGGCGACCGGGACCAGCGCGGTGCTGGTGCCCGAGGGCGCCGCGGCGGCGGTGGACGTGCGGGGTGGCGGCCCCGGCACCCGGGAGACCGACGTGCTCGACCCGTCCCACCTGGTGCAGCGGGCCCACGCGGTCGTGCTCTCCGGCGGCAGCGCCTACGGGCTGGCCGCCGCCGACGGGGCGATGCGCTGGCTGGCCGAGCGGGGGCACGGCTTCCCGGTCGGCTCCGACCCGGCGCACGTGGTCCCGATCGTGCCCGCCGCGGTGCTGTTCGACCTGCCGATGGGCGACTGGGGCAACCGGCCGGACGCCGACTTCGGCTACCGGGCGTGCGCGGCCGCCGACCGCGCCGAGGTCCGCCAGGGCAACGTCGGGGCGGGCACCGGCGCGGTCGCGGGGCAGCTCAAGGGCGGCATCGGCACCGCAAGCGCGGTGCTCGACGACGGCGCGGTGGTCGGCGCGCTGGTCGCGGTGAACTCCTCCGGCTCGGTGATCGACCCCGAGACCGGGCGGCCGTGGTTCGACGTGGGCCTGCCCGCGCCCGCCCCCGCCGAGGTCGCGGCCGGACGCCTGCTGGCCGGGGTGCGTCCCGGGCGGCGTGGCCCGATCGGTCGGCCGGTGAACACCACGATCGGCGTGGTGGCCACCGACGCGGTGCTGGACAAGGCGGAGTGCCGCCGGATCGCGGTCGCCGCCCAGGACGGGCTGGCCCGGGCGATCCGGCCCGCGCACCTGATGGGCGACGGCGACACGGTGTTCGCGCTGGCCACCGGCACCGGACCGGAGCTGCCCGAGCGCGGCGCGGCCGGGTGGTCGCTCCGGCTGGACGAGCTGGCCTCGGCGGCGGCCGAGGTGCTCGCCCGCGCCATCGTCCGGGCGGTGCTGGCGGCCGAGCCGGTGGGCGAGGTGACCTCCTGCACGGTCCTCTACCCGTCCTGCCGGGAATGAAGCATCGTGGGTCGGCGTTGCGCCTGGAAACAGCACCGGTCCCGCGGTTTCCACATCGTGGGAGGCCGGTGCCTCACCTATTAGGATGGTGTCTGTGCTGGTGATCCGACGTGACCTCGTGGACGCGATGGTCGCCCATGCCCGGCGGGACCACCCCGACGAGGCCTGCGGCGTGATTGCCGGCCCGGAAGGGTCGGACCGCCCGGAACGGCTGATCGAGATGGTCAACGCCGAGCGCTCGCCCACCTTCTACCGGTTCGACTCCGCGGAGCAGCTGAAGGTCTGGCGCGGCATGGACGCCGCCGACGAGGAGCCGGTGGTCATCTACCACTCGCACACCTCCACCGAGGCCTACCCGTCGCGCACCGACGTCGCCTACGCCTCGGAGCCCAACGCGCACTACGTGCTCGTGTCCACCCGCGACCCGCAGACCCACGAGCTGCGGTCGTACCGGATTCTCGACGGCGAGGTGACCGAGGAACCGGTGGAGGTGGTCGAGTCCTACATGTTCGCCCACACCGGCGCCGACGAGGTCCCGCAACGGGACTGAGCCCCGCTCACCCGCTGGCCGCTCCGGCGGCCGCATTCTCATGTCGAGAGCAACATCCCCGTGGACAGGAGGTCCTCCCATGGCAGTCACCGTCTCCATCCCCACCATCCTGCGCACCCACACCGACGGGCAGAAGTCGGTCGAGGCCGGCGGCAACACCCTCGCCGAGGTGATCGACGACCTCGACAGCAGGCACAGCGGCCTGAAGGACCGCCTGGTCAAGGAGGGCGCCCTGCACCGCTTCGTCAACGTCTACGTCAACGACGAGGACGTCCGGTTCAGCGGTGGTCTGGAGGCCAAGGTCTCCGACGGCGACAGCGTGACCATCCTCCCGGCCGTCGCGGGCGGCATGCGCTGAAGTCCGGTGGGCGTCCCGGTCCCGCCGGGACGCCGCAGCCGCCACCCACACCGCGCTAGGAGGAGACCGCAGTGGCTCGCTACGACTCATTGCTGGACGCGCTCGGCGACACGCCGCTGGTGGGCCTGCCGCACCTGTCGCCGTCGCCGGACGTCCGGCTGTGGGCGAAGCTGGAGGACCGCAACCCCACGGGTTCGATCAAGGACCGGCCCGCGCTGGCCATGATCGAGGCGGCCGAGAAGGAGGGCCGCCTCACCCACGGGTGCACGATCCTGGAACCGACCTCGGGCAACACCGGGATCTCGCTGGCGATGGCCGCCAAGCTCAAGGGCTACGGGCTGGTCTGCGTCATGCCGGAGAACACCTCCGAGGAGCGCAGGCAGCTCCTCCAGGCGTTCGGCGCGCGGATCGTGTCCTCCCCGGCCGCGGGCGGGTCGAACCAGGCGGTCGCGGTGGCCAAGGAGCTGGCCGAGCAGAACCCCGACTGGGTGATGCTGTACCAGTACGGCAACCCCGCCAACGCCGACGCGCACTTCCGCGGGACCGGCCCGGAGATCCTGCGCGACCTGCCGAGCGTGACGCACTTCGTCGCGGGCCTGGGCACCACCGGCACGCTGGTCGGTGTCGGGCGCTACCTGCGGGAGCAGAAGCCGGGCGTGCAGATCGTGGCCGCCGAGCCGCGCTACGGCGAGCTGGTCTACGGGCTGCGCAACCTCGACGAGGGCTTCGTCCCGGAGCTCTACGACGCCGAGGTGCTCAGCCGCCGGTTCTCGGTCGGCTCCTACGACGCGCTGCGGCGCACCCGGCAGCTCCTGGAGTCCGAGGGGATCTTCGCGGGCATCTCCACCGGCGGGGTGCTGCACGCGGCGCTGACCATCGGGGAGAAGGCCGCGGCCCAGGGCGAGCGCGCCGACATCGTGTTCGTGGTCGCCGACGCGGGCTGGAAGTACCTGTCCACCGGCGCCTACGCGGGCACCCTCGACGAGGCGGCGGGCGGCCTCGAAGGCCAACTCTGGGCCTGACCTGTTCCAGGTGAGGGGCACCCTTGACCAAGTAACTGGGACAAGGGTGCCCCTCACTCATTCCCCTTCCGGGTGAAGCCGGGTGCGAGCCGTGCGCCGGTGCGGGTGGTCAGCCTGCGAAGGCGAAGGGGCGCAGGCCGGTGCCCGCGTCCGGCAGCACCAGCAGTGCGCCGTCGGCCTCCCCGGGTTCGTCCACGCCGTCGCGGGCGGTGGTGACGTAGAGGTCGGTGAGCTCCTCGCCGCCGAAGCAGCAGCCGGTCGGCCGCCGCGCGGGCAGCGCCGCGGTGCGGTCCAGCGCCCCGTCCGGGGTGAACCGCCGCAGCTCCCCGGCCTCGCGCAGGGCGACCCAGATCCCGCCGTCGGCGTCCACGCACATCCCGCCGAGGGCCTCGCCGACCTCGCACAACGGGCGTCGGGCAGCGATCTCACCGGTGGCGGGGTCGTGGTCGAGCACGTCGAGCCGCCCGTCCACCGCCAGGTACATCAGGGCGCCGTCCGGGCTCCAGTCGAGGCCGGTGACGGCGGTGAGCCCGCCCAGCGCGATGGTCGCCGAACCGGAGGCGGAGACCCGCGCCAGCCAGCCGTCGGACCGGTCGGGGCTGATGGTGGTCGCCCACAACCGGCCCTTGCCGTCGATCGCGGTGGCCCCGGCGGTGACGCCCTCCCGCGCCCAGTACACCAGCCAGGTGCGGGTGGTCCCGGTCGACTCGAACAGCGCGATGCCCTCGTCGAGGTGCAGCACCAGGCCGCCGAGGGCGCGCGGCTTCCCGGCGCCGATGAGCTGCGGGACGTCCATCTCGTGATCCGCGCGGCCCGGCGTGAAGCGGTGCACGCTGCGCGCGGGGCCGTCCACCCAGAGCACCGTGTCGGTGCGGACGTCCCAGGTGGGTGCCCCGCCTCGGCGGGCCTGCGCCCGCACCGCGATGTCGACCTCGACGCCCACCACGTCACCTCTCCGAACCCGGACCCGACGGCCCTCGATCTTAGGAGCCGACCGCGCCCGCGACGCCCCGGGTCGTCACCGGGCGAGCGCCCGAGGTCACCCGGGCGAAGCGGAGGTTCCGCCCACCGGCGGTCACGGGTGGACTCAGGGTGATTCCGGAGCCCGGAACCGGACGAACCGCGTAACCTCGTCGGTGTGAATGAGTTGCCTGAGCGGCGCCGGGCGCGGGTGTTGCCGGAGAAGCCGCTGCGATCCGCCGTCGGGATGCTCGGGTTCCTCGTGGTGCTCTGGGCGATCGAGCTCGTCGACCTGCTCCTGCCCACGTTGAGGCTGGACGGCGCCGGCATCGAGCCGCGCGACGTCGACGGGCTCGACGGCATCCTGTGGGCGCCGCTGCTGCACTTCGGGTTCGGCCACCTGATCGCCAACAGCGTGCCGCTGTTCGTGCTGGGCTGGCTGCTGCTGTCCGGCGGGGTGCGGCAGTTCCTCGGGGTCACCGCCGTGGTGTGGCTGGTCGCGGGCGCGGGCACCTGGCTGGTCGCCGACGGCGGGACGACGCACGCGGGGGCCTCGGGCGTGGTGTTCGGCTGGATGGTGTTCCTGCTGCTGCGCGGGTTCGTGCAGCGCAGCGCGGGGCAGATCGTGGTCGCCCTGGTGCTGTTCTTCTACTGGGGCGGCATGTTGTGGGGCGTGCTGCCGGGTCAGCCGAACGTGTCCTGGGAAGGTCACCTGTTCGGGGCGCTCGGCGGGCTGCTGGCGGCGTTGCTGCTGGCCCGCCGCTCCCGGCCCCGCTCTGGCAGACTGAACGGGTGACCAACGCGCCGATCGGGATCTTCGACTCCGGGGTGGGCGGGCTCACGGTGGCCCGCGCGATCATGGACCAGCTCCCCGGCGAGGCGCTGCGCTACGTCGGCGACACCGCCAACGCGCCCTACGGTCCGATGCCGGTCGCCGAGATCCGCGAACGCACCCTCGCGATCACCGACGCGCTCGTCGACGAGGGCGTCAAGATGCTGGTCATCGCCTGCAACACCGCCTCGTCCGCCTGCCTGCGCGACGCCCGCGAGCGCTACGACGTGCCGGTCGTCGAGGTGGTGCTGCCCGCGGTGCGCCGCGCCGTGGCGACCACCCGCAACCGCCGGGTCGGCGTGATCGGCACCCAGGCCACCATCCGGTCCGGCGCCTACGACGACGCCTTCACCGCCGCCCCGGACATCGAGCTGACCACCGCCGCCTGCCCCCGCTTCGCCGACTTCGTGGAGCGCGGCATCACCAGCGGCAGGCAGGTCCTCGGCCTCGCGCAGAACTACCTCGACCCGCTGCAACGCGCCGACGTGGACACCCTCGTGCTCGGCTGCACGCACTACCCGATGCTCACCGGCGTGCTCCAGCTCGCGATGGGCGAGCAGGTGACGCTCGTCTCCAGCGCCGAGGAGACCGCCAAGGACGTGGTCCGCAAGCTCACCGAGCACGACCTGCTCACCCCGGGCGCCGAACCGGTGCGCCACGAGTTCCGGGTCACCGGGACCCCGGAGCGGTTCGCCCGGATGGCGGGCCGGTTCCTCGGTCCCGCGCTCCCGGTGGATGCCGTCGGGCCGCTGCTCGTGCCAAGCTCGACCGCGTGAAGCTGACGATCCTCGGTTGCTCCGGCAGCATCCCCGGGCCGGAGTCACCGGCCTCCGGCTACCTGGTGGAATCCGGCGGCAGCCGCATCGTGCTCGACCTCGGCAACGGCACCCTCGGGGCGCTGCAGCGCGTCGCCGACCCGTTCGAGCTGGACGCGGTGCTGTTCAGCCACCTGCACCCGGACCACTGCGCGGACTTCGGCGCGCTGACGGTGCTGCGCCGCTACCACCCGGCGCCGCCCTACGACACCCGGCAGCGGCGGCTGCCGGTGTTCGCCCCGGCCGAGGCCCCCGAGCGCTTCGCCGCGCTGCACGCCACCGACGAGGCCGAACGGCAGCAGACCGACCTGAGCGACGTGTTCGACTTCGTCCCGATGCCCCAGGAGCTGCGGATCGGCCCGTTCCACGTCCAGCCCGTGCCGGTGGCGCACGTCTGCCCGGCCTGGGGGTTCCGGATCACCGCCGACGACGCCGTGCTGGCCTACACCGGCGACACCGGCCCCTGCCCGGCGCTCGACGAACTCGGCCGCGACGCCGACGTGCTGCTCGCCGAGGCGTCCTGGCCGCACCACCCGGAAGCGCCCGACGGCCTGCACCTGTCCGGGCTCCAAGCCGCGGAGGCCGCGGTGTCCTCGGGAGCGCGGCGGCTGCTGCTGACCCACCTGCAACCGTGGTCCGACCCGCACGCCATCCGCGCCGAGGCGGCGGCCGTGTTCGACGGGCCGGTAGAAGTAGTAGAACCAGGCCGCGAGTATGTCGTTTGATGGTGCCGTGGTCCGGTTGGCGCGCGGTGCAAGTGGCGGAACCTCAGCGGCCTTCTCGTCGGGAAGGTGTTGTGGTCGTTTTGGCGCGCGGTGCGGGTGGCGGAACCTCAGCGGCCTTCTCGCTCCGGGCGCCCTTCCTCATGTACAAGCGCGTACACAGCGTCAGGGCGTCCTCGCGAGAAGGCCGCTGAGAACCCGCGGCGGTGCCGGTTGCTGAGGTGGGGTGAAGCGGAAGCGGCTTCGCCGCTTGCCTGGCGGTGGTGCCGGTTGTGCGGGAGCGGCTTCGCCCGCTTGCTTGGCGGTGGGGGTTCTGGTTGCCCCGGGCGAGCGTGGTGCGGGTTCGGGCATAGGGTGGGGGCGTGGCACGAGCTGACGGGCGGAGCGACGACGAGCTCCGCGAGGTGCGGATCACCCGGGGATACCAGGACTGGCCTGCCGGTTCGGTGCTGGTCGAGTTCGGCCGGACGCGGGTGCTGTGCGCGGCCAGCGTCCAGGAGGGCGTGCCGCGCTGGCGGACCGGCTCCGGGCTGGGCTGGGTGACCGCCGAGTACGCGATGTTGCCCTCGGCGACGAACACCCGGAGCGCCCGCGAATCGGTGAAGGGCCGCATCGGCGGTCGCACCCACGAGATCAGCAGGCTCGTCGGCCGGTCGCTGCGCGCCTGCATCGACCTGTCCGCGTTGGGCGAGAACACCATCACCCTGGACTGCGACGTCATCCAGGCCGACGGCGGCACCCGCACCGCGGCCATCACCGGCGCCTACGTGGCGCTGGCCGACGCGATCACCTGGCTCGGCGCCGCGAAGCGGCTGTCCGACCCGAAGCCGCTGTCCTGCGGGGTCGCGGCGGTGAGCGTCGGCGTCGTGGACGGCCGGGTCCGGCTGGACCTGCCCTACGAGGAGGACTCCCGCGCCGAGGTGGACATGAACGTGGTGGCCACCGACCACGGCACGCTGGTCGAGGTGCAGGGCACCGGCGAGGGCGCCACCTTCACCCGCTCCACGATGGACACCATGATCGATTACGCGCTGGCGGGCTGCACCCGGCTCGCCGAGCTCCAGACCGAGGCGCTGGCCCAGCCCTACCCCGGCCCGCTGCCCGGGGGCAAGGCGTGACCCGGCTGCTGCTGGCGACCCGCAACACCAAGAAGCTCGTCGAGCTGCGGCGCATCCTCGACGCCGAAGGGGTGCACGGCGTGGAGGTCATCGGCCTCGCCGACGTGCCGGAATTCCCGGAGGCGCCGGAGACCGGCGCGACCTTCGAGGACAACGCGGTGGCCAAGGCGGCCGACGCGGCGCGCGCCACCGGGCTGCCCGCCGTCGCCGACGACTCCGGTCTCGAGGTCGACGCGCTCAACGGGATGCCCGGGGTGCTCTCCGCGCGCTGGAGCGGCAGGCACGGCGATGACCAGGCCAACCTGGACCTGCTGCTCGGCCAGCTCGGCGACGTCCCGGACGAGCGCCGGGGCGCGGGCTTCGTCTCCGCGGCGGCCCTCGTGCTGCCCGACGGGACCGAGACCGTGGTGCGCGGCGAATGGCGCGGTACCCTCGTCCGGGCCGAGCGCGGCGCGAACGGCTTCGGCTACGACCCGATCTTCGTCCCCGAGGGCGAGACCCGCACCAGCGCGGAGCTCACCCCCGAGGAGAAGGACGCCGACTCCCACCGCGGCCGAGCCCTCCGGCTCCTGCTGCCCGCCCTGCGGGAGTTGGCTACCGGATCCAGGTGACGCGCACGCCGGGGCCGAGCTGGTCGAGCCCCCGGTAGGTGCCCCGGCGGTGGAGCTTCAACCGCAGGTCCAGGTCCGCCAGCGGCGCCAGGTCGAGGCCGTCGCAGTACGACAGGTGGAGGTCTCGCAACGAACTCATCGAGCGCACCGGTGTGAGATCGAGGGTCGGTGGATGGCGGGACAGCACGAGCTTCGCGAGTTCCATGCTCGGCAGCGGTTCCAAGTCGGTGAGCGATCCCATGAACACGTAGAGCTCTCGGATACCGGTGAAGTTCGGCAGTACCTCGGCCAAGCCGGAAGTGTCGCTGGTCGACACCGACAGCGAGTTCAGCCCCTTGTGCGTGCTGAACGGGCGCAGGGCCGACGCCCGGTGAACGTTGTAGACGTGGAGGTAGTACAGCGACTTGATGGAGGCGGCGGGACCGTAGTCGACATCCAGCGGTTTGCTGCTCAGAGCGAGCCCTCGCAACGGCGGGCACCCTTCGAGGAACGAGAGATCCTCGAAGGGTGCTTGTTGGACGAGGACCAAGTCCGTGAGTTGCCGCAGCCCCGAGAGGACGTCGAGGTCGTGAAATCGGACTCGGGTGTCGAGCATGACCGATTGCAGCCCGAGGTGCTCTTCGAGTGGTCGCAGGGAGATCTCGCCCGCATCGTGGAGGCTCAGCGCCGACAGGTGGCGGGCGTGGCTGAGCGGGCTCAGGCCGTGTTCCCCGCTGCCTGTCACAGACACGTTGAGATCCGCGAGTTCCCGCACGTGGTGCAGGTGCGGGAGCAGGCCCCACTCCCGCACGAACAGGTCCCCTCCGTCGAGTGGTGCGTTGGCGAGCACGCTGCGCGCGTAGCTCTCCGGTTCGAAGAGGGGCCACCTTTCGGCGAGCTCGCGTTGCACCGCCGCACGTTCGTCCGCGGCGAAGCGGGAGAGCTTGTGCAGCGCTTCCGGCCCGTTGACCAGTGCGACGGTGCGGACGGTCGCCGCTGCCTGCGCCTCGGTGAGCGCGCTGAGGTCGTCCGGGAGGCGGTCCAGCACGGGTTCGCCGATCGTCGCCAAGGACTGGCTTTCCCGATGGCTGCGCGGCGGTACGAGCGCCCCGATCGCGGCGTCCAGCCGGTCCGAGACCTCGGGTGGGAGGTCGTGGGCGGATTCCCGGCAGGCCGCGGCGAGCAGGCGCAGCCGTCGTCGCGGCTTCGGCCTGCCGGAGTCGGCGCGGTCGAGCACGCCGTTGAGCAGGTCGGCCCGCCCCCGGCGGTTGAGCAGACCGGCGGACATGATCACCGTCTCGCGCCACTGGTCGGAGTGCGCCTTCTGGACCAGGAGTCCCACGTGGCTTTCGTCGGCGGCTTTGCGGGCGGCGAGGAACTCCTGGAAGGTCCGGTGCACGAAGTCGACGCGACCTTCGGCGGGTTCGCGGATGACGCCGCTGCGCTCGATGAGGTGAGTGAGAACCGCTTCGGGCTCGGCGGTCTTGGCCGCGAGCAGCGCGAGCGCCTGCTCGCGGGGGAGCTCGGCCCGGCCGTTGAGGTTGAGCCAGAAGGCGAGTTCCTGGAGCAGGACGAGCTTGTCCCGGTACTCCAGCGCGACCGTCGAGGGGATCTCGCGGACCGAGTCCCGCCGGTCCAGGATCATTTCCAGCGCCGCCTCGTAGAGGCCCTTGCGGTCCCGGGGGAGCTCGCCGCCCCGGTCGAGGTTGAGCGCGCAGAGCATCGCGCACATCAGCGGGCTGCGGGCGAGGCTGCGCAGGTGCGGGCGCGCGTCGAGCTTGGCGAGCAGACCCCGGTGCTGCTGCTCGACCTCGGCTCGGCTGAACGGCAGCGCCCCGGTGTCGGCGGCCAGCAGCGCGTCGTGCCAGCGGCGCAGGAATTCCCGCACGTCGCCGGGCGTGAGCTGTTCGAGGTCGACGGTGGTGAATCCTTCGGAGCGGAGCCACTTCGTTCCCGCAGCCGCCGGGCGCGAGGTGATCACGATGCGGGTGTCCGGGTAGCTGGTGAGCAGGGCGTCCAGCCAGCGGCGCACCTTCGGCCGCTCCGCGGCGGTGAGCTCGTCCACGCCGTCGACCAGCAGTACCACCCGGCCCGCGGTGAGCTGGCGGTGCATCCACCCCTCCGGTGCCGGTCCCGGCATCGGCCCGTCCGGTTCGTCGAGGAAATCCTCCGGCCTGGGCAGCGCGCCGCCCGCGTGGCTGCGCAGCTTGATCAGCACCGGGACGCGGTCGTTCCAGCTGGCGAGGTCCGGGCCGAAGTCACCGCGCGCGGCGCGCACCGCGATCCAGCGCAGCAGGGTGCTCTTGCCCGACCCGGCGTCCCCGCGCACCAGGGTGCGCTGGGTCAGCGACAGCGCCGCCTCCACGCGCAGGCTCCGGGCCCGGTCGTCGTGGCCGGTGAGCCAGTGCTCGTGGTGGTCCGGCTTCGGGAGCCCGCCGCTGACCGTCAGGCTCAGGTAGGCCACCGAGAGGCGGGTGCGCGGGCGGAAGTTGCGGACGCTGACGCCGATGAGCTCCAAGTCGTCGTGGTGCCGGGCGAGGAGGTCGAGGTAGCGGCGGCGGAACGCCTCGTCGTGGTCGGTGCCGGACGGGGCGTCCAGGCTGGTGACCGGCAGCCGGTCCAGGACCTCGCGGACCTCGGCGAGGATGCCGGTGGCGCGGCGCAGCGATTCCTCGGCGAGCCGGGCGTCGTACTCGGGGAGTTCGCGGACCAGGTGGACCAGTTGCACGCAGCCGTCGTCCAGCGCGCGGTCGAACAGCGCCCGGCCCACCTCGCCCAGCCCGGTGCGCGGGGCGGCCGGGGGGACCTGCCGCCGGACCCGGCGGGCCAGCCGCACCGGGTCCAGGTCGGCGCCGAGCAGCGCGGTGTCCGACAGGTCGGCCTCGGCGAGCGCGTCGGCCACCGCGTCCAGCGCGGCGACGCGCTCGTGCTCCGGCAGGGCGGCGAACTCGCGGTCGCAGAGCTGCTCCAGGCGGTCGCCGACGTGCTCGGCGACCTCGTCGAGCCTGCGGTGCAGGCCGCGCCGGTCGCGTTCGCGGAGCCCGCCGAAGCGGAAGCCGATCAGCTCGGTCAGGTCCGCACCGCGGCGCACTTCGGCGCGCTTGCGACCGAGCCACGTCCGCGCCACCTGCCCGACCACCGCCGAGCCGAGCCGCAGCGCCGCGCTTTCCACACCGGACACGTGAACCTCCGTTCTCGTTCCGGTGATCTTCCCGTCACCCCGAGTGACACCACAAGCCGGGGGTGTGAGACGGCTCGCCCCATCGGGAGGTCGGCGGCACCGACCGGCTAACTTGCGAAGTCGTGCTGACCGAATCGCTGGAACTGGCGCTGCTGATCGTCGTGGGGTTCTTCTCCGGGGCGATCAACGCCGTGGCCGGGGGTGGCTCCCTGCTGGTCTTCCCCGCGCTGCTGGCGACCGGGATGCCGCCCCTGGTCGCGAACGTGACGAACTCCGTCGCCCAGGGGCCCGGGTTCGTCGGCGCGGCGGTGAGCCAGCGGGCGGACCTCAAGGACTCGCGCAAGCGGCTGTGGCTGACCACGGGCGCCGCGGCGGTGGGATCGGCGATCGGCTGCGTGCTGCTGCTGGTGCTGCCCGGTTCGGTGTTCGACGCGGTGGTGCCCGCGCTGGTCGGGCTGTCCGCGGTGCTCATGGCGTTCCAGACCACCATCCGCCGCTGGATGGGCAGTCCCGAGGCCGGCGGGTCCGACCGGCTCGTGCTGCTGACGATCGGGATCTTCCTGGCCTCGATCTACGGCGGGTACTTCGGCGGGGCGCGCAGCGTGATCCTCATCGCGATCCTGGTGCTGGCCGCCTCCGACGTGATGCGCAGGCTCAACGCGCTCAAGAGCTGGCTCGGCATGGTGGGCAGCGCCGTCACCCTGGTGGTGTACGCGCTGGTCGCGCCGGTGGACTGGATCGCGGTGCTGACCCTGGTGCCCACCACCGTGCTCGGCGGGTTCGTCGGCGGCAAGCTCGCCCAGCGGCTCCCGGCCAACTTCCTGCGCTACCTGGTGGTGGTGATCGCCGCCGCCGTCGCCGTCTACCTCGTCGTGGACTGAGCCGGGCGGGGCGCCCGGGAGGTCCCGGACGCCCCGCGCGCGATCAGACGCCGAGCTCCTTGCGGAGCCGGTCGACGTGGCCGGTGGCCTTGACGTTGTAGAGGGCGGAGCCGATCGTGCCGTCGGGCCGCACCACGAACGTGGAGCGGATCACGCCCTGCACGACCTTGCCGTAGTTCGTCTTCTCGCCGAAGGCGCCCCACGCCGTCATCACCGATTTGTCCTGGTCGGACAGCAGCGGGAAGGTCAGGCCCTCCGCATCGCGGAACGCCGCCAGCTTCTCCGGCTTGTCCGGCGAGATGCCGACCACGTCGAAACCCGCCTCGTTGAGCGGCGCGAGGCTGTCCCGGAAGTCGCAGGCCTCCTTGGTGCAGCCCGGCGTGCTGGCGGCGGGGTAGAAGTAGACGACCAGGGAGCGGTCCTGGTAGTCGGCCAGCGCCACGGTCTTGCCGTCCGCGTCGGGCAGCGCGAAGTCGGGCGCCTGATCGCCGACGGAGAGTCGTTGTTCGGTCATGCGCCCGACGCTAGCCGATGCGTTCAGCGCGGCGGGAGGGTCGCTTCCGCGGGACCGACCTCGGTCACGTGGGTCACCTCGGCATGCCGGGTGCTCGGTTGCTCAGCGGTCGTCGCGAGATAGCCACCCACCAGCAGACCGGCGACTGCCGAGACCGTCACGGCGGTCGCGCAGAAGGTGTAGACGCGGATGCTCACCGCTGTTCCTCTCTCAAGTTGGGGCGTGCGACGTCGTGGAGATCGCGGGATTCACCGGAATCGTTACCGCTTTCACCCGCCCGGGTGGTGACGTCCTCGAGTTGCAGGTAGCCGGGTGCCCGCGTAGACGGGACAGGGTCAGCCGCAGATCCGGAGGGGCCCATGCCAACAGTCGCCGACCAGTTCATCGACGTGCTCGTGCAGGCGGGCGTCGAACGGATCTACGGCATCGTGGGGGACAGCCTCAACCCCGTGGTGGACGCGGTGCGCCGGACCGAGGGCATCGAATGGGTGCACGTGCGGCACGAGGAGACCGCGGCCTTCGCGGCCAGCGCGGAAGCTCAGCTCACCGGGCGGCTCGCGGTGTGCGCGGGCAGTTGCGGCCCGGGCAACCTGCACCTGATCAACGGCCTCTACGACGCGCACCGCAGCGGAGCCCCGGTGCTCGCGCTGGCCTCGCACATCCCGTCGGAGCAGATCGGCACCGGGTTCTTCCAGGAGACGCACCCGGAGGAGCTGTTCAACGAGTGCAGCCACTTCTGCGAGCTCATGTCGCAGCCCGCCCAGATGCCGCGGCTGCTGCGCACCGCGATGCAGACCGCCGCCGGGCGGCGCGGGGTGTCGGTGCTGGTGCTGCCCGGCGACGTCGCGCAGCAGGAGGCGGTGCGCGCGACCGGGCACGGCGTGGTGGACTGCGCGCCGCCCACCGTGGTCCCCGCCCCCGCCCAGGTGGAGGCGCTGGCCGACAAGCTCAACGGGGCCGAACGCGTGATGCTGTTCTGCGGCGCGGGGACCCGCGGGGCGCACCAGCAGGTGATGGAGCTGGCCGAGGTGCTCAAGGCGCCGGTCGGGCACGCGTTGCGCGGCAAGGAGTGGATCCAGTACGACAACCAGTACGACGTCGGGATGAGCGGGCTGCTCGGCTACGGCGCCTGCTACGAGGCGATGCACCGGGCCGACCTCGTGGTGCTGCTGGGCACCGACTTCCCGTACGACAACTTCCTGCCGCAGGCCAACACGGTGCAGGTGGACATCGAGCCGGCGCACCTGGGACGGCGCACGGTGCTGGACCTGGCCGTGCAGGGCGACGTCCGGGAGACGATCGAGGCGTTGCTGCCGCTGCTGGAAACCAAGCAGGACCGCTCGTTCCTGGACCGCTGCCTGCGGGAGCACGCCGAAACGCTGGAGCGGGTGGTGTCGGCCTACACCCGCGACGTCGAGTCGCAGGAGCCCATCCACCCCGAGTTCGTCGCCGACGTGCTCGACGACGTGGCCGCCGACGACGCGGTGTTCACCGTGGACACCGGCATGTGCAACGTGTGGCAGGCGCGGTACATCACGCCGAACGGGCGGCGGCGGATGCTCGGGTCCTTCGTGCACGGGTCGATGGCCAACGCGCTGCCGCAGGCGATCGGGGCGCAGCAGACCGACCGGCGACGGCAGGTCATCTCGATGTCCGGGGACGGCGGGCTGTCCATGTTGCTCGGTGATCTGCTGACGCTGCGCACCCACGACCTGCCGGTGAAGGTGGTCGTCTTCAACAACTCCTCGCTGGGCATGGTGAAGCTGGAGATGCTGGTGGACGGCATGCCGGACTTCGGCACCGACCACGACGGCATCGACTACGCGGCCATCGCGACGGCCGCCGGTCTGCACGCGGTGCGGGTGCAGCGGCCGTCGGAGGTGCGGGAGGCGCTGGCCGAAGCGCTGCGCCGCCCCGGTCCCGCGTTGGTGGACATCGTGACCGACGCCAACGCGCTGTCCCTGCCGCCGAAGATCACCAGCGCTCAGGTCAAGGGATTCGCCCTGGCGGTCAGCCGGACGGTGCTCTCCGGCGGGGTCGGCAAGATGGTGCAGCTCGCCCGGAGCAACCTCCGGAACGTCCCCCGTCCGTGAGCGTTCGTCGCGGATGTTTCGGAGCGGACGCCCGAACGGATCGGAACCGGTCGGGTGATCTTGAGTGCGAAGTTGATCACGTGACGTGAGATCGCGGGCGCGCCCGGTCGGAGCCCGGCGAGTTCTCCCGGGCAGCTCGGCGGCCGGGTCAGCGCGAGCGCGGTTTCGGGCGTGGCCGCCGGGGCCTGCTCGCCACCCACCACGCGGCGAAACCCGCCCCGAACAGCAACGCCCAGAGCAGCACGGACGCCGCGAGAAGGTAGTACATCTGCTGAACACCCCCTGGTGCGGACCGCTTCGTCGTCCTCGCACCAGCATCCGTTGGAATATGCCAAATCGCTAGATGTCACAAGGGTGACGGGGTGATCACCTGGTGTGGACACGCGGAGGAGACTGTCCGCATGACAGTGAGCCCCACTGTGCGTCGCCGTCGTCTGGCTGCCGAGCTCCGCCGCATCCGGGGGCGGGCGGAGGTCACCCAACAGCAGGCTGCGACGCACCTCGGCTGCACCCAGGCCAAGATCGGACGGTTCGAGACGGCCAAGCGGTCGCCCTCGGTCGGTGACGTCTCGGCGCTCCTGGACTTCTACGGAGTGGACGGTTCCGAGCGGGAACAGCTCGTGAACCTGGCCCGCGATGCGCGCAAGCGCGGGTGGTGGCATTCCTACAGCGACGTCCTGCCCGAGTGGTACGAGACCTACGTCGGGCTGGAGGCGGAGGCATCGTCGATCCACACCTACGAGTCCGAGGCGATTCCCGGTCTGCTCCAAACGCGCGAATATGCGTATGCCATTACTAAATCCACGCTCATTCGAGCGGACGACTCCGAAATAACCCGAAGAGTTGATCTCCGCATACAACGCCAACAACGCGTTACCGGTTCCAACCCTCTCGAGTTGTGGGCAGTGGTGGGTGAAGCGGCGCTGCGCCGTTGCGTGGGCGGTGCGGACGTCCTCCGCAGACAACTCGAGCACGTCATCAAACTGGTGGAATTACCGCATGTGACCCTTCAGGTCATGCCCCTGGACGCGGGTGCTCACCCGGCACAGGCCGGGCCGTTCGTGATCCTGCGTTACTCGAATCACATCGACCCGGACGTGGTTTATTTGGAGACTCACGTGGGCGGCCTCTACCTCGAAAGAGAGATAGAACTGCACAACTACGTGACGATGATGGACCATTTGCGGGCTCATGCGATAAGCCCTGAAGGGTCTCTGCAACTCATCAACGAACGCATTGGAGAGCTTTAGGATGGGATACATCACCGACTGGCGCACGAGCACCCGCACCCAGGGGCAGGGCCAGTGCGTCGAGGTCGGCTTCGGTGCCGACTGCGTGGGCATCCGGGACACGAAGGATCGTGCCTCGGGGCACCTCATGATCGCACCGCAGCGCTGGTGGGAGTTCGTCAGCGAGATCAAGCGCGGACAGTACGACTGCTAGGCGCACGTGGCTCCGCTCTGCCGGAGCGGAGCCACCGCTTCCTCACCGATCGGACCGCGCGTTCCCTCCTCTCGCCACGTCAGCGCCGTTCCAGGAACGGCGCCAGGATCCCCGGAGCTGCTTCGTCGGCGAACTCCAAGCCATCCGCCGAGAGGACGTCGTGGACGTGGTAGACCCCGCGCCCCGCCGCCGTGGTGGCCCCCACGGTGATCAGGTCGGAGCGCCGCTGGAACATCGACTGCTTGATCCGCCACCCGATGATGCCGCTCCGCTGGAGGGCGACGGTGCGCCGCAAGCCCGAACCCGACCGGCTCACCAGGTACCGCTCGCCCAAGGCGCGTCCCAGACCGCGGTAGGCGTCCACCGCGAAGCCCACGCCCACCGCGAGCACCGCGACCGGGACCACCACCGCGAGCCACACCGGGACCAGGTCCAGCACGCCGAGCACCACGGCGGCGATCACCACCGGGAGCGCCCAGAGGACGGCCCAGTTGAGCCGTCGCCGCAGCGCCGCGCGCGGGTGGCCGCGCAGCGCCAGGGCGGTCGGTCGTTCCTCGTCGCGCAGCACGTTCGCGGCGACCTGCTGCGCCACGCCCCGAGGGGCGGGCGGGAGCAGGGTGTTGTTGTCCGGCTGCTTGTCGCCCTTGGACTCGCTGAGCCCGGTGGTGACCGCGTGCACCCGCGCCCCGCGGACCCACCGCAGCAGCAGCGGTTCGACGAGCTCGACGCCGCGCAGTCGCCGTTCCTCCAGCGAGATCGACCTCGTGGTGAGCAGACCGCGCCGGACCCGCAGCGTGTCCCCGCGATCGCGGGTCAGCCGGAAGCCCCACCACGCCTCCAGGGAGAGCAGCAGCGAGCCGAGCATTCCGGTGAGCAGCACGACGGCCGCGCTCGCGAGGACGATCAACCACAGCGGGATCGACGTCGCCGCGGTGTAGACGGCGCCCCAGAACCCGAACGCGGTCAGCAGCTCGGAGAACGAGCCGACCGCCGAGGCGATCGCACCCCACACCACCGCCATCATCGACAGGGTCAGGGCCGAGTAGCCGAACCACGCCGGCCGCATCACCGCCAGCGCGCCGTCGGGTGTTTCCTCGGCGGCCTGTTCCTGCGGTGCGGTCGCGCTGCCGTAGAGCAGTTCCTGCCGGAGCGCTTCGGCCACCGGCCGGGTGACCGCGTCGAGCTTCAGCTCGGTGCTGCCGCTGCCCTGGCTCCCGGCACCGACCTTCAGCACCGCTAGGCCGAACACCCGGTGCGCCGGACCGGCCGTGATGTCCACGCTGCGGATCCGGTCGCGCGGGACCGAGCGGTGGCTCCGGGTCACGGCGCCCGTGCGCATCTCCAACCGCTCGCCGGTGACCCGGTACCGGGTGAAGTACCAGCTCGACGCGGTGAGGCCACCGATCGCGACCGCCGACGCCAGCCAGATCCCCAGCGTCGTGAGCACGGCCGTCGGCTCCGCTCCGGCGATGAGCATGACCGCCAGGGCCGGGAACATCGGGGCCAGCACGAGCGCCAGCACGGCCAGCACGACCTTGGGATCGAGCCGCTGCCAGTCGTCGTCCGCCGCGGCGTTCATGTCGCATCTCCCGGGGTCGCCTGGGTGGTTTCGGTCAGCCTGGCGACGACGTCCGCGGCGACCTGCCGGTCCAGCCCGTCGATGGTCAGCGGCCCGGCGGCCGAAGCCGTGGTGACCGTGACGCTGGACAGGTTGAAGAGCTGCTGCAGCGGGCCGCGCACGGTGTCGACGGTCTGGATGCGCGACATGGGCGCCACTCGCCATTCCTGGCTGAGCCAGCCGGCGGACGCGTAGACGGCGTCCTCCGTGGTCTCCCAGCGGTGCACCCGGTACCGCCACTGCGGCATCACGCCGATGTAGGCCAAGCCGAGGACACCGACCACCACCAGGGCGAGTAGCAGCCAGAACCGCGCGGGTGGGATGAGCAAGGCGCACACCAGGAGCGCGGCCAACAGCGGGAGGACGAGCAGGGCGGCTTGCGCGGTCCACCACGCGATGGCGCGTCGCTCCACGCGGTGACGGGGTGGTCGGAGCTGGAGCGGAGGTCGTTCGGCGGGCACTGCGGCCTCTCTTCCGTCGAGCGGGGCGAGGTTCCATTGTGGCAGCACGGACATCACAGGAACCGCAGTTCAGGCCATATCGAGGACCACGGGCCCTCGCGCCCGGTGCACAACCAGTAGCTCGTGGTGGCCTCGCGCACCAACCGGACTTCGGCGAAGTGCTCGCGCAGGCGGGACGGGTCCTTCCCCACGTAGAGCACCGAGTCGACGTGCTCGGCGGGCGGGCCGAAGTACCCGTAGCCGCGGTGCGGGCTGTGCACCGGCGGCACTTCGGTGCCCCGCGCGCCGACCTCGATCGTCGCGGCGCTGATGTAGTTCTCGACGACGAGGCCGAGGTCCGAGCGCTGCTGGGCGGGGAGCTGCCGGTACGTGCTGATCGTTTCGGCGATGATCCGCTGATCGTTCATGGCTCCGAAAAGGGAGGTGAGGCCGCCGCTGGCGACGATCGAGGACCCGGCCAGCGCGATCGACAGCGCGTAGGCGGGCCACGCGGTCCAGCTCAGGCGCGGCGTGCGTCCGCGGGCCCGCACCGCCTCCCGGCGGCGTTGCAGCCCGACCGCACCGGCGGCCATCGCGATGCCGTACAGGCCGATCAGGTAGTACGGCCGCCCGGCGGTGGCGACGAAGAACACGTACAGGAACACGAAGGCGATCCCGAAGAACCGGTAGCTCCGCAGCTCGGCGGACCGCAGCAGCCGCCAGAGGCCGTAGCTCAGCAGGAAGAGGCCCGCCAGCCCGGCGTAGACCAGTTGCGATGCCGCGGTGCCCGCTCGCCCACCGGACAGCAACGAGGATTCCCCCGCCACCACCGCTCCCATCGCGAGCTGCGGCCAGCCGTGGAACGCCTGCCAGAGCAGGGTCGGCAGCGCGATGAGCAGGGCGATGCCGGCACCGCCCCACAAGGCCGGACGCCGGAGCAGCGCCCGCGGGCCGAAGAGGGCCACCCCGGCCAGCAGCACCGCGCACAGCAGCAGGACCTGGAACTTGGCCTGCACGGTGATCCCGACGACGACGCCGAGCAGCAGGAGCAGCCGGTCGTCGTCCCGACCCGCCCGGTGCAACCGGATCCACCGCACCAGCACGAGCGTGATCAGCAGCCAGAGCAGCGGCTCGACGGTGTAGGGCGTCAGCCAGTGGCCGACGGTGCTCACCCACAGGCCGGTCGCGGCGGCACCGGAGGCCAGCACCTGGGCCCGCCGGTCGGCTCCGAGCTCCCGCGCGATCAGGGCCGTCACGACCACGGCCGCGGCCGTGGCGAGCACGGCGGGCAGCCGCAGGACCAGCAACGAACCCGGTGCGAGCAGGTCCATCGCCGCGGCCAGCAGCGGCACCAGCGGCGGTTGGTCGGCGAAACCCCAGTCGAGGTGGAACCTGCCCGCCGCGAGCATGTACACCTCGTCGATCCAGTGCTGGCCGGACGCGCTGAACGCGAGGTGCAGCGCGGCGACGAGCCCGGTGATGGACAGCACCGGCCACCGGGCGAACCGGTGGTCCGGTGCGCCCGGCCGGCCCTCCGTCGCCACCGGGTCGATGAGCTCGGTTCGCATGGTCTCCCCCAGTCGTCGTGCGGAACGGCACCGAGTGAAGCCCGGGCGAGCACCTCCGCGACACGGCCGCCGGTTGTCTCCTGCCTGGCCGAAAGTCGTGCCGTCTCGTCGCCCTCACAACTTTCGTCTAGAGCTGTGGGCGGAAAGGCGGTGATTCCCGGTTCGGCAGCGCGATCCTGCCTAGTGTGGTGACCGTGAAGCGTCCGCTGTGGCGGCTGCTCTGGAACTCCAAGCGGGAAGCCGCGTTCGACGTCGCTCTCGTCCTGGGCCTCCAGGTGCTGGGCCGCGTCATGCTTTTCCTGTTCCCGTCCGACATCCCGGCGGGCACCTACGACTGGGCCGGCGGCACCTGGGCCGACGCCCTCATCATGCACGCGCTCACGCTCGGCTTGCTGGTGCGCCGGCGCTTCCCCGTCGCGCTGATGACCTGCGTCGCCGTGCTGACGCTGGTGCAGTCGGTGCTCATCGAGCTGGGCCCGGGGCCGTTGCTCGTGATCAACAGGTCTACTGACCCGTGGATGCCGGCGACCGCCCCGTGGACCATCTACGCCGCCATCCGCTACGCGCAGCCGCGCCGGCGGTGGATCTTCGCCTGGGACCTCGTCGCGATCACCTCGCTGCTCGCGGTGCGCCCGTGGGCCGAACCGCCGGGCGAGACGTTGGTCAACGCCGTCGTGCTCACCGTCCTCCCGTCGGTGCTCGCGCTGTACGCGCGCGCTCGCCACCGCTTGGTCGACGCGCTGCGCGAGCGCGCCGAGCGCGCCGAGCGGGAGCAGGAACTGCTCGCCCACCAGGCCCGCGCGGACGAACGAACGCGGCTCGCCGCCGAGATGCACGACGTGGTCACGCACCGGGTGAGCCTCATGGTGCTCCAGGCGGGCGCGCTCGGGGTGGCCGCGCAGGACCCGGAGACCCGGCGCGCCGCCGGGGAGCTGCGCGCCAGCGGGTGCGAAGCCTTGGAGGAGCTGCGGGACCTCGTCGGCGTGCTGCGGAGCGGCTCGGCGGAGCCCGCGGCCCCCGCCGAGGACGCCGCGCCGGAAGCGGTGCCCGGCATCGGCCAGCTCGTGAGCCAGTCCGAAGCCGTCGGGGTACCGGTGCGGCTCGTCGAGGACGGCGATCCCGCGCTCGTTTCCGCAGCCGTCGGGCGCACCGCCTACCGGGTGGTGCAGGAGGCGCTCACCAACGTGCACAAGCACGCGCCCGGGGCCGCGGTGACGGTGCGGACCATCTACAGCGACGAACGGGTCCGGTTGTTCGTGCGCAACTCGCCACCGCTGCTGGACGCGGTACCAGGGCTCGCGGGCAGCGGCTCCGGAACCGGCTTGCTCGGACTGCAGCAGCGGGTGGAGCTGGTGGGCGGCGCGTTCCGCGCGGGGGCGACGGACGAGGGCGGCTTCGAGGTGGATGTGATACTCCCCGCGTACGTGCCGACGGGGGAGGCGAGCGCGGATGCCTGACGCGATCCGGGTCGTGGTCGTCGACGACGAGCCGATGGTGTGCGCGCACCTGCGCACCATCCTCGGCTCGGTCCCGGACCTCGACGTCGTGGACGACGCCCAGGACGGTGCTGCCGCCGTGGAGTCCGTGGTGCGCCACCGCCCCGACGTGGTGCTGATGGACCTGCGGATGCCGGGCGTGGACGGCCTGGCCGCGATCGAACGGATCTGCCGGATGCCGGATCCGCCCGCGGTCGTCGCGCTGACCACCTTCGACGCCGACCAGAACGTGCTGCGTGCGCTGCGCGCCGGGGCGGCCGGGTTCCTGGTCAAGTCCACGCCGCCGGAGGACCTGATCGGGCTGGTCCGGGTGGCCGCCGACGGGCACACGGTGCTGTCCAGCGATGCCAAGAAGCGGCTCGTCGCGGCGTCCGCGCGCGAGCAGGACACCCGCAGGCAGGCGGTCGAGCTGGTCCGCAACCTGACCGAGCGCGAAGTGGACGTGCTCGGCTGCCTCGGCCAGGGGTTGTCCAACGCGCTGATCGGCGAGCGGCTGCACCTGTCGGAGGCGACGGTCAAGAGCTACGTCTCCCGGTTGCTCGTGAAGCTGTCCTGCGACAACCGGGTGCAGGCGGGACTGCTCGCCTACGACGCGGGACTGACCCCGCGCTGACCCGAGCGCGCCGGTCGTGCGCCTCGGCGGCGAACCGGCACCTCCGGTGGTCCGGTCTGGGTGCTGTGCGGTCGGCGTTCACCCGGGGGAATCGGCTGCCGCGCGGCACCTGCGCGGGAACCGCAGGTCGGGCGCGGTGGTGCGGGATGCCGAGCCGTCTCGCCGGGAGTGCGTTCGGGCGTCTCGCCGCCGCGCCCCCTAGGCCAACTAGTTGAACAAGTGACTACCGCATACCCCCCGAACGGGCCTGGAATATTCCGTCCGATCTTCGGTACACCAGGGGGCGCACGTCCGTTCATGTGGCAGTCGGGGCCGCGGACGTGCGCCGCCGGTTCGGGGATCGGTGGCAACGCTGGTCGGAGGGGTCCGGCCGCGACTGGAGGTATCCCCGGTGCGAATCGGGGTGCGCCGGGGATATCTCCGCCGATGTCCGTTTTCCCTGCTGCACTGGGAAAACCGGCAGATTCGATTGCTTTGGGGCGGCTGCCGCGCGCCGCTATCGTGCCTGGAAGTCCTGCGTGATCAGCCGTCCGGTCCCGTGGCCGGCACGACAGACAGGAGAGCACGATGGCCCCAGCCCCTCGCCGCTGGACCAGGCTGGCCGGTGTCGCCGCCGCCTTGTTCACCGCCGCCGCCACCGCAGGCGTCGCGCAGGCCGAGCCCGCGCCGGACGTCACGCCGTTCATCGTCGGCGGCCAGGACGCCGACATCCAGGACCACCCGTTCACCGTCGCGCTGGTGACCCCGTCGGGCCAGCAGTTCTGCGGTGGTTCGCTGGTCGCCCCGGACAAGGTGCTCACCGCGGCGCACTGCACCGCGGACTCCCGGCCCGCCGAGATCAACGTGGTCAGCGGCCGGACCGTGATGTCCTCGAGCGAGGGCACCGTCTCCGAGGTCACCGACGTCTGGGTGCACCCCGAGTACCGGGCCGCCTCCGAGGGCTTCGACGTCTCCGTCCTGACCTTGTCGGCTCCCGTCCAGGAGGCTCCCATCGAGCTGGCCACGGCCGACGACCCCGGTTACGCGCCGGGCACCGAGGCCACCATCCTCGGCTGGGGCAACACCTCCGAGGGCGGTGCGAGCGCCGACCACCTGCAGCGGGCGACCGTGCCGGTGAACTCCGACGCCGACTGCGGCAGCGCCTACCCCGAGTACGACCCCGGCGCGATGGTCTGCGCGGGCTTCCCGGAGGGCGGCGTGGACACCTGCCAGGGCGATTCCGGCGGCCCGATCGTCGCGGGCGGCAGGGTGATCGGCGTCACCTCGTTCGGCAACGGGTGCGCGCGACCGGGCAGCCCCGGTGTCTACGCGCGGGTCGGTGCCTACCACGACGAGATCGTCGCCCAGCTGGGCTGACACCAGCGGCGGGGCGGGTCGGTGCGCACCGACCCGCCCCGCCGCGGGCATCGACGTCGCCCTTTCCTGCGGAAGACGGTGCGGACGAGGTCGTCGCCACCGGGCAGGGTGGCCAGGCGCAGTCGGCGGACGGCGACCGCCCCGCTGGCGGTGGACGTGACCGGACTCCGCGTGCGGCCGGACTCCGCGACTGGCCCGCCGTCGCGACCGGACCTCCTCCACGGCCGATGCCCACTGGGCTCGGCTGTGGCCGCTCGCGACCGGACCTCGTCCGTGGCCGATGCCCCGCCGGGCTCGGCTGTGGCCGCTCGCGACCGGAACTCGTCCGTGGCCGATGCCCCGCCGGGCTCGGCTGTGGCCGCTCGCGACCGGAACTCGTCCGTGGCCGATGCCCCACCGGGCTCGGCTGTGGCCGCTCGCGACCGGGCCTCCTCCGTGGCCGATGCCCCACCGTGATCGGCTGCGGTCGTCGTCGCGACCGGGCCTCCGCCACAGCCGACGCCTCCCGGGACCGGCTCGGCAGCCGGTCGATCCCCACGGCCCGCCGCCGCGACCCGCCCCGGCTCCGCCGCCGGTCGCAGCGGCCGCCGCCGTCCGGAACCGCTCCGGCCGTTCGCTCGGGTCAGTTCCGCGCGCTGAGCCCGTCGTGGATGAGCCACTGCGCGAGCGCGTAGGTGGTCATCACCGCCGCATCGGTGAGCTCCGGACGTCGGCCGATCACCCCGAAGCGGCCGAGCCCGAGCAGCGCGTCCGAGGTGATGAACAGGGCGGCGCCCGCGGCGATGCGGCGCGCGCCGGGGCCGCGCACGGTGGTCGCGGCGGCGCCCATCGCGCCGATCGCGACGGCGTAGGCCCGCACCGGTCGGCCGAGCGGTCCCGCCAGCCGCCCGAACACCACCGCGCTGGTCGCGGTGAACACCGCCGCGGGGACCAGGTGCGCCGCTCGGGGCCGCCCGCCTCGCGCGAAGGCCGTCGCATAGCCGAGGTGGGCGAGGAGGAACGCGCCGAGCCCGGCGCGGAACGGCCGGTCGCCCTCGGCGAGCAGCGCGACATCGCCCGCCCAGGACCCCGCCAGCCCGATCGCCGCCCCCGCCCCGCGCGGCGGCCGTTGGGCGGCGAGCACCGGCATCAGGGCGGGTTTGGTGATCCGGCGCGCCGTCCGGGCGCCGCAGGCGGACAGGACGACGTCGGTCACCGAGGTCACCAGGTAAGCCGCTCGCACATCTCCTCCTCGGGTTGGCCCGTGTCCGGGACGCCTGCTCGGCGGCTGCCGCTCTCGCCACGCCGGGTTCCGACATCATGGACCACGGTCCGCCGCGTCCGGTAGCAGCCCGGCGCCGGGCGGGCGTTCCGCTGCGCCGACGGACTCCACTGTGGACTTACCGAGCGGCTGCGCGATGGTCGACGGCCCGCTGTACTGTGCGGTAGGAGAGCATCTACGCAGGTAGGAGCGTCGCCGGTGGCGGCGGAGGGAAGGGAATGCGGTGTGAAGGCGGAATCGACCGTCCCGGAGCAGGCGGGCAGCGGGCCCAGCGTGGTGAAGTCCGCGGACCGCGCGCTGGTCATCCTGGAGCTGCTGTCCCGGGGGCGGCACCGCCTCAGCGACATCGCCGAGATCCTGCACCTGCCGCTGTCGAGCGTGCACGGGCTGCTGGGCACGCTGGTGCACCGGGGCTTCGCCGAGTTCGACCAGACGACGCGCACCTACGGCCTGGGGCTGAAGGCGTGGACGGTCGGTCAGGGCTACACCGGGCACCGCGGGATCGTCGGTCTCGCGCTGCCGCTGATGGAGGGGCTCGCCGCCGAGACCGAGGAGACCGTGCAGCTCTCCCGGCTCGACGGCACCGAGAACGTCTACATCGCGATCGCCGAGTCGCCGCAGCCGATGAAGCTCGTCTCGGCGGTCGGTATGCGGCTGCCCGCGCACGCGGTCGGCCTGGGCAAGGCGCTGTTGTCCGGGCTGTCCCCGGAGGAGTGGGAGCGCCGCTACCGGGGCGTGCGGTTGGAGCGCTTCACCGACAGCACGGTGACCGATCTCGACGCCCTGCGCGCCGAGGTCGAGGGGGTCCGCGAACTCGGTTACGCGGTGGACGACGAGGAGTACATCGTGGGTTGCCGCTGCGTGGCGATGCCGATCCGGGACCACACCGGCGAGGTGGTGGCGGCCCTGTCGGTGTCGGCGCCCACGCCGCGCTGCGGCCCGGACTGGACCGAACGGACCCGCCGCCCGCTGGCCGAGGTCGTCGCGGCGGTGGAGGAACAGCTCCGCCGCTGACCTTGACGTCGCCCTCGGCTACTGCTGAGATTCATCCGGCCGAAGTGACTTCACGTCCTTGAACCGGAGGGTCGATGCGCGCACTGGTGTTCCACGGGCCCGGCTCGATCGCGGTGCACGACCGGCCCGATCCCGAGCCCGGTCCGGGCGAGGTGCTGCTGCGCATCACCGCCACCGGCATCTGCGGCTCCGACGTGCACGGCTACACCGGCGAGAACGGCCGCAGGCATCCCGATCAGGTGATGGGCCACGAGACCGTCGCCGTGGTGGCCGGTGGTGATCTCGCGGGCACCGGCCTCGCGGTCGGCGACGTGGTCACGGTGAACCCGGTGCTGGGCTGCCTGGCGTGCCCGGCCTGCGACGCGGGCGAGGAGCAGACCTGCCCCGACCGGCGAGTGATCGGCGTCGATCCGGCCATCAGCTCCGCCTTCGCCGACCTGATGGTGGTCCGGGCGCGCAACGTGGTCCCGCTGGCCGCCGGGATCGCCGAGGAGCGCGGTGCGCTGGTCGAACCGCTCGCCGTCGGCTACCACGCCGCCCGCCGGGGCGGGTGCGGGCCGCGGGACGCGGTGCTGGTGCTGGGCGGCGGACCGATCGGGCAGGCGTGCGTGCTGGCCGCCCACCGGCTCGGCGCGGAACGCGTGGTGGTCAGCGAGCCGCACCCGAAGCGCGCGGCACTGGTGGCCTCGCTGGGCGCGGAGGTGCTCGACCCGGCCGAGGTGGTGGCGGGGTCCGCCGCCGCGCTGGGTGCCGCGCCGACGCTGGTGCTCGACGCGGTCGGTTCCTCGGCCACGGTGCGCGACGCCTGCGCGGCCTCGGCGCGGGGCGCCCGGATCGTGCTGGTCGGGATGAACGAGCAGGAGCTCACCGTGCCCGCCTACGCGATCAGCACGGCGGAGCGGCAGCTCATCGGCGCCTTCTGCTACAGCCGCGAGGAGTTCGCGAGCACCGCGCGGTGGGTCGCCGAGGCCGACGACCGCGTGGACCGCTTGATCGACGGGCGGGTGCCGTGGGACGGCGCCGCCGCCGCGTTCGCCGACCTGGCTTCGGGAGCCTCCGATGCCAGCAAGATCCTCATCCGCCCGGCGCGGTGATCCTCGTCGTCGAGGAACTGCCTGATGAGGGCCCGTTTTTCGCACCTGGAGGAGCATGATGAAGTTTCTGAGGCTGGGCCCGGCCGGGGCCGAGCGTCCGCACGTCCTGGACGAGCAGGGGCGGCTGTTCGACCTGACGCCGGTCGCGGTCGACATCGACGCCGCGTTCCTGGGCGGCGACGGCGTGGCGCGGACCCGGGCGGCGCTGGCCGACGGCGGGCTGCCGCAGGTGGAGGACCCGGCCGACGGCAGCGGCCTGCGGGTCGGCGCGCCGATCGCGCGGCCCGGCGCGGTGCTGTGCATCGGGCAGAACTACGCCGCGCACGCCGCCGAGTCGGGTTCGGCCCCGCCGGAGGTGCCGATCCTGTTCTTCAAGCACCCCAACACGGTCGTCGGCCCGTTCGACGAGGTGCTGGTGCCGCGCGGCGCCACCCGGACGGACTGGGAGGTCGAGCTCGGCGTGGTGATCGGCGCGCGGGCGAGCTACCTCGACGACGCCGAGCAGGCGTTGGCCCACATCGCCGGTTTCGTGGTGTCCAACGACGTCTCCGAGCGGGCGTTCCAGAACGAGCACTCCGGCGGCCAGTGGTCCAAGGGCAAGTGCTGCGCGACGTTCAACCCGGTGGGGCCGTGGTTCGTGCCGACCGGTGCGATCGCCGATCCGCAGGACCTGCGGTTGCGGTCCTGGGTCAACGGCGAGATCCGGCAGGACTCCAGCACCTCGGACATGATCTTCGGCGTGGCCGAGATCGTCCGGCACCTCTCGCAGTACGTGGTGCTCGAACCCGGCGATCTGGTCAACACCGGCACCCCGGAGGGCGTGGCGCTGTCCGGGCGCTTCCCGTACCTCGCGGCGGGCGACGTGGTGGAGATGGAGATCGACGGGCTCGGCCGCCAGCGGCAGCCGATGGGCCAGGCGTGAGCAGCGCGGTGCGCCCGGTCGTGACCGGGCGCACCGCGTGATCCAGCGCCGACCCCCAGCCGGCGCTGCGCTTTCACGGGACGGCGCGCGAACGCCGTCCGGTTCCCGGTAGCCAGCACAGCAGTGCGGCCACCAGGCCGGTGCCCACCGCGACCGCGGCGGCCGCGGTGGGCACCGCCGGGGCGGACCCGAGCAGCGTCGCCAGGTGCGCGCACCCGGCGAGCGCGAGCCCGGCGGTGAGCAGCAGCCGTCGCCCCCGCGTCCGGCCGCGCGCGACCAGCGCGGCGAACACCGCGACCGCGGCGCTGGTCACCAGGCCGAGCACCGCGGTGGTGAGCAGCGCCCGCCACGCGTGGTCCACGATCGGCTCCCAGTGCCCGACCGCGCGCAGCAGCTCCGCGACGTCGGTGCCCGGCACGACGTGCTGGGCACCCAGCGCTCGCGGCTCCCGCTCGGCCAGCACCGCGGTGTGCTCCTCGGCGAGGTCGCGTCCGCCGACCAGCACCGCGGCCGAACCGATCAGCCCGGCCAGCGCGGACGACGCCGCCCACGCCGGTGGCGCGGTCGCGATGCGCATGGTGCGGTGCGGTCCTCCGGGTCGGGGTCGGTCGGCTGGGCGCCGGAGCGCCGGGCGGACGCGACGGTCCGCGGCGACGACGTCGATCCTTCCACCGGGCCGCACCGCGTTCCAGCGTTCGGAGCAACATTTCCCGAGATCATTCGGGCTGGCCCCGAGATCAGCGCGCCGCTGAGGTTCCGCTACCGGCACCGCGACGCAGGGCCATTCTGAAGTCCTTAGACTGATCGGTCCGGTACGCATGCGAAAGGTCGGCGATGCCCTCAGCCGCATCCGGCGGTCCCGTCCCGGGCCTGCTGGACATTCCCGGTCCGCTGCTCGACACCACGATGGACCAGTTGCGCACCCTCGTGCTGGTGCGCGAGCTCGGCACCGCGTTGGCGGCGGCGCGCAGGTTGGGCCGGGAGCAGTCCAGCGTGCAGAAGCAGCTCGACACGCTCAACCGCAACTTCGCGCGGCTGTGCGGGGAACCGCTGGTGGTGAAGCAGGGGCGGGGCAAGGACGTCCTGTTCACCCCGTCCGGCCAGTCCTTCGTGGACCTCGCCGGGCGGACGCTGGACGAGTGGCTGGACGGGGTGCGCGACGCGCGGCGGGTGCGCGGCGAGACGATCACCGTGGGGACCACCCGGTTCACCTTGGAGTTCATGGCCAACGCCGGTGAGCACGTCGCCGAGGAGTTCGCCCGGCGCGGGGTGGAGATGCGGGTGCTGCACCTGCGCACCCGGGAACTGCTGGACGCGTTGCGCACCAAGCAGGCCGACCTGGTCTGCGGCAGCGTGCTGGTGACCGCCGACGGCGCGGAGCTCGACGGGTTCGACGTGCTGGAGTGGCGGCGCAGCGGGCTGGTGCTGGTGACGAACCTGCCGCCGGAGGTGCTGGGGGAGCGGCGGATCGGCGTCGGGCGGCTGCCGTCGCTGCCGCTGGTGGTGCCGAACAGCGGGCTGATCTCCGGTTTCCTCGGTGCCTGGTTCGGCCGGGACTACCGGGACGAGCTCGACATCGTCTCCGAGGTCGACGACGTGCGCTACGGCTTCGACCTGTTGCGCCGCGGGCTGATGCAGGGCTGCATGGTCGTCACCCGGGGCGTGGGGGAGGCCGCCGACGACGGGCGGCTCCCGGAGGGCCGGGGTCTGCGCACCGTGGAGCTCGTCGACGAGGTGGACCCCGCGAGGCAGGTGCTGGTCGGGGCGTTCGCGCGGCGCGGGGAGCGCGACGGGTGCGCCGCGGAGCACCCGCTGAACCTGCTGTGGTCGGCGCTGGAGCGGGAGAACGAGCGCTGGAAGGACCTGCTCGGCCCGGCCGAGCCCTGGTGCGGGGCACCTTCATCCGGCATACCCGGCTGAAGGTGCCCCGCACCAGGGATGCTGCCCGGGATCACGAGGCCGCCACGGCTGCTGGGCCGTTCGGGTCAATCGAACATGAACGCATTTCGGTTTCATGTCCGGCTGGCTACGGTGCGCTTGCCGGACGACGAGAGGACGGGCAATGCGTCGAGCTCAGCGCCCCGCGGCGCTCGTGGCGGTGGTGGCCGTGGCCGGATCGCTGCTGCTGGCACCCCCCGCCGCGGCGGGCCCCGAACTGCCCGAGCCCGCGCCGGACTACTGCGGCGATCAGTGCCACCACATCCTGCCGCCGGGGCAGAACGGCAACGCCACCTTCGCCGACCTCGTCAGCCACCTGCTGCTGGGCACCCGGCCGCCGCACTCCGACGACCAGATCCAGAAGTACGACGACCTGATCGGCGGGTACTCCCACCTCACCACCGACACCATCCGGGAGTTCTTCAACGACAACTCCTTCGGCGTCGAACCCGACGAGGTGGAGCGGATCTACCAGCCGCGCGAGGACGTCACCATCGTGCGCGACAAGACCGCCGGGATCCCGCACGTCTACGGGAACACCCGGGACGGCACCACCTTCGGCGCCGGGTTCGCCACCGCCGAGGACAAGCTGTTCCTGATGGACGTGCTGCGCCGGGCCGGACGCGGCGAGGTCACCTCGTTCGCTGGCGGCGCGCCGATGAACCGGGAGCTGGAGCAGCAGTTCTTCGCCGTCGCGCCCTACACCGAGCAGGAGTTGCAGCGGCAGATCGACACGGTGGCCGCGCAGGGCGAACGCGGCGCGCAGGCGCTGGCCGACGCCCGGTCTTACCTGGACGGCATCAACGCCTACATCGAGCGCGCCCACCGGGGCCGGTACTTCCCCGGCGAGTACGTCGCCACCGGGCACGTCGACCCGATCACCAACGCCGGTCGGATCGAACCCTTCCGGCTCACCGATCTCGTCGTGCTGGCCGCCCTGGTCGGCGCGCAGTTCGGCGGTGGCGGCGGGGGTGAGGTGCGCAACGCCATCGCCCGGATGGAGCTGCACGAGCGGTTCGGCCCCGAGCGCGGCGAGCAGGTCTGGCGCACCTTCCGCGGCGAGAACGACCCGGAGGCCATCACGACGCTCCACGATGGACGGTCGTTCCCCTACGGCACGACGCCCGAGGACCCGCGCGGGGTGGCGCTGCCGGACCCCGGGTCGGTCACCGCGCAACCGCTGGTCCACGACGCCTACGGTTCGGCGCTCGAACCCGCCGAGCCCGATTCGCAGCCGGACGCCGAGGCGCCTCGGCCCGCGACCGACGACCCGGTGGAGAGCCTGCGCGGCCTGTTCGACGACGGCGTGGTGCCCGGCGGGATGGGCGAGCGGCGGGGCATGTCCAACGCGCTGGTGGTCTCCGGCGAGCACACCGCCAGCGGCAACCCGGTGGCCGTGTTCGGCCCGCAGACCGGGTACTTCGCGCCGCAGCTGCTCACCCTCCAGGAGCTCCAGGGGCCGGGGATCTCCTCGCGCGGCGCGTCCTTCGCCGGCCTGAGCTTCTACACGCTGCTGGGGCGCGGCCAGGACTACGCCTGGAGCGCCACCACCGCGTCCCAGGACATCATCGACACCTACGCGGTGGAGCTGTGCGAGCCGGACGGCAGCGCGCCCACGAAGGAGTCCGGCTTCTACCGGTTCCACGGCGAATGCCTGCCGTTCCGGACCGTCGAGCGGGAGAACCACTGGACGCCGAACCTCGGTGACGACACCGAGGCCGGTGGCTACCGGCTGGTGTCCTTCCGCACCCGCTACGGACCGGTGACCCACCGCGCCACGGTCGACGGCAAGCCCGTCGCCTACACCACCGCGCGCACGACGTTCCTGCACGAGGTCGACTCGATCGTCGGGTTCCAGATGTTCAACGACCCGGCGGCGATCACCTCGGCGCAGGACTTCCAGCGGGCCGCGCAGGAGATCAACTACACCTTCAACTGGTTCTACGTCGACGCCGACGACACCGCCTACTTCAACTCCGGGGCCAACGTGGTGCGGCAGCCGGTGGTCGACCCGAGCATGCCGATCGTCTCCGACCCCGCCTACGAGTGGCAGGGCTGGAACCCGGCGGACAACACCTTCGCCGAGGTGCCGATGAGCGCGCACCCGAACTCGGTGAACCAGGACTACTACACGAGCTGGAACAACAAGCAGGCGCCGGGCACCGCGGCCGACACGATGGAGAAGAACGCCGTGCAGCGGGGCGATCTGCTCGACAGCCGGGTCGGGGCCCTGGTCGAGCGGGGCGAGGTGACCCGTGCCGACCTCACCCGAGCGATGGCCGAGGCGGGGGTCACCGACCTGCGCGTCGAACGGGTGCTGCCGGATCTGCTGCGGGTGATCGACAGCGCGCCGGTCGAGGACCCGGACACCGCCGCGCTGGTCGACCTGCTGCGGGACTGGGCCGCCGACGGCGGCAAGCGGGTCGAGACCGAGCCGGGCAGCCGCGAGTACGCGCACGCCGAGGCGATCGAGCTGCTCGACGCCTGGTGGCCGCTGCTGGTGCGCGGCCAGTTCGAACCGGCCCTGGGCACCGAGGCCTACCAGGCGCTCACCGACGTGATGGGGATCAACGAGTCGCCGTCCGGCTGGCAGAACGGCGAGCCGGGGCTGCAGGTCGGCCAGCCGCACCAGGGCTCGGCGTTCCAGTACGGCTGGTTCGGCCAGGTGTCGAAGGACCTCCGCGGCGTCCTCGGCGAGCAGGTGCCGGGCGGGTTCGGCGAGCCGCTGTGCGGCGGCGGTGATCTCGGCGCCTGCCGGGACGTCCTGCTGGACGCCCTGGTCGAAGCCGCGGCGGTCCCGTCGGAGCGGACCTACCCCGGGGACGCCGACTGCGAGCCGGGCGACCAGTGGTGCGCCGACGCGCTGATCCACAACAAGATCGGCGGCATCGCGCAGGACGAGATCAGCTGGCAGAACCGGCCGACGTACCAGCAGGTCGTGGAGTTCCCGGCCCGCCGCCCCTGATCGGCGGGCATGGTGCTCGGGCCCCTCCGCCGCCTACGGTGGAGCTCCGGACGACGAGGAGGTTGGAATGGGCGACATGTGGGGCCGGATCGACGACATCCACGAGGACCTCGTGGCGCTGTACCAGGACCTGCACGCCCATCCGGAGCTCTCCTTCGCCGAGCACCGCACCGCCGCCGAGGTCGCCCGCCGGCTCGACGCGCTCGGGCTGGAGGTGACCAGCGGCGTCGGCGGCACCGGGGTGGTCGGCGTGCTGCGCAACGGTGCGGGACCGACGGTCCTGCTGCGCGCGGACTTCGACGCGCTGCCGGTGGCCGAGCGGACCGGCCTGCCCTACGCGAGCACCGCGCGGGGGACCGGCCCGGACGGCGACGACGTCCCGGTGATGCACGCGTGCGGCCACGACATGCACGTGACCTGCCTGCTCGGCGCGCTGGACCTGCTCACCGGGTCGCGCGAGCGGTGGTCCGGCACGGTGGTCGCGGTGTTCCAGCCCGCCGAGGAGATCGGTGCCGGGGCGCGGGCGATGCTCGACGACGGGCTGCTCGAACGGTTCCCGAAACCCGACGTGTGCCTGGGCCAGCACGTGTTCCCGTTCCCGGCGGGTTCGGTGGCGTGGGTCAGCGGGCCCAGCATGTCCGCCGCCGACGGCATCAAGATCACCCTGCACGGCCGGGGCGGGCACGGTTCGCAGCCGCAGAGCTCCGTCGACCCGGTGGTGATGGCCGCCGCGACGGTGCTGCGGTTGCAGACGGTGGTCTCCCGCGAGGTCGCGCCGCTGGACACGGCGGTGGTCACGGTCGGTTCGGTCAAAGCGGGCACCAAGGACAACATCATCCCGGACCAGGCCGAGATCCGGGTCAACATCCGCAGCTTCACCGAGCCGGTGCGGACCCAGGTGATCGAGGCGGTGCACCGGATCGTGCGCGCCGAGGCGGCGGCCTCCGGCGCCGACCGGGAGCCGGACTTCGAGCCGCTCGTCGACTTCCCGGTGCTGGTCAACGACCCGGCGGCCACGGACCGCACGGTGGCGGCGCTGCGCGCCCGGCTCGGCGACGAGCAGGTGCGGGAGACCCCGCCGCTGATGGGCAGCGAGGACGTCGGCCTGTTCGGCACCGCGGCGGACGTGCCGACGGTCTACTGGATGTTCGGCGGCGCCGACCCCGAGCTCTACGCGAAGGCCAAGGCGGCGGGCACCCTCAACCGCGACGTCCAGTCCAACCACTCGCCGTTCTTCGCCCCGGTCATCGAACCCACCCTCACCACCGGCATCACCGCCATGACCACCGCAGCCCTGGAGTGGCTCGACGGCGCCTGAGCCCGTGGCCTGCTCCGAACGAGTGGGCCGCATCCAGATCACCGCGCCTCGCGCCCGAGCCGGGCAGGATGATCATCCGTGGGCGCTCCCGATCCGGACCGAGGACGACGGCTGTTGCGCGCTGCGGGACGGTCGCGTCGCTTCCGGCGAGGTGACGTCCTGATGATGGCCGGAGCTCCCAGCACCGGAGTGCTGCTCGTCGAATCCGGGCTGGTGAAGGTCGTGCTTCCCGGCCACGACGGGGACGACCCGGTGGCGGGGCTGTTCTCCGCGGGGGAGCTCCTCGGCGAGATCGGCGTGCTCTCCGGGCGTCCGCGCAGCGCACACGTCATCGCCCTCACGACGGGACGGGTGGTCGAGGTCGCGGGCGCGGCGTTCCCGAGCGGGGACCGCGACGTGCACGAACTGCTCCTGCGGTCGTGGATCAAGCGCCAGAACCACGCGGACGAACGGCAGCGGATGCAGCACCGGGAGGTCCCGACCCGGGTAGCGCTGTCCTTGCAGCGCTGGGCGCGGGAATTCGGCGTGCCCACCGAGCGCGGAGTGGAGGTGCGCGGTCTGAGCCAGCAGGACATCGCCCAAGCCGTCGCGGCCTCGGCCAAGAGCGTGGAGGCGGTGCTGCACGAGCTGCGGGAGGGCGGTTTGCTGCACACCGGTCGTCTGCGCTACGCGCTCCCGGACCCCGACGCGCTCGACGAGGTGATCAGCCGAGCCGCGTGGTGATACTCCCGGATATCCGGGAGAACTTCCGCCGCGCTCCGGGCAGGCTTCATGGCCCTGAGCCGGAACGCAGGAGGTAGTGGTGAACGTTGTCCCGGAGCACCGCGCGTTGCTCGCCGTCGACGTGGTGGGTGCGGGCCGTGCGCCCGGCCACCAGAAGCACGCGGTCGGCGAGGCGGTCAAGCGGCTGGTCCTGATGGCGCTGATTGACAGTGGTATCGATCCAGCGCTGGTCGAGAGCTGGGAACCGCAGGGTGACGGCGCGCTGCTCACACTGCCCGCGTCCGCGCTCGGGGCTCTGGTGGATCTCGGCTCTCGGCTGGACGAGCAGGCGTGGCTGCACAACCGGCGCGCCAAGCCGGAGACCCGGTTCCGCATCGCCGTGGAAACCGGTCCGGTCGGGACGGACCAGGGCTTCTACACGCCGAAGGTGTCGCTGTGCCGGATGCTCGAAGCGAAGGCGTTCAAGGACTTGTTCGCCAAGTGCAGGAAACGCAACGACGACGAGCTGATCAACTCCGCGATGATCATCTCCGGCCACGTGCGCGACGTCGTCTTCGGAGGGGATTACGCCCGGCTCGTGCGGCGCGGTGAGTTCGCGCCGCTGGAGGTGCGGAACAAGGAGCACGCTTCCACGGCGTGGGTGCGCGTCCCCGGTGTCGACGTCGACACCCTGCGCGGGCTGTGCGGTGCACAGGCGGAGAGGCCGGAAGCCGTCGAGCCCCCGGATCCGCCGACGACGATCACGACTCACAACAGCGCGGGTCAGGTGAACAGAGGTGTGCAGGCCGGGTCCGTCCGAGGTGACATCAACATCGGGAGGACCGGCCGGTGAGCGCCTCGCTCGGCAACGGGCCGAACACGGACGATCCCGAATTCCGGTTCGTGCCGAGGAGCAAGGCGACGAACACCGCCGGTGGGGACAACAGCGGTGTGCAGGCGGGCACCGTTCTCGGTGACATCACCCTCAACGGGGCGATGTCGGCGGAACCCGATCTGTGCGTCCGGCGCGCGGCCGAGGAGGAGCTGCGCGAGGTCACCGGCCAGTTCGTCGCACCGGGCAAGTACGACGAGGCCGGGCGAGTCCTGCGGGCGTACCGGATCGTCGTGCTGTGCGGCCGGGGCACCGGCAGGGCCCACGCGGCCAAGCGGCTGCTCGTCGACGCGGGTTTGTCCGAGATCATCGAGGTCAATCGCGATCGGGCGCTTCGTTCGGTCCGCGTGGAGGAGCTCGACGAGGGGATCGGCTACGTCTGGCACCTCGACGAGGTGCGCGACACCGAGATCGAGGACGGTGGCTTCGAGCAGCTCGCGGGGGTCATCAGGGCGGCGGGATGCTGGCTCGTCATCGTGCTGGACCACCACGTGCAGTCCTGCAGCGCGGCCCAGGCGAAGACGATCACGCTCACCGCGCCGGACGCTCTGGAGGTCGCCGCTTCGGCGATCCGGTACCAGTGCCCGGACGACTCCGAGGGGCCGATCGGCGAGGTCAAGACGAGCCTGGCGGACGCGCTGCTCCCCGTTGACCCGCCCGAGAAGGCGGTGCGTGCGGCGGAGCTGGCGATCCGGGTGCACAACGAGGAGCTGACGGCTGCCGAGGCGTCGGCTGAGCTGCTCGAGGATGTCGGTCCTGCCGTCGACCGATGGTTCGCGGGCTGGTCGGTGCGGGAGTACGCGTTGGCCCTCGCGGTCGCGGTGCTGGAAGGCGAGCCGTTCGACGTGGTCGCGTCGAACGCGTGGGAACTCGACGAGGCGGTCCGGACGGCGGAACTTCCGGAGGACAAGCCGTTGCGCCCGCGCCGGGTCTTCGACAAGTCGCGGGAGAACCTCCTCCGCGACATCCGCGCCACGGTGGTGGCACGTGAGCATCCCCGCCACCCAGGGCTGGTAGAGGAGACCGTCCGGTTCGAACGGCAGGGGTGGGCCAGGGCGGTGCTGTGCCATGCCTGGCGGGAGTATCCCGCGCTGCACGGCGTGCTCGGCACGTGGTTGTGCAGCCGGGCCTTTCCGGGCGAAGCGGCTCGGCGCGCCATCACCACGATCACCTGCGACGTGCCGGCGCACGACCCGTTGCGACTGGTCAACGAGCTGGCCGGCGGTCGTCGTTGGGCGGACCGCCTGCTCGCGGCCGCGACCGTGGTGCAGCTCGCCGACGAGGAGCGCCTCCGGCCGCTGGTCGAGCAGACCTTGGAGGAATGGACCGGCTCCGATCACGCCTACCGGCAGGCGACCGCCGCGCTCATCCTCTCCTCGTCGTTCGGACAGCAGAACGTGCGCTCGTCCTTGGTGCGTCTTGCGCGGATCGCGCGGTCCCCTCGCCAGGTGCCGCAGAACACGGTCGTGGCGGGAGTCCTCGGCATGCTCAGCGATCAGGTCGAACCGGAGCTGGTGCTGCGCGAGGTATTGGGCTGGTCCGCGCCCCAGCACCAGCGGACGGGTCTGCGTCGGGTCGGACTCGCGGTCGGTCTCTGGGTGGCGGGGCTGTGCTCGGGTGTGGACTTCGACGTGCGTGGGCTGGCCCAATCATGCCCGGATGAGATCGGGACGCTCGTGCGGAGGGTCATGGCGGATCCCGAGTACGGGGAGCTCGCCGTGGATCACCTCCTCGGGTTGGCTTTGCACGCGCGGTGGGACGACGAGAAGGCGGCGGACCTGGTGCGGATCACGTCGCTGGTCGTGCCCGACCTGCGCTGGTGGCGGCGGCACCGGCGGGTCGCGGCGCTGCGTGCGTGCCATCCGCACCGGCGCAGCGCGATCAGCCGCGTCTTCCGCGCCGCTCGCCGGGCGGAGCGGGACCTGCGCACGGCGAGCCGGTGACCCGGTCGCGGCGGGGTGCGCTGATACGGTTGGCGGACCCGAACCGAGGAGCTCGTCGATGGTCGTCTTCGCGGGCCAGGGGGATGCGCGCCGGTCGATGTCGTTGCTGTGGCGGAGTCCCGGCAGCGCCGCGGAGCGGTCCGGGCCCGGGCCGAAACCCGCGCTGACCGTGGACCGCATCGTCGACGCGGCCATCGGGCTCGCCGACGCCGAGGGGCTCGCGGCGGTGTCCATGCGGGCGGTGGGGCGGCAGCTCGGGCGCAGCGGGATGGCGCTCTACACCTACGTGCCGAACAAGGGCGAGCTCGTCGAGCTGATGTACGACAAGGCGCACGCCGAGCTGGCCGGCGAGTACGAGCCGGACGGCGGGTGGCGGCGCGCGGTCACCGCGTGGGCCGAGGACCTCTGCGGCTGCTACCAGCGGCACCCGTGGCTGCTCCAGGTGTCGCAGGCCCGGCCGGTGCTCGGCCCGCACGAGTTCGCGGTCCTGGAGGCGCTGCTGCGGGCGCTGCACGGCACCGGGCTGTCCGCCCGCGAGCTGCGCAGCGCGACCAGCGCCCTGTTCCACCTGGTCCGGGGTGCGGCGCGGACGATCGCCGACGCCCACCGCGCGGGCGAGGAGACCGGGGTCGCCGAGGACGCGTGGTGGTACGACCGGTCGGCCCGGCTCGACGAGGTCGCGCCGGACTTCGCCGAGCGGTTCCCGCACCTGGTCCGGATGGAGTCCGAGGACGTGTTCACCGACGACTCCCGCCTCTACGTCGTGCAGAGCGCGCAGCGGGCCTTCACCGACGCGCTGGCGATGTTCCTCGACGGCGTCGAGGCGGCCGTCGACCGCCGCTGACTGGCGATCACCCGAACGCAGTAGCCATACTAGACCACGTGTTCGACAAGGTCCCCGCGCTACCGCCGGAGCAACCCGGTGACGACCGCTACCGCACCCCGCGGCTGCCGGTCCGGGTCGACCTGGCCAGGGCGTTCGCCTACCCGGTCCCGGAGCAGCGCGGCACCTTCCCGGAGGGCTGGGCGATGGACGCCGTGGTCGACGGCGAGCTGATCTGCTGGCGTCGCGACGTGCACCGGCGCTGGTGGGGCGAGGTGCGGTTCCGCGTCCGGCGGGGCCGGGGCAGCGGTGGCGTCTGGCACACCTGGTGGCTGCCCGCCCCCGCGATCCGGCCCGGCTGATCCCCCGTCCGCCCGGAGCCGGAGAATGGGACCGATGACCGACGACCGGGGTGCCCTGCGCGCCGACTGCGCGCGCTGCACCGGCCTGTGCTGCGTGGCGCTGCCCTTCACCGCCTCGGCGGACTTCGCGGTGGACAAGGCGGCGGGCGAACCGTGCCGGAACCTGCTGGCCGACTTCGGGTGCGGCATCCACGCGGAGCTGCGCGACCGGGGCTATCCGGGCTGCACCGTGTTCGACTGCTTCGGCGCCGGTCAGCAGACCTCCGCGCACACCTTCGCGGGCCGGGACTGGCGGCGGGAACCCGGGATCGCGCGGGAGATGTTCGACGTCTTCGGCGTGCTGCGCCAGCTCCACGAATTGCGCTGGTACGTCGCCGAAGCGCTCGCCCGCGAGGCCGCCGCCCCGGTGCACGAGGACCTGCGGGCGGACCGGGCGGAACTGGCCCGGCTGGCCGACGCCGGGCCCGACGAGCTGCGCTCGGTGGACGTGCCCGCCGTGCGGGCGCGGATCGACCAGCGGCTGACGCGGGTCAGCGAACTGGTGCGGTCCTCGGTGCCGGGACGGCGGCGCGACCACCGGGGCGCGGACCTCATCGGGGCCCGGTTGCGCCGCGCCGACCTGCGCGGGGCCCGGCTGCGCGGCGCCTACCTGATCGCCGCCGACCTGCGCGGCGCCGACTTGGCCGCGGCCGACCTGATCGGCGCGGACCTGCGCGACGCCGACCTGCGGGGCGCCGACCTCGCCGAGAGCCTGTTCCTGACCCAGCCGCAGGTCGCCGCGGCCAAGGGCGACGCGGCGACCCGCATCCCGGCGGCGCTGGACCGGCCCGCGCACTGGACCGCCTGAGGACCTGTTTCGGAATGGTCTGCGTGGCGGTGCGGGTGGCGGAACCTCAGCGGTCTTCTCGCTGCGGGAGCCGTTCGGCGATGTACCAACCACGTACACGGCGTTCCGGCTGTCCTCGCGAGAAGACCGCTGAGCGATCACGTCCGAGCACGGGCCGCGGTGCCAGTTGCGTGCCGCACCGCAATGCGGCTCCGCCGCATTCTGAAGGAACCCCTGAACCCGCCGGGGCGGCTCAGACCGGTTGGCGGATGCGCCCGTCGACGACCTCGTGGACGGCGTCGACGCCGTCGAGGTGCGAGCGGTCGTGGGTGACGAGCAGGGTCGCGGTCGCCTTGCGGTGGGTGATCGCGGTGAGCAGGTCGATGACGGCGGCGCCCCGCTCGTGGTCGAGGGCGCTGGTCGGCTCGTCGACCAGCAGCACGGCGGGTTCGTTCATCAACGCGCGCGCGATGTTGACCCGCTGCTGCTGCCCGCCGGAGAGCCGACCGGGCCGGTTGGCGGTCTTGTCCGCGAGCCCGACCGCGTCGAGCAGCTCACGCGCCCGGGCCCGGGCCTGGCGCGGCGGCGTCCCGTCGAGGTGCGCCATGACCTGCAGTTGTTCCACGGCGCTGAGCGAGGCCAGCAGGTTGGGCTGCTGGAAGACGATGCCGATCTTGTTCCGGCGCAGTTCGGTCAACGCCGCCCGGTCCTCGCCGGTGGTGTCGGTGCCGTCGACGACGACCCGCCCGCTGTCCGGGGTGATCAGCGTCGCCGCGACGGCCAGCAGGCTGGACTTGCCGGAGCCGGACGGGCCGATCACGGCGGTGACGCTCCCGGCAGGCACGTCCAGGCCGACGCGGTCGAGGGCGGTGAGGCGGGATTCGCCGTCGGGGTAGGTGAGGGTGACGTCGGACAGGTGCAGGCTCATGGTTTCGCTCCGATCTCTCAGTGCTGGGACAGGGCGGTCAGCGGGTCGACCGAGGTGATGCGGCGCACGGCGAGCGCGGCGCCGAGCGCGCCGAGCAGGATCATCACCGCCGCGGGCAGCAGCACCGTCGTGGCGCTGAGCACGAACGGCACGGTGCCCGAGACCAGCGCGCCGAGCGCGGCGGCGAGGCCGGTCCCGATCGCGGTGCCGCCGACCAGCAGCACGATGGCCTGCCCGAGCGCATCCCGCAGCAGGTACTTCGTGGTCGCCCCGAGGGCCTTGAGCACCGCGATGTCGCGGCTGCGCTGGATCGTCCACACCGTGAAGAACGCGCCGATCACCAGTGCCGAGATCGCGAACAGGAATCCGCGCATGAGCTGCAAGGACCCGTTCTCGGAGGTGTAGGAGCCGATCGCCGACAGCGAGTCCTCCGTGGTCACGGTGCTGGTGCCCAGCCGGGCGTCGGCGTCCGCGAACCCGGACGTCGCGTCCGCGGTCAGCGCGACCACCGTGGCGTGCGTGCCGGACTCGGGCGAGAGCCGTTGCCAGTCGGACAGGCTGGTCCACACGACGGGCGCGTGGCTGAACGAGGCGTCCCCGGCGACGGCGCCGACCGTCACGCGGTGCCCGGACAGGGTGAGCGCGTCACCGGGCCGCGCGGAGAGCTCCTCGGCGGCCTCGGTGGAGAGCACGACCGTCCCCGGGGCGACCGCGCCGGGCGCGAGGCCGGAGTCCGGGGTGACGCCGAACGCCGAGACCGCCGCGCTGCTGGCCCCGGGGCCGGTGCTCGCCTTGGTGGCGGCGATGCCGAGCGGGTCCGCGCTGCGCACCCCGGGGACCTCCGCGAACCGCTCCCACTGCGGCGGGTGCACGACGGACTGGGTGAACGAGGGGTCCTCGCCGTCGCCCGGGGCGGCGAAGGCGAGGTGGTCCGCCTTCAGCCCGGTGATGGCCGAGGTGCTCTGCTCGCCGAGGCCCGCCGTCAACCCGGAGAGCAGCCCGACCAGCGACGTCATCAGGACGACGACCGTCCCCATCAGCGCGAACCGCCCCTTGGCGAATCGCAGATCCCTCCACGCGACGAACATCGTGGTGCGTTCCTTCCTGCTCGTGGTCGGTACGGGTTCACCGTGCTCGCGCCCGGCCGCGGGAACATCGGGCCGCGGAACGGTTCCGCGGCATCGAACTGCGCACCCGCGGATCGAACCTTCGGTTGATGCCGGTGCCGCGGCCCGCGTGGACAATCGCGGCGGGAGGTGGACGTGAACCCGCACACGCTGGACCGGCCGCTGCGCGTGCTGCGCGTGTGCCTGCACCTGCTGCTGGCCGGGCTGCTCGCGCTGGTGGTGGTGCGCGCCTTCCTCGACGGGCTGCCGCACGCGCCGTTCGTGGCCGTCGCGGCCGTGCTGATGGGCGCGGTCTACGCCGCGGGGCCGCTGCTGCCCCGGGTGGGGCGCTCGCCGCGCGCCGCCGCCGGGTGGCTCGCGGTGCTCGGCGCGGTGTGGCTGGTGCTGCTGTGCCTCACCCCGGAGGGCGTGTGGCTGGCGTTCCCGCTGTTCTTCCTCCACCTGCACCTGCTGCCGACGCGGTGGGGCCTGCCGGTCGTCGCGGTCACCACCGCGCTGGCGATCGCGGGATTCATCGGGCACCAGGGGAGTTTCACGATCGGCATGGTGATCGGGCCGACGCTCGGCGCCGCCGTCGCCGTCGCCACGGTGCTGGGCTACCAGGCGCTGCACCGGGAGAGCCAGCGGCGGCAGGAGCTGATCGAGGAGCTGCGCGCGACCCGCAACGACCTCGCGGCCGCCGAGCGCTCCGCCGGTGTGCTCGCCGAACGGGAACGGCTGGCTCGCGAGATCCACGACACGCTCGCGCAGGGCCTGTCCAGCATCCAACTGCTGCTGCGGGCGGCCGAGCGCGCGCTGCCCGACCGGCCCGGCACGGCGGCGCCGCACGTCGCGCGGGCGCGGGAAGCGGCGCAGGACAACCTGACCGAGGCGCGGCGGCTGGTGCACGCGTTGGCGCCGGTGGAGCTGGAGGGCAGCTCGCTGCCCGCCGCGCTGCGGCGGTTGTGCGCGACGACGCAGCAGCGTTCCGGCCTCCCGGTGCACTTCCACCTCAGCGGCGAGCCGTTCGACGTGCCGACCCCGTACGAGGTGGCGCTGCTGCGGATCGCGCAGTCGGCGCTGGCCAACGCGGTGCGGCACGCCGAGGCGAGCCGCGCGGAGCTGACGTTGAGCTACATGGACACCCGCCTCGCCCTGGACGCCGTGGACGACGGGATCGGTTTCGACCCGGTGGCGGTGGCCTCGCGCGCCGGGGGCGAGGACGGCGGGTTCGGGCTCGCCGCGATGCGCGCGCGGGCCCGCTCGCTCGGCGGCACCTGGACCGTGGAATCCGCACCAGGGCAGGGCACGGCGCTGGCCGTGAGCTTCCCGCGCGACGTCGCGCACGGCACCGCGCCGGCGGGGGAGGAGCGTCGATGAGCGGGCGGATCCGGTTGGTGCTCGCCGACGATCACCCCGTGGTGCGCACCGGGCTGCGCGCCCTGCTCGACACCGAACCGGACTTCGAGGTGGTCGCGGAGGCCGCGTCCGCCGAGGAGGCGGTGCGGCTCGCCGCCGGGACCGAGGTCGACGTGGTGCTGATGGACCTGCAGTTCGGGACGGGCATGCACGGGGCCGAGGCCACGGCGGCGATCGTCGAGCGCCCGGCGGCGCCGAGGGTGCTCGTGCTCACCACCTACGACACCGACGCCGACATCCTCGCGGCCATCGAGGCGGGCGCGACCGGGTACCTGCTCAAGGACGCGCCGCCGGAGGAGTTGGCGAACGCGGTGCGCACGGCCGCGGCGGGTCGGTCGGCGCTGGCGCCCGCGATCGCGCACCGGCTGATGGACCGGATGCGCGCGCCCGCCGCGGCGCTGTCCAGCCGGGAGATCGAAGTCCTCGGGCTGGTCGCCGAGGGGCTGTCCAACCAGGAGATCAGCAAGCGGCTGTTCCTCAGCCAGTCGACGGTCAAGTCCCACCTGGTGCACATCTACGACAAGCTCGGCGTCGAGTCCCGCACCTCCGCGGTCGCCAAGGCGAAGTCCCGCGGCCTGATCCGCTGAAGCACCACCCGTTCGAGAAGTGAGTGAGGGGCACCCTTGTCCCAGTAACTCGGGCAAGGGTGCCCCTCACTCACGACCCTTTCGGGTGGTGGTGGCGGTGCGGAGCAGGCGGAGTTGGCCGAGTTCGGCGGTGTTCTTCATCAGCTCGGCGTTGACCCAGGCCGCGGTGTGCGCGACGGTCTTCGGCGCCTCCTCGCCCCACGGGAAGGTCGCGGTGGCGTCCAGGTCGGCGTCGGTGAGCCGGTCCAGGGCGGCGAGCCATTCGGTGCGGAGCCCGCGCAGCCAGTCGGTCGTCGGGGCACCGTCGCCCGGCCACCGGACGTCCTGGTGGGCGCGCGGCGGGTCGCCCCGCAGGTGGTCCAGCGCGGCGCTCCACCACCAGCCGAGGTGCCAGGTGGTCCACGCGATCGTGGGCACCGGGATCGGCTCCGGCTCCACCTCGGCGAAGTCGGCGACCCACCCGCCGTCCGGGCCGGGCCGCACCGTCCAGCAGTGCGCCGCGGGTTCCCACCGGAAGTCCTCGGGTGCGAGCTGGTCGAGGTGCAGTTCGAGCAGCGCCCAGGTCAGGTCGAACTGGTCGCGCAGCAGGTCGAGTCGGGTCGCCACACCGGGATCCTGGCACGCCGCACCGCCGGTCGGACAGCGGATTTCAGCCGTGCACCTGCCGCCGGGCCGCGGCGTAGGCCGCGCGGACCTCGCTGCCCTCCTCCGCCGGTTCGCGCCGCTCGGTGCGCAGCGGCCAGCGCGGTGGTTCGGCGGCGCCGCCGACCGCCCACGCCGCCTGCTTCGCCGCGCCGAGCGCGACGTACTCGGCGGGCTCCGGAACCTCGACCGGGACGCCGAACAGGGGCGCCGCCACGGCGCGCACCGCCGCCGACTCGGCCGCGCCGCCGATCAGCAGCACCCGGCCGACCTCGACCCCGGTGCGCCGCAGCGCGTCCACGCCGTCGGCCAGCCCGCACAGCATCCCCTCGACCGCGGCCCGGGCCAGGTTCTCCGGGGTCATGTTGGTGCCGCGCAGACCGAGCAGGGTGCCGGTCGCCTCCGGCAGGTTCGGGGTGCGCTCGCCCTCCAGGTACGGCAGCAGCGTCAGCCCGCCCGCACCGGACGGCGCGTCGAGGGCGAGCCGGTCGAGCCCGGCGAGGTCGGTGCCCAGCACCGCCGCGGTCGCCGACAGGACCCGCGCCGCGTTCAGCGTGCACACCAGCGGCAGGAAGCGGCCGGTGGCGTCGCAGAAGCCCGCCACCATGCCGGTCTCGTCGGCGGACGGCCGCTCGGTGACGGCGAACGCGGTGCCGGAGGTGCCCAGCGAGACGACCACGTCACCGGGTTCGGCGCCGAGCCCGAGCGCTCCGGCCATGTTGTCCCCGGTCCCGGCGGCGACGACCGCGCCGTCGAGCAGCTCGGCGTGCCCGGCGCGCCCGGTGGGCGGCAGCACTTCGGGGAGCCGGGGCGAGCGCCCGCCCATCGCGTCGGCCAGCAGGTCCGGCAACCACCGGCCGTCGGCGGGGGAGAAGTAGCCGGTGCCGGACGCGTCGCCCCGGTCGGTGCAGGCGCGGCCGGTGAGCCGGTACGTCACCCAGTCGTGCGGGAGCAGGACCTGGTCCACCCGGTCGGCGTGGTGCGGTTCGTGCTCGGCCAGCCAGGCGAGCTTGGTGGCGGTGATGCTGGCGACCGGGACGCTGCCGGTGCGCCGGGCGAGCTCCGCCGCCCCGTGCCGCTCGGTCAGCGCCCGGGCCTGCGGGGCCGAGCGCGTGTCGTTCCACAGCAGGGCGTCGCGGACCGGTTCGCCGTCGGCGCCCAGCGCGACCATCCCGTGCTGCTGCCCCGCGACGGCGATGGCGGCGATCGGGCCGGGAGCCTCGGCGGTCGCCGCCGCGATGGCGTCCTGGGCGGCCCGCCACCACGCGCGGGGATCGACCTCGGTGCCGTCCGGATGCGCGGCCCGGCCCCGGCCGAGGACCTCGCCGGTCCCGGCGTCGAGGACCAGCGCCTTGGTCGACTGGGTCGACGAGTCAACACCGATGACGAACACCGGAACCTCCTGCTGGGGCTCGTTGGCGGGAAGCGGCGGTACCGCCGCGCTGATCATGATGGGCGCAGTCCGCGGCCCGTGCCGCCCGGAGCGGTCCCCCACGCGCGGCGGGGACCGCTCCGGGCGGGTGGGACGCTCAGTCGTCCACCGCGAAGGCGGCGTCGAAGGACGCCTCGGGCGGTTCGATCGCGACGAGCGCGCGGACGAACGCCAGCGCGTCCGGCGCACCCATCAACCGGTCCATGCCCGCGTCCTCCCACTCGACGGAGATCGGGCCGTCGTAGCCGATCGAGTTGAGCCCGCGGAAGATCGACTCCCACGGCACCTCGCCGTGCCCGGTGGACACGAAGTCCCAGCCGCGCCGGGGATCGGCCCACGGCAGGTGCGAGCCGAGCCGGCCGTTGCGGCCGTTGAACCGGGTGACCGTCTCCTTGCAGTCGACGTGGTAGATCCGGTCCCGGAAGTCCCACAGGAACGTCAGCGGGTCCAGGTCCTGCCAGATGAAGTGGCTCGGGTCGAAGTTCAGCCCGAACGCCTCGCGGTGCCCGATCGCCTCCAGCGCCCGCTGGGTGGTCCAGTAGTCGTAGGCGATCTCGCTGGGGTGCACCTCGTGCGCGAAGCGCACCCCGACCTCGTCGAAGACGTCCAGGATCGGGTTCCAGCGCTCGGCGAAGTCGGCGTAGCCGCGCTCGATCATCGCCGGTGGCACCGGCGGGAACATCGCCACGGTGTGCCAGATCGACGATCCGGTGAACCCGACCACCGTGGACACGCCGAGCTTCGCCGCCGCGCGGGCGGTGTTCTTCAGCTCCTCCGCCGCGCGCTGCCGCACGCCCTCGGGTTCGCCGTCGCCCCAGATCCGGCGCGGCAGGATGCCCCGGTGCCGCTCGTCGATGGGGTGGTCGCAGACCGCCTGCCCGACCAGGTGGTGCGAGATCGTCCACACCTTCAGGCCGTAGGAGTCGAGCAGGTCGAGCTTGCGGCGCACGTAGTCGTCCTCGGACACGGCGCGGTCGACCTCGAAGTGGTCGCCGGAGCAGGCGATCTCCAGGCCGTCGTAGCCCCACCCGGAGGCCAGCCGGCACACCTCCTCGAACGGCAGGTCGGCCCACTGGCCGGTGAACAGCGTGACGGGTCTAGGCATCGCGATCTCCCTTGATCGACGGGACTCCCATGAGGTGGTCGAGGGCGAGCTGGTCGAGGCGCTCGTAGTGCATCCCGCGCGCGGCGGCGGCCTCGACGTCGAAGTCGGTGTCGGCGAGCAGGTCGGCGGGGGTCTCCCCGGGTGCGACGGTGGGCACCGCCAGCTCGGGGACCCGCGCCGCTGCTAGCGCCTCCTGGACCCGGGGGTCGGCGCGGAAGGCCGCGGCCCGCTCCCGGAGCACCAGGTAGTTGCGCATGCAGCCGGCGGCCGAGGCCCACACGCCGTCGCGGTCCTCGGTGCGCGGCGGTTTGAAGTCGAAGTGCTTCGGACCGTCGTAGCCGGCGGATTCCAGCAGGTCGACGAGGAAGAACGCGCTCTTGACGTCCCCGGCGCCGAACCGCAGGTCCTGGTCGTACTTGATGCCGTGCTGGCCGTTGAGGTCGAGGTGGAACAGCTTGCCCGACCACAGCGCCTGCGCGACGCCGTGCACGTAGTTCAACCCGGCCATCTGCTCGTGCCCGACCTCCGGGTTCACCCCCACCATCTCGGGGTGCTCCAGCCGGTCGATGAACGCCAGGGCGTGCCCGACGGTGGGCAGCAGGATGTCGCCGCGCGGTTCGTTCGGCTTGGGTTCCAGCGCCAGCCGCAGGTCGTGGCCGCGCTCCCGGATGTGGGCGCAGACGAGGTCCACGCCCTCCTTGTAGCGGTCCAGCGCGGTCCGCACGTCCTTGGCGGCGTCGGTCTCGGCGCCTTCCCGGCCGCCCCACGCGACGAACGTCCTGGCGCCCAGCTCGGCGGCCAGCTCGACGTTGCGCAGCACCTTGCGCAGCGCGAACCGGCGCACGTCGCGGTCGTTGGCGGTCAGCGCGCCGTCCTTGAACACCGGGTGCGCGAACAGGTTCGTGGTCACCATCGGCACCACCAGCCCGGTCTCGTCCAGCGCGGAGCGGAACCGGCTCAGCAGGCGGGAGCGGGTGGCGTCGTCGCTGCCGAACGGGATCAGGTCGTCGTCGTGGAAGGTGATGCCCCAGGCGCCCAGCTCGGCGAGCCGGTGCACCGCCTCGACCGGGTCCAGCTCGGCGCGGGTGTCGGCGCCGAACGGGTCGCGCCCGCGGTAGCCGATCGTCCACAGCCCGAACGAGAACCGGTCCGCGGGTGTCGGGGTGTAGTCGTCCAACCGTGCCTCCTCCTCGTCGTCGGCGCCGCCGCGGCGCCGTCAGGCGGATTCGACCCCGGGGCCGGCGCGCAGCCGCGCCGCCGTCGGGTCGTCGAACACGCGGTCCGCGATCACGCTCGCCCCGCCCCGGACCGCCGCTCCGAAACCGAAGGCGGACCCGGTGATCCGGCAGATCGCCGCCTCACCGGCCACCGCCCGGGACCGCAGCTCGCGCATCGCGGCGGGCACCACGTAGGGCGCGACGGCGGCGAAGTACCCGCCGAGCACCACCGCGCCCGGGTTGAGCAGGTTCACCAGGATGGAGGTGCCGATGCCGAGCCAGCGGCCCACGTCGTCCAGCGCCTCCAGCACGCGCGGTTGCCCGGCTTCGGCGCGGTGGCGCAGCGCCGCGGCCAGCTCCTCGGGGTCGCGCGGGGCGTCGAGCAGGTCCGGGGCGCCGGCCCGGACGACCGCCGCCAGGCCGATCTTGGTCTCCAGGCAGCCGTGCCGGCCGCAGCCGCACGCCCCGCCCGCCGGGTCGACCGGCAGGTGCCCGACCTCGCCGCTGAACCCGGTCGCCCCGCGCAGCAGCGCGCCATCGGCGATGAGCCCGGCGCCGACGCCGATCCCGGCCGTCAGGTACACCAGGTCGGTCACCGGGTCGCGGCGGAACTCGGCCAGCGCGGAGAGGTTCGCCTCGTTGTCCACGAGCACCGCGACGTCCCCGGCGGTGCCGAGCCGCTCGCGCAGCCGGTCGGCGACCGGCACGTCCTGCCACAGCAGGTTCGGCGCGTAGTGGACGGTCCCGGTGGCGATGTCGGCGAGACCCGGCACGGCCACCCCGATGCCGACCACCTCGATGCGGGCGCGGCGGAGTTCGGCGAGCGCGTCGGCGGTGAGCTCGGCGAGTTCGTCGACGGCGCCCGCCGCACCGGCGCGCACCGCGTCGAAGCCCACCCGGCGGTCCAGCAGCACCCGGTCGGCCAGGTCGACGCCGCGCACCGCGAGGTAGTTGGCGCCGATCTCCAGGCCGAGCGCGGCCAGCGACGCGCCGTCGAGCTCCAGCAGCCGCCCGGGCCGCCCGACCACGCCTTCCTGCCGCAGCCCGGATTCGCGCACCAGCCCGCGCCGGATCAGCTCGGCCACCAGGCTGGACACCGTCGCCTTGGTCAGCCCGGTGGTGGCGGCCAGCGCCGCGCGGGAATGCCCGCCGGGGCGGCGGATCTCGGCGAGGACCCGCGCGAGGTTGCCCCGCCGCACCGCTGCTTGGTCGACCGGGGACGGTCCGGTCGTCGCGTCGCCGTGCTCTCGCAACCACACTCCCAGCGCAGTAAGGACAGCGGCCAAACTAAGGCAGCCACCGAGCCCGGCACAACGGATCGGCGGCAATGGCGGCCATTCGGCCGAATCGTGCCTGCACGAACGGGTATTAGGCGATTCGTGTGGTGCTTCCGGAAAATGTTGACCGCCGCCGCCGGTGTTGCGAGTCTCGTGCTCGCCGTGTCGTTCGTACGCCCCGTGAACTAAGTGGTCCTTGCAGGATGCGGCGGAGCCGCATGCGGTGGGGCACGCAGCTTGCACCGCGGCGGGTTCTCAGCGGTCTTCTCGCGAGGACAGCGCCGACGCCGTGTACGTCGTTGGTACATCAGGAGGCGATCCCGCAGCGAGAAGACCGCTGAGGTTCCGCTACCGGCACCGCCGCGCGGGCCAGCAGCGAAAAGCAGTCCCCAGTCCAGGAATCCCTCAGCGCACCGGAGCCCGGAGGGAGGGCGTTGTGGTGGAGCACGTCCCGAGGAAGGCGCTCGTCGTCTCGCTGTGCGCCGCGGTCCTGACCGGCTGTGCCAGCGCACCCGATCCCGGGGTGCTGACGGTGATGGACTACCACACCGACGAACCCATGCACAGCGCGATGGAAACCCAGCTCGCCCGCTGCGGCGAGGAGATCGGCAAGCGGATCGAGCACCGCAGCGTCGTCAACGACCAGCTCGTGCCCAAGGCGCTGCGGAGGGCCTCGTCCCGCTCGCTGCCGGACGTGCTGATGCTGGACAACCCGGACCTGCCGCAGTTCGCCGCGACGCAGGCGCTCAACCCGTTGCCCGAGCTGGGCATCACCGGGGAGGGCATCTACCCCAACGTGCTGGCCGCCAGCACCTACGACGGCACGCTCTACGGCATCCCGCCCACGGTGAACACCCTGGCGCTGTACTACAACGCCGACCTGCTGGAGCAGGCCGGGGTGGAGCCGCCGCGCACCTGGGAGGAGCTGCGCGCGACCGCGGCGGCGCTGACCGACGAGCAGCAGTACGGCATCGCCTTCAGCGCGCTGGCCGGGCTGGAGGGCGCCTACCAGTTCCTGTCGTTCCTGTGGCCCAACGGCGCCGACGAGCGGCGGCTGGACAGCCCGGAGGCGGTGGAGGCGTTGCAGCTCTGGGTCGACCTGGTGGAGTCGGGTTCGGCGTCGCGGGCGGTGGTGAACTGGGGCCAGTCCGAGGTGCGGGACCAGTTCACCGCGGGCCGGGTCGCGATGATGGTCAACGGGAGCTGGCAGGCCCCGACGTTGCGCGAAACGCCCGGCTTGCGCTGGGGCGTGGTGCCGATCCCGGTGCCGCATCCCGGTGCGCCACCGGCCACCGCGCTCGGCGGCGAGGTGCTGACCATCCCGAAGACCACCCCGCAGCGCCAGCGCGCCGCCGCCGACCTGGTGCGCTGCCTGAGCTCCCCGGAGGCGCAGGCCGCGGTGGCGCTGGCCGCCGACCGGGTGCCCGCGAGCCCCGCCGTCGCCGAACGGCTCCGCGAGCAGGTGCCCGACCTGCGGATCTTCTACGACACCGTGCCCGACGCCCGCTCGCGCACCGCGAAGCTCGGCACCCGGTGGCCGCAGACGGCGCAGGCGATGTGGACGGCGGTGCAGTCCGCGCTCACCGGCAGCGCGACGGCGCGGCAGTCGCTGGAACGGGCCCAACGACAGCTCGACGCGGACTCCTGATGGCCGCCGGGAAGCTCACCCCGCGTTCGGGCCGTCGTGCGCTGCTGGCCCAGTGGGCGTTCGTGCTGCCCGCCGCCGTCTACATCCTCGCGTTCTTCGGGTATCCGCTGGTCAACAACATCGTGATGAGCTTCCGGCACTACACGGCCGCGACCTTCTGGACCGGGGAGGCGCCGTTCACCGGCTGGGAGAACTGGGCGGCGGTGCTGTCCTCCGACGTGTTCGGCACGGCGGTGCGCAACACCGCCCTGTTCACCGTCGGCTCGCTGGTCGGGCAGTTCACGATCGGGCTGGCCCTGGCGCTGTTCTTCCGCCGCCACTTCCCGCTCGGGCGGGTGGTGCGCGCGCTCCTGCTGCTGCCGTGGCTGGTCCCGCTGGTGGTGGCCGGCACGGTGTGGCGGCAGCTCCTCGACCAGGAAGGCGGCGTCGTCAACGACTTCCTGCGCGGCGCGGGCCTGTTGGACCAGGGCGTGCCGTGGCTGAGCAGCCCGCAGCTCGCGCTGCTGTCGGTGGTGCTGGTCAACATCTGGATCGGCATCCCGTTCAACATGGTCATCCTCTACGGCGGCTTGCAGGAGATCCCGTCCGACCTCTACGAAGCCGCCGCGATCGACGGCGCGGGCCGGTGGCGGACCTTCATCTCGATCACCTGGCCGATGCTGCGGCCGGTGGTCACCGTCGTGCTGCTGCTGGGCTTCATCGCGACCGTGAAGGTGCTCGACATCATCCTGGTGCTCACCGGCGGCGGACCGGCCAACGCCACCGAGACGCTGGGCACCCAGGTCTACGCGAACTCCTTCCTGCAACTGGACTTCGGGCGCGGCGCGGTGGTCGGCAACGTGCTGATGGTCGCCTGCCTGGTGTTCGCGCTGATCTACCTGCGCGCCAACCGAGCCGAGGGCAGGTGAGCCGATGAGGTGGCTGCGGACCGCGGGAGCGATCGCCATCCTGGCGGTGCTGCTGTTCCCGCTGTACTGGATGCTCAACATCGCGCTGCAACCGGGCACCAGCCTGGCGGCCATCACCCCGGTGCCGCTGGACCCGGGGTGGGGCGGATTCGCCGAGGCCCTCGGGTCCCAGACCGGCAACCTGGCGACCAGCGTGCTGATCGCCGTCGGCGCCGCCGCGCTGTGCCTGGCGATCGCGGCCCCGGCCGCCTACGCGCTGGCGCGCTTCGACCTGCCCGGCGGGCGGTGGGTGCTGTTCGGCGCGCTGGTGGCGCAGATGGTGCCGGACATCGTCATCGCCAACGCCGTCTACAGCGCCTACGTGGACCTGCGGCTGGTCGACTCCTACGCCGGGCTGGTGCTGGCCGACGCGGCGCTGGGCATCCCGTTCGTCGTGGTGCTGCTGCGCGCGTACCTGGTGTCGCTGCCGGGCGAGGTGCTGGAGGCGGCCGTGGTCGACGGCGCGAACCGGTTCCGCGCCTTCGTCTCCGTGGTGCTGCCGATGAGCCGCAACGCCTTGATCACCGGCGCGGTCTTCGCGTTCCTGTTCGCGTGGAGCGACTTCCTGTTCGCGCTGACGCTGACCACCACCGGCGACATCGTGCCGATCACGCTCGGCATCTACGAGTTCATCGGCGCCGACGTCGCCAACTGGGCGGCCGTGATGGCCACCGCGGTCCTCGCGTGCCTGCCCGCCGCCGTGCTGCTCGTCTTCGCGCAGCGCTACATCGCCGCGGGGATCAGCCGCGGCTCGGTGAAGTGAGAGGGGATCGCCAGATGGCCGGGAACCCGCTGCGGGTCACCGTGTGGAACGAGAACGTGCACGAGACCACCGAACCCGAGGTCGCCGAACGCTACCCGGAGGGGATGCACGGGGCGATCGCGGACGGTCTCGTCGAGCACCTCGGCGACGGCGTCGAGGTGACCACCGCGACCCTGGCCGAACCGGAGCACGGGCTCACCGAGCAGCGGCTGGCCAGCACCGACGTGCTGACCTGGTGGGGGCACGCCGCGCACGAGCAGGTGGCCGACGAGGTGGTCGACCGGGTGCAGCGGCACGTGCTGTCCGGCATGGGCCTGGTGGTGCTGCACTCCGGGCACCTGTCGAAGGTCTTCCAGCGGCTGATGGGCACCACCTGCACCCTGGCCTGGCGCAACGCCGACGACCGCGAGCTGGTGTGGACGGTCGACCCGACGCACCCGATCACCGAGGGCGTGCCGCACCCGATCATCATCCCGGCGCAGGAGATGTACGGTGAGCACTTCGACATCCCCGCGCCCGACGAGCTGATCTTCGTCAGCTCCTTCTCCGGCGGTGAGGTGTTCCGCTCCGGCTGCACGTTCCGGCGCGGCAACGGCACGGTCTTCTACTTCAGCCCCGGCGACCAGGAGTACCCGGTCTACCACCACCCGGACGTCCGGCGGGTGATCGCCAACGGCGCGGCCTGGGTCGCCCCGCGCGGCGAGCGGGCGCTGCCGGAGCTGCGCAACCGGCCGCTGGGGTGGTTCGAGTGACGGCGTTCCGGACCGTTCCCGGTGACGGCCCGCTGCGGCTGGTCGTCGTCGGCGCCGGTCAGATGGGCCGCAACTGGTTGCGGGCGATCGGCAGCAGCGCGCTGGTCGAGGCGGTCGGCGTGGTGGACCTCGATCTGGCCGCCGCCGAGGACGCGGCGCCACCGAGCGCCGTGGTCGGCCGGACGCTGGCCGAGGTGGTGGACCGGTCCGGGCCCGACGCGGTCGTCAACGTCACGATCCCGGAGGCGCACTTGCCGGTGACCGGGGAGGCGCTGCGGCGCGGGTTGCCGGTGCTGAGCGAGAAGCCGATGGCCGCGACCCCCGCCGAGGCGCTGGCGCTGGTGCGCATCGCCGAGGAGACCGGGGAACTGCTCGCGGTCAGCCAGAACCGGCGGTTCCACAGCGGGCTGTGGGAGCTGCGGCGGCTGGCCGGTCAGCTCGGCCGGGCCGGCATCCTCACCCACGAGTTCTTCAAGGCACCGCACTTCGGCGGGTTCCGCGAGGTGATGGCGAATCCGCTGGTGCTGGACATGGCCATCCACAACTTCGACGCGGCCCGGTTCCTGCTCGGCGCCGAGCCGGTGGCGGTGTACTGCGAGGAGTACAACCCCGGGTGGAGCTGGTACGGCGGTGACGCGGCGGCCACCGCGATCTTCGAGATGACCGGCGGGGTGCGGTTCGTCTACACCGGGAGCTGGTGCAGCCCCGGGCTGGAGACCGCGTGGAACAGCCGGTGGCGGCTCAGCGCCGAGCGGGGCAGCGCGACCTGGGACGGCGAGGGCAGGCCGGTGGCCGAGCGGACCGGCGGTGCTCCCGCCACGGCCGACGCCGTCGACGACTACCCCGGTGACGACCTGCTCGGCTCGCTCACCCTGTTCGTCCGCGCGCTGCGCACCGGCGAAGCGCCGATGGGCGAGTGCCACGACAACCTGCGCAGCCTCGCGATGGTGCACGCCGCCATCGCCTCGGCGTCGCGGGGCGAGCGGGTCCGCATCGACGAGGTGCTGGCGGCGGCCGAAGCCGACGTCGGCAGGCTGCTCACGGCAGGGTGAGCTGCCAGGAGACGCCGAACCGGTCGTTCACCCAGGCGAACTTGGTGCTGAAGCCGTAGGAGTCCAGCGGCATCAGCTCCGCGCCCCCGTCGCTCAGGGCCGCGTGCAGGCGGTCGATCTCGGCCTCGGACCGGCACTCGACGTACAGGGAGGTCGCCGGGGTGAAGGTGAAATCGTGCGAGACGGAGCTGTCGATGCACATGAACCGCTGCCCGGCCAGCACGAACGTGGCGTGCACGACGGTGCCCTCGGGTCCGGGGCCCTCCGGGCCGTACTTGCTGAGCGAGACGATCTCGGAGTCCTCGAACAAGCCGATGTAGAACTCCATCGCCTCCTCGGCGTCGCCCTCGAACATCAGGAACGTGGTGATCTGCGGCGCGGCCATCGCTACCTCCTCGGGTCGGGGTTCCAGCGTCCCACCGACCCCCGACAACGGCCGGACGTGCGGGAACGCCTGCCCGGAAGCCCGGGCAGGCGTTCCCGGTGGTGGGCTCAGGAGTCGTAGCGCCCGGCCTTGATGGCGTCGACGAAGGCGGTCCACTGGGGTCGGGTGGTGGTGAAGTGCCCGGCGGCGCGGTGCTTGGTGTCGCGCACGGCGGCACCACCACCGACCCGGCCGACCTCGACGCAGTTGTCGGTGTTCGTGCTCCGGCTGGACTTGCGCCAGCCGTCGGGGTCGGCAGGCAATAGCGTCATGGCGTCGTCTCCATTTCCTTGGTGACAGCCACGATGAGCTCGGCGGATGCGGCCGAACTCATCGCGATCTCTTCCATCCTGTCAAGGGCCGCCTGATAAGCGTCGACCTCGGCGGGTTCATGCAGGAACAATGCCGAAACGCGGTTCTCCAAGTGCACAACCGGGTTCCGCTGTCTGAACTCAGCCAGGGAGAACGGTCCTTCGAGCCCGGGATGCCAGTCGGTTCTCGTGGGTATGATCCGAATTTCGACGTTGTCAAGCTCGCCGTACTTCTGCAATGCCTGGAGCTGGTCGAACATGATGGCTGGGCCGCCGATCATCTGCGCCAGCACGGGTTCGCCGATGTATGCACGCAGATGTGCTGGGTTCCGTCGTGTGATCGCTTCACGTCGGCCGACCCGAACCGCGACCCGCGTATCAATCTCTGCAGTCGGAACGCCGCCCGTCGTCATGATCGCGCGAGCGTAGTCACCTGTCTGCAACAGGCCGGGAATCAACAACGGTGAGACGGTCGCTATACGCGTGGCCTCGCGTTCGATCTCCAGCAGCGTTGCTAGCTGACGGTGCTGGTCCGGCATCCCAACCGACAACCAGTGAGACCCGTCGGGGTCGCGAGCAAGCTCAACGAGTTGTTCTCGCAACTCGGCGCTCGCGCCGACCTTTGCCAGGTAGGCGGCGACGTACTCCGGCTTCGGCGAGCGTGCGCCGGTTTCCCATCGAGATACCGTCGCGTGCGAGGTTTCGAGCTGGTCAGCGAGTTCACGCAGGCCAATGCCTGCCGCCTCGCGTGCTGCACGAAGCTCGGTGCCTATCGCTCTGGCCTTTGGAGTGGTACCAGCCATGCACCAGAGCATAGAGCCTTCCCATCGGCGTGAATCGTTCCTCCCATCGGGTCATTGCCGGGCGCTGGTACCGACTGTCACTCTCGTCTTGGTACCACTGGAAACGGCCGGTACCAAGATGGAAGCGGGAAGCTTATCGGGAGGTCACCATGCCGTTTCGACCACATCCGTTCAGTTGGGCGCCGGGCGCTGCGGAGCGGCACGCGACGCGGGAAGGGGAGTGGCGTGGTGCCGACTCGGTCGCGGCGCTGTGCGGGGCCGAGATCCGGCCGGTCGACACGGTGGAGAGCTGGTTGTGGCCGACGTGCGTCCGGTGCGACGTCGAGGCGCACCGCATCGCGGGCGTGCCGATGCCGCGTCGGCGCCGGATGGCGGCTGCGGGATGAGCCCCGAACCCGCCCTGCTCGCGGCGTACCTGCGGGCCGGGGCGCTGGCGCTGGACTGCACGGCGCAGAACGTCGAGCAGGGCTACCGCCCCGCACCGGCTGAGCTGGTCGAGCTGGCGCGGACGGCCGAAGTGCTGGCCGGGAAGCTCCGCGCGGCCGCCGCCCCCGCGCCGCTGGTCATCGACGCCGTGCGGGCCGACCGGTGAGCGCGCGGGAATGGCTGCTCTTCGCGGCGGTGGTGCTCGTGGCGCTGGTCGGGATCGTCCTCTCCCACTCCACGTCGAGCCACGAGGAAGCCGACGACGAGCCGCCTCCGGAGGCCGCGGAGCCGACCTCTGCCAGACCGGTGACGACCTGGGTGATCTCACCGGAGCAGAGCCGGTTCCACCTGAGCGCGGACGCGGCGCGGGCGGTGTGCGGCCATCCGCTGCGCGGCCCCTGGGTCCGGACGACCGGACTGGACGCGATCATCCCCGGCACGCACGTGCCGTGCGACTCCTGCGTCGCGCTGCGCGCGACCCACCGCCAGTTCGACCAGGCGGTGACCGTGGCGGGCCGCCGCCGACCGGCGGTGCCGCGCCCCGTCCCCGACCCGTCGACGTGGCGGACCGACCAGCTCCCCCTGATCACGGCCTACGTGCAAGCCGCCAACCGGACTGCCCCACACCACCACCGCACCGAGCCGCCCACCGCCCGCGCCGCCCGCTGACGGCGCACCCGGCAGCGGAGGCCGAACACCTCGATCGGGCGGGGCGCCGCGAAAGGGCTCGTGGTCGCTTGAAGATGTCCGAGGCTGAAGGCGTGATCCTGCTCGGGATCCGTCTGGTCGATCGAAGGGGCGTCGATGGCCTCCGCCATAGAGAAGGTCGGCCAAGTGATCGCGGACGCGATCCGCAAGATCGGCGCAGCCGCCGACGATCTCACCCGGGCGATGAACCGATCCGAACAGGGCGACGAACATCTGGGGAGGGCGCTGCGCGGCACCACCGACCACGAGATGCTGACCGCGCTCCACCAACGACGAGCTGTGTCCCACCAACTCGCAGCTTCGCGCGAACAAGTGCGCGACGTCGCAAACCTGCTCGAGATCTACCGGCAAGCTCACGGCATACCTGGCGCTGAACCAGCAGCACTGGACCCTTCACCTGTCCGAGAGGCCGACTGGATGGCCCGTCGGCTCCCGTCAACGGCCGAGCGGTCCGAGCTACCGCGACCACCTCGATCTGGTAAGACACATGGCCGTTGGCTCAGCGACGACGGCGATGTGGTGATGCTGGAAAGCGGCCGTGGCGGCGCGTACTACGAGACGGCCCGGAGGCGCGCGGTCGAACTCGGCCTGACCTACGGGCGACCGAACGCCGAGGCCGCGATAGCCCGGCATGTCGAAGTGCAGTTCGCCATGCGCATGGACGAGCAGAAGATCGACCATGCCGAAATCGAAATCAACCGGCGGGTCTGCGGCACCACGCCCGGCAAGGACGACGACCTGACCGACACGTGCGACAAGCAGCTCGAGCGGTTCCTCCCGCCGGGAACCACTTTGAGGGTCAAGGACGGCAGCAGCCCGAACGGGAGGCTCTACAGAGGCAAGGAAGGAAACCGATGACCATCGATGCCCGCTGGTCCGTGCTCACCGACGACGGAGAGGAGCGCGGGATGAACCAGCTCATCCGGGATCCGGAGCAGGTCCCCGAACTCGTTGGTCTGCTCGCCGATCCAGCTGCCGACCTCGCACGGCTCATCCACCGCGACCGACCGTGGTGGGACGAGAGCCGACGGTTCTTGGACCACGACGTGTACGCGACCGTCCAGGACGGGTTCGGATACCTCAGCCATCAAGACTCGACCCGGGACAAGGCCTACCCGGTAGGTGACCCCAGCTCCGAGGGCTGCGAATTCGACGACGACGAGTTTCCCCCCGGCTCCGGCCTGCCGCTGGAGGCCTTCACGCTGGCCATCAGCGAGTTCCTGCGCACCGCCGAGCGGCCCACCGCTGTCACCTGGCGGGAATTCTTCGTGGGGCCGTCGTCGTCCGGCTGGTGAAGCCCATGGGGCGGTCGTGTCCGGGCGTGTGTCCCCGAAGCCGGGCGGAGCCGGACCCACGCGCGCGATGCGGCCCTGTGGGAACCGGGCGCTACCGCGCCGATCGAGATCTTCAGGAGAAGGCAGGCCATGACGGCGACCGGCACCGCGACCGTGGTCACGGTCGTGTTCCACCACATCTACCGCTACGCGCGCACGCCCCGGGAGATCGCGGCGCTGATCGACCAGATCGTCGAGGCACCGCTCGATCCGATGGTGCACGTGACGGTGTGGGACCGGCCGTGCCTGTCGCACCGCGACCCGGGCGGACCGGCGGCGCCAGCGGTACGACTGCGGGTGTCGTCGTACCCGGGGACCGGCTGGGGAGCGCTGAACTGGGCGGATGCCCGGCCAGGTGCGGCGGGCGGGGAACTGGTCGACTCGTTCAACCCCGATGCCGACGAGCGCACTCCGCCGCTGCTGTTCGACGAGGAAGGTGACCTGTGGTTCCCGGCCTCGGCGTCGTTGCCGCTGGACCGGGTCCGGGAAGCCGTCGCGGAGTACTGCGGGACCGGGCTGCGGCCGGCGTGCGTGCGGTGGCAACCCGGGTGCTGGTACTGATCGGCGCTCGGCGGGGTGCGCTGCTGCTCGCAGACCCTCGATGTCGGCGGCTCCCGCCGGATCGGTGGCGGTGCGTCAGGCCGGTGCGGGGCCAGCTGGTTCAGCTGGTGAAATCCCGCAACCAGGCGCGGAGTCGACGGGTGATCTCCCCGTCCAGTTCGGGGCGGTGCTCGGGCTCGTCCTCGTAGCGGATGCGGTATTCGCGCATCGCGGTGAGCAGCGCGCGTTCCTCGGTGGGCTCGTAGTAGCCGACGCCGCAGATGAAGGTGGCGGCCTGGTAGGGGGTGAGGACGCCGTCCGCGCTGGATCCGGCGGCGTTGAAGCAGGCCATGGGGAAGTAGGCGCCGTGGTCGGTACGCCCGGTCAACACCTGGGGCGGGATGCGCAGGAAGGCGGCGTGGGCGAGGGCCTCGTCGCGGGCGGCGTGGCGCTGCGGGTCCGCAGCGGCCTGCGCGAGGTCGTCGTGGGACCGCAGTCGACGCACGCAGCCGAGGGCGGCGAGTTCCAGGTCGCTGCCGGTGCACTGCTGATCGGGATCGTCGTGCAGGGCGAGCACGCGGCGGAAGGTGTCCACGACGGCGCTGGTGCTGGTGTCGTCGTAGCCCAGCAGGGCGCAGCCGTGGACGAACCAGGTCAGCGCCCGCCGCAGTTGCAGGTGCGGCCCGGTCGTGTTCTTCCTCCCGCTCGCGGAGTCGCCGGATCCGGTGCCTCACTCCTGTCGGCCGCATCCTGGGCAGGATAGGTCCCGTTCCAGCGGCCCGGTGCCGACGTGGCTCCGTCCTGCGCTGCGGGGTGGGTCCATCGGAGACACAGTGCCGGAGCGGCAAGGCAGTGCTAGTGCCGGGGCTGGTCGGCGAGCGCTTCGGCGATCATCCGGTGGCCTTGCCGCTCGAACGCTTCGTCGCCCACCCGGTAGGCCCAGGCCGCGGTTCCGATGGCCTCCTGGACCCGGTGGCGCCACCAGGCGTCCGGTTCCCTGGGATCAGGCCCGTAGCCCTCGAAGAACGCGTCCTCCAAGGCGGGGTCGGCGCGGAATTGCTGCGCCGCGAGCCGGGCCAGGTCGGTGAACGCCGGGCGGAGGTCGGCGCGGCCGAAGTCGATCGCGCTCACCGTCGCGCCGTGCACCAGCCAGTTGCGGGGTTGCCAGTCGCCGTGGGTCGGCACCAGCGTGCTCGGCGGCGTCGGCCAGGATTCGATCACCGAACGCAGTCGGGCGGCGACGCCGGGGTCGATGCGGTGGGGCTGGTCGAGCCACCGCAGCGCCTTGCGCCGCGCCCGCTCCTCGAACCCGGCGTCCTCGACGTGGGGCTGGTCGTGCAGGCGGGCGAGCAGTTCGCCGGCCTGCCGGTAGGTCTCCGGCCGGTGTTCGTGGTCGGTGCCCTCCACCAGCCTTCCGGGCAGGTACCGGGTCAGGACGAGCTTCGCGGCGCGGTCGGTGCGCACGACCTGGGGTGCCCGACCGAGCGACGTCCAGGGCCGCAGCCACTCGGAGTGGGCCCGGATCTCCCGGGCGATGTGCTGATCGTGGTCGTCACCGGCTTTGACGATGTAGCGCTCCGCGCCGTGCCGGAGCTCGAGCACCGTCGTGCCGACGAGCCCCCAACTCCGGTCGGCGGTGACCTCGGCGGCGGGCAGCCACGCCCGCACCAGCTCCCGCTGGCGATCGGAGAGCCCGTGCTGCACGGCTGGCGTTCCCTTCATCGGCGGCACCCGTCCGGGGTGCCCGCGTCGTCCGGTGGGCCAACGCTAGGACATGCGAAGCCCTGCGCCGTCGGCTCGTCGCCACGATCACCCGACCGATCGCGGACGCCGGTGAGTGAAGCCCCATGGGTCGGCCCGGTCCGGCCGTGTGTCCCCGGAGGCGGCCGAGAACTGCCGGACGGAGCTGAGCCCGGGCACGTCCGGTGCGGCCCGGCCGTCGGTGTCGGCCCGAAGTCGCCGATCACGGCGGGGGGAGCAGCACCGCGACCTTCGCCGCCGCCTCCATGAGGCCGGGTTCCATGGTCCCGACCGCAGGGGCGGTTTCGGCGCGGACGAAGAGCTTTCCCCGCGCGTCGCCCCGGTAGTGGTCACCGGTGAACACCACGCCTCGTGCGGTGAGCGCGCCCTGCCCGAGGGCGGTCAGGTCTCCGGTGCCTTGCCGGTGGTTGAGCCGTTCCAGAGCGCGGGCGCCGCGGCCGGTGGGCATGCGCACCCAGGCGATCGAGACGACCGCGCTGTTGCCGTGTTCGTCTTCGAGCGGGACCAAGGTCCGGACGAGCGAGCGGCACGGGTTCCGGACGAAGAACTCACGTACTTCGCCGAACGAATGCACGACGCAGCCGAGGGTCCGCTGCGGCGCCCGCTGCCGGGGGATCCGCAGCCGTAGTTGCTGCCATGCCTTGTCGTGCTGCCCCTTCCGCGCGGCTTGCTGCGCGTGGCTCGTGCGGGCGAAGAGGCTTTCCCCGGCGATCGATCCGAACCCTCCGGAGGTGACACCGGCACCACCGGAGTACGCGGCGATGGCGAGCGCGGTCGCTCCTGCCGTGACCGCCATCCCACCTCCTCCCTTCTTGCCGTTGATCGGCCTTACGTTGCCTTGCTTGTCGGTGAAGAAGTCCGGCATGAAGATCCCCCTCTGTTCGGCGGGGCCGATCTTCGCCAGGAGGGGCGAGTAGTACGGCATTCGGCCGTACACGCCACCCGAAAGGATGATCAGCGGTCACGGATGGCGTCGAGGATGCGGGTCCAGTTGTCGCCGCCCCGGCCGTCCTCGATCACGCGGCGGTAGTGGGACTGGACCGCGCGGGGCAGGGCGAGGTCGATGCCCGCGGACTCGCTCGCGGCGACGATGTGGTCGGTCGTCGCGCCCATCATGGTGGCCGTGCTGAGGTGGCCCGGGTGCTCGCCCGCGTCGAGCTGCGCGGCGAGGTCCCCGGCGGCGCCGATGATGGACGGGGTCGCCGCCACCATGCCGACCAGGTCGGCGAAGACCTCGCGCGCGGTGAGCCCGGCGCTGCCCAGCAGGGCGGTGGCGTGCATCAGCGACGACAACGTGGTGAGGAAGACGTCGAGCTGCGCCTGGTACATCAACTGCGCGCGGGTGTCGAACGGGAGGGCAACGAGGTCTACGAGCAGGCGGCGCCGCACCCGTGACGGTTCACGAGCGGGGGCGGTGCACGAGGCTGCGGTACAGCCGGAACGACCGCTGTTCCAGGTGCGCCGGAGCGTCGCGCCATTCGCGGAGCACGAGCACGCGGGTGCCGTCGACGTCCACGTGGACGTGCGCGGTGGCGTCTCGCGCGGCGTCAGCCAGGTCGTCCGCGAGCCGCCGGGCCTGCTCGGGGCCGTCCGCCGGGTGGACCTCGACCGAGACGACGCCGCCGCGCTCGGCCGCCACCGGGCCGGTGCTGCGGTGCAGGCGGTAGCGCACCAGACCGGGCCGTTCGATGTCGGGCACCGCGTCGTCGATGCCGCGCACCAGCTCCGGGCGGTGCCGCCGGACGAACTCGCGGTGCGCCTCGTCGTCGGTCCACTGGGCGTAGTTCAGGACCCGGCGCCCGTCGAGGCTGGTGAAGCAGGTCAAGCTCAGGAACGCCGCCGGTTTCGGCGCTCGCTCCCACTCGGCGATGGTGGCGTCCACCGCGCGGCGCTGGCGCCCGTGGTCGTCCACGTCCCACGGGCTGATCAGGACCGTTCCGGCGTCGGGGCGGGTGAAGTCGGGCATGGCGTCGCGCAACGGGACCTCCACGGGTGTCGGTGGCGCGATCCTCGTACCTCCAGCGCGCTGGAGGTCAACAGCGCTCGCCGCCGTCCGGACATCCTCTGCGGCAGGCGTACTCCCCGGACCCGGCCGGTGGGCGGGATCGGGGGCCGCCCACCGGCCGTCGGCGTCCGGCGTCCTCGTCGCGTCGGCAGGCGGGACGATGTAGGTACGACATTGCCGTAGTAGCCTGGTCGCGTGGGACGTACCGAGCGCGGCGCCGCCCTCGGGCCGCTGGAGTCCGAGGTCATGGACGTGCTGTGGCGCGGGAGCGACGCCGTCCCGGTGCGCGGGGTGCTGACCGAGCTGAACCGCGACCGGACGTCGCCGCTGGCCTACACCACGGTGATGACCGTCCTGTCCCGGCTGGCCGAGCGCGGCGTGGTGCGACGGCGACCGGCCGGGCGCGGCTACGCCTACGAGGCGGCGGCGAGCAGTCCCGCCGAGATCGCGGTGCGGCGGTTGCTGGACGACTACGGGGACGCCGCGCTGGTGTCCTTCGTCGACCAGGTGGACGCCGACGAACACCTGAGGTCCCGGCTGCGGCGGCTGGTCGACGGCGGCTGATCAGCCCGTGCCGCTGGTGGCCGCCGGGCAGGTCGCGGCGAGCCGCTCCACGATGCCCGCCTTGAACCGCTCCTGCCGTCGCACGGTGAACCCCTGCGCCCGCACGTGGTTGACGGGTCGGCGCCGGAAGTGCTCCTCGCCGAGCGGGACGGTGATCAGCTCCAGCAGGCGCTGCACCCCGCGCAGCGGAGCCGAGCTGCTGACCACGTGATCGGCCAGCAGCAGCGTTCCGCCCGGCCGCAGCACGCGCCGCATCTCCGCCACGGCCGCCGCGTCGTCCGGGATCGCGCACAGCGAGAACGTCGCCACGACCGAGTCGAACGAGTCGTCCGGGAACTCCAGCCGCTGCGCGTCGCCCACGCGGGCGTCCAGCTGGCGTCCGGACAGCTCGGCGCGGCGCCGCGCGCGTGCCAGCATGGCCGGGCTGAAGTCGACTCCCGTCAACCGGACGTCGTCCGGGTACCACCGCAGGTTCAGCCCGGTGCCGATGGCGACCTCCAGCACCTCGCCGGTGGCCTGGCGGCACACCCACTGCCGGGTATCGCCGAAGAACCGCCGGTCCCAGAACCCCATCTGCTCGTCGTAGTGGTCGGCGTGCTTGTCCCAGTACCGCCGCAGCCGCTCCGGATCCGACGCCACGCGATCACCCCTTCCCGCCGGTGATCGCAATGCTACTACGTTGGCGTAGTAGTGCCACTCCTTTTTCCGGCGCGACTCCGCGATTGTTGCCCGAACATATCAACGCACGTTAGATTGACGAGATGAGCGACGACCGCTGCGAGCTGCTGTGCATCGACTTCGACCACGCCGAGGGCCTGCGCGCGGCCCTCCCGGAACCCGGCGAGCTCGCGGCGCGCGCGGAGGGCCTGCGCGCGCTGGGCGATCCGACCCGGCTGCGGATCGCCCACGCCCTGCACGCCGGGGACGAGCTGTGCGTGTGCGACCTGGCCTGGATCGTCGGCGCCTCGCAGGGCCTGGTGTCGCACCACCTGCGGTCGCTGCGCTCGGCCGGGCTGGTCGACTCCCGGCGGGACGGCAAGCTGGTGATGTACCGGCTCACCCGCGCCGCCCGCGCACTCCTCGCGACGATCAGCGCGCCCGCGGCCGAGGTGGATCCGGCATGAGCGCCGAGTGCTGCGGTACCGACGGCGCCCACGAGCCCCACGAGCAGCCGCAACGGCTGTGGCAGGTGCGCGAGGTGCGGCTCGCCGCCGTGGCCGGGCTGCTGGTCGGGGCGGGCTTCCTCGCCGGCTGGGCCGGTTCGCCGGGGACCGGGCTGGTGCTGCACGGGGTGGCCGCGCTCGTCGGCGGCGTGACCTTCGTCCCCGGCACGCTGCGGGCCTTGCGGCACCGCCGCGTCGGGGTCGGCACGTTGATGACCATCGCGCTCGTCGGCGCGCTGCTGCTGGGCCAGGTGGCCGAGGCGGCGATGCTGGCCTTCCTGTTCGCCATCAGCGAGGCCCTCGAGGACCACTCCCTGTCGCGCGCCCGGCAGGGCCTGCGCGCCCTGCTCGCGCTCGTGCCCGACCAGGTCACCGTGCTGCGCGGCGGTCGCGAAACCGCCATCCCGCCCGAGCAGGTGCGGGTCGGCGACCGGATGCTGGTGCGCGCCGGGGAACGCCTCGCCAGCGACGGCACCGTCGTGGACGGGCGATCCAGCGTGGACACCGCCGCGATCACCGGCGAATCGGTGCCCGTCGAGGTCGGCACCGGGGACGAGGTCTTCGCCGGATCGGTCAACGGCACCGGCGTGCTCACCGTCGAGGCCACCGCCGCGGTGGCGGACAACTCGCTGGCCACGGTGGTGCGCATCGTCGAGGACGCCCAGCGGCGCAAGGGCGTCCGCCAGCGCATCGCCGACCGGATCTCCCGGCCGCTGGTCCCCGCGGTCATGGTGCTCGCCGCGCTGATCGCCGGGATCGGCGCCCTGCTCGGCGACCCGGGGACCTGGATCGAGCGCGCGCTGGTGGTGCTGGTCGCGGCGGCCCCGTGCGCGCTGGCGATCTCCGTCCCGGTCACCGTGATCGCCGCGGTCGGCACCGCCAGCCGGCTGGGCGTGCTGGTCAAGGGCGGCGCCGCGCTGGAGGCCCTGGGCGCGGTGCGCGCGGTTGCGCTGGACAAGACCGGCACGCTGACCCGCAACGACCCCGCCGTCGTGGAGATCGTGCCCGCCGGCGGCGTCGACCGCGACCGGGTGCTCGCCGTGGCCGCGGCGCTGGAGGCCCGCAGCGAGCACCCGCTGGCCGCCGCGGTTCTCGCCGCCGCACCCGACCCGGTGCCCGCCGAGGAGGTGACGGCCGTGCCCGGCTCCGGTCTCGACGGCACCGTGGACGGGCGCAGCGCCAGGCTGGGCAAGCCCGGATGGCTCGACCCCGGCGCCCTCGACCGGGAGGTGACCCGCCTGCAGGACGCCGGGGCCACGGTCGCCGTCGTCGAACACGACCACGCGGTGCTCGGCATCATCGGCATCCGCGACGAGCTCCGCCCCGAAGCAGCCGAGGCCATCCGGGCGCTGCGCGCGGCCGGGGTGGCGGTCGCCATGCTCACCGGGGACAACGCCCGCACCGCCACCGCGCTGGCCGGTGCGGCCGGCATCACCGAGGTGCACGCCGGACTCCGCCCCGAGGACAAGGCCGCCCTGGTGCGGCGGCTGCGCGATCGCGGCGCGGTCGCCATGGTCGGCGACGGCATCAACGACGCCCCGGCCCTGGCCACCGCGGACGTGGGCATCGCGATGGGCGCCATGGGCACCGACGTCGCGGTGGAGACCGCCGACGTCGCCCTGATGGGCACCGACCTGCGCCACCTGCCGCGCGCCCTCGCCCACGCCCGCCGCGCCCGCCGCATCATGCTGCAGAACATCGCGCTGTCCGCGGTGCTCGTGCTCGCGCTCGTCCCGCTGGCGGCCTTCGGCCTGCTCGGCCTGGCCACCGTGGTGTTCCTCCACGAGCTCGCCGAGGTCTTCGTCATCGCCAACGGCGTCCGCGCCGGCCGGCTCCGCCCCGGGAGCGCGCCACCCCCGACTCCTGAGCGGGTCGCCTGCTCGGAACGGGACCGCACCGGCGACCAGGCCCCGCGGCCGTGACCTCGGCGGGCTACCCGGCGTCCGCGGGCTCGCCGAACCAGGTGCGCAGCGCCCGGGTGAGCTCGCCGGTGTCCGACCCCGCCCAGGCCACGTAGCCGTCCGGGCGCACCAGGATCGCGTCGGCGGGCGGGTCCTCGGCGTCGGCCCGCACCAGGTCCACGCGGTCCTGCCAGCCCGCGAGCGCGACACCGCCCGCGAAGTCCAGCAGGACCGGCCGGGCGCGGTGCTGCGCGGCGGCCAGCCGGCTCCGCGCAGCGGGCGTGCCGAGGTGCAGCTCCGGCATCCAGCCGCCCACGAGCGGGTGGTCACCGCCGCCCGGCATCTCGTAGCGCAGGTCGGCCCCGGCGAGCAGCTCCGCGAGCCGCCGCAGCACCGCGGGCTCGTCGAGCAACTCGCCGAACAGCTCCCGCAGCGCGGTGACCTCGGCGCCCGGTGCGAGCAGCGCGGTCTGCGCGCGGGTCTGCATGAGCACCCGGGCGCCCGCCGGGTGCCGTTCGCGCTCGTAGGTGTCCAGCAGGTCCCGCGGTGCCCGGCCGAGGACCGTCGCCGCGAGCTTCCAGCCCAGGTTGAACACGTCCTGCATGCCGAGGTTCAGGCCCGGCGCACCGACGCTGGAGTGCACGTGCGCGGCGTCCCCGGCCAGCAGGACCCGGCCGTCGCGGTACCGCTCGGCCTGCCGGGAGTGCATCCCGACCCGCCGCCGCCACGCGAGCGGGGCGTCGGAGTCCGGCCGGGTCATGGGCAGGTCCACGCCGGTCACCCTGGTCACCGCGGCGCGCAGCTCGGCCGGCGTCAGGGGAGCGTCCGGATCGGCGGGCGGCTGCCGCCACTCGTGCACGGCCACCCGGTGCACGCCGGGCTGGAACGGCGCGTAGACGAACGCCCCGCGCTCGGTGCGGTTGAAGGCGAACGGGAACATCCGCTGCCCGGGCGCGTCGATGCTCCCGAGCTCGTCGGCGAACGCCGATCCGGGGAGCACCACGTCGCCGCTGCGGGAGACGAAGTGCTCGTCGGTGGTGCCCGGGAACCCGATCCCCGCGAGCTTGCGCACCGAACTGCTCGCGCCGTCGCAGCCCACCAGGTAGGCCGCGGTCACCGCGTAGGCGGCGCCGTCCGGCCCGCGCACGTCGACCCGCACGCCGTCGTCGTCCTGCGCGAACCCGGCGAACTCGTGCCCGCGCCGGAGCCGCGCTCCGCGTTCCACGGCCCACTCCTCCAGCAGCGCCTCCAGCCTCGGTTGCGGGATCCGCAGGCCGTGCAGCGGGTTGTCGGCGAGCGCGCCGAGGTCCAGCGCCAGCCCGCCGAACTGGAAGTAGCGCCCCGGCTCGCCGAGCGGTTCGCCGCCGGAGAGCCGGTCGTGCAGGCCGCGCAGGTCCAGCGCTTGCACGACACGCCCGATCACACCGTTCGCGCGGGGCTCCCCGGTGCGTTCCCGCAACCGTTCGAGCACCACGGGCCGCAACCCCAGCAGCGAGAGCTCCCCCGCGAGCAACAACCCGTTCGGCCCGGCACCCACGATCACCACATCGACGTCCACCCCGGGATCATCCCGGAACCGCCCAGGCACCGGCAGGCGATCGCCGGTACGCCCCGCGCGGTCGGACCCGCCGGCAGGGGCGTGGAGTGGGGCCGGAGGGACTCGAACCCTCACTGGCTAGGACCTAAACCTAGTGCCTCTGCCAATTGGGCTACGGCCCCCGCCGGGACAGCCTAGCGCCGCCCGCGGCCGGGGCGGAACGGGTGTTCGGTCGCGACACGGTGAACCGCCGCTGCACCCCGGCGGAGGGGTGATCTACCGTGTCAGCAGCCAGGTGAACGTGAGGAGGACACGTGGCACGTGATCCGGACACCATCGAGCGGGAGATCCAGCAGGCGCGCGACGCGCTGGCCACCACGCTGGACGAGCTCAGCGTCAAGGCGGACCCGAAGCGGTTCGTCGAGGCGGGCAAGTCCACCGTGCGGGACAAGCTCAGCGACCCCCGGGTCCGCTACGCCCTGATCGGCGTCGGTGCGCTGGTCACCGTCGCGGTGGTGCGCAAGCTGTTCAAGTGAGGACGGGGGCCTCCGCGAGGATCACACCCGCGCGGAAGGCTCACCGGCCTCGTCGCCCACCCGCACGTCCCCGGCCCTGGTCACCCGCATGATCACGCCGAACAGGTTGTCGTGCGCGCCGATCAGGTGCTGCTGCAGCCCGCGCCAGCGCTCCCGGCCCGCCGCGTCCCAGCTCGGCACCGCGCAACGCACGCACGGACCGCTGTGCTCGCCGGTCACCGCCAGTTCCACCTCGCCCACGGCGAGCCGCACGCCCGGCTCCCAGCGCTGCTCCGCGAACGCGGGCAGGTCCGCCTCCAGGTGCAGGTTCGTCCGGAACCGCCGCAGGTCGACCTCGGCGCCCAGCTCCTCGCCCAACCCGTCCAGGGACGCCTGGAAGGTGACCAGCACCGTCGGGCCCCGGTCCTGCTGCCCGGGTGCGGCCCGCAGGGCCAGCGGTCCGCCCAGCGAGGTGGTCAGCGCCTCGGCCAGCCCCGGATCGCCCCAGGTCCACCTGGTGCCGTCGGGTCCGCGCAGCTCCGGCGGGCCCACCGGATCCGGCACGTCCCCGTAGGCCGCCGACCAGCTCAGCATCCCGGAGTCCTGCCGCACGGTGCGGACCTTGCCGTCGCGCCCCCGGCGCCCGTCGACCAGCGCGTGCGCGCGGTCACCCGCCATCCCGCGGTCGTCGAGGCGCGCCGCCGAGACGTCCTCGCCGCGCAGCGACTTGACCGGCCAGCGGTGCAGCCCTCGAACGGTTCCAGCCAGCACCCCGCGCCTCCTCGAACTCGCCGACACCGCCGCGCGGCGGTGTCCACGTCGCACCTTAGCCAGCCGGTGCGGTGCTGGTCACGTCCCGCGGTGCAGCAGGGGCAGCAGCGCCTGGGTGAGCAGCCGCTCGACGAACTCGGCGTCCAGCGGTTCGTCGGTGAGCATCAGCCGGTAGAGCAGCGCGGCGCCGGTGAGCTCCACGATCGTGTCGACCGGTGCCTCCGGGCCGATCTCGCCGCGCCGCAGGCCGCGGTCGATGAGCCTGCGCACCACGTCGCGCTGCGGCAGCAGGAACGAGGTGCGGAACGCGGCGGCGAGCTCCGGTTCGTGCGGCAGCTCACCGACGAGGGCCTGCGCGGCCTTGCCGACCGGGCCGGTGAGGAACGACGCGAACGCGCTGAGGAACTCCCGCAGGTCGTGCTCGACGGAGCCGCTGTCGGGCTCGGGGATGTTGCGCTGCACGAGCTGGGTGCAGGTGTCGATCACCAGGTCCAGCTTGGAGTCCCAGCGGCGGTAGATGGTGGCCTTGCCGGCGCGGGCCTGCGCGGCGACGGCGTCCATCGTCAGCGCGCGGTAGCCCACCTCGGCGAGCACTTCCATCGCTGCTTGGCGCAGGGCGGCGTCCCGGCTGGCGTCCCGGGGCCGACCGCGTCCGGGACGGTTCGGATCCACCGCTGGCTCCCCCTCGGGCGCACTGCTCGTCGACGCTGTCACGGCAGTCATCCTAGGGAAGCCCGGCCCGGGAACCGGGGCCATCGGGTCCACTGTGCACGCCTTCGTGTCACCGCCGCAGCGCCTGGGCGCTGCCCGCGGCGGCGGCAGCGGCCTGCCGGGTGGCCTCGTCGGTCAGCCCGTGCCGAGCTTGCAAGTAGGCGGTGGTGAACGCGAAGCCGTCCCCGTTGAGCAGGTGGATCACCACGCGCCCCGCCGGACTCGGGGCCAGCTCCTCGATGATCTGGTCGGCCGTGTCCCGCGCCGCGATGAGTCCGGCGGCGCGGGCCGAGCGGCGCTCCGCTCCGGCGGTGACGGTGATCTGCCAGTCGTCTCCGTCCGGCACGTAGTTCGCGGTGATGTGTCCGGTCGCCATGTGTGCTCAGCCTCCGGCCTGCTCGGGCGTTCGTGTGACGCGCATGCCCGGAACAGCTCACACCGGGCGGTGCGTACGTTCCGGACCGGTCACGCCAAGTGTGGTGACTCGACTTTACGGGTCAACCACGAGGCAGGTCCTCCGGTGTGTCGATGTCGTGGCCGGAGGCGACGTCGTCACAGGCCACCAGGGCCACCTCCCGCGTCCGGAGGTAGTCCCGCGCGCCCGCGTCGCCGACCGCGGCCGTCCGCGCACCGGCCCAGTGCGCGCGCCCGAGCAGCACGGGGTGGCTGCGCCGGCCGGCCTGCGCGGCGGCCGCGAGCACCTCCCGGTCCACCGCCCGCGCCGCGACCCGCCGGACCGCCTCCGGCCCGACGCCGGGCATGTCGACCGGCAGCACCAGCGCCGCGTCCGCCCCGCCCCCGGCCAGGGCGTCCAGCGCCACCCGCAGCGAGGACCCCATCCCGGACTCCCAGCCGGGGTTGTCCAGCAGCACCGCGCCGCCGAGGTCGGCGCGCTCGCGCACCTCCGCCGCCGCCGCGCCCAGCACCACCAGGACGGGATCGCACCCGCCGTCGGCGAGGACCTGGGCGGCCCGCTCGACCAGCAGCGAACCGCCGAGCTCCACGAGGGCCTTGGGCCCGCCGAACCGACGTCCGGCCCCGGCCGCCAGCACCACTCCCGCTACCCGCACGGCGCCAACCTAGCCGCCGAGCACCGCCTCGACCGCCTCGATGCCGAAGTAGGCGGTGAAGATCACCGCGAGGACCCCGACGAACCAGCCGATCTCGCGAACGCGGCCCCGGGCGAGCTTGATCACGGCGAAGGCGATGATCCCGGCGCCGATGCCGTTGGTGATCATGTAGGTGAACGGGATCACCGCGATGGTCAGGAACGCGGGCACCACGTAGTCCGGGTCCGACCACGGGATGTGCCGGGCCTGCGCCATCATCATCGCGCCGACCAGCACCAGGGCCGGGGCCGCGGCCTGCGCGGGCACGATCGCCGCCAGCGGCGTGAACAGCAGCGTCGCGCAGAACAGCAGTCCGGTGACCACCGACGCCAGCCCGGTGCGGGCGCCCTCGGCCACGCCGGTGGCCGACTCCAGGAACACCGTGTTCGGGGACGATCCGGACAACCCGCCCGCCGCGGCGGCCACCCCGTCCACCGCGAGGATGCGTCCCATCCCGAGCACCTTGCCGTCGCGGACCAGCCCGGCCTCGCTGCTGACGCTGGTGATGGTGCCCATCGCGTCGAAGAAGCCGGACAGCACGAGGGTGAACAGGAACACCGCCGCCGCGATGCCCCCGGCCGAGGCGAAACCGCCGAACAGGTCGACCTGGCCGAACAGGCTGAAGTCCGGGCTGCCGACGATCCGCTCCGGCAGCTCCGGGACCACGGTGCCCCACCCCTGCGGGTCCAGGCCCAGCGCGGCGTGGGCGAGCACGGCGACACCGGTGCTCACCGCGATGCCGATCAGCATCGCCCCCGGCACCCGGCGGGCCATCAGCACCAGCATCAGCAGCAGGCTCAGGCAGAACACCGCCACCGGCACCCCGGACAGGTGCCCGCCGTCGCCGAGCTGCACCGGGACGGTGGTGCCCGCCGCGTCCGGCACCCGGGTCACGAACCCGGCGCTGACCAGCCCGATCAGCGCGATGTAGAGGCCGATGCCGACGGTCAGCGCGGTCTTGAGCGCGTCCGGGATGGCGTTGATGATCCGCTCCCGCAGACCGCTCACCGCCAGCACCACGATGACGACGCCCTCCAGCACGACCAGGCCGAACGCCTGCGCCCAGGTCATCGCGGGGGCGATGGTGTAGGCGACCACGGCGTTGATGCCGAGCCCGGCGGCCATCGCCAGCGGCGCGTTGCCGACCACGCCCATCAGGACCGTCATCACCCCCGCGGTGGCCGCGGTCGCGGTGGTGAGCTGCGCGGAGGTGAGCTGGGCCCCGGTCGCGTCCGCCGACGAACCGAGGATCAGCGGGTTGAGCATCACGATGTAGGCCATCGCCACGAACGTCGTCAGGCCGCCGCGGAGCTCGCGGGTGAGCGTGGAGCCGCGTTCGGTGATGGCGAAGAAGCGGTCCACCGCGCCGGGGCGCGCGGTGGGTCTGGAAGTCTCCGATCGCTGGGTCATGGGCCGTCCTCCCGTGCTGGTGGGCCCGTGCGCGGGCACGTCGGGTCGCGTCCCGGGGAGCGGGACGTCGACGGTGGGGGATCGGCGCGGCCACCGCCGCACCGCGGGGTGAATCCGTTCCAGGTGAGGGGCACCCTTGTCCCAGTAACTCGGGCAAGGGGGCCCCTCACTCAGCTACCGAACGGGTGAGGGTCGTGCTCGGGGAGCGGCGGAGCCGCTGTGCGATGGGGCGCGCGGCCCGCACCGCGGCGGGTCCTCAGCGGTCTGCTCGTGAGGACGGCCGCGGCGCCGTCCGATCGGGACCTCGGGAGCCGATCGGCGCGGCCACCGCCGGGTGATTCCGGGTGAGGGGCGCCCTTGTCCCAGTAAGGGGTCCTTTCAGAATGCGGCGGAGCCGCATGCGGTGAGGCACGCAACCGGCACCGCCGCGGGTTCTCAGCGGTCTTCTCGCGAGGACAGCCGTGACGCCGTGTACGTGGTTGGTACATCAGGAGCGGCTCCCGGAGCGAGAAGGCCGCTGAGGTTCCGCTACCCGCACCGCCACGCAGATCATTCTGAAACAGGTCCTAACTTGGGCAAGGGGGCCCTTCACTCAGGTACCGAACGGGTAAGGGGTCAGTAGTCGACCCGGTCGGCCTTGGCCCGCCAGGCGTCGAAGGCGTCGTTGCGGCGGGGGGTGTCCACCCGGACCACCGGGGTGGGGCTGCCCGCGCTCGGGTCACGGACGATGTCGTAGAACGCCCGGTCGTCGAAGCCGGCCGCCGCCGCGTCGTCCCGGTCGGCGGCGTAAAGCACCCGGTCCATCCGCGACCACAGCGCGGCGGCCAGGCACATCGGGCACGGTTCGCAGGAGGTCACCAGCACGCAGCCGCTCAGCGTGAAGCTGCCCAGGGCGCGGCAGGCCCGGCGGATCGCCGTGACCTCCGCGTGCGCGGTCGGGTCCAGGTCGACGGTCACCAGGTTCGTCCCGGTGGCCACGACCTCCCCGTCGCGCACCACCAGGGCGCCGAACGGGCCGCCGCCCTCGGCGACGTTGGCGGTGGCGAGCTCGATGCACCGCACCAGCCACCGCTGCTCGACGTCCGGTGCGGTGGCGGGGTCCACGGCCATGTCGGTCTCCTTCCTCGGGGCGCGCCGGTCGCCCGGCACGTGTCTTCGTCGTCTCGGCGCGGTTCTCAGATCAGGTGTTCCGGGGCGACCGGGGTGTGGGTGAGCTCCTTGCCGGTCGCGGCGCGGATCGCGGCGACCACCGCCGGGGTGGTGGAGATCGTCGGCGGTTCGCCGACGCCGCGGACGCCGTAGGGCGCGTTCGGGTCGCCGCGCTCGATCACGTCGATCTCCATCGGCGGCATGTCCAGGATCGTCGGGATCAGGTAGTCGGTGAACGACGGATTGCGGATCACCCCGTCGCGCACCTGGATCTCCTCCATCACCGCCAGCCCGAGGCCCTGCGCCGAACCGCCCTGGATCTGGCCGAGCACCGCCTCCGGGTTCATCGCCTTGCCGACGTCCTGGGCGCAGGCCAGCTGCACCACCTTGACCAGGCCCAGCTCGGTGTCCACGTCGACCACCGCGCGGTGGGCGGAGAACGCGTGCTGGACCTGGGCGCGCTCGCTGGTGCCCAGCTCGTCCAGCGGGAAGGTCTCGCGGTGGTGGAACTCCCGGGTCTCCTCGACCACGTCGTCGCCGAGCAGTTCGGTCAGCTCGGCCACCACCGCACCGGTCGCGGTCACCACCGCGCCGCCGCGCAGCTCCAGCGACGCCGGGTCGTGCCCGTCGACCCGGCGCAGCACCGCCTCGCGCACCGCCGCGCAGGCCACCTGCACCGCACCGCCGGTCATGTAGGTCTGGCGGGACGCCGAGCTCGACCCGGCCGGGCCGACCGAGGTGTCGTTCGGGTGGATGGTCACCCGCTCGACGCCGAGCTCGGTGCGGGCGATCTGCTGCTGCACCGTCACCAGGCCCTGCCCGACCTCGGCGGCCGCGGTGTGCACCATCGCCGCGGGTTCCCCGCCGACGACCTGCAACCGGACCCGCGCGGTGGAGAAGTCGTCGGCGCCCTCGGCGTAGCAGATGTTCTTGATCGTCACCCCGTAGCCCACGCCGCGCACCACGCCTTCGCCGTGGGTGGTGTTGGCCGCCCCGCCGGGCAGATCGCGGATGTCGGGCCGCTCGGCGCGCTCCGGCGGCATCGGCAGCGCGCGGACCCGCTCCAGCAGTTCGGCCACCGGCGCCGGGTAGTCCAGCACCTGCCCGGTCGGCACCGCGTCGCCCTCGGCGAGCGCGTTGCGGATCCGCAGCTCCACCGGGTCCATCCCGAGCGCGGCGGCCAGCTTGTCCATCTGCGACTCGTAGGCGAAGGTCGGCTGCACCGCGCCGAGACCGCGCATCGCGCCGCACGGCGGGTTGTTGGTGTAGACGCCCCAGCTCTCCATCGCCACGTTCGGCACCGCGTAGGGGCCGACGCCGAGGGTGATGCCGTTGCCGACCACCACCGGGGTCTTCGAGGCGTAGGCGCCGCCGTCGAAGTACTGCCGGGCCTTGACGTAGACCAGCTCGCCGTCCCGGGTGGCGCCGTGCTCGTAGTACATCCGCGCCGGGTGCCGGTGCACGTGGCCGTGGAACGACTCCTCGCGGCTGTAGACCATCTTCACCGGCTTGCCGGCGCGCAGCGCCAGCATGCACACGTGGACCTGGATGGACAGGTCCTCCCGGCCGCCGAACGCGCCGCCGACGCCGGACATCGTCAGCCGCACCTTCTCCGGCGGCAGGCCCAGGGCGCGGGCGGTCTGCGCGAGGTCGGAGTGCAGGTCCTGGGTCGCCAGGTACAGGTCGACCCCGCCGTCCTCGGCGGGGATCGCCAGCCCCGACTCCGGTCCGAGGAACGCCTGGTCCTGCATCCCGACCGTGTAGACCCCGGACACCACGACCTCGGCGGTGGCCTCCGGATCGCCGTGGACCAGCCGCTGGTGGCGGACCACGTTGCCGTCCGGGTGCAGCGCGGTCAGCGCGGTGTCGTGGGCGGCGCGCTCCGGGTCGGTGATCGGGTCGAGCACCTCGTAGTCCACCGCGATCCGGTCCAGCGCCCGCCGGGCCGTCTCCGGGTGGTCGGCGGCCACCAGCGCCACGGCTTCGCCCTGGTAGCGCACCACGTCGGCGGCGAGCACCGGCTGATCGGCGTACTTGAGCCCGTACCGGTTGTCGCCGGGCACGTCCTCGGCGGTGAGCACCGCGTGCACCCCGGCCATCCGCAGCGCCTCGCCGACGGCGACCGACCTGATCCGGGCGTGCGGGTGCGGGCTGCGCAGCGTCGCACCCCACAGCATGTCCTCGGCCCACAGGTCCGAGGCGTAGGCGTACTCGCCGCGCACCTTCAGCACGCCGTCCGGGCGCAGCGGGGATTCGCCGATCCCGCCGGTGATGGCGTCGTCGAGGTGCTGCGGGCTGCGAGCGGGTGCGTGATCGCTCATCGGGTTCCCTCCTGGCGGACGTGGGCGCTGGCCCGGCGGAGCTCATCGGTCAGTTCGGGGGCCACCGCGCCGTCGGTGACGACGGTGCGACCGCCGCACAGCAGCGCCGCCACCGTCGGCGGGGGACCGAGCACCAGCGCGGCCACCGGGTCGGTGATGCCCGCGTGGTCGAGCCCGTCCAGCCGCCACACGGCCACGTCGGCCAGCGCCCCGGGGCGCAGCGCGCCGAGCTCGTCGTCCCGGCCGAGGCACCGCGCCCCGCCCCGGGTCGCCAGCCGCAGCGCGTCCCGCACCGCCAGCGCCTCCGGCCCGTAGCGGGCCCGCGCCAGCAGCAGCGACTGCCGCAGTTCCTCGACCATGCCGCCGGATTCGTTGGACGCGACCCCGTCCACCCCCAGGCCGACGGGGACCTCGGCGTCCAGCAGCGGGCGCAGCCGGGCCATCCCGGCGCCGAGCCGCCCGTTGGAGCTCGGGCAGTGCGCCACGCCGGTCCCGGTCGCGCCGAGCCGGGCGATGGCGGCGTCGGACAGGTGCACCCCGTGCGCCAGCCACACGTCCGGCCCGAGCCAGCCGAGCTCGGCGGCGTGCTCCACCGGGGTGCGGCCGAACTCCCGCAGGCACTGCTGCTCCTCGTCGACGGTCTCGGCGAGGTGGGTGTGCAACCGGACCCCGAGCCGGCGGGCCAGGTCGGCGGCCTCGCGCATCAGCTCGGTGCTCACCGTGAACGGCGAGCACGGGCCGATCGCAACCCGGACCCGGGCGCCCGGTGCGGGATCGTGGAACTCCGCCACGGCCTCCTGCGTGGCCGCCAGCGCCTCGTCCCGGTCCTCGACCACCGAATCCGGCGGCAGCCCGCCCTGCGAGCGACCCCGGTCCATCGAGCCGCGCACCGCGTGCAGCCGCACCCCGACCCGGTCGGCGGCCGAGACGACCGCGCCGAAGACGTCGCCGCCACCGCGCGGGAACAGGTAGTGGTGGTCGGCGGTGGTGGTGCAGCCGGTCGCCGCCAGCCGGGCCAGCCCGGCGGAGGCGGCGGCGTGCGTGCTCTCGGCGTCCAGCCGCGCCCACACCGGGTAGAGCTCGGTGAGCCAGCCGAACAGCGGCGCGTCCACCGCGTAGCCGCGGGTCGCCCACTGGTAGAGGTGGTGGTGGGTGTTGATCAGGCCCGGTGTGACCAGGCATCCGGTGGCGTCGATGCGCCGCACCGGACCGTCCTGCGGCGGCGCGGAACCCGGGCCGACGGCCACCACCCGGTCGTCGTCGATCACCACGTGGCCCTCGTCGAACTCGGTGCCCGCGTCGTCGACCGCGACGACCGCACCGCCTTCGACGATCGTGCGGCTCATGCCCGCGCCCGTCGCCGGGCGGCCGCGCGGACCGCGTCCATGATCTTCTCGTAGCCGGTGCAGCGGCAGAGGTTGCCCGCCAGCGCCTCCCGGATCTCGGCGTCGGACGGCTCGGCCACCCGTTCGAGCAGGTCGTGGGTCTGCACCAGCAGTCCCGGCGTGCAGAACCCGCACTGCACGGCGCCGGCCGCGACGAACTCCTCCTGCACCGGGTCGAGCCGGTCGTCCTCGGCCAGCCCTTCGACGGTGCGCACCGAGCGGCCCTCGGCCTGACCGGCCGCCACCAGGCAGGAGCACACCGGGACCTCGTCCAGGTAGACCGTGCACGACCCGCATTCGCCCTGCTCGCAGGCGTTCTTCGAACCGGGCAGGCCGAGCCGCTCGCGCAGCACGTGCAGCAGGCTCTCGCCCTCCCAGACGTCGTCCGCCTCCTGGGCGCGGCCGTTGACGGTGAATTTCAGGCGCATTCCTGCCTCCCGGTGCAGTGCTCGTCCCAGGCCCAGGTGAGGGACCGGCGGGCCAGCACGGCCAGCGCATGCCTGCGGTAGGCGGCCGTGCCCCGGACGTCGTCGATGGGTGAGGTGGCCGCGGCCACCAGTTCGCCGAACCGGCGGACCACCGGTTCCGGCAGCGGGCGCGGTGCGCCCCAGGGGAGTTCGGCGGCCAGGAAGTCCTCGGCTTCCCGCGCGCGCCGCGGGGTCGGTGCGGCGGCGCCGATTCCGGTGCCGACCCGCTGCCGCTCCGGGTGCAGCGCCACCGCGAAGGTGCACACCGCGATCACCATCGCGTTGCGGGTGCCGACCTTCGCGAACTGCTGCGGACCACCGGCCGGGGCCACGTGCACCGCGGCGATCAGCTCGTCGGGGGCCAGCGCGGTCCGCTTCGGGCCGGTGAAGAACTCCGCGACCGGCAGCCGCCGGGTGCCGCGCACCGACGCCACCTCGACCTCGGCGTCGGAGGCCAGCAGCGGCGGGTGCGCGTCCCCGGCAGGCGAGCCGGAGCCGAGGTTGCCGCCGACGGTGCCCCGGTTGCGGATCTGCGGGGAGCCCACGGTGCGGGCGGCCATCGCCAGCCCCGGCAACCGGTCGCCGAGCTCGTCGATCAGCCGGGCGTAGGGCACCCCGGCGCCGATCCGCAGCACGCCGCCGGATTCGGACAGCTCGGCCAGCTCGGGCACCCGCGTCAGGTCGAGCAGCGCCCCGGGCCTGCGGTGGTCGAAGTTGACCTCGACCATCACGTCGGTGCCCCCCGCGATCGGCGTCGCGTCCGGGTGAGCCGCCCGGGCCGCGAGCGCGTCCTGCCAGGAGGTCGGACGGAGGAATTCCACGGTGTGTCTCCCGTCGCCGTGTGGAGGTCGGGCCAGTAGACCGCCGCGGGGGGTGCGCTGCCTAGCGTGGGAACAGCTGAAAAGCCGGTGCACCACGTTCGGGGGATTAGGATGTTCCTACGAACGGGACTCGGCGGCGCCTCCCGGTGCTGCCGGTGCACGGCGTCGACCCGCAACGGTGCGGTGGTGCCCCGCCGCTTCCGGTGCGGACCCGGAACGAGGGAGTGAGGTGCGGGTGCTGCTGAGCGATCTCCTCTCCGACCAGGAACTCGGGCTCGTGCCGCTGACCGGTGCCGACCGGATGGACCGGCCGGTGCGCGGCGTCTACATCACCGACCTGCTCGACCCGCGCCGCTACCTCGCGGGCGGGGAGCTGGTGCTCAGCGGCCTGGTCTGGCACACCGGCCCGGCCGATTCGGAGGCGTTCGTCGCCGCGCTCGCCGACGCCCGGGTCGCCGGGCTCGCCGCGGGCACCGCGCGGCTCGGCCGCGCTCCCGACGACCTCGTGGCCGCGTGCCGCCGGTACGACGTCCCGGTGTTCGAAGTGCCGCTCGCGGTCAGCTTCAACACCCTCGCCGAGCGGGTCCAGCGGCGCGCCGCCCCGCGCCGGGAGCTGGTGTCGGCGGTCGCCTCCGGGGCGGACCTGGACGGGGTGCTGCGGCTGGCCGCCGCCGAGTGCTCCGCCGACTGCTGGGTGCTGTCGTCGGTGGGCCGGGTGGTCGCCGGGACCGCCGAGCTGCCGGCGGAGGCCCGCGCGGCGGCGCTGCGCGCGCTGGCCGCCGGACCGCCGCCCGCGGCGGTGCCCACCGGGCACGTGCTGTGGCCGGTCGCCTCGGTCGGCGGTCCGCCCGCCGCCCGCTGGTCGGTGCTGGTGCGCGGCGACCTGGACCGGTGGGACGCCGAGCAGGAGGCCGTGGCCACCGACCTGGGCACCGCGGTCGCCCTGGTCCGGGGGCGGGTGGACGAGGCCCGGCGGATCGCGGGCCGCTCGGTGGAGGCGGCGCTGCGCAGGCTGCGGGAGGGCACCTCGACCCCGGCCGAGGTCGCCGCCGGGCTGGAGACCGCGGGGCTGCCGGTGGACGAACCGGTGCGCGCCGCGGTGCTCGACGCCGGGGACGCCGCCGCCTCCACCGCCGTGCTCCGCGAGCTCGCCGCCGCGACCGGGCTGGCCTCGGTCTGCGCCGCCACCGGCGGCACCGCCACCGCGCTGTTCGTCGACGACGCCGCGCACCTCGACGGGCTCGCCGACCGGCTGCGGCGGCTGCTCGCCGACGCCGAACCCGCGCTCGGCGCGGACGCCCTCGCGGTCGGGCTCAGCGACGCGGGGCCCGCCTCGGGGCTGCGGGGCGCGCTGGAGGAGGCCGGGCACGCGCACCGGCTGGCCGCCGCGCGCACCGGTCCGGGCCGGGCGGTGCTGGTCGGCGCGGGCGAGCTGGCCTCCCACGAGGTGCTGCTCGCCACCGTCCCGGACGAGCTGCGCGGCTCCTACCGGCAGCGGGTGCTCGGCCCGCTGGTCGACTACGACCGCGCGCACCACACCGAACTGGTGCGCACCCTGCGGGTGTTCCTGGACTGCTCGGGGTCCTGGTCGCGCTGCGCGCAGCGGTTGCACCTGCACGTGAACACGCTGCGCTACCGGATCCGGCGGATCGAGGAGATCTGCGGCCGGGACCTCACCGGCTTCGCCGCGCGGGTCGACGTCTACCTCGCGCTGCGGCTGGACGACCACGCACCGCGCTGATCCGGACACGCTCGGCGGCCTCGCGGACGCGCCTGGTCCGCGCCCCGCGTGGGAGTGCTCACAGTTGCCGCCGCGACCTCGGGAGCAGGCCCGGAGCCGTTCGAAATCCGGCAACGCGAGGGGTACCGTGCATGGTCGTCCTCGCGCTTCACGGGCCACTCGCCCAGTGCACATCCGCCACGAACCACCCGAGACGGAGGTACCGGGATTGACCGATCTGTCCGCCACCGCGAGCGTGACGGACCGCCTGAGCGGCACCGCCGAGGCGGCGGGTCCGGCAACGGATCCGATCGTGCAGTTCCTGGACCGGCACCAACCCGAAACCCCTTGCCTGGTCGTGGATCTCGCCGTGGTCCGGGAGCGCTACCGGCAGTTGCGGAGCGCGTTGCCGGACGGGCGGATCTGCTACGCGGTGAAGGCGAATCCCACGCCCGAGGTGGTCGGCGAGCTGGTCGCGCTCGGCGCGTCCTTCGACGTCGCCAGCCCCGGTGAGATCGACCTGTGCCTGGCGCTGGGCGCCGCACCGGAGGACATCTCCTACGGCAACACCATCAAGAAGCGCCGCGACGTCGCCCGCGCCCACGCCCAAGGCGTCCGGATGTTCGCCACCGACAGCGAACCGGACCTGCGCGTGCTCGCCGAGGAGGCGCCCGGGGCGCGGGTGTTCTGCCGGGTGCTGGTGGACAACACCGGTTCCCGCACGCCGTTCGGCAAGAAGTTCGGCTGCTCGCCGGAACGCGCCGCGGCGCTGCTGCGCCTCGCCGGGGAACTCGGGCTGGACCCGTGGGGCGTGTCGTTCCACAGTGGATCACAGCAGCTCGACCCCGCCGCCTGGGAGCACGGGATCGCCGCCGCGCGCCGGGTTTTCGACGCCGAACCGGGGCTGCGGATGGTCAACCTCGGCGGTGGGCTGCCGGCCGCCTACACCGACCAGGCACCGCCGCTGGCCGACTACGCCCGGCGCATCGAGGAGTCCCTGACCCGGCACTTCGGCGACCGCAGGCCCGAACTGCTCGTCGAACCCGGCAGGCACCTCGTCGGCGACGCCGGGGTGCTGCGCAGCGAGGTCGTGCTGGTCAGCGAGTCCGACGAGCACCGCTGGGTCTACCTCGACATCGGCCGCTACAACGGGCTGGCCGAGACCGAGGGCGAGGCCATCACCTACCGGCTGCGCACCGACCGCGACGGCGACCCGACCGGTCCGGTGGTGCTGGCCGGTCCCACCTGCGACGGTGACGACGTGCTCTACCAGCGCACCCGCTACGAGCTGCCGGTGACGCTGCGCGGCGGCGACCGGGTGGACCTGCTCAGCGCGGGCGCCTACACGGCCAGCTACTCGTCGGTGAGCTTCAACGGTTTCGCGCCGCTGCCCACCTACTGCGTCGACGGCGACGAGCGGCGGTGACCGCCGCGTCCTCGACGCGTCCCTGCCCGCCGGGAATTCTGCGAAACGATGGGAGGTCGATAGATGTCCGTTGACACCGGGACGCCCCTGGTCGGTCTGTTCACCGGCCAGCACGTCCTTGCCGAGCTGGAGGGCGTTGAACCGGAGCTGCTCGACGACGAGCAGTTCCTGCGGGACACCCTGGGCACCGCGCTCAGCGAGTCCCGTGCCACCGTGTGCGAGATGATCGCCAAGCGGTTCGAGCCGCAAGGTGTCACAGTGCTGGCACTGCTGTCCGAATCCCACGCTTCGCTGCACACGTACCCGGAGGACGGCTCGATCTTCATCGACGTCTTCACCTGCGGGAACACCGCGCAGCCGGAGCGGGCGGTCGAACTGCTCGCCGAGGCGCTCAAGCCGACGACGACGAGCATCCAGACGATCCGCCGCGGACGGGACATCGAACCGTGATGACGCCGTCGAGGCACAGGACTTTCGAGAGGAGCTGGCGTTGATCGAACTCGACGGGCACCAGTGGATCAGCGAACCGGTGGGCGCCGGGCTGCGGCGCCTGTGGCGCGTCGACGAGGTGCTGTGGGAAGGTGACACGCCGTACCAGCACGTCGTCATCGGCCGCACCGAGCAGGGCGTCTCGCTGTTCTGCGACGACGACCGGCAGAGCACCGAGTTCTCCCAGCTCGTCTACCACGAGGCGATGATGGTGCCCGCCTTCCTGCTCGCCGAGAAGATCGAGCGGGTGCTCATCATCGGCTCCAGCGAGGGCGTCGCGAGCCGGATGGCGGTGCAGGCCGGGGCGAGCCGCGTCGACCACGTCGACATCGACGAGCAGTGCGTCCGGCTCTGCGCCGAACACCTGCCCTACGGGTACGACACCGACGAGCTGGCCCGCGCCGAACGCGGTGAAGGCCCCGTCTCGATCCACTTCGGCGACGGCGCCGCCTTCCTGGAGCAGGCGCCGGTCGAGGGCTACGACATCGTGGTCGTGGACCTGCCCGACGAGCGCGCCGACGACGCCGACGAGCAGCACAACCGGCTCTACGGCGAGGACTTCCTGCGCCGCTGCTACGACGTGCTCGCTCCCGGCGGCGTGGTGGCCTACCAGGCCGGATGCCCGACGGTGTGGCGCAACGAGACCCTGATCCGCGCGTACCGCCGGTTCAACCGGGTGTTCGACACCGTCACCTACTTCGGCTCCGACGAGCACGAGTGGGCCTTCCTGTTCGGCCGCGTCGAGCCGATCGACGACCCGACGAACCTCATGCTGGAGAGCTACCCGAAGCTGCGGTACACGCCGGGCACCGTGGACGAGGCCGACCTGATCGGCTCCACGGTACCCCCGTACTCGCTGCGCGGGTGACGTGTAGGTGTTGTGGTTCCGCCGCTTCGCGGTGCGGGTAGCGGAACCTCAGCGGCCTTCTCGCTCCGGGCGCCCTTCCTGATGTACCAAACACGTACACGGCGTCAGGGCGTCCTCGCGAGAAGGCCGCTGAGAACCCGCGGCGGTGCCGGTTGATCAGGTGGGGCAAGGCGGAAGCGGCTTCGCCGCTTGCCTGACGGTGGTCGGGTGCGGGTGGAGCCGTGCCACCCGCACCGCCACGCAAAAGGACCACGGCACGACCACCTCAGCCCAGGTAGGGGTGCAGGCCTGCTCGATCCTCGTCGCGCGGGTCGAACCACTGGTCGAACGCCAGTCCTCGGGAGCGCAGCTCGGCTTCCACCTTGCCGACCTGGACGGTCGTCTCGTCGTCGGCGTCCTCGGGGCGCGGCAGGTCGATCTCGTAGAGCTCCTCGTGCGCGTTGTCGCCGAACGCCTGGTCGGCGAAGGCGGCGAACACCGGTCCGCTCGCGTCCCAGCCGACGAGCTCGGCGGCCTCCAGCACGACGCGGGCCTCGTTGACGATGAGCCGCAGCGCCAGCGCCTCGGCGACCGAGCGCGGCGGGGTCCACCCGGGCTCGGTCAGGCGCGCCGCGACCGCCGCCGAGGCGAGCAGGAACGACCTCGCGAACAGCGAGTCGTAGCGGTTGTCGTAGCAGGGCGGCAGCTCCTCCAGCACCAGCAGCCCCACCGCGTCGGCGACGGTGGCGTTGTTGATCGCCAGCGCGAGCTCGTCGAAGAACACCTCGTCGGTCACCACCCGCACCGCGTGCACCAGTGCGCCCGCGGCCAACCGGGCCCGCTCGGCGGGCTCGCCGGGGCCGGCGAAGGTGTCGACGTCGAAGGCGCGGAGCTGGGCCGACAGCTCGGTGAGCCGGGTGCGCCACTGCTCGACGTCCATCGTGCGGGGCGTTTCGGCGGTGTGCTCCAGGGCTTCCTCGACGGCCGCTTCGAGCTCGTCGTCGGGCCGGACCTCACCCGCGGCGGCCAGGCGCTGGTTGAACTCGTCCTCGGTGATCCGCACCTCCGGGTGCGCCACCGACCAGCCGGTGAGCACCTCGCTCTCGCCGACCAGCTCGTCGAGCACCGAGGCGGCGGCCTGCTCGGCGGCCAGCAGCGACGGGGCGTCCAGCGCGAGCACCACGTTCGCCCCGGTCGGGTGCGCGGTGATCCGGTAGTCCAGCACGTCGATGTCGGCCTCGCCGGGACCGGAGACCCCTTCGACCAGCGCGAGGTGGCGGTCCAGCACCGCCGCGATCCCCTCCTGCTGGAGCGCGTCGAGGGTGACCGCCCCGACCGGCGGCTCCAGTTCCGCCGTCACCGCGTAATCCACCGCGCCTCGCCTTTCTCGTCGTTGCTCGGCATCGTACGTGCTCCACCGTGCGGTGACCCGCCGCGCGGCGTGCGTGCCCGCCGCCCGCCGCACCGCCCCGGTCGGCGATGATGGTCCGCGTGACGACGACTGTGACCGTATTCGGAAGCTGCAACATGGACCTGGTCGCCTACGCCGGCACCGCGCCGTCCCGGGGCGAGACGGTGCTCGGCCGGGAGTTCCGCACGGCCCCCGGGGGCAAGGGCGCCAACCAGGCCCTCGCGGCGGCCAAGGCGGGCGCGGCGGTGCGGATGGTCGGCGCGGTCGGGGAGGACGAGTTCGGCGCCGAGCTCCGCGCGAACCTCGCCGACTCCACTGTGGACGTCAGCGGGCTGCGGACGGTGCCCGGGCGCAGCGGCACCGCGCACATCGTGGTGGACGACTCCGGCGACAACTCGATCGTCATCGTCCCGGCGGCCAACGCGGCGGTGCAGGGGCTCGTCGAGGGCGACGAGGCGCTGCTCGCGAGTTCGTCGTGCGTGCTGCTCCAGCTCGAAACGCCGCTGGACGGGGTGGCGGAGGCCGCCGCGGCCGGGCGGCGCCACGGCGTCCGGGTGGTGCTCACCCCGGCGCCGGCCGCGCCGCTGCCCGCCGAGCTGCTGTCGAATGTGGACCTGCTGGTGCCCAACGAGCACGAGGCCGCGGTGCTGACCGGCCACGACGATCCGCACCGCGCGCTGGCCGCGCTGCTCGAGCTGGTGCCGGAGGTGGTGATCACCCTGGGCGCCCGGGGCTCGCTGTACGGCACCCGGCAGGGCGAAGTGGTGGAGGTGCCCGGCTTCCCGGTCCGCGCGGTGGACACCACCGCGGCGGGGGACACCTTCGTGGGGATGCTGGCGACCGCGCTGGGCGAGGGCGTCGCGATGCCGGAGGCGCTGCGGCTGGCCTCGGCGGCCTCGGCGCTGTCGGTCCAGCGCATCGGCGCGAGCGGCTCGATGCCGAGCCGCCCGGAGATCGAGGCGTTCCTCACCAGCCACTAGGAGGGTGACGCTGACCACCGCGCCACCAGGTCCCCGACCCGCACCGCCGGGGTGCGGTGTCGGGGAGGAGACCCTCCTGGTGGACACCCGAACGATGGCAGCCCCGCCAGGAGGGTGTCGCGGTCACTGAGCGTTGTCGTACGCCTCGACGACCTCGGCCGGAATGCGGCCCCGATCGGAAACCTGCCAGCCCTGCTCCCGGGCCCATTCCCGAATGGCCTGGTTGCGTTCCCGGTCCGCCGTCGTCGGGCTCGACTGCTGCTTGGCGGACTTGCCGCCGGACCGCTTCCGCCCGCCGGTGCGGCGGGCGTTCGCGACGAACGACGCCAGCGAGTCCCGCAGTGCGGCGGCATTGTCGTCGGACAGGTCGATTGTGTAGCTGACGCCGTCCAGCGCGAACTCGACGGTCGTGTCCGCTACGGTGCCGTCGACGTCGTCGACGAGCTGAACGGTGACTTTCTGCGCCACGGTGAGCCTCGATTCCGGATCGTATTCCGCTGGTACCCCCGCCGGAGCCTGCGGCGAGAAACGAGCGAAACGATAAACGATCGAAGGAAGAATGATCCAGCGGGCCGGACCGGTTTTCCGCGGTGTGCGCCAGATTACTTTCTGTTCGCGTTCCGCTCGGTTACGGTGAGTCGTACCGCAGGACTTGGCGGCGTGCAACCGGTCGTGACCCGCACGGCGGTTATCGCCCGCAGCGCGCGCTGTTCTATGGTTGGCGGGGAGACAACAGCGATGCCCGAGCGGATGGGCCGCGGTGGTCGCGGGTGTTCTCACCTGCGGGTGTCGCGGATCGCGAGCGGGGCGCGTTCCGAGACAGGTGATCATGGCCGAGCGGATTCAGGTCGAACTCGTCGACGACATCGACGGGAGCCCAGCGCAGCACACCATCACCTTCGCGCTCGATGGCGTGACGTACGAAATCGACCTGAACGACGAGCACGCTCAGCGCCTCCGGTCGGTGCTCGAACGCTACATCGCGCGAGCGCGGACTCCCGAGCAGGCGGCGCGGGGCGGTAAGCAGCAGGAACGGGAAGAACGAGAAGCCCGTCAGGTCAACAAGCAATTGACCGAGCAGATCCGCGGTGCCGCGCAGCGCACTCGGGACCACCTCAAGGAGAAGGCGCGCGAGGAGTCCCCGGACGATTCCGCGGCCGAGATCGACGCCGCCCACGAGGAACCGGCGCGCGACGAACCGGCGCCCGAACCGCAGCCCGAGGAAACCGGCGAACCCCCGAAGTCGCCCGCCGTCTCGCTCCCGCAGTTCTCCTCCGCCGTCGACTGATCCGTTTCGTCCGGGTTGCGGATCGGGCCCCTGCGTTTCCGGTTGATCACCGAGTGTGGACACACCGCCCTCGGAAGCCATACGGTTTGCGACCGTTGACAACCGAGGTCGTCAGGAGGCGCCGGTGACCGCGCGGTCCAGGTGGTGCGCCGCGGTGGCCGTGCTGGCCGTCACCGCGGCCACCGCGGCGTGCAGCCCGCTGGTCGACGTGGAGCGGACCGCGGCGCAGGAGCGCGCCTCGGTGCAGGCCCCCACGGTGCGCGGGGGAGAGGCGGTGATCGCCCTCGACCAGGAACCCGACCGGCTCGACCCCACGCTGGCCACCACGCTGGCCGGGCGCCAGGTCTTCGCGAGCATGTGCGAGAAGCTCTACGACGTCGACGCCCGGACCCGGGTGGTGCCGCAACTGGCCGCCGCGCTGCCCGAGGTCTCCCCGGACGGGTTGGAGCTGACCATCCCGCTGCGGCCCGGGGTGCGGTTCAACGACGGCACCCCGTTCGACGCCGAGGCGGTGCGCACCAGCCTGGTGCGGCACCTGACCCTGGAGACCTCGGCGCGGCGCACCGAGCTGGCCGCGGTGGAATCCGTCGAGGTCGTCGACCCGCTCACCGTGCGGCTGCGGCTGTCCGAGCCCTACGCCCCGCTGCCGAGCGTGCTCGCCGACCGCGCCGGCATGATCATGTCCCCGGCGCGGCTGGCGCAGCTCGGCGAGGACTTCGCCGACGACCCGGTCTGCGTGGGCCCGTTCGACTTCGTCGAGCGCGTGCAGCAGGACCGCATCGTCCTGGAGCGCAGCGAGCACTACTACGACCGCGAGCAGGTGCAGCTCGACCGGCTCGTCTACCGCGCGGTGCCCGACGACAACATCCGGCTGGCCAACCTGCGCTCCGGCGAGTACGACGTGATGTGGGAGGTGCCGACGCCGCAGGTGCCGATCGTGGCCCGGGAGAAGGGCGTGGTGCTGCTCAACCAGCCCTCCATCCAGTACCAGGGCCTCACCGTCAACATCCGGAACGTGGGCGGCGAGACCGGCGAGGTGACCGGCCCGCTGGCCGACGACCCCCGGGTCCGGCAGGCGCTGTCGCTGGCCATCGACCGGGAGATGCTCACCCGCATCGCGTTCAACGGGCTCTACCGCCCCGCGTGCGGGCCGATCCCGCCGACCAGCGAGTTCGCCACCCCGGCGACGCAGACCTGCCCGCCGCACGACCCGCAGCGCGCCCGGGAACTCCTCGCCGAGGCCGGGGTGCGCACCCCGGTGCGCTTCGAGCTGATGCTGGCCAACTCCCCGACGAACAGCCGCGTCGGCCAGATCGTCCAGGCGATGGTGGCCGAGGCGGGCTTCGAGGCAGTGCTGCGCCCCACCGAATCGACCACCGCCATCGCGGCGGGCAAGGAAGGCCGGTTCGAGGTGTTCCAGATCGGCTGGTCCGGCCGCCCGGACCCGCACGGCAACATCGCGGTGTTCCACACCGAGGGCTCCAGCCAGAACTACAGCGGGCACTTCACCCCGGAGACCGATGCGCTGATCCAGCAGGCCGCCGCGGAGCAGGACGTGGCCGCCCGCACGGCGCTCTACGAGCGGATCGTGCAGGACCTCCAAGCCCGCAACAACGTCATCTACCTGTGGCGACCGCAGTACTACACCGCGCACTCCACCGGGATCGCCGGCGTGGTCGTCAACCCCGACGGGATCATCCGGATGAAGACCGCCGGGCACGTGGCGGGGAGCTGACATGACCGCGAACTACGCCCTCAACCGCATCCTGCAGTCGCTGGTGACCCTGGTGCTGGTGTCGCTGGTCGTGTTCGCCGGGCTGCGCGCGCTGCCCGGCGACCCGGCGGCGGCCATCGCCGGGGTCGAGGCCGACGAGGCCGCCGTGCAGGCCGTCCGCGAGGAGTACGGCCTGGACCAGCCGCTGCCCGTGCAGTACGCGAGCTGGATCGGCCAGGTGCTGCGCGGCGACTTCGGCGAATCCACCAGCACCGGCCTGCCGATCGGCGACATCCTGCTCGAACGGATCCCGGTCACCCTCGAACTCGCCCTGCTGAGCCTGCTGTTCGCCGCGCTGATCGGGTTGACCACCGGGGTGCTCGCGGCGGTCCGGCGCGGCGGCGTGCTGGACTGGCTCGGCAACGGCGTCTCGCTGTTCGGCCTGTCCATCCCGAACTTCTGGCTCGGCCTGCTGTGCGTGCTGGTGTTCGCGGTGTGGCTCGGCGTGCTGCCCGCGTCGGGTTTCGTGCCGTTCGCGGAATCGCCGATCGAGAACCTGGAGCGGATGCTGCTGCCCGCCTTCGTGCTCGGCAGCGGGCTGGCCGCGGTGCTGATGCGCCAGATGCGTTCCTCCATGCTGGACGCGCTGACCGCCGACTACGTGCGCACCGCGCGGGCCAAGGGCGCGGGCGGGGTGCGGGTCGTGGGGGTGCACGCGCTGCGCAACAGCCTGATCACCGTGCTCACCATCCTCGGCTTGCAGCTCGGCGGCTTGATCTCGGGCGCGGTGGTCACCGAGCAGATCTTCGTGCTGCCCGGGTTCGGCAAGCTCATGGTGGACGCCGTGTTCACCCGGGACTACCCGGTGATCCAGGCCGCGGTCCTGGTCAGCGCGGTCGGCTACATCGTGGTGAACCTGCTGGTCGACCTGCTGTACTCGCTGGTCGATCCGCGGATCCGGGTCCGAGGAGGTACCGCATGACGCAGTCGGTCGCCGACCTGCCCGCGGCGAGCGGTTCCGCCCGGGTGCTGCGCAGGTTGCTGCGGCACCGCACCGGGGTCCTCGGCCTGGTGCTGTCCGCGGCGCTGGTCCTGGTGGCGCTGCTGGCGCCGGTGCTGTCCCCGGACGACCCCGCCGCGGTGGACTTCGGGCGGGTGCTCGCCGAACCCGGCACCGCCTCCTGGCTGGGCACCGACGAGCTCGGCCGCGACCAGTTCTCCCGCGTGCTGCACGGCATCCGCGCCTCGATGTTCGTCGGGGTGCTCGCGGTCGCGCTGGCCGTGCTGGTCGCGGTGCCGCTCGGGCTCGTCGCCGGGTACTACCGCGGCGCGGTGGACGCGGTGGTGTCCCGGCTGACCGACACCCTGCTGGCGTTCCCGTTCCTGGTGCTGGCCGTCGGGCTCGCCGCGGTGCTCGGACCCTCGCTGACCAACGCCGCCATCGCCATCGGGCTCTCGCTGGTGCCCAACCTGATCCGGGTGGCGCGTTCCGAGACGCTGCGGCTCACCGGCGAGGCCTACGTGGACGCCTGCGTCGCGGCGGGCGCGCGCCCCGCCACCGTGCTGGGGCGGCACGTGCTGCCGAACTCGGTCAACGCGCTGCTGATCCAGATCACCGTGATGATCCCGCAGGCCATCATCAGCGAATCGCTGCTGTCCTTCCTCGGTCTCGGCGTGCAGCCGCCCACCCCGTCGCTGGGCGTGATGCTCTCGGCGGCGCAGACCTACTTCGCGCAGGCGCCCTGGCTGGTGGTCTTCCCCGGGCTCACCGTGGTGATCGCCACCCTCGCCTTCAACCTGCTCGGCGACGGGATGCGCGATGCCCTCGACCCGAAGGGGAACCGATGAGCGACCCGGTGCTGTCCTTCTCCGGCCTGCGCGTGCGGTTCCGCACCGAGGACGGCGTCGTCGAGGCGGTCCGGGGCGTCGACTTCGCCGTCGAACGCGGCGAGATCCTCGCGCTGGTCGGCGAATCCGGTTCCGGCAAGAGCGTCACCGCGATGTCCGCGCTGGGACTGCTGCCGCCGAACGCCGAGGTCACCGGCAGCATCCGGCTCGGCGAGCGGGAGCTCGGCGAGCTCGACGCCCGGTCCTGGCGGCGGGTGCGCGGCAAGGACGTCGCGATGGTGTTCCAGGAACCCATGACGTCGCTGAACCCGGTCTTCACCATCGGCTGGCAGCTCGTCGAAGCGGTCCGGCTGCACACCGACGCCTCGCGGGCCCAGGCGCGGGAGCGCGCGGTCGAGCTGCTCGGGCTCGTCGGGCTGCCCGAGCGGAGCAGGCTGGGCTACTACCCGCACCAGCTCTCCGGCGGCCAGCGGCAGCGGGTGATGATCGCGATGGCCCTGGCCTGCGAACCCGACGTGCTCGTCGCCGACGAACCGACGACCGCGCTCGACGTCACCGTCCAGGCCGAGATCCTCGCCCTGCTCCGCGACCTGCGCGACCGGCTGGGCATGACCGTGCTGCTGATCACGCACGACATGGGGGTGGTCGCCGACCTCGCCGACCGGGTGGTCGTGATGTACCGGGGCGAGGTCGTCGAGCAGGCGCCGGTCGACCGGTTGTTCCGGGAACCCGCGCAGACCTACACGGCCGGCCTGCTCGCCGCGGTGCCCCGGCTCGACGTCTCCGGCGGCCCCGGACCGCAACCCGCGGACGAACCGGTGCTGGAGGTCGAGGACCTGGTCAAGGCCTACGGCGGCACGCCGGTCGTGGACGGGGTCTCGCTGCGGGTGGACCGCGGCGAGGTGGTGGCGCTGGTCGGGGAGTCCGGATCGGGCAAGTCCACGGTGGGCCGTTGCGCGACCCGGCTGACCACGCCGACCTCGGGCCGCGTCCGGATCGCCGGGCAGGACATCACCCGGCTCCCGGCGCGGCGGCTGCGGCCGGTCCGGCGCCGGATCGGCATCGTCTTCCAGGACCCGGGTTCGTCGCTGGACCCCCGGCTGAGCATCGGCGACAGCATCGCCGAACCGCTGCGCCTGCACCGCGCCGGTGCTCGGCCGGAACGCGAGCGGCGGGTGCGCGAACTCCTCGACGCCGTCGAGCTCGGGGCCTCGATGCGCGACCGCTACCCGCACGAGCTCTCCGGCGGTCAGCGGCAGCGGGTCAGCATCGCCCGCGCCCTGGCGCTGGAGCCGGAACTGCTCATCGCCGACGAACCGACCAGCGCGCTCGACGTCTCGGTGCAGGACGCGGTGCTCGAACTGTTCCTGGACCTGCAGCGGCGCCTGTCCTTCGGGTGTCTGTTCATCAGCCACGACCTCGCGGTGGTGAACATGCTCGCGGCGCGGGTCGCGGTGATGCGGCGCGGTCGGATCGTCGAGCAGGGCGACCGGGCCCGGGTGCTCGGCGAGCCGGAGCACCCCTACACCCGCGCACTGCTGGACGCGGCACCGGTGCCGGACCCCGAGGCGCAGCGCGGCCGTCGGCTCGCGGCGGGCTGACCGGCCCCGGACGAGCGGACCGCACCGCGGCGGGCGCGGTGCGGTCCGGAAGCCAGGTCAGTCGTCGGCGCGGTGCCGTCTGCTCCGCGAGCGGGAACCGGACGTCGCCTTGCCGGCTTTCGCGGTCTCCGCCTTCGAGCGGTTGCTCCGCTCGGTCAACGCGGCGGCGAACTCCGGCGGGGAGCTCTGCCCCCAATCGGTGTCCTCCGGATCCATCAGCGTCTCGCGCAGCTCGGTGTAGATCGGCGTCGAGTCCAACTGCCACCCCCGTTCTGACCGGATGCCCGGGAGGCTACCGGCGCGATCTGATCACCACCCACCGTCGCGGGATGACCCACTCGAACGTGGGGCATCGGCCCGCACGCGCGGAGATGCCGGGCTGAGCTGCGGCGATGCGAAAAGAGGGGGGTGGGTGAACGGGGGGTTCCGGGGGTGTGTAAATTAGTCCAGGCCAGCGCGGAACGGGCCGGGAAACGGACCGGGTGCTGGCGGGGATGGCGAACCAAGCTCCTGCTTTCGGGTGGTAGAGTGGGCTGTCCGTTGAGAACTCGATGCGGTGGCGTGAAGCGGCCGGGATGAACGGGGACCCCCCGGGAAAGCCGGTGTTTCGGGCCTGCTAGGGTGATCAGCACCGAAACGACATGGGAATTGCTCCCCTCGACTGCATGCTTGGGTGTGTGGTTGTGGTGTGGGTGTGTTCTTTGAGAACTCAACAGCGAACTGTTTTTGGCTAGTGTTCATGATTTGAACAGCCCCTTTGTTTGGGGTTTCTTTGAGTATGACGCTCACCGGCCTTCCTTTTTTGTGGGGGTGTGGTTGGAGTGTCTGCTGGGATTGTTTCAACAGTCATTG
>NZ_BAABII010000008.1:0-10194 GCF_039542665.1 Saccharopolyspora cebuensis
CACGGCACGCCCCCGCCAGCCAGCACGGCACGCCCCCGCCAGCCAGCACGGCACGCCGGGGGGCGTGCCGTGCTGGGGAACGCTGAGGGGCCGACCGTGAACGGTCGGCCCCTCAGCGGGTGCGGGGCTGGGGTTAGCGGGTGGCGGCGCGGAGGGCGGCGGTGGCGGCCCGGCCGATGACGGTGGCGGTGTCGGCGGGGTCGGCCAGTTGGTGCACGGTGGCGCCGTGCAGGGGGCGGTCGATGGCTTCGGTGGTCAGCCACAGCACGCCGCACCCGGTGGCCCGGAGGCGGTCGAGGAGTGTCTGGCCGCTGGTGGCCACGCTGGGCTCGAAGTAGCCGTCGCTGAGGATGACCAGCAGGCGGGCCGCGCCGGGTTGGGCCAGTCCAAGGGCGCCGTCGAGGGCGTTGATCGCTCGGGGGAAGTCTTCGAAGGTGTCGTCGCAGTCGAACTCGGTGACGTGTCCGGGTGCCGTGCCGGGGCGGGTGATGGGCCGGACCTGGTCTCCGAAGATCACCGTGGCCGACTCGGCGGGGGTCAGGGTGTGGCGGGTGGCGTGGGCCATGATCCAGGCGGCCGAGGCGGTGGCCCGCGCGAAGCGGCGCATTGATCCGGACACGTCGCAGGCGATACCGACCCGCAGCGGCGGGGCGGGTGCGAGGCGCCGGTGGGTGCGGGTGAACGGCTCAGCGGTGGGGATCTGCCCGGCGGCGCGTTGGGCGTCGGCGGCCAGCGCGCCGCGCATGCGCAACCGGCCCGGCGGCACCGGGGACGTGGTGCGGGTGGTGTGGCGGTCGGTGACCCCGGCGGTGGTCAGCGCGCGGGCCAGTCGGCGGGCGGCGCGGCGTTCGCCCGGGGTCGGTGCCCGCCTTCCGGCGAGGGCGGTCGTGCCGGTGTGGGAGTGGCCCGACTTGCCGGGCCCGGCATCCGTGCTGTCGAAGACGTCCTCGGCGGCGCGCCGTGCGTCGTCGGCGGCGGGGTCTGCCGGGCGGCGGGGCCGCGTTGCGGTGCTGCCGGGGGCGGGTTCGGTAGCGGCGTGGCGGTCGATGTTGTCGACGGTGGCCCGGACCGCTTCGGCCAGCGTGGCGGTTCCGTCCAGCATGGCGGCTTCGGCGCGCGCGGCGGTTCCGTCCAGGCTGGTGCTGTCGCTGAGGGATTCGGCATGCCCGGGTTCGCCGGTGTCGCTGGGGGTTTCGTCGGGGTCAAGGCCCACTGTGGCGCACCAGCGGCGCCCGAGTTCGATCATGGCCGCCGCGTCGTCGTCTGCGACGGTGTGGGCTTCCCGCCAGATCCCGCGCAGGGCGGCGAGGGTGTCGGCGCCGAGGATGCCGGTGATCGTGGTGCGCAGGTGCCGCACTTCGGCGTCTTCCAGGATTCCGGCGTCGTGGCGGGCCAGCAGCAACCCGGCGGTGTCGGCGGCGCTGCGTGCGGTCATGCCGGGGTCGGTGGGCATATCGTCGAGGATGAGCTTGCGGGCTGAGGCGCGCAGCCAGTGGCGGTCGTCGGGGCGGCGGCGCAGTTGGGCGGCTTCGATGCGGGACTCTTCCAGCAGCAGCGCCGCCGCCACGGCCCCGGCGGGGGGCTCTGGGGGCGGGGTCCAGCGGGTGTGGCGGGCGTGGGCGCATTCGTGGGTGAACAGCCCCCACACCGCCGCGTAACGGGCCCGGTCGGCGGGGTCGGCCGGGTCAGCCGTGCCGGGGTCCAGCGCGCCGAAGTGGGCGCCGTCAACCTCGATAGCCGCATGCGGCGGCAGGAAGCACGCGGGGGAACCGTGCCCCGCCCCAGGCGCAATGGTGACGACCAGGTCGTCGCGGTCGGCCACACACGGCGCCTCTTCGGTCATCGCCGCCGACAGGGCCAGCCACCCAGGGGCCAGCGGGTCACTGCACGGGGTCACAGCGGGGTCGGGGATCAGGTGCGCGGACATGCGGGGTTTCCTTTCACAGCAACAGGAACACAGAACGCGGGCCGGGGCGGGGCGGGGCGGGGCGCTACAGGCGCCCGCCCAAGGCAAGCGGGGCGATGGCGGTCCCGAAGATGCTGCGCAGGACCGCCGCGACGGTGTCGCGGTCCTCGTCCGGGCACAGGTTCAGCAGGTTCCCGGCCGCCGCCGGGGCCCCGAGAACGGCGGCGATCTTGTCGAAGGCGATGAGTTCCCGCAGTTGCGGCGCCCACGTGACCTCGCCCCGGGCCTGCTTGGTGGCCAGGTTCCGCGCGACCCGCACCGCGCGGGCGTCGACCTTGAGCTCCCGGGCGAGGTCGTAGTCGCTGGAAACCTGGATCTGCGCGGAAAACCGCGACGACAGGGCATCGGTGACCACCGCACCGTGCACCCCCGGGTTGTGCCCGGCGATGACGTAAAACCCGGGTGCGGCCGTCACGCGTTCCCCGCCGTTGGCCTTGATCGTGACCTCGCGGCGCCCGTCCATCGCCGGATACACCACCGCCAGCACCGTCGGCGGGATCAACGAGGCATCATCCAGGAACAGCGGGCGCCCTTCCCGCATCGCGGTGATCAACGGCCCATGCACGAACACATACCGGCCGTCGGGGGTCTGGGTGTACTCGCCGACCAGATCGGCGACCGTGGTGTCGCCGTCACCGGCTACGGTGATCACGTCGGGGAACGCGGCCTCGACCACGGCGGTCTTGCCGGTGCCGGGCGGGCCGTACAGCAGCACCGGCACCTCAGCGGTCCGCAGCTTGCGCAACGCGGTCACATCCGGCAGCCCGGACAGCGTGCGCGGGTGATACATCTGCCCGTTCGGCCGCGCCACCGGACCCGTCACCGGCTCCCCCACCGCCGGGAACGGCTTCGGCGCCGCGCCCTTGCCCGCCGCACCCTTGCCCGCCGTCGCCTTGGGCGGAGTCGTTTTGGGGGCCGTCGCCTTGGGCGGGGTCGTCTTGGGGGCCGTGCTGGTCGTGCGGCGCGACGGGGCCGGGGCGGCCGGGGTCGCAGCGGAACCGGTGGGCTCAGCGGGGGGCGTGGCAGCCTTGCGGGTGGTGCGCGTGGCCCTGTAGCGCAACGGCTTCTCGCTGGTCACCTCAGCCGCGCCGCTGGCGGCCAGGGCCTTCAAGGCGTTGCCGACCGCACCGGCCGACCGGTTCAGCTCGGCGGCTACCTGCCGGGGGCTGAATTCGGTGCGGCGGGATGCGGCCAGCACCCCGGCCACCTGAGCGCGCAACTGGCCGTTGCGCAACCGGCCGGACGTCGCGGGGGCGGTCGTGGGCGTCGTGGTCATGGCAATTTTCCTTCCGCATGGGAAACAACAAAAACCGGCAGGCACAGCTCACGCTGGGGGCACAATTCGGGGGAATTCCCGGGACCATTTCCCGGGGCGAACAACTCAAAGCTAGCTCTGCTCACACACCCCGCGCAACCGAAAACACCCCGAATCCAGCAGAGTCTTTTAGGGATTTTCAGCGCGCGACCAGCGAAAACCCGCCCTTACCCAAGGCTCGCCGTCATGCTCACGGAAAACGAATCGCCTCAACCAGGACGCGGGCCGAACATCGCGAATACGTGCTCACGGAGAAGGAACCGAGAGAAAAGAAACTCGGGTCAGCAGGAAAGGACACGATGGAGCATTGGCCGCACCGAGTGCAGCCCCCGTCGCTGCCCGCGCCCGCCCTGATGAGCACTCGTGTGCGGGGCACTACGGAGTCTGGGACACCACCGGTACCCCCGACGCACGCCGCTACCTGCGGTTATGCGCCTTACCAGGGTCGTCACTCAAGATGACATGTCGGTTGGTACCCGAATTGGTACCCGTATTGGTACCCCCGATGACACCCTCGGCAGCCACCCGCGGGCTCGTGAACGCCTCGCGATCCACTTTGAGCAACCACCGTCGGCCGGCGGTGCACTCGCCATTCCAGCAGCCTTTGGCGCCGTAAATTCCTGGTCCGCTTCTCTACCGGAAAGTGCCTTTACCGGCCCGACGACTGGACACTTCGCCAAGACCAGCCAGCTTATTACCTACCGGAGGTGTCGATGCGCCTTGATGCCTCGCTCGCAAAGACGAGTGGAGGTTGTTCAGTGGCGAGCAGGACAGCATTGGTAACAGCTGAGTGTTACCAATGCTGCTTTCTACTCGTCCCACAGATCCCGGCGGAGATACCTGCCCCGATCGTGCACAAGCTCGTGTTCTTCCCGTGAAGGGCTTGCTGCGGATTGCGGTGTCAGGTGGCGCCGCGTTGGAGGCGTTCGGCCAGGGCGACGGTGGCTGGGCTGGGGCGGGCGGCGATGTCGGCGAGCTGGTTCTGCAGGAGCGTGAAGGTTCTGGGGATGGCGTCGGTAAGTCCGAGGTCGTGTTGGAGCCGCATGATGTCGCGGTAGAGGGGTTCGTGGAGCGGGTCGAGGTCTCGGGCGTGTTCGAGCAAGCCGAGGGTGTGTTCCGGGTGCTGCTGGTGGAGGGTGCGGGCGTGGGCGGCGACGGCGTCGAGGAAGGCGCGGCGGGCGTGCTCGCGGAGGGGTTCGGTCCAGGCGCTGTCGAGGCCCGCGGCGAGGCTGTCTTGGTAGGCGGCGATGATGCGGTCGTCGGCTCCGAATCGGTCGTCGTCGGTGGTGGCGGTGCGGCGTGTGGTCAGCGCGGTGGTGAAGTCCCAGTAGTCGACCTCGACCAGTTCGGGGTGGAGGCGGTAGTGGCCGTGTTCGGCGACCACGAGGTCGTCCAAGGGCCTGCCGAGTGCGCTCAGGGTGCGGCGTAGGCGAGAGAGCGCGGTATTGAGGGCGTTGGTGTTGACTGCGGCCTCGCCCCACAACGCCTCGACGAATTCCTCGCGGCGCACTCCACTGGGGTGCAGGGCGAGGAAGGTCAGCAGCTCGCGCTGCCGGGGCTGCACGGTCCCCGTGATTTCCTGCTCGTCGCTGCCCGGTTCCGGACGGCAGTACAGGCGGGGCGGGCCGAACACGGTGATCCGCAGCGGCGTCTCGGTGTGCTGCCCCGGCTCGGGCGTATCCAGGGCGGGCTCGCGTGCGGCGGAAGGTGGCGGTGCGGGGGTGGCGATGGTTTGCACGATCTCCAGGTCGACGCCCGCCGTGGTCGCCTCGGTGTCTTCTGCGTCGGACGCAGAACGACGGGACGCCGGGCGATGTGGTGACGCTGCCTCGGACGTCGAGGGGGCTTCGGGATTGAAGAAGGTGAAGTCGTGGGTGTCGGCGGGCGTCTCGGGATGGCGCGCGGCGCGGGTGGTCCCGTCGGCGAGGTCCTCGGCCGGCGGCGTGTCTTCGTGGGACGGAGTGCTGCGCGCGGTCACCAGGAGGGGATAGATGCTCGGCGCCGTGTTGGCGTGGGGCCGTCGGGTGCGGCGGCGGTAGCGGTACCCGATGCTCGCGGCAAGCGCTCCGGCTGCTGCTAGGCCGACGATCGCGCCGGGCACAGGCGGCACGCCGGACGGGGTGTCGTCGCTCGATCCGTCGCGGGCGGGGGCAGGCGATGCGGGGGCGGGTGGTTCTGGGGACGGTGCGGGCGGACGCTGCGGCGGGTTGGGGGTGCTGTGCGCCGGATCGGTGGCGGTGGCAGCCGGGAGGGCAAGTCGCCAGCCCGGCATGAGGCTCCCGGGACTTCGCAGAGCATGGTCGTCAGGTTGGGTACGGCCTTGGTTGAGTTCGAAGATGTCCAGCCACCGACCGGAGGCGCCGAGGTGCTGCTGGGCAAGGCTGGAGAGGGTGTCGCCGTCGACCACGGTGATCCACGAAACGTCGTCCGGACGAACGGGCTCGGGTTGGCCGGGCAGCCGCAGCCATTCCCCGGCGCGCAGGGAGCGCGGGTCAGCCGGTAGCTGCGGGTTGTGATCGGCGATCTCGTGCCAGCGGGTGCCGTCGCCGAGGTGGGTTTCGGCGAGGTCCCAGAGGGTGTCGCCGGGTTGGGTCCGTAGGGGTGGGGTGGAGGCGGGCGGGCTGGGGGTGGGGTGCCCGCCCGCCTCCGGTGCGGCCGGTGGCGCTTCGGGGGTGCGCTGTGGGCCGCCGGGGTGGCGGGGCGCGCTTCCCGCCACCGGGTCGGGGTGCATGGTGGCGAGGCTGGGTGTGGCGGTGCCGAGCAGGGCGGCGCCGGTGACCAGCCCGGTGATCCAGCCGCGCACGCCTGCGGGCCGGTGTTCGCGCAGGCGGTGGGTGCCGTGGCGCAGGGCCGCGGCGAGATCAGCGGCGATCCAGCACAACGCCACGGCCCAGAGGGCCCAGCCGGTCAGCAGGCAGGCGGCGAGCAGGAGCCCGTCGGGGCCGAGGCCGAGGCGCAGGTCGTGGTAGGTCCGCGTGGCCCATGCCTGCACGTCGGCCCAGACCAGTTCGCCGAGCGCTCCGCTGCTCACTGGTGGCGGGGTCAGGTTCGGCCACGGGAAGGCCTGGGTGGCGAGCGCGAGCAGGGTGGGCAGGGCGAGGAGCAGGAGTAGCAGGCCGAGGGCGGCGGCCAGGCGGCGCAGCGTGGTCATGGGGTGAGTCCGGGATCGGTGGTGCCGACACCGAGATGGGCTTCGGCCCGGCCGGTGACGTGGAAGGTGGGGCCGAGCAGGCCGAGGGCGGCGGGTTCGGTGTGGGCGACGGTGATGCGGACGGTGCGGCCGTCGAGGGTGATCTCGCCGCGGTGCCCGGTGTTGGCCAGCGCGGCGTGCGCGGCCCGGCGCGCGGTCGTGGGGTCGAGGGTGAGGTGGGGTGTGCGGGTGTTGAGGGCGGTCAGGGCGGCGCGGGCGGCTTCGGCGGCGATCGCGTCGGCGCGGGCCAGGGCGCGCAGGTGGGCGGCGCCGTCGACGACGAGGGCGAGCAGGAGCAGCAGGCAGGGCAGCAGGACGGCGACGAGCACGCTCATCGAACCCCGCTCCCCCACCCCGCGCCGGATCATGAGCGACCTCGATACGGGTCGACCGGGCTGGCGAAAGCCGAGTGCAGGTCCATGGTGCCGGGCATTCCCGGCAGGGCGAGGTCGGCCAGCGCGACGGTGCACGTCAGGTCGACGCTGACGGTTCCGGTCTGCCCGACCGGGGTGGTGAGGCCGCTGGTGTCCACGGCGAGCTGGGTGTGCTGGCAATGCAGGTTCTGGGCGTGCAGCGTGTCGGTGGACACTGTGCTCGCCGTGGTGTGGGCGGCGGGGGCGGTGCGGGCCAGTGAGGTAGCACGGGCGGCTGCGGCGGTGGCGGTGTCGAGCGCGGCGTGGGCGGTCACGATCCGTCCCGCCGCGACCATGAGCGCCAGGACCAGCAGGACGACGGGGGTGAGGACGGCGAGCTCGACGCTGGCCGAGCCCTCGTCCGCTTCGCCGTGGGTCATGGCGTGCCTCCTGGGGTGGTGAAGCGTTCGCGGGCGCCGTGGGCGGACTGGGTGACGCGGAACTGCAGGCCGGGGATCGGCAGCACGCGGGGTGCGGAGGCGGTGACGCGCACCGTCGCGGTTTCCGGCGTGGCGTTCACGGTGATGGTGGGGTCGGTGGCGGCGTTGGGGGCGCGGTGGAGGAAGTCGGCTGCGGCCCGCTGGCCCGCGCCCGGCGGGGCGTGGAGTGCTCGGGTGGCGGTGAGGCCGGTGGTGGCGGCGTGCAGGCACAGGCTGCGGGTGTGCCACCACAGCCCGGCCTGCACCACCGAAAGCAGCAGCACCAGCGCGATGCCGATGAGGACGGCGGTTTCCACAATCTCCGAGCCACGGTCCGGCCACGGTGGTCTGGTGTGGAGGGTCATCACAGGGGTCCTCAGTGGATCTGGCCTTGGTACTTGTTGACCACCGCGGTGATGGCGGCTCCGAGGCCGACGGCCACAGCGAGCCCGATCGCGGTCAGCACGGCCTTTTCCGTGGTCTCCGAGCCCTCGTCGTCGAAGCGGAGGCGCCGGGCGCGGCGTTCCGCCCAGTCGAGGAACCGGGTCATGGCCAAGACCAGGCGCAGCACGAGGTGCCCGAGTGCTGCGGTGATGCGGTCGGCGGTGAGGCGCAGGGTGTGCATGGACGGGTCCTTTCACTGGGTGAGGAGTTGGGCGGTGGTCGGGTACAGGACGAGTCCGAGGAAGGCGACCATGAGCAGCGACACCGGCAGGGTGAGCCGTTCGCTGCGGCGGTTGGCCTCGGCGGTGTCGTCGCTGAGCGCGGCGTGACGCAGGGAGGCGGCTTTGGTGTGCAGGCTGGTGGCGATGGCCGCGCCGTCGGCGGCGGTGTCGGCGAGGTCGGCGACGTCGACCAGCTCCGGCACCTTCAGCCGGGTGCCGAGGTCGCGCAGCGCGTCCCAGGGGGTGCGGCCGAGCCGGTGGGCGTGGAGCACGGTGGCGCGGATGCGCAGCAGCAGCGGGTGGTCGCTGGCTTCGGCGGCCTCGCGTAGCGCGGGGGTGGCGGCGCGGCCGGCACTGCGTTCCTGGGCGACCAGGTCGAGGTAGACCGCGAGGACCCGGCGGTAGGAATCCCGCCGCTGCTGGGCCCGGTCGCGAAGCTGGAAGTACGGCAGCATCCCGCCCAACCCCGCCCCGGCGAGTGCGGCCAGCGGCACCAGGGCACCGGACGCCAAATCCGCCGCTGCACCCAACAGCCCCAGCGCGGTGCCGATCGCCGCGCCAAGGGCGGCACCTCGAAGGCGCTGGGTGGTGTAGCGCGAGGGGCTGAGTTCCAGGACGTCGAGGTCGGCTTCCGGGAGTCGAATCCAGGGGTGCGTGGATCTGGCGGCGCGGTCGGTGAGGCCGGTGACCACGGCGCTGGTCGCAGGCGAGGTACCTCCGTGAGTGCGTTCCAGGGCGGCGGGGAGGTGGAGCTTGGCTTCGGGGAGGGCGGCGAGGAACGCGGCGGCGAGCCCGGCCCCGAACGCGAGTCCCAGCAGGACGGCGAGCAGCATCATCAACTCCCCTGCGTGATGAGGTAGCGGTGCGGCTTCGGTGGGGTGGTCAGGCGGTGCATCCACAGCAGCGACCCGGCGCCCAGCAGGAGGATCACGGCGAGGGCGAACTGACCGGGCGTGATGGAGAACGGGGCGAGGTAGTGCCCGGCGAACACGACCAGTCCGGTGGTCATGGCCAGGGTGATGCCGATCAGGCACCGCACAGTGGTCCGTGGTTTGGCCCGGTCGGCGTCGATGGTGCGGCGTGCGGCGACGTCGCGGGCTTGGGCGTCGGCCTGGCGGTGCAGCAGGTCGGCCAACCCGCGCCCGCCCGCCCGCAGCCGCAGCAGCAGCGCCAGGACGACCGCGTCGGCAGCGGGATCGGCGAGTTCGTCGGCGAACTGCCGCAGCGCGGTCTCGGTGCCGTGGGTACGCAACCGCCCAGCGAGGCGCTCGACCGGCCCGGCCAACGGCTCCGGGGCGGTGGCGGCCGAGCGCACGATGGCCTGGGACAGCCCGCCCGCGCCGGAGGCGAGCAGGTCGGCGACGCGGCGGGTCCAGGTCGCCAGGGCCTCCGCCCGACTGATCGCGGTGCGGGCGTGGTCGGGGGCCAGGACGTGCGGTAGGCCGACCATGGCGGCGGCCACGGCGAGCCCGGCCACCGGCCAGCCGGTCATCCACCACGCCACGCCACCCAGCAGCACGGAGGCCAGGGCCATGCGTGCGCGCTTCCGCAGGGACCTCCGGGCCCAACGACGCCGTCGGGACGGCAACGCCTCGCGCCCGAACAGAAGAAGGAGCACCGCGATCGCGGTGGCGAGCCCGCAGCCCGCTCCGCCGAGCAAGAAGAGACTCATCACCACTCACCGCCCCAGGCCTGAACCGGCGGGGCGAATACGTCGCGGTCGAGTCCGGCGCGGGTGAGCCGGTCGAGCAGCGCGGGGCTCGGTGGGCCGACCGGGACGGCGTGGTCGGCGTCGGGTGGGAGCGTGAACAGTGGTGTGAGGTCGGGGCCTTCGGCGTCGCCGACGGGGCCGACTTCGACGATCTCGCTGATGGTGCGGTGGCGGCAGTGGGGCCGGTCGAGGCGGGTCACGTGCACCACGAGGTCCAGCGCGGAGGCGGTCCAGCGGTGCGCGGCGGTGATCGGCAGCGGCGGGGATGCCAACTGGCCGAGGGCGGCGATGCGGTCGGGCACGGCGCGGGCGGTGGTGGCGTGCAGGGTGCCCATGCCTCCGGCCGCGCCGTTGCCCAGGGCCCGCAGCAGCGCGGTGATCTCCCCCGCTCGGACCTCGCCCACGATGACGCGGGAGGGGGAGTGCCGGAGGGCTTGTTTGAGCAGGTCGTCGAGGGTGATGGCGCCGGTGCCTTCGGCTCCGGCGGTCCGGGCTTCCCAGGCGGTCACCAGCGG
>NZ_BAABII010000009.1:0-103759 GCF_039542665.1 Saccharopolyspora cebuensis
CGCTGATGGTACTGCACTCGTGAGGGTGTGGGAGAGTAAGACACCGCCGACACATTTCCAACAGGGTGGGGGCTGGTCGATTCTGTCCGGTAAGGGCAGAAATCGACCGGCCCCCGCCCTTTTTTTGTTCCTTCATCATGATCTGTCCCGGCACCGTTGATCATCGTGGCGCGGTGCCCGGCGCAGCTCACAACGCCAGTGGGTTTACGCTGGTGGTGCTCAGTTTTTCCAGGCGTTCCAGGAGGTCCGGTGTCCGGTTCCAACGACGATCGTGGCGATTTCCGCCGCGGGGCCGGTACCGGCCGCAGCGGTGCGGGACACCGCGGCCAAGGACACCGCGGCCAAGGCGGAGGCGGGTACGACCGCGGACGAGGTGGTGACCCGCGTCGTCGGTCCGATGGCCGGGGCAGGGACGACCGCTTCGGCGGTGACCGGCGCCCTGGTGGTTCGCGCGACAACAGGGACAACCGGGGCGGCGACCGCCGCGACTCGGGCCGGGACCGGTTCCGCGGCGACGACCGCTCCCGCCGGTTCGACCACCGCGACGACCGGGGGCGCGGTTTCGGCGACCGGCGTCGCGACGATGACCGGGGACGTGGCGATTTCCGGCGCGACGATCGCCGGGATGACCGCGGTGGCCGTGGTTTCGACCGGCGCGACGATCGCGGTGGCCGCGGTTTCGACCGCCGAGACGACCGGCGCGGGCGGGACGACGACCGCCGTCGGGACGACCGGGGCCGGGGGAACGACTTCCGCCGCGATGACCGGCGCGGACAGGACAACCGAGGCGGTGGGTTCCGCCGCGACGACGACCGCGGGCGCGGGGACTTCCGCCGCGACGACCGCCGGGGGCGCGATTCCGGGCGCCGCGACGATCGGGGCGGTTTCGACCGGCGTCGCGATGATGACCGGGGACGTGGCGATTTCCGGCGCGACGATCGCCGGGACGATCGTGGTGGCCGTGGTTTCGACCGGCGCGACGACCGGCGTGGGCGGGACGACGACCGCCGTCGCGACGACCGGGGCCGCGATGACCGGGGCCGGGGCGGCGACTTCCGCCGCGACGACCGGGGTGGCGACCGCCGCGGCGAGGACCGCCGGGGTCGGGACTTCACGGGTCGTCCGCGCGATGACCGGGACGGTCGTCGGGACCGGCGGGACGACCGCGGCCCGCGGGACCGGGATTTCCGCGACCGCCGGGACGACCGAGGCCCGCGTCGGGACGACGACCGGGGACCGCGCCGCGATGACGACCGAGGTCCGCGCCGGGACGACCGGGGACCGCGTCGGGACCGCGACGATCGCGGTCCGCGTCGCGATGACCGGACCGACCGCGGGCCCCGGCGGGATGACCGGGGACCGCGTCCGCAGCGCGAGGAGCGCAACGCGGCCAAGGCGGAGTCCACCCAGGCCAAGCCGAAGGAGCCGCAGCTCCCGGAGGGCGTCCAGGTCGCGGACCTGGACGACGAGGTCCGGCGCGAGCTGCGCACCTTGCCGCGCGGTCTGGCGGACAACGTGGCGCTGCACCTGGTCGCCTCCGGCCAGCTCATCGACGAGGACCCGCAGCGCGCGCTGGAGCACACCCGCTACGCGCGGCAGAAGGCCTCGCGGATCGCGCCGGTGCGGGAGGCCAACGGGCTCGCCGCCTACCTCGCCGGTGAGTGGAACGAGGCGCTGAGCGAGCTGCGCACGGCTCGACGGCTCACCGGTGGCCCGGGCAACATGGCGATCATGGCCGATTGCGAGCGCGCGATGGGCCGACCGGAGCGCGCGCTGGAGATCGGCCGCAGCCAGGAGGCCACCGAGCTCGACCGCGAGGAAACGGTGGAGCTGCGCATCGTGATGGCCGGCGCCCGGCGCGATCTCGGTGAGATCGACGCCGCGGTGGTCGGGCTGCAGCTCCCGGAGCTCGATCCGCAGCGCGAGGACCCGTGGAGCGCCCGGCTGTTCTACGCCTACGCCGACAACCTGCTGGCCGCCGACCGGATCCAGGAGGCGTTCACCTGGTTCGTCCACGCGGCGCACGCCGACGACGAGGGCGAGACCGACGCCCCCGCGCGCCTCGACGAGCTGGTCGAGAAGCTCGGCGGGCCCGAGGCGGCCGAGGAGCTCGTGACCGAGGCCGAAGCCGCGCTCGGCATCGAGTTCGAGGAGGACGACGAGGACTCCGGCTCGGCTGAGTCCGACCCGACCGAGCCGGAGACGTCCGCGGCCGATGCCGAGGAGCACGCGGACGGGGCGGAGCGGGCCGGGGCCGATGCCGAGCCCTCCGACGAGGACGCGACCGAGCGCACCTCGGGCGAGGACGGATCGGAGTCCGGCGCCGGTGCCGACGAGCAGGGAAGTGCGCGCGACCGGTGAGCTCCACCCTGCTCGACGATCACGACGTGGTGCTGTTCGACCTGGACGGCACCGTCTACCGGGGCGGTGAGCTCGTCGCCGGGGCGCTGGAAGCGGTGCGCTCGGTGCACGAGCGCGCCGTGCCGGTCCGCTACGTCACCAACAACGCGTCCAAGCCGGCTCGCGCGGTCGCCGACCACCTGACCGGTCTGGGCTTGGCGGCGGCCCCCGAGGAAGTGAGCACCAGCGCCCAGGCCGGTGCCTCGGTGCTCGCCGCGGAACTGCCCGCCGGGGCGGCGGTGCTGGTGGTCGGCTCCGCGTCGCTGGCCGACGAGGTGGCCGCCGTCGGGCTCGCGCCGGTGCGCCGGGCCGCCGACGAACCGGTGGCGGTGGTGCAGGGCCACTCCACCGGCACGGGCTGGGCCGACCTCGCCGAGGCGTGCCTGGCGATCCGGGCCGGTGCGCGGTGGGTCGCCTGCAACGAGGACCGGACGTTGCCCACCGAGCGCGGTCTGCTGCCGGGCAACGGCGCGATGGTCGCCGCGCTGCGGGCGGCCACCGATCGGGAGCCGCTCGTCGCGGGCAAGCCGGAACGGCCGCTGCTGGACGCCGCGGTGGCCTCGGCGGGGGCGCGCTCGCCGCTGATGGTGGGCGATCGGCTCGACACCGACATCGCGGGCGCGGTCACCGCCGGGATGCCGTCGCTGATGGTGCTCACCGGGGTGCACCAGGCGGTCGACCTGCTGGCCGCGCCGGAGGGCCTGCGGCCCGACCACCTCGCCGCCGATCTGAGCGCGCTGCACCGGCCGGCCGCGGAGACCCGGATCGCCGCCGCGGCGGGCTGGGCCGCGCGGGTCGAGGGCGGTGCGCTGGAGCTGTCCGGCGATGGTGACGCGCTGTCGGCGCTGCGCGCGTTGTGCGCGCGGCGGTGGGCTGCGGGCAGCGGGCCGTTACCGGTCCGCGCCGCCGACGAGCGGGCCGGTGCGGTGCTGGTGGAGCTGGGTCTGAGCTGACCCGTTCCGCTCGCGTCGGATAGCGTGGACAGGTCGCCGTGGGTGATCAGCGGCGCGATCGAAGGCAGGAACCATGACCTCTCCGGAACACCCGACTCCGGCGGTGCTGGCGCGGCGCGGCGACGACGGCCAGGCGGCGGTGGAGGCGGTCGAGGCCGCCGTGGCCGAACTGGACGCGGTGCGCGAGGCGCCCGTCGCCGAGCACGTCGAGCGGTTCGAGGCGGTGCACTCGGCGCTGACCGGTGCGCTCTCCCACGCCGACCACCTGCTGTCGACGACCAGCGGCGACAGGAGCTGACGTGCCGCGCAGGTTGCGATTGGATGCCGAGCTCGTCCGGCGCGGGTTGGCGCGCTCCCGCGAGCACGCGTCCGAGCTCGTGGCGGCGGGCCGGGTCAGCGTGCGCGGGATGGTCGCGCACAAGTCGGCGACCGCGGTGGCGACCGACGCGCCGGTGGTGGTCGCCGAGGACGTCGAGGACCCGGGCTGGGCGTCGCGCGGTGCGCACAAGCTGGTCGGTGCGCTGGAGGCGTTCGAGCCCGATGGGCTGGCGGTCGCGGGCCGGCGGTGCCTGGACGCGGGCGCGTCCAACGGCGGGTTCACCGACGTGCTGCTGCGCCGCGAGGCCGCCGCGGTGGTGGCCGTCGACGTCGGGTACGGCCAGCTCGACTGGAAGCTGCGCACCGACGACCGGGTCGTGGTGCGGGACCGCACCAACGTCCGCTCGCTGACCGCCGAGGACATCGGTGGCCCGGTGGACCTGGTGGTCGCCGATCTCTCCTTCATCTCGCTCAAGCTGGTGCTGCCCGCGTTGATCGGCTGCGCCGGGCCGGGTGCGGACGTGGTGCCGATGGTCAAGCCGCAGTTCGAGGTCGGCAAGCAGCGGCTCGGTTCCGGTGGCGTGGTGCGCGACCCGGCGCTGCGCGAGGAGGCGGTGCTGGACGTGGTGCGCTTCGGCGCCGAGCACGGCTTCGGCCTGCGCGGCGTGGTGGCCAGCCCGCTGCCCGGACCGTCCGGCAACGTCGAGTACTTCGCCTGGCTGCGCTCGGGCCCGGGTGCGGTCGACGCGGCGGAACTGGTCGCCGAGGCCGTCCGGTCCGGCCCGCAGACCCCGGTCAAGGGCGCGAAGGGCGGCGCCCGGTGACCCGGCAGGTGCTGCTGGTGGTGCACACCGGCAGGCAGCACAACCTCCGCACCGCCGACCACGTGGCGACCCGGCTGATCGAGGCCGGGATGCGGGTCCGGGTGCTCGCCGAGGAGGCGCCCGAGCTCGATCCGGACTGCTACGCGCAGGTGGTGGCGCCGGGCGGACGCGCCGCCGAGGGCACCGAGGTGGTCCTGGTGCTGGGCGGCGACGGCACGCTGCTGCGCGCCGCCGAACTGGCGCGGCCCACCGGGGTGCCGGTGTTCGGCGTCAACCTGGGGCGCGTCGGGTTCCTGGCCGGGGCCGATTCCGACGACCTCGACGAGGCGATCAACGCGGTCGTCGAGGGCCGCTACCACGTCGAGGAGCGGATGACCCTGGAGGTCACCGCCACCCTGGACGGCGCACTGCTGGCGCAGACCTGGGCGCTCAACGAAGCCAGCCTGGAGAAGACCCTGCGGGAGCGCATCCTGGACGTGGTGGTCGAGGTCGACGGCCACCCGGTCTCGACCTACGGCTGCGACGGGGTGCTGTGCTCGACGCCGACCGGCTCCACCGCCTACGCGTTCTCGGCGGGCGGACCGGTGGTGTGGCCGGAGGTGGAGGCGCTGCTGGTGGTGCCGAGCAACGCGCACGCGCTGTTCGCCCGGCCGCTGGTGGTGTCCCGCCGCTCGCAGGTCGCCTTGGAGCTCGACCAGAACGGGCCCGACGCGGTGCTGTCCTGCGACGGGCAGCGGCACGTCGACCTGCCGCCGGGAGCGCGGGTCGAGGTGGTCGCGGGCGGTAGTCCGCTGCGCCTGGTCAGGCTGCACGACACCGCTTTCACCGACCGGCTGGTGCGCAAGTTCGAGCTGCCCGTGCACGGATGGCGCGGCCCGGTCGTCGACTGATCGCGCCGCTCGGGCACAGCGCGCTGATCGCACTGGCGGGCCCCCGGTCGCGATCCCGGGGGACTAGGGTGCGTGATGTGTTGGCGGAGATGCGGATCCAGGGACTGGGCGTCATCGACGACGCAACGCTCGAACTGCACACGGGGTTGACCGTGGTCACCGGTGAGACCGGCGCGGGCAAGACGATGGTGGTCACCGGCCTGCACCTGCTCAGCGGGGGACGCGCGGACGCGTCGCGGGTGCGGACGGGCGCGCAGCGCGCGGTGGTGGAGGGTCGGTTCGAGACGACCCCGGATTCCCCGGCGGCGAAGGTCGCCACCGGTGCCGGTGCCCAGCCCGACGACGACGGCAGCCTGCTCGCGTTGCGCACGATGACCGCCGACGGCCGGTCCCGCGCCCACCTCGGCGGCCGCTCGGTGCCCAACGCGGTGCTCGCCGAGCTCGCCGACCAGGTGCTCGCGGTGCACGGCCAGAACGACCAGCTCCGCTTGACGCGCTCCGGCGAGCAGCGCGCCGTGCTGGACCGGTTCGCCGGTTCGCCGGTGCTGCACCCGCTCGCGGAGTACCAGCGGGTCCGGGCCGAGTGGGTGGCGGCCGCCCGGGAGCTGGCGGAGCGCACCGAGCGGTCCCGCGAACTGGCCCGGGAGGCGGATCTGCTGCGCCACGGGCTCGCCGAGATCGAAGCGGTGAACCCCGAACCGGGCGAGGACGCCGCGCTGGTCGACGAGGCCCGCAGGCTCGCCGACGTCGACCAGCTCCGCGAGCTCGCGACCGGGGCGCAGCTGGCGCTGTCCGGCGCGGTGGACGGGGATCCGGACGCGCCCGGCGCGATCGGCCTGGTCGGTGAGGCGCGGCGCCGGCTCGCCGGGGCGGAGGACCCGGTGCTGCGCGAACTCGAACCCCGGGTGGCCGAGGCGGCGGCGGTGCTGGCCGACGTCGGCGGCGAGCTCGCCGCGTACCTGGACCGGCTGGACGCCGACCCGGCCCGGCTGGAGCAGGTGCTCGCCCGGCAGGCCGAGCTCAAGCAGCTCACCAGGAAGTACGCCGCGGACGTCGACGGGGTGCTGGCGTGGGCCGAGGACGCCCGCGGCCGGTTGTCCGGGATGGACACCTCGGAGGAGGCGATCGCGGCGCTGGCCGCCCGGCGCGACGAGCTGGCCGCCGAGCTGGCCGAGCACGCGCGCGTGGTCTCGGCGGCCCGCGCCGAGGCCGCCGGGCGGCTCGCCGAGGCGGTGACCGCCGAGCTGGCCGGGCTGGCGATGCAGCAGGCCCGGCTGGAGGTGGTGGTGCGGCTGCGGGAGACCGACCACGAGGACTCCTGCGCGCTGCCGCTGGACGGCGCGACCGTGCACGCCGGGACCGAGGGCGTCGACGAGGTCGAGCTGCACCTGGTCGCGCACTCCGGGGCCCCGTCGCTGCCGATCCACAAGGGCGCCTCCGGCGGTGAGCTGTCCCGGGTGATGCTGGCCCTGGAGGTGGTGCTCGCCGACGCGGACACGGTGCCCACGCTGGTCTTCGACGAGGTGGACGCCGGGGTCGGCGGCCGGGCGGCGGTGGAGATCGGCCGCAGGCTGGCCCGGTTGGCGCGCACCCACCAGGTCGTCGTGGTGACCCACCTGCCGCAGGTGGCCGCCTACGCCGACCGGCACCTGGTGGTGGACAAGAGCTCGGCCGACGGTGGGCTGACCCGCAGCGACGTCCGGGTCGTCGACGACGACCGGCGGGTCGTGGAGCTGGCCCGGATGCTCGCCGGGCTGGAGTCCACCGAGACCGGCCGCGCCCACGCCGAGGAGCTGCTGAACACCGCCGCCGAGCACAAGGCTGAGCGGGGACGACGGCCGAAAGGCCGATCCGCCACCCGTAACGGTTAGGCCGAACGGCTGAAGGGTCTACCGGCGTTCCGGCCGATCGGTTACGGCGTGGCGGACCGGGAAGCGGTGTTCGGTTTGTCACCATCGCCGCATGAAGCTCAGCGGTCTGCTCCCCCGGCAGCAGGTGGACCTGCCCGGGGTGTCCGGACCCGCCCGGGTCGAGCGCAGGTCGGACGACCTGCTGCGGCGGGCCCGGCCGGGTGACGTCCTGATCATCGACCACGCCGACCTGGACCGGCGCACCGCCGAGGCGCTGGTCGCCGCCGACGTGGTGGCGGTGGTCAACGCGGCCCCGTCGATCTCCGGTCGCTACCCCAACCTCGGCCCGGAGGTGCTGCTGGCCGCCGGGGTCGTCCTCGTCGACGGCGTCGGCACCGGGGTGCTGCACCGGCTCAAGGACGGCACCCGGGTCCGGGTGCACGAGGGCGCGGTGTTCGCCGGCGACCGCGAGATCGCGCGCGGCACCGAGCAGACCCCCGACTCGGTGGCGGACCTGCTGATCGAGGCCAAGGCCGGGATGTCCACCCAGCTGGAGGCGTTCTCGGCCAACACCATCGAGTTCCTGCGCCGGGAGCGGACGCTGATTCTGGACGGCGTCGGCGTGCCCGAGGTGGACGTCTCGGTGGTGGGCAGGCACGTGGTGGTCGTCGCACCGGGCTACGGCCACGCCGACGACCTCAAGCGGCTCCGGCGCTACCTCCGCGAGTACCGGCCGGTGCTGGTCGGCGTCGAGGGCGGTGCCGAGACGCTGCGCGCCGCCGGGTTCCGCCCGGACCTCATCGTCGGCGACCCGGGCGCGATCAGCGCCGAAGCGCTGCGCTGCGGTGCCGAGGTGGTCGTCCCGGCGCACTTGGACGGCCACGCCCCGGGGCTGGAGCGGATCCAGGACCTCGGGGTCGGCGCGGTGACCTTCCCCGCCTCCGGCAACCCCGAGGACCTGGCGCTGCTGCTGGCCGACGCCCACGGCGCCGAACTCGTGGTCACCGTCGGGTTCCAGGCCACCCTGCACGAGTTCCTGGACCGGGGGCGGCTGGGGTCCAACCCGTCGACGTTCCTGACCCGGCTGCGGCTGGGCAGCAAGGTCCTGGACGGGGCCGCGGTGGTCGCGCTGCAGCGGGCCCGGATCTCCACCGCCTCGGTGCTCGCGCTGGTCCTGGCGGTGCTGCTGGTGGCGGTGCTCGCGCTGGTGGTGACCGGGGTGGCCGACGGGATGCTGCTGGTGCTCGGTGACGCGGGCGGTTCGACGTGGACCTACCTGAGGGGGTTGTTCGGGTGATCTCGATGCGCGGGCACGTCGTGTCGATCACGGCGGTCTTCCTGGCGCTGGCGCTGGGCGTGGTGCTCGGTTCCACCTCGGTCAGCGAACGCCTGCTCACGGCGGTGGCCGGGGACGCGGGCTCGTTGCGGGAGCAGGTCGACGAGCTGCGCGCCGAGCGCGCGGTGCTGCAGGCTCGCCTCGCCGACGCCGACGGGTTCAGCGCGGCGGTCGGTCCGCGCGCGGTGTCCGGGCTGCTCGACGGCGGCAGCGTCGTGCTGATCAGCACCCCCGACGTCGCCCCGGAGCACCGCGAGCAGGTCCGGGAGCTGCTCGGCGCCGCGGGTGCCGAGGTCACCGGCGCGCTGGAGCTCACCGGCGGCATCACCGACCCGAGCCGCGTCGACCAGCTCCGGCGGGTGGTCACCGAGCTGCTGCCCGCCGGGGCGCAGCTGCCCACCGCCGCCGATCCGGGCACGCTGGCCGGTGCCCTGGTCGCGCCGCTGGCGCTGGTGGACCCGGCCGACGGGCGACCGCGCACCTCCGGCGAGGAGCGGGCCGCGGCGTTCGCCGGCCTGGCCACCGGCGGTTTCCTCACCGCCTCACCCGACCTCCGGCCCGCCCAGCAGGCCGTGGTGCTCACCGGTGGCCGTCCCGGCGCCGACGACGCCGAGGACCGCGCGATCACGCTGGCCCGGTTCACCACCCAGCTCGACGCCGCCGGTGGTGGGGCGGTGCTCGCCGGGGCGGGCGCGGTCGCGGGCACTTCGGTCCCGGTGGGCGCCGCCCGGGCCGATCCCTCGATCTCCTCGGTGGTCTCGACCGTCGACAACCTCGAGGCGGCGGCCGGCCGGGTCGCGGTGGTGCTGGCGCTGCGGGAGCAGCGCGACGGCCGGGCCGGGCACTACGGGGTCGCCGCCAACGCCCAGGGGCCGGTGCCCGACGAGCGGGGCTGACACCCCCGCCCGGGCACGTCCTCCGGGCGGCCGCTCGATCCGCCCGTGCCGGGAAGGCTGTGACGAACGTGACGGCCGCGTCCGCTGGGGTGTGAGCCGGGGCGGCCGGTGCGGGGCCTGGTGGGCGGGTGCTGGGATGTGCGTTAGGCTGGAATCCCGTGGGAGCGACGGATCAGCCGTCCTGCCAGCGCAAACTTCCAGCCCGGCGACGGTTTGACCACGGGGAGCTTTTGTTGGTGCCGCACGCACGCACGATCAAGCATGTGTTCGTTACGGGAGGCGTCGCCTCCTCCTTGGGCAAGGGGCTCACGGCGTCCAGCCTGGGTGAACTGCTCACTTCCCGCGGTCTGCGGGTGACGATGCAGAAGCTCGATCCATATCTGAACGTCGACCCGGGAACGATGAACCCGTTCCAGCACGGCGAGGTCTTCGTCACCGAGGACGGTGCCGAGACCGACCTGGACATCGGGCACTACGAGCGGTTCCTCGACCGCGACCTGACCCGCAACGCCAACGTCACCACCGGCCAGGTGTACTCGTCGGTGATCGCCAAGGAACGGCGCGGCGAGTACCTCGGCGACACGGTGCAGGTCATCCCGCACATCACCGACCAGATCCAGAGCCGCATCCGCGCGATGGCCGAGCCGGACGAGGACGGCCGCACGCCGGACGTGGTGATCACCGAGGTGGGGGGCACCGTCGGTGACATCGAGTCGCTGCCGTTCCTGGAGGCCTGCCGCCAGGTGCGCCACGACGTCGGCCGGGACAACTGCTTCTTCCTGCACGTCTCCCTGGTGCCGTACCTGGCGCCCTCCGGCGAGCTCAAGACCAAGCCCACCCAGCACTCGGTGGCGGCGCTGCGCAACATCGGCATCCAGCCCGACGCGCTGGTCTGCCGGGCCGACCGGGACCTCCCGGAGGACCTCAAGCGCAAGATCGCGTTGATGTGCGACGTCGAGTCCGACGGCGTGGTGGCCTGCCCGGACGCCCCGTCGATCTACGACATCCCGAAGGTGCTGCACCGCGAGGGCCTCGACGCCTTCCTGGTGCGGCGGCTGGGCCTGCCGTTCCGCGACGTCGACTGGTCGGTGTGGGGCGATCTGCTGGACCGGGTCCACAACCCGGCGGAGAAGGTGCGGATCGCGCTCGTCGGCAAGTACGTCGACCTGCCCGACGCCTACCTGTCGGTCACCGAGGCGCTGCGCGCCGGTGGCTTCGCCCACCGCGCGAAGGTGGAGATCGCCTGGGTGCCCTCCGACACGTGCGAGACCGACGCCGGTGCGGCGCAGGCGCTGTCCGGGATGGACGGGGTGCTGATCCCGGGCGGGTTCGGCGTCCGCGGCATCGAGGGCAAGCTGGGCGCGATCCGCTACGCCCGCACCAACCGCATCCCGGCGCTGGGCCTGTGCCTGGGCCTGCAGTGCATGGTGATCGAGACGGCGCGGTCGCTGGCCGGGCTGGAACGGGCCAACTCCACGGAGTTCGAGGAGCCCTGCAAGCACCCGGTGATCAGCACGATGGCCGATCAGCGCGACGTGCTCGCCGGGGACCGCGACATGGGCGGGACGATGCGACTGGGTTCCTACCCGGCGCTGCTCAAGTCCGGTTCGGTGGTGGCCAAGGCCTACGGGGAGACCGAGATCGCCGAGCGGCACCGGCACCGCTACGAGGTCAACAACAGCTACCGGGACAAGCTGGGCAAGGCGGGGATGGTCTTCTCCGGGACTTCGCCGGACGGGCGGCTGGTGGAGTTCGTGGAGCTGCCCGAGGAGCAGCACCCGTTCTTCGTCGGCACCCAGGCGCACCCGGAGCACAAGAGCCGCCCGACCCGGCCGCACCCGCTGTTCGCGGCATTCGTCAAGGCGGCGCTGGACTACCAGGCGCAGGGCCGGTTGCCGGTGGAGCTGCCGGAGGAGGAACCGGCCGCGAGCGTGTGATCGGTGCGGGTCGTAGGGTGATCCGGTGACCCCCACCGATCACCCCGGCTCCGGCCCGGTCGCCCGCACCGGCGGTGCGCACGAGTTCAGCACGGTCAGCAGCACCGACGTCTACGTCGGCAAGATCCTCGCGCTGCGCGCGGACGAGGTCGCGATGCCCGGCGGCGGCCAGGCCCGCCGCGAGGTGGTGGAGCACTACGGCGCGGTCGCCGTCGTCGCGGTGGACGACGCGGACCAGGTGGTGCTCGTCCACCAGTACCGCTACCCGTTCGGGCGACGGCTGTGGGAACTGCCCGCGGGCTTGCTCGACGTCGAGGCCGAACCACCGCTGCGGACCGCGCAGCGCGAGCTGGCCGAGGAGGCCGGGGTGGCCGCCGAGCACTGGGAGCTGCTCGTCGACGTCGACACCTCGCCCGGGTTCAGCGACGAGAGCGTGCGGGTCTTCCTGGCCACCGGGCTGTCCGACGTGGCGCTGCCGGACGCGGTCGGCGACGAGGAGGCCGACCTGGTGGTCCGGCGGTTCCCGCTGGCCGAGGCGGTGGCGATGGTGCTGGCCGGGGAGATCGTCAACGGCCCGGCGGTGGGCGGTCTGCTCGCGGCGCAGGCGGTCCGCACCGGCCAGGCGCGGGGACGTCCGGCCGACGCGCCGTGGATCGACCGGCCGAGCAGGTTCCGGGCCCGCGGCTGACCGGTCAGCGGAGCCGGCGCCCGTCGGAGTCGGTGCTCTCGGTGCTCAGCAGGACGATCCCGTCGATCAGGCACCAGATGACCGCGGCCAGGGTGCCCAGCCCGCACGGCAGGATGCCGAGCCAGAACAGCAGGAGCTGGATCACGGCGACGTTGGTGTGCCCGGTGTAGAACCGGCCGATGCCGAACGGCAGGAAGATCTGCAGCAGCCCGGCGGCGACCTTCGTCTTGTCCGACAGGCCGAAGTCGTAGCCCGGCGGCGGGGCCGGCCCGAAACCGGTCGGCGGCGGGGGCGGTGGGGCGAACCCCGGCGTCGGGGCCAGGAACGGCGGGTGCGGCGCGGGCAGGTCGGTGAACAGCCCGGCGAGCTCGGCCGTGGTCCGGGCGTACGAGGCGGTGGAGACCCGCTGCTCGTACTCCTCCAGGTCCAGCCGACCCTGCGCGTAGTGTTCACCCAGCAGCTGGATGGTCGACTGGCGCTCGTTGTCCCCGATCCGGATCTCCCCGGAGCCCCCATGCGTCACATCCACCACAGTAGTACGTTCGGCAACCGAGGAGAGCCGGGTGAACGCATTCGAGGGTGTCCCGGACGGGGTGCGCGCCGCGCTGGCCGGATACCTCGACCACCTCGCGGTGGAGCGCGGCGCCGCCCGCAGCACGCTCGACTCCTACACCCGGGACCTGCGGCGCTACGGCGAGTTCCTGGTGCGCCGGGGCGTCGGCGAGCTGGCCCAGGTCCGGCCCGGGCACCTCACCGACTTCCTCGCCGAGCTGCGCGACGGGTCCGCGGAGCGACCGCCGCTGGCCGCTTCGTCGGCGGCCCGGACGCTGGTGGCCGCGCGCGGGCTGCACCGCTTCGCGCTCGCCGAGGGCCTGGTGGAGGTCGACGTCGCCCGGGAGCTCTCGCCGCCCGCCCCGCCGCGCCGGCTGCCCAAGGCGCTGCCGGTCGACGACGTCGCCCGCCTGCTGGAGCACACCGGCAGCGCCGACGATCCGCGCGGACTGCGCGATCGCGCGCTGCTGGAGCTGCTCTACTCCTCCGGGGCGCGGATCTCCGAGGCGATCGGGCTCGACCTCGACGACCTCGACGACACCGACCGCACGGTGCTGCTCGACGGCAAGGGCGGCAGGCAGCGGTTGGTCCCGGTGGGGCGGCCCGCGCTGGAGGCGGTGCAGGCCTACCTGGTGCGGGCGCGGCCCGGGCTGGTGGCGGCGGGCCGGGGTTCGTCGGCGCTGTTCCTCAACCGCAGGGGTTCCCGGTTGTCCCGGCAGAGCGCCTGGCAGGCGTTGAAGGCGGCGGCCGCGCGGGCCGGGATCGGCCACGACGTCTCACCGCACGTGCTGCGGCACAGCTTCGCCACGCACCTGATCGAAGGCGGGGCGGACGTCCGCGTGGTGCAGGAACTGCTCGGCCACGCCTCGGTCACCACGACCCAGGTCTACACCCTGATCACCGCGAACACGCTCCGCGAGGTCTACGCGACGGCGCACCCCCGGGCCCACGCGACGGGGTGATCGCCGGAATGGCGGGGCGGCGGGAATGGGGGTAAAGCTGATCACAGCACCTCAACCGCATTTCCGACACCTCGGCGGGGCACGTTGCCGCTGGTCGTGAATGCCGCTTAGGCTGCTTTTGATCGCCACCGGCAGAGAAGGAGTCAGATCGCCATGTCGGTACCGCAGCCCTCCGCCGATGGGCGGAACCGGGGCGCGGTCGACCTGAGCATCGCCCCGGAAGCAGCCGGGCCCCCGGAGGAGGTGGACCTCACGCCGGGTTCCTCCGGTGGCATCGGTCCCACTGGTCGGCCACGTCGGCGCATTCCCGAACCCCCGCTGCTGGACCGGCACGGTCCCGCGTCGGTGCTGGCGATGTGCAACCAGAAGGGCGGCGTCGGGAAGACCACGTCGACGATCAACCTCGGCGCCGCGCTGGCCGAGTACGGCCGCCGCGTGCTGCTGGTGGACTTCGACCCGCAGGGCGCGCTGTCGGTGGGGCTGGGCGTCCAACCGCACCAGCTCGAGCAGACGATCTACAACGTCATCATGGAGCGGTCGGTGAGCATCCAGGACGTGGTGCGGCCGACCACGACGGCGGGCATGGACCTGCTGCCCAGCAACATCGACCTGTCGGCCGCCGAGGTGCAGCTCGTCGCCGAGGTCGGTCGCGAGCAGACGCTGCGCCGGGTGCTGCACCCGGTGATGGGCGAGTACGACTACGTGCTGGTCGACTGCCAGCCCTCGCTGGGGCTGCTGACGGTCAACGCGCTGGCCGCCGCCGACGGCGTGATCATCCCGCTGGAGTGCGAGTTCTTCAGCCTGCGCGGGGTCGCGCTGCTCATCGACACGATCGAGAAGGTCCAGGAGCGGCTGAACCCGTCGCTGGAGATCAGCGGCATCCTGGCGACCATGTTCGATCCGCGCACGCTGCACTCCCGGGAGGTGATGGCGCGGGTGGTGGAGGCGTTCGGCGAGACCGTCTTCGACGCCGTGATCAACCGCACCGTCCGGTTCCCGGAGACCACGGTCGCCGGGGAGCCGATCACCCGGTGGGCACCGCGCTCGGCGGGTGCGCAGGCCTACCGCGCCCTGGCCCGCGAGGTGATCGCCCGGTGAGCGGCGTGGGACCATGCCCGGGTGGGCCGGGACGCGCAGCGGGTGGGGTCGTGACGAGCACGGGGGAGGCGGGGTGACCCGGAGGGCTCCGCTGCCCGGTGCCGCCGAGCTGTTCCGCACCACGGCCGCTCGCCCCGCCCGGACCGAGGAGGTGCCGCCGGGGCCGGCGCGCACCGGGTCGGGTCGGCGCAAGCACGACGCGAAGATCACCGTGTACCTGTCCGACGACGAGCTGCTGGCGCTGGAGCAGGCCCGCCTGGCGCTGCGCGCCGAGCACGGCATCGCGGTCGACCGCGGTCGGGTGGTGCGCGAGGCCGTCGCCGTGGTGCTCGCCGATCTGGACCGGCGCGGCGCCGATTCGGTCCTGGTCCAGCGGCTGGGGGAGGAATCAGCCGGGTGACCGGGACCGACCTCGCGGGGCAGGCCTCCGAGCCGGTGCAGCAGGACGGCTTCACGGTGCGGCTGGACAACTTCGAAGGCCCCTTCGACCTGCTGCTCCAGCTCATCTCCCAGCACCAGCTCGACGTCACGGAAGTGGCGTTGCACCAGGTCACCGACGAGTTCATCGCCTACACCAGGACGCTGGGCGAGCACTGGGACCTCAACGAGATCACCGAGTTCCTGGTGGTCGCCGCGACGCTGCTGGACCTCAAGGCGGCCCGGCTGCTGCCCGCCGCGGACGTGGAGGACGAGGAGGACCTGGCGCTGCTGGAGGCGCGCGACCTGCTGTTCGCCCGGCTGCTGCAGTACCGCGCCTACAAGCAGGTCGCGGCGCTCTTCGGCGAGCTGGAGGCCGGTGCGCTGCGCCGCTACCCGCGCGCGGTGTCGCTGGAGGAGCGCTTCGAGAGCCTGCTGCCCGAAGTGGTGATCGGCGTCGGCCCGGAGCGCTTCGCCGAGGTGGCCGCCGCGGTGTTCCGGCCGAAACCGCCGCCGACGGTGTCGCTGGAGCACCTGCACCAGCACCAGGTGTCGGTGCGCGAGCACGCCGCGCTGCTGCGGGTGCGGCTGGCCGAGCGGGGCGTGGCGACGTTCACCGAGCTGGTCGCCGACTGCGGGCACGCGGTGGAGATCGTGGCCCGGTTCCTGGCGCTGCTGGAGCTCTACCGGGAGCAGGTGGTGCGCTTCGACCAGGAGGACCCGCTCGGCGAGCTGGTCGTGCACTGGGTCGGCGGGTCCGTCGAGCAGGCGCAGGCCGATGCCGAGGCGCAGCGGGCCAGGCAGGACGAGGAGGAGTACGGGTGAGCGACACCGATCCCGGCGGTTATCCGGCGGTCGACGCCCCGGCGTCGGACCCGGCCGAAGTGGCGGCGACCCCGGAGGCCGACGCGCCGCCCGAGGCCGAGGTCTCGGCCGTTCCGGACCTGGACACCGACGACGCGCTGGACGCCGCGCTGGAGGCGCTGCTGCTGGTGGTGGACGTGCCCGCGGGCGAGGAGCTGCTGGCCGACACCCTGGGGCAGCCGGTCGCGCGGGTGCGCCAGGCGCTGCACCGGCTCTCCGACGCCTACGCCGTCGCCGAGCGCGGCATCGACCTGCGCCGCGCCGGGGACGGCTGGCGCTTCTACACGCGGGAGAAGTACGCGCCGTACGTGGAGCGCTACCTGCTCGACGGCCAACGCACCAAGCTGACCCGCGCCGCGCTGGAGACCCTCGCGGTGATCGCCTACCGCCAGCCGGTGACCCGCTCGCGGGTCGCGGCGGTGCGCGGCGTCAACGTCGACGGCGTGATCCGCACGCTGGTCGGGCGCGGGCTCATCGAGGAGGCGGGCGCCGACGCGGAGACCGGCGGGCACCTGTACTGCACGACGGAGCTGTTCCTGGAGCGGCTCGGGCTGTCCTCGCTCAAGGACCTGCCGCCGCTGGCGCCGCTGCTGCCCGAGGTCGACTCGATCGACGACGTCTGAGCGAAGGCCGCGGAGGCCCCGCGGCGCTGCCGGCCGGCTCCGGAGCCGAGCCGTCGAGCCCCTCCGCGGGGCGTTCGGAAAGGACGTCGGAGACCACCGCGGCATGCGTGGGATACTGGTCGGAGGCAGCCAGCGGGGACGCCCCGCGGCCGGCGGGAGGAATGATCCGGAGCCGGTCGGCGGCGGGCTCCCGCGCGTGGCGTTCGAGCTTGCTCACCGAGAAGTGGATTCGATTGATGACGTCCAAGCATTCCCCGGCCTCCTCCGAAGACGAGGGGGTGCGGTTGCAGAAGGTGCTCTCCCAGGCCGGCGTGGCTTCCCGTCGCGCGGCCGAGCAGATGATCGTCGAGGGCCGGATCGAGGTCGACGGCGAAGTCGTCACCGAGCTCGGCTCCCGGGTGGACCCCGCGTCGGCGGTGATCCACGTGGACGGGATGCGGGTGATGGTCAACGACGAGCTGACGCACCTGCTGCTGAACAAGCCCAAGGGCATCCTGTGCACCATGTCCGACGACCAGGACCGCCCGTGCATCGGCGACTACCTGCGGGAGCGGCAGGGCAAGCTGTTCCACGTGGGGCGGCTGGACGTCGACACCGAGGGCTTGCTGCTGATCACCAACGACGGCGAGCTGGCCAACCGGCTGATGCGCCCGTCGTACCAGGTGCCCAAGACCTACCTGGCCGAAGTGCTGGGGCCGATCCCGAAGGACCTGGGCAAGCAGCTGCGCCGCGGTGTGCAGCTGGAGGACGGTCCGGTGAAGGTGGACCGCTTCAAGCTGGTCGACGTGAACCAGAACCGGGCGCTGGTCGAGCTCGTGCTGCACGAAGGCCGGAACCGGATCGTGCGGCGGCTGCTCAAGCACGTCGGGCACCCGGTGCAGCGGCTGGTCCGCACGGCCGTGGGCGAGGTGCGCCTGACCAACGAGCGCCAGGGCGCCATCCGCCCGCTGAACCGGCAGGAGATCGGTTCCCTCTACCGCGCCGTCGACATGTGATCACCCGTTCGGGACCTGAGTGAGGGGCACCCTTGCCCGAGTATCTCGGACAAGGGTGCCCCTCACTCAGCTCAAGAACGCTCGAACGGGTTAATGGTTTCAGGGTGAAGTGAAATTAATTCGCCTCAGGATCGTGGTCCCGGCTGCTGGGTTCGTGCGGCTCAGCGCTTCGCGACGACGGCGAGGGCGCGGTGGGCGACGGGTTCCACGACGCGGGCGGCGACCGGGCCGAGGATGGCCATCAGCAGCACGTACGCGGTGGCCAGCGCGGCGAGCTGCTCGGTGACCGCGCCCGAGGTCACCGCGAGCCCGGCGATGACGATCGAGAACTCGCCCCGCGCCACCAGCGCCGCTCCCGCGCGGGCCCGCCCCATCCGGCCGATGCCCTGCATCCGCGCCGCGGCCCAGCCGGTCAGCACCTTGGTCGCGGTGGTGATCGCGGCCAGCGCCAGGGCCACCAGCAGCACCGGCGGGATCCGGGCCGGGTCGGTGTTGAGCCCGAACACCACGAAGAACACCGCCGCGAACAGGTCGCGCAGCGGTTCGAGCATCCGGGTGGCGTTCACCGCCGTCGACCCGGAGATGGCGATGCCCAGCAGGAACGCGCCGACGGCGGCCGAGACCTGCAGCTCCGAGGCGATCCCGGCCACCAGCAGCGCCGCGCCGAGCAGCCGGAGCAGGAACACCTCCGGGTCGGGCGAGTCCACCAGCGCCGAGACGTACCTGCCGAACCGCAGCGCTATGACCAGCACCAGGGTGATGACCACCAGCGAGATCCCGACCGCGGTCAGCCCGCCGAGGAAGCTCACCCCGGCCAGCAGCGCGGTCAGGATCGGCAGGTAGACGGCCATCGCCAGGTCCTCGAAGACCAGGATGGACAGCACCACCGGGGTCTCCCGGTTGCCGAGCCGACCGAGGTCGCCGAGCACCTTCGCGACGATCCCGGACGACGAGATGTAGGTGACCCCGGCCATCGACAGGGCGCCGACCGGGCCCCAGCCCAGCAGCAGCGCCACCACCGCGCCGGGTGCGGCGTTGAGCGCGATGTCGATCAGCCCGGCGGGCCAGGACCGCCGGAGCCCGGTGACCAGCTCGCCCGCGGAGTACTCCAGGCCGAGCAGGAGCAGCAGCAGCACCACGCCGATCTCGGAGGCGAGGTGGGTGAAGGGTTCGATCCCGTGCAGCGGCAGCAGTCCGCCCTCGCCGAAGGCGAGACCGCCCAGCAGGTACAGCGGGATCGGCGAGACCCCGATCCGCCAGGCGAGTCGGCCGAGGACGCCGAGACCGAAGAACACCGCCCCCAGTTCGATGAGGGAGATCGCCGTCTCGTGCACCTGTTTCCCTACCCTTCGCTGCTATGGAGTTGTGTCCGGCGCGCGGGGCGCCGGCGACCGGGGCGCGGTGGGCGTCGAGCCTCAGCCCCGTTCGAGGATCTCGGCGGCCGCCCGCAGCCCGGCCGCGGTGCCGACCACGACGACCAGGTCGCCCCCGGCGAAGCGGAAGTCCGGCCGGGGCGACGGGTGCGCGGTGCCGCCCCGGACCACCGCGACGATCGACGTCGAGGTCCGGGTGCGCATCTCGGTGGCGCCGAGCTCGCGGCCGTCGTAGGGCGATCCCGGGGCGACCGCGAGCTGCCAGGTGGTGATCCCGGCGACCTCCCGCTGCTGCTCGGTGAGCTGGGCGACGAGCTGCGGGGCGCCGAGCAGGTTGGCCAGCGCGCTGGTCTCCTCGGTGGTCAGGGCCACCGACGCCGCGACCTTGTCCGGGTCCTCGTGGCCCGAGACGATCAGCTCGAACCGGCCGTCCCGGTAGGTGATCACGCCGATGCGGTGGCCGGATCGGGTGGTGAAGTCCTGCTGCGTGCCGAGTCCGGGCAGCGGTGTCACGGTGACGTCCACGGGCGCCGACCCTAGTACACCGACCACCGCCGCCGGGGCTTCCGGCGTGCCGGGACGCGCCGCACACCGCCGTCTCCGGAACAGGCAGAATGGAGAGCTGGTCGGCAGGACGAGGAAAGGAAAGCGACGTGGTCCAGCTCCGCGGTGTGGTGGCCCTCGACGGCCCATCGGGCACCGGCAAGTCCACGGTGTCGCGCGAGCTGGCGTCCTCGCTGGGGGCCCGCTACCTGGACACCGGCGCGATGTACCGGGCGGTGACGCTGGCGGTGCTGCGCGCCGCGGTCGATCCGGCCGACGGCGTCGAGGTCGAGCGGGTGGCGCGCGCGGTGGAGCTGGTGATGGGCACCGACCCGCTGGGCCCCGGGGTGGCGCTGGACGGCACCGACGTCGCCGCCGAGATCCGCGGCGCGGAGGTCACCGGCGCGGTGTCGGCGGTGTCGGCGGTCGCGGCGGTGCGCGAGCTGCTGGTGGAGCACCAGCGCGCGGTGGTGCGGGCGGCGCTCGACCAGCCGGGCGGGATCGTCGTGGAAGGCCGCGACATCGGCACCGTGGTGGCGCCCGACGCCGGGTTGAAGGTGTTCCTGACGGCGTCCTCGGACGCGCGGGCGCTGCGCCGGTCCGCCCAGGACAACGCCGAGGGCCGGGCGGGTGACGTGGCCAGCACCCGAGCCGACGTGCAGCGCCGCGACGCCCTGGACTCCGGGCGCGCGGTGTCGCCGCTGCGCCGGGCCGACGACGCGGTGGAGCTGGACACCACCGAGCTCGGCGTGGGCGAGGTCATCGAGCAGCTCCACAAGCTGGTGGAGCGGCGCGGTCTGCTCGCGGATCGGACCGTGTCGTGAGCGGCCACGGCGGAACGCTGCCGGAGGGCGCTTCGCAACGGATGCACCGGCTGGGCTGGTGGATCTCGCGGCTGTTCGTGCGGCTGCCCTACCGGGTGCGGATGCACCGCACCGACCGCGTGCCGCGCACCGGCGGGGTCGTGGTGGTGGCCAACCACACCTCGCTGGTGGACGGCCCGCTGCTGTACGGCATGTTCGGGCGCAACACCGTCTTCCTGATCAAGGCGGAGATGTTCCGGGGACCGCTGGGCTGGTTCCTGCGGAAGATCGGCCAGCTCGGGGTGCGGCGCGGCGAAGCGGACCGGGCGCCGCTGCTGGCCGCGCTGCGGGTGCTGCGCGCCGGTGGTCTGGTGGGCGTGTTCCCGGAAGGCACCCGCGGGACCGGTGCGGTGGATTCCGCGCAGAACGGCGCGGCGTGGCTGGCGCGCAGCTCCGGTGCGGTGCTGCTGCCGGTCGCGTGCCGGGGCACCGGTCGTCCCGCCGGGCGGCGCCGTAGGCTGATGCCCAGGGTCGACGTGCTCTTCGGAGAGCCCATCGCGCTGTCGTCGGCCAAGGGCCGCGCCGGTCTGGTGGCGGCGACCGAGCAGGTGCGCACCGGACTGGTCGATCTGATCGCGGAGCTGGACGCGCTGATCGCCGATCAACCCGTGGACGATGTGAGAGGGAAGCAGGCGTGACCGACGAACCGCTGGACGACGCGGGACTGGACGGTACTTGGTCCGACGAGGCCGAGTGGGCCGAGTTCGACGGCACCGGCAGCACCGACGAGGAATCGGCGCCGGTGCCCAAGCCCGTGCTCGCCGTCGTGGGCCGCCCGAACGTGGGCAAGTCCACGCTGGTGAACCGGCTGCTGGGCCGCCGCGAAGCCGTCGTGCAGGACGTTCCCGGGGTGACCCGGGACCGCATCGCCTACGAGGCGCTGTGGAACGGCCGCGAGTTCACCGTGCTCGACACCGGTGGCTGGGAGCCCGACGCCAAGGGCCTGCAGGGCGCCGTGGCGGCGCAGGCGGAGCGGGCGATGGAGGCCGCCGACGCGGTGCTGCTGGTGGTCGACGCCCGGGTGGGCGCCACCGCGACCGAGGAGGCGGTGGCGCGGGTGCTGCGCCGCTCGAAGCGTCCCGTGCTGGTGGCCGCGAACAAGGTCGACGACCAGCGGATGGCCTCCGAGGTGCACTCGCTGTGGTCGCTCGGGTTGGGCGAGCCGATGCCGATCAGCGCGTTGCACGGCACCGGGTCCGGTGACCTGCTGGACGCGGTGCTGGAGGCGTTCCCGGCGACCCCGCGCGAGCAGACCGGCCGGGGTGCCGGTCCGCGCCGGGTCGCGCTGGTGGGCAAGCCCAACGTCGGCAAGTCCAGCCTGCTGAACCGGCTGACCGGTGAGGACCGCGCGGTGGTGGACTCGGTCGCGGGCACCACCGTGGACCCGGTGGACTCGCTGGTCGAGCTGGACGGCGAGGTGTGGCGGTTCGTCGACACCGCCGGGCTGCGCAAGCGGGTCAAGACCGCCAGCGGCACCGAGTACTACGCGTCGCTGCGCACCAAGGCGGCGATCGAGGCCGCCGAGGTGGCGATCGTGCTGATCGACGGCTCCGAACCGCTCACCGAGCAGGACCTGCGGGTGCTGACGATGGTGGTCGAGGCGGGGCGCGCCCTGGTCATCGCCTACAACAAGTGGGACCTGGTCGACGGCGACCGGCGGCGCCAGCTCGAGAAGGAGATCGACCGGGACCTGGTGCGGGTCCGCTGGGCGGAGCGGGTCAACGTCTCGGCGCTGACCGGTCGCGCGGTGGCCAAGACGGCGCCGCTGCTGCGCACCGCGCTGGATTCCTGGGACACCCGGATCCCGACCGGTCAGCTCAACTCGTGGCTGTCCGACCTGGTCGCGGCCCAACCGCCGCCGGTGCGCGGCGGCAAGCAGCCGAAGGTCCTGTTCGCCACCCAGGCGCAGAGCCGACCGCCGACGTTCGTGCTGTTCACGACCGGCTTCCTGGAGGCCGGGTACCGCCGGTTCCTGGAGCGCAAGCTGCGCGAGGCCTTCGACTTCACCGGCAGCCCGGTGCGGATCTCGGTGCGGGTGCGGGAACGCCGGAAGGACAAGCACGGCCGGAGGTGATCCGGTCCACCTCGCGGTCGCCGCGTCCCGACGATCTGCGGCCGGACCTCTGGGGGAGGGGGCTGGGAGTGCGAATCGACGACGGCGCGGGCACCGCCGCCGAACCGGTTCGGGTGGTGCTCGCCGACGACGAGGCCGTGCTGCGGCGCGGCCTGCGGGTGCTGCTGGAGACCGCGGGCACCGTCCGGGTGGTCGGTGAGGCGGGCACCGCCGACGAGATGCTGTCCGAGGTCCGCGCGCACCGGCCCGACGTCGTGCTGGTGGACGTGCAGATGCCGGGCAAGGACGGGATCGAGGCGCTGCGCGACCTGGCGGCGCTGCCGGACGCCCCGGTGGCGGCCGTGCTGACGACCTTCGACCTCGACGACTACGTGGCCGGTGCGCTGCGGTCCGGGGCGCACGGCTTCCTGCTCAAGGACGCCGACCCGCAGGTGCTGGTCCGCGCGGTGCACGACCTGGCGGCCGGTGGGGCGGTGCTCGACCCGAGGGTGGCGGCCCGGCTGCTGCCGAAGCTGCGCGCGGTGGGCGACCGCGACCACGAGCACCGCCTGGTGCGGGCGCTGTCGGCGCGCGAGCAGCAGGTCCTGGGGCTGCTCGCGGACGGCCGGGCCAACGCCGACATCGGTGACCGGCTGGGGCTGACCGAGGCGACGGTGAAGAGCTACGTGTCCACGGTGCTGACCAAGCTCGGCGCGCAGAACCGGGTGCAGGCGGCGTTGATCGCGCAGCGGGCGGCCGGTGGCGGGGTCCGGTGAGGACCGGGTGGCCGCGGCTGCTGGTCGAGGTGCCCGCCGTGGGGGTGCCCGCGCTCGCGGTGTGGTTCGCCTCCTCGGACCGGGTCTGGCCGCTGGTCGCGGGCCTGGTCGGTGCGGCGGGCCTGGTGCTGCGGCGGCACCGGCCGCGCACGGCGGTGCTGGTGTGCCTGCCCGCGATGGCCGGCGGGCTGGGCTGGGCCCCGGCGATCGTGGCGCTGTTCGCGCTGGGCCGGGCCCGGCCCAGCGTCGGCCCGCTGAGCGGGTGGGTGCTGCTGGTGTCGGTGGCCGCGCTCGCGCCGGTGCTGCTCGTGCAGTCGCTCGCCCCGGGCGCGGTGGTGCTGACGGTCGCCTTCGTGCTGCTGGCGGCCGGGGCGCCGGTGGCGCTCGGCGCGCTGGTGTCGCTGCGCGCGCGGCTCGCGGAGAGCCTGCGACGGCTGGAGGAGGCCACCGACGCGGCGCTGGAGGCCAACGCGGAGCGGGCCCGCGCCGAGGAGCGGTCCCGCATCGCCCGCGAGATCCACGACGCGGTCGGCCACCACGTCACGTTGATCGCGGTCGAGTCCGCCGCGCTCGGCGCCACCGCACCGGACCCCCGGACCGCCGAGGCGGCGGACCGGTTGCGCGGGCTGGCCAAGCAGGCCCTCGACGAGGTGCGCAGCGCCCTCGGCCTGGGTGAGGCCGCCCGGGACCGGGCGGCGCTGGCGGCGGTCCCGGGCCTGGTCGAATCGGCGCGGGAGGCGGGGTTGCCGATCGAGCTGCGGGGTGCGGTGGCCGACGACGCGGTCGCCCCGGCCGCCGGACGAGCGGCCTACCGGGTGGTCCAGGAGGCGCTGACGAACGCCTCGAAGCACGCGCCGGGGGCGGTGGTCGTGGTAGAGCTGTCGGAGCGGGACGACGCGCTGCGGGTGGTGGTCGCCAACGAGCCCCCGGCGGCGCCGGCGGTCGACGTCGGCGGCACCGGTTCGGGGCTGGCGGGCCTGGCCGAGCGGGTGCGGGTGGCCGGCGGGACCCTGGACGCCGGGACGCGCGCCGACGGCGGGTTCGACGTGGTCGCCGAGCTCCCGCGCACCTGACCAGGAGGAGGATCGCGATGCGCCAGTTGCCGATGCCGGACGGACGGACGTTGCCGGTGCTCGGCCAGGGCACCTGGGGGATGGGGGAGCGGCCGGACGCCCGCCGCGCCGAGGTCGACGCGCTGCGCCACGGCCTCGACCTCGGGCTCGGCCTGATCGACACCGCCGAGATGTACGGCGCGGGCGGGGCCGAGGAGGTCGTCGGGGAGGCCATCCGGGGCCGGCGCGACGAGGTGTTCCTGGTCGGCAAGGTGCTGCCGGGCAACGCGGGGCGGCGCGCGGCGGTCGAGGCGTGCGAGGCCAGCCTGCGCCGGCTCGGCACCGACCGCTTCGACGTGTACCTGCTGCACTGGCGCGGCCGGGTGCCGCTGGCGGAGACCCTGGAGGCGTTCGCCGAGCTGCGCGAGGCGGGCCGGATCGGCGCCTTCGGGGTGAGCAACTTCGACCCGGCGGACCTCGACGAGCTCGCCGGCCTCCCGCTCGGCCGGGAGGCGGTGACCGATCAGGTCCTCTACAACCTGACCCGGCGCGGCGTCGAGCTGGACCTGCTGCCGCAGTGCCGCGAGCGCGGGATGCCGGTGATGGCGTACTCGCCGATCGAGCAGGGCCGGCTGCTGGACCGCCCGGAGCTGGCCGACGTCGCCCGGCGGCGCGGTGCGACACCCGCCCAGGTCGCGCTGGCGTGGGTCCTGGCGCAGGACGTGTGCGCGATCCCGAAGGCGGCCACCACCGAGCACGTCGAGCAGAACCGGGCGGCGCTGGACCTGCGCCTGGACGCCGACGACCTCGCCGCGCTGGACGCGGCCTTCCCAGCCCCGGCGAACCCCGTCCCCCTCGAAATCCTCTGACCGCCGCCTCAGCCCTCGCCGACGGAGATGACGCCGGTCTCGTAGGCCAGGACCACGGCTTGGACCCGATCGCGCAGGCCCAGCTTGGTCAGGATCCGTCCCACGTGCGTCTTGATCGTCCCCTCGGACACCACGAGCTCCCCGGCGATCTCCGCGTTCGACAGACCTCGGGCGAGGAGCACGAGCACCTCCCGCTCGCGCGCGGTCAGGTCGTCCAGCGCCCGGGGAGCGGGGCGCGGCCCGCGGCCTGCGGGCCGTCCCCCGGTGAAGTGCTTCAGCAACCGGCGGGTCGTGCTGGGTGCCACGACCGCGTTGCCGTGGTGCACGTGCTTGATCGCCGCGACCAGGTCCGCGATCGGGGCGTCCTTGAGGAGGAAGCCGCTCGCCCCGGCCTGGAGCGCTTCGTAGGCGTACTCGTCCAGGTCGAAGGTCGTGAGGATCAGCACGCGCGGCCCGTCATCGGCGCGGATCCGCTGCGTCGCCGCCACTCCGTGCATCCGGGGCATCCGGACGTCCACGAGCACGACGTCGGCCGTCAGCGTCGTCAGCAGCTCCAGCGCGGTGTCCCCGTCGTCCGCCTCGCCGACGACCTCGATGCCGGGTTCCGCGTCGAGGATCGTGCGGAACCCGACGCGGATCAGCTCCTGGTCGTCGACCAGCACGACGCGGATCGTCACGTCGACCTCCCGAGCGGCAATGCCGCCGCCACTTCGAACCCGCCGTCGGACCGGAACCCGGTGCGCAGCGCACCACCGTAGGCCGCGACGCGCTCGCGCATCCCGACCAGTCCGTGCCCGCCGCCGGACGCAGCCCCCGAAGCCGCGGAGCGGCCGTCGTCGCGGACGTGCACCCGCAGTTCCTCCTCCCCGTAGTGCAGGCCGACCTCGACCCGCGTCACGCCCGGACCGGCGTGCCTGCGCGCGTTGGTGAGCGCTTCCTGCACGATCCGGTACACCGCGAGGGCGGTACCGGCGGGCAGCGGCCGCGCGGTCCCGCGGACGGTGAACTCGACGGGCATCCCCGAGGACCGCGCATCCGCGACCAGTTGTTCCAGTTGCGCGATGCCTGGTTGCGGGGCGTGCGAACCCGGCTCGTCCTCCCGGAGGACGTCCAGCATCCGCCGCATCTCGGCCAACGCGGAACGGCCGGTCGCTTCGACGGTCTCGAGCGACCGCTCCGCGCGGTCGGGATCCTCGCGCACGCTGACGGAAGCGCTGCGCGCCAGCACGACGACGACGCTCAAGCCGTGCGAGACGACGTCGTGGATCTCCCGCGCGATGCGGGCGCGCTCCGCGGCCGCCGCGATCCGAGCCTGGTCGTCGCGCTCCTTCTCCAACCGGACCGCGCGTTCGTGCAGGCCCGCCACGTGCGCCCGGCGCAGGCCGGTCGTCGATCCCCACATCCAGACCGATGCGATCAGCACCAAGGCCGTCACCAGATCGCCGACGTTGAGGAACAGCTCGTCCCACCAACCGATGGCCACCACCAGCACGCCGAGCGCCACCGCAACCGCCGCCGCGACGGACACCCACCGCAGGCAGCACGCCGCCACGGTGTGGAGGGCGAACAGGAGCATGACGTCCGCGGGGATGAACCCGACCCCCAGCGCCAGCTGCAGGGAGAACGCGGTGGCGACGCTCGCGAAGCAGCTCAGCGGGAATTCGCGGCGGAGCACGTGCGGCGCGCACAACCCGACCGCCAGCAGCACTCCCGTCCCCGGTGGAAGGCCCTGCGGAACGTAGAGGCCCTGCACGGGCGCGTTGTAGGCGAACACCACGACGGCGACCGCGGCATCGACGGCCCGCGGACGCTTCCGCAGCCACGAGCGCACGCCGATCACGGGTTCAGCCTACCGCGCGGACGAGGCCGTTCGAGGGTGTTCCGGTACGCGTGCCGCACGTCGGGAAGCTCGGCGGTGGCGCGATTTCCCGGGACCGGTGCGGCTCCGGGCGACGGGTGGGGGTCCTGTGTGGACGAACCCGTCGGATCCTCCTCGGCAGGGCTTCCAGATCCGCAGCGTCCCGGTTCGGCACGACACCGATCAGCGGACGTCGCGACGCTCCAGGAGCGCGGTCGCCGTGCCGATCACCAGTGCGGTGAGGACGAGGGCCGCTGCCGCGACGACGGCCAGGACGCCGGGGGTGATCGTCCCGCTGTCCACGAACATCCCGGTTCCGAGCTGGGTGGCTCGGCCGACCAAGCCGTAGGGCACGACCACCGCCGGGGCTTCGAGCCCCGCCATCAGGAGCAGCACGCCACCGCTCGCCCCCACCAGCGCTGCGGCGACCGGGGCGGCGAAGGACCGCATGAGCATGGACAGGCCGGACTGCAGAGCGGCCGCGGGCAGGCATGCCAGCACGATCACCGCGCTGATCAGGAAGTACCGGGCAGGTGGCAGCCCGGCCAGTCCGAACAGCAGCTTGCCCGCCAGGACGAACCCCACCACCAGGACCGCCTGCATGGCTGCCGCGAGCACGGCCAGCACGGCGAACTTGCCGATCACCACCTGGGAACTCGATACGCGCCTGCCCATCAGCGCGTTCCAGTTGCCGCCCTGGTGCTCGACCCGCCACACCAGCGAGGCGAGCGCGGCCACCCCGGCGGACAGCGGGAACAAGCCGTAGAACACGACCACCCGAAGCCACCACGCGTGCCAGCCGCCGTCGAGCTCCTGCCCGGAGACGGCGGTGTTCGCCACGCCGGTGATGACGGCCATCAGCGGGAGGAGGACCACCACCGCCCAACTGGAGGAGCGCTTCAGCTTGAGGAACTCCGCGCGGACCGAACCCATGCTTCAGGCCTCCTGGCGGTCGAAGAGTCGGGAGAGGAGCAGGAACAGGGCGCCGCCGGCGACACCGAGGCCGACCACGCCCCAGTGCGACGGGGCCAGCGCGACCATGCCGGCTCCGCGCGCGTCGACCGGTGTGATCACGGCGTAGTAGCCCCACGGCGCGACGAAGTGGGCCGACCAGGTGGGCATGCCGCTGCTCGCGATGGCCAGGAACACGCCCAGCACGCCGACGCCCAGTCCCACGAGCTGGTTCCCGATGCGTGCCGAGAGCAGGAGGTGCAGCGCGAACACCACCAGGTTCACGAGCACGATCCCAGCGGTGTAGGCGAGCCACCGCCCGACGGGAAGCGCGGCCGCGATCCCGACGAGTTCACCGAACGCCACCACCAGGGCGCTTTGCAGCAGCGTGGCGAGCACGACCACCGAACCGCCCGCCACGAACTTGGCCCGGCACAGCTGCCCGGGCGCCAGCCCGGACGTTCCGGACAGCAGCCAGCCGTTGCCCTGGTGCTCGACGTCCACGGGCCGACTGGCGAGCACCGCCAGCAGGAGGGGGGACACCACGGGCACGAACGTCGACATGCCGCCGAGCAGCCACCGCCAGGGGTGTCCGGAAGGATCCGCCACCGACGCCGAGAACCCGGGACTGGTGAGCGTGACCAAGCACGACAGGGCGACGACGCCGAGCACCATCACCACCGCGATGGGCACCACGCGGAGGCGGCGCATCTTCGCGAACTCGTTCACCACCGCACGTCCCATCACAGTCCCCGACCTCCGGTGAGGTCCATGAACACGTCCTCCAGCGTTCGGGCATCGCGGCGCACGCCGTAGATGTCGACGGACTCGCGAACGAGGTGGGACACCACCCCGGCCGTGGCCGCGTCGTCGAGCCCGGTCAGGCGCACCGCGCCTTCGTCGACGCGGGCCCGGTGCGACCGCGCGACCAGCGCCGCCGCCCGCCGGGGTTCAGGCGTCTCGATCAGCACGTCCGGGACCGAGCGGGCGAACAACTGGTCCCGGGTGCCTTGGAAGAGCAGGCGACCGTTGCCGAGGATGCCGAGCACGGTGGCCGTTCGGTCGATCTCGCCGAGCAGGTGGCTGGAGACCAGCACGGTGGTCCCGCCGTCCGCCAGGCGGGTGAGCAGCCGGCGGATCTCGTCGATACCGGCCGGGTCGAGTCCGTTCGTGGGTTCGTCGAGGATCAGCAGCCGTGGCTCGCGGGCCAACGCCAGGGCGATCCCCAAGCGCTGCTTCATCCCCAGCGAGTAGTCGCGGACCCGCTTGTCCAGGTGGTCCTGCAACCGCACGGTGCGCACCGCCCGCGTGGTCCGGCGGTCGTCGAGAGCCAGCAGCCGCTGCACCAGCCGCACGTTCTCCCGACCGGTGAGGTGTCCGTACGCGGGCGGAGCTTCGATCAGCGAACCGATGTGCCCCAGCAGCTCGCGACGCGTCGAGCGCCGCATGGGGCGACCCATGACGTGGATTTCGCCGGTCGTGGGGCGCACCAACGAGAGCAGCATCTTCATCGTGGTCGTCTTCCCCGACCCGTTGGGCCCCAGGAAGCCGTAGACGCAGCCCTCCGGAACGCGCAGGTCCAAGCCTTCGACGACGACCCGGTTCCGGTACGTCTTGCCCAGCTCGTGCGTCGTGATCAGGTGTGGCACGGTCGGCAGCGTAGGTCGCCGCGCCGCCGCGGGGCGTCTGCCTCGAGGCAGATCTTCGCGTCATACCTGGGGAAGACCTCCGCCGCGGGGCGGCCTTCCCAGCCCGCCTCAGCCCAGGGCGCGGCGGAGGAAGTCGACCTCCATCAGCAGCAGGTTCTCGGTGGTGACCTCGTCGGTGGGGAAGTGGCTGACGCCGGGCAGCGGGAGCACGGTGTGCGGCCGGGCGGCGGCGGTGAGCGCCGCGGAGAGCCGCAGCGCGTGCGCCGGGACGACGTTGTCGTCGACGGTGCCGTGCACGACGAGCATCGGCCGGTCCAGCCGGGCGGCGTCGTCGAGCAGCGAGTTCGCCCGGTAGGTCTCGGGCCGCTCGTTCGGGTCGCCGAGGTAGCGCTCCGTGTAGTGGGTGTCGTAGAGCCGCCAGTCCACCACCCCGGCGCCGACCACCGCGGCGTGGAAGACGTCCGGCCTGCGCAGCACGGCGAGCCCGGCGAGGTAGCCGCCGAAGGACCAGCCGCGGATGGCCACCCGGTCGAGGTCGACGAGCCCGGGGCGCCGTTCGGCCAGCGCGTGCAGCGCGTCGACCTGGTCCTGCAGCACCGGACCGGCGAGGTCGTCGGCGATGGCCCGCTCCCACTCCGGACCGCGGCCGTTCATCCCGCGCCCGTCGGTGATCAGCACCGCGAAGCCCTGGTCGGCGAACCACTGCGAGGTCAGGTAGCCCTGCTGGCGGGACAGCACGCGCTGGGCCTTCGGCCCGCCGTAGGGGTCCAGCAGCACCGGCAGCGGTCCGTCGCCGGGGCGGTGGTCGGCGGGCAGCAGCAGGGCGCTGCTCAGCTCGCGGTCGCCCAGCCGCAGCAGCTCGGTGGTGAGCCGCAGCCCGTGGTCCTCGGCGTGGGAACCGAGTTCGGCGGCGTGGACGCCGTCGCGGAACACCCGGACCCGCGCGTGCGGCTCGTCGAGGGTGGCGCTGGTGACCACCAGCAGGCCGCCGCCGCGGGTGCCGCCGTGCACGCCGGGGGCGGTGGTCAGCGGCTCCGCGCCGGCGGCGGTGACCCGGTGCAGGTGGACCTCGGCCGGGTCGTCCCCGGAGGTGGAGACCAGGACGTCGTCCTCGCCGACGTCGAGGACCGACCGGATTTGCAGGGGTGCGGAGGTCCAGGGCCGGTCGCCGACGACGAGCCGGTAGCTGCCCGCCGCGGCCTCGACGCGCACCAGCTCGCCGCGCGGGGTCCAGGCCGGCACCCCGGTCTTGATGTCCACCCAGTGCGGGTCCTCGTCGCGGTGCAGCTCCTCGGTGGCGCCGGTCGCCGGGTCGATGGCCAGCACGAGCTGGGTGCGCTGGTCGCGGCTCTGCACCGCGATCAGCGGTCGGCCCCGGTCCGACCAGTGCGCGCTGACCAGGTACGGGAAGGCGCTGCGGTCCCAGCGCACGTCGGTGCGCCCGCCGTCGAGCCCGAGCACGGCCAGCCCGACGTCGGCGTTCGGGGTGCCCGCGAAGGGGTAGCGCAGGACGGTCGGCGGCCGGGTGGGCTCGGCCGGGTCGCCGAGGTGCAGGTGCCCCACGGGGGACTCGTCGACCCGGGCGGCCAGCACCGCCGCCCCGTCCGGGCTCCACCAGTGGCCGCGGGGGCGCGACATCTCCTCGGCGGCGATGAACTCGGCGGCGCCCCAGGTCACGTCGGGCCCGTCCGGCTCGGCGAGCGGCCGGTCGCCGGTGCCGTCCACGGCGACCACCCGCAGCGCTCCGCCCGCGAGGTAGGCGACGTGCCGCCCGTCGGCGTCGAGCCGGGGGTCGGCGACCGGGCCCGGCACGGCCAGTTCGCGGGTGGTGCCGGTGCCGGTGGCGGTGACGAACAGCCGCCCGGCGAGCGCGAAGGTGATCAGGGCGCCGGTGCGGTCGGTGGCGTAGCCGGTGATGCCGCCCGCGCGTTCCCGGGCGCGTTCCCGGCGCGCCTGCTCCTCCGCCGACACCTGCTCCTGCTCCTGCAGGGTGGCGGGGTCGGCGAGCAGCCGCTCCGCGCCGGTGGCGACGTCCAGCGCCCACAGCGCGTTGCTGCGGTCGGTGCCGCTCGCCGACCGCAGGAAGAACACGGCGGAACCGTCACCTGCGGTGGTGAGGTCACGAGGCGCGCCCAGGGTGAATCCCTGCGTGCGGGCGCTTCGGCGGGGGAAGGACGCTGCGGGCATGTCCGGCAGCCTGCCAAACCCCGCGGCCCGGCGAGCAGGCAGGTGGGGCGCAGAACACGACGCCGCCCGCACCGGTCGGGTGCGGGCGGCGTCGGGGACCGTCAGCTCTTGGCGGCCGCCTGTTGCAGGGTGTCGCCGCGGGCGATCGCGGCCTCCGCGTCCTGGGGCAGCTTGAGCAGCATGGTCAGCCCGATGGCGACGACGTACAGCGCGGCGAAGATGAGCGTCACGCCGCCCGCGCCGACCAGCGGGAAGAACAGGCTCGCGATGGCCGGGCCGACGAAGGTCGCGCCGCCGGCGCCCAGGTTCAGCAGCGCCATCGCGCCGCCCTTGTTGGTCGGGGCCATCGACGGGATCAGCGCCGAGATGGGGACGAACCCGGCCAGCGTCGCACCGAAGAACATGCCCACCAGCACCGCGGCCCAGTAGTAGTCCGGGCCCAGCGCGGTCGGGATGAAGTACAGCAGCGTCACGCTGACCGCGCAGCCCAGCCCGCCGAAGGTGGCGATGGTGGTGCGCCACCCGATCCGGTCGCTGAGGGCGCCGAAGATCAGGTTGAACACGATGTTGGTGCCGTAGATGATCGCGAGGAGCTGCAACCACTTGCTCTCGCCGAAGCCGATGTCGTCGGAGAAGATCCGCGGCAGGAACACCAGCATCCCGAACTGCGGGGTTGTGTTGATGATGCGCACCAGGCAGCCGACCAGCACCCGCGGGTGGGTCCACATGATCGACACGCTGTTGCGCAGGCTCTCGCCGAGCGTCACGTCGGCCGGGATGAGCCGCTGGTAGCCGGTGCGCTCCTTGACGCCGAGCAGGGCGAACGCGCCACCGGCCAGGATCAGGACCATGGCCGACCACAGGGTGCCGTACTGGCCCAGGAACGGGATGGTGAAGCTCGACCACAGCGAGCCGAGGGTGGGCAGGCCGCCGGTGAAGGCGAAGTAGAACCAGCCGACGGCCGCGCCGAGCCGGGGGGTGGGCGCCGTGGCGGTGATCCACACCAGGAAGCCGAAGGCGAACAGCGGGTAGCCGAAGCCGCGCAGCCCGTAGAAGACCATCATCAGGACGTAGTTCTCGGTGCCCAGGGCGAACACCAGGTAGAGCACGTTGAACACGGCCCAGATGGCGAAGCCGAGGAACATCACCCGGCGCGGGCCCCACACGTCGGACAGGGCGCCGGAGAACCACGAGGCGATCATCACCGCGATGCCGTAGACGGTGATGACGTAGCCGGCGCGGACGTCGGTGCCCGCGCCGTGGTCGGCCATGTACGGCGCGATGAAGCCCGATTCGACGCCATCGCCGATCATGAACAGCAGAACGCCGATGTAGCCGTAGACCAGCGCTTTGGGCAGGCCCCATCGGTCGAGCAGGGATGTCGATCCCGCAGGAGTGGCTGTAGACACGCCAAACCTCCACGTTGAGGTGCTTGGTGCAGGGGCGTGGTGCAACGGCCTCCGCCCTCGCTTACGTGCGCACCATCCTCATACTTCTAGATAAAAATCTCAACACCCATGTTAATAACGAGCGGATCGCTGTGATGGAGGGAACCTCACTCCACCGCCGCGAGCCGGACGTCGGTGTGCTCGCGCATGGCCTCGACGAGCTCGGCGTCCAGCTCGCCGGCCAGCAGCACGTGGTGGAAGGAGTCCACCGGGGCGAACTGGTGCAGCGCCGCGCGGCCGACCTTGCTGGCGTCCATCATCAGCACCCTGGTCGCCGCGGTGTCCATCATCGCCCGCTTGACCAGCACGATCTCCTGCTCCTGGTGGAAGGTCAGGCGGGCGTTCATCGCCGAGGTGGACAGGAACGCGATGTCCACCGAGAACGAGCGCACCATCTCCTGGCAGGGCAGCCCGAGGTAGGAGTCGTGGGTGCGGGAGTACTCCCCGCCCAGGCCGATCAGGCGGATGTCGGGGACCTCGCGCAGCGCGTCGACGACCTGCCGGTAGTTGGTCACCACGGTCAGCGGGCCCACGTCGGGCAGCAGCCGGGCCAGCGCCAGCGCCGTGGTGGAGTCGTCCAGCATCACCGACATGCCCGGGTGGATGAACCCGACCGCGTCCCGGGCCAGCGCGTCCTTCTCCGCGGTGTGGGTGTGCAGCCGGAAGTCGGAGCTGCTCTCGAACACCGTGGAGGGCTGGGCCGACACCCCGCCGTGGTACTTGCGCAGCAGGCCCCGGGTGGCCAGGTCGTCGAGGTCCCGGTGCACCGTCATCAGGCTGACCCCGGTCAGCGCGGAGAGCTCCGCCGCGCTGGCGAACCCCTGGGCGACCACGTGGTCGATGATCTTCTGCTGCCGCAGCAGGCGGGGCGATTGCTTCTTCGGTGCGGACGCCATGCGGTCAATCTTGCCTGCTCCGCGCCGCCGAGCGGGGCCCGGCGCGGCGGATCGGCGAACTATCACACCAACGGTGACAATTAACTATCCCCGTGTTAATTTGACGCTCAGACGTGATTCGCGGGAGGTAGTGAGCATGACCCAGCCCGAGGGGCCGACCGGCGTCCACCGCGCCGTGGTGTTCGACATGGACGGCGTTCTGGTCGAGAGCGAGCACCTGTGGGAACGGATGTGGGCCCGGTTCGCGGCCGACCACGGCACGACCTGGACGGGGGAGCAGACCCGGCAGGTCCAGGGCATGAGCGCTCCCGAGTGGGCCTCCTTCCTGGCCCGCTTCAGCGGCACCGGCAAGACCGCGGCCGAGACCGAGCGCGAGGTCGTCGACGGCATGATCGGCGCCCTCGACGGCGGTGAGATCGAACTGCTCGCCGGCGCCGAGCGGATGGTCGTCGAGGTCTCCGACCGGGCCTCGATCGCGCTGGCCTCCTCGGCGCCGCGTCGGCTCATCGACGCGGTGCTGGACCGCCACGGGCTCACCGAGCGGTTCACCGCGACCGTCTCCAGCGCCGAGGTCCCCAAGGGCAAGCCGAGCCCGGACGTGTACCTGGCGGCGGCTGGCAAGCTGGGGCAGGAGGCAGCGGCCTGCCTGGCCGTGGAGGACTCGAGCAACGGGTTGCGGGCCGCCGCGGCGGCCGGGATGACCGTGGTGGCCATCCCCAACTCCGACTACCCGCCCGCCGAGGACGCCCTCGCCGGTGCCGCCTACGTCGCCGCCGACCTCGACGACGTGCGCGAGCGGTTGCTGGGCGAGCTCGTCGAGCCGGTCGGCCGCTGACCCCACGACAGACAAAGGAGTCGTCATGACCAGTGTTCTCGCCGCGGGCGACCACTTCGTCGCACCGCAGGTGTTCGTCGACGCCCTGCGCCGCAGCGCGGGCGCGCACGACCTGGACTTCAGCACCCTGCGGCTGCCGTGGCCGGTGGAGCCGTTCGGCCCGGTCGGCAACGTCCAGGAGGCCAGCGGCACCGAGCGGCAGTTGCTCGACGCGCTCGGCGGGGCCGAGATCGTGGCCACCCAGATGGCGCCGTTCACCGCCGAGGTGCTCGCCGCCGCCCCCGACCTGAAGTTCGTCGGCGTCTGCCGGGGTGGCCCGGTCAACGTCGACCTCACGGCCGCGACCGACCACGGCGTGATCGTCAGCTACGCCCCGGGGCGCAACGCCGCGGCCGCCGCCGAGTTCGCCGTCGGCCTGATCCTGGCCGCGCTGCGCCGCATCCCCGGCTCCGACGCCGAGCTCAAGGCGGGCAACTGGCGCGGCGACTACTACGCCTACGAGAACGCGGGCATCGAGCTGGAGGGCTCCACCGCCGGCCTCGTCGGCTACGGCGCGATCGGCCGGATCGTGGCCCGGGTGCTGTCCGCGTTCGGTGCGCACGTGCTGGTGTCCGACCCGTTCGCCGACCCCGAGGACGTCCGCCGCGACGGGGTCGAGCTCGTCGGTCTGGAGGACCTGCTGCGCCGCAGCTCGGTGGTCAGCCTGCACGCCCGGCTGACCGAGGACACCCACCACCTGCTCAACGCCGACAACCTGAAGCTGCTGCCCGAGGGCGCCGCGCTGATCAACTCCGCGCGGGGCGGGCTGCTGGACTACGCGCCGCTGCCGGAGCTGCTCAAGTCCGGCAAGCTCGGCGCCCTGGCGGTGGACGTCTACGACATCGAGCCGCCGCCGCGGGACTGGCCGCTGTTCGACGCGCCGAACGTGATCACCACGCCGCACCTGGCCGGGGCGACCCGGCAGACCGCGCACCGCGCCGCCGACATCGTCGCGGGCGAGGTGGCCCGGTACCTGGACGGCCGGCGGCCCCGCTTCGTGGCCAACCCGGAGGTGCTGGACCGGATCGAGGGTCTGCGGCCATGATCATCGGAGTCGACGTCGGGACGTCGGTGACCAAGGCGTCGCTGCTGGACCGGGAAGGTTCGGCGATGGTCACCCACAGCGTGCGCAGCACGCTGCGCCGCGCCCCCGGTGGCCGGGTCGAGCAGGACCTCGACGAGGTCGTCGACTCGGTGGTGCGCGTGGTGCGGCAGGTCGTGACCGAGGCCGAGCGCGAGCGGCAGCCGATCGAGGCGCTGGCCATCACCGGCCAGGGCGACGGCCTCTGGCTGCGCGACGAGCAGGGCGACCAGGTCGGTCCCGCGCTGTCCTGGTTGGATGCGCGGGCCTCCGGGGTGATGGACCGCTGGGCGGAGACCGGGGTGCTGCGGCAGGTCTACCGGCTGACCGGCTCCGGGATGTTCTCCGGCTCGGCCGGTCCGCTGCTGGCCCACCTCGCCGAGCACGACCCCGACCGGCTGCGCCGGGCCGCCGTGGCCGGCTATTGCGTGGACGCGATCGTGCAGCGCTTCACCGGGGAGATCACGGTGGACGCCTCCGACGCCTCGCTGCCGTTCCTGGACGTCGCCGCCCGCACCTACTCGGAGCGGGCGATCGCGGCGGCGGGCCTGTCCGGGTACCGGGAGCTGCTGGCCGATCCGGCGCCGCTGGGCAAGTTGTTCGCGCTCAGCGGGCGCGCCGCCAAGCAGCTCGGGCTGCCCAGCGGGCTGCCGGTCTCGGCCGGACCGTTCGACCTGCCCGCGTGCGCCTTCGGCGCGGGCATCCGGGAACCCGGCGACGGCACCCTGGTCATCGGCACCACGCTGGGCTGCCAGGTGCTGCGCGACGAGGTCGACTTCGACCCCGACGGCGAGGCCGCCGGGATGTGGCTGGCGACCCCGCAGCCGCAGCGCTACCTCAGCGTGATGCCCGCGATGGTCGGCACCGCCAACCTCGACTGGGTGCTGCGCACCGTCGGCGCGGGCATCGAGGAGCTGGAACCGCTGCTGGGCGGCAGCCGGCCGGGTGCGGGCGGGGTCTCGGCGCTGTCCTTCCTGTCCAACTCCGGCGAGCGCGCCCCGTTCGTCGAGCCCTACGCGCGGGGCCAGTTCACCGGGCTGTCCCTGGAGACCACCCCGGCCGACCTGGTGCGCGCCATGTGCGAGGCGGTGGCCTACGCCGCCCGGCACAACCTGGAGACCGCCGGGCTCACCGGTGAGGTCTCGGCGTGCGGCGGCGGTGCCCGGTCGGCGGCGTGGAGCCAGATCTTCGCCGACGTGCTCGGTCGTCCGCTGCACGTGCCGCACGAGGAGGGCGTCGGGGCGCGGGGCGCGGCCATGACCGCCTGGGACTCGCTGGGCGAACCCGTGGACCGGCAGCGCTGGGCGCAGGCCCGCCGGGTGGTGCAGCCGCACCCGAGCGCGGTCGAGTTCTACGAGCGGGGCTACCGCGAGTACCTGGACTCCATCGACCGCGCCCGCCCGCTGTGGCGGCAGCGCCCGACCGACTGAGGACCGCCCGTCCGGCAACCACCGAGGCCGCGACGAACCCTGTACGAGGAGCAGTGCGATGACGCGCTTGTACGACGACCCGGCGACGTTCACCGAGGACATGGTGGCCGGCTTCGTCGCCGCCCACCCCGACCACGTCCGGCAGGTCCCGGGCGGCGTGGTGCGGTCCCGCCGGCCCCGGCGCGGCAAGGTCGCCGTGGTCACCGGCGGCGGTTCCGGGCACTACCCGGCGTTCTGCGGGGTGGTGGGACCGGGCTTCGCCGATGGCGCGGTCATCGGCAACATCTTCACCTCGCCGTCGGCGCAGGACGCCTACTCCGTCGCGCGGGCCGCCGACAACGGCGCCGGGGTGGTGTTCTCGTTCGGCAACTACCAGGGCGACAACATGCACTTCGGCCTCGCCGTGGAACGGCTGGAGCGGGAGGGCGTCCGCGCGCACAACGTGGTGGTCACCGACGACGTGGCCAGCGCGCCGCGCTCGGAGGCGAGCAAGCGGCGCGGCGTGGTCGGCGACTTCGTGGTGTTCAAGGTCGCCTCGGCCGCCGCCGAGGAGGGCTACGACTTCGACGAGGTGGTCCGGGTCGCCGAGCACGCCAACGACCGGACCCGGAGCCTGGGCGTGGCCTTCGACGGCTGCACCCTGCCCGGGCAGGACGAGCCGCTGTTCGAGGTGCCGGAGGGTCGGATGGGCCTCGGGCTGGGCATCCACGGTGAGCCGGGCGTCTCCGAGCGGGACCTGCCCTCGGCGGCGGAGCTGGCGAAGATCCTGGTGGACGGCGTGCTGGCGGAGGCCCCGGCCGACGCCGGGCAGCGCCCGCGGGTCACCGCCATCCTCAACGGCCTCGGCGCCACCAAGTACGAGGAGCTGTACGTGGTGTGGCGCACCGCGTCCCGGCTGCTCGCCGAGGCCGGGGTGGAGGTCGTCGCCCCCGAGGTCGGGGAGCTGGTGACCAGCCTGGACATGGCCGGGTGCTCGCTCACCGTCACCTGGCTGGACCCGGAGCTGGAGCGGCTGTGGCAGGCCCCCGCCGATTCCCCGGCCTACCGCAAGGGCGACGTGGGCATCCCGGTCGCCGACGGGTCCGAACCGGCCTACGAACCGCCCGCGCCGGTCGAGCAGGAGGTCGTCGAGGCCCCGGCCGAGGGGAAGGCGACCGCCGCGCTCGTGGTGCGCGCGCTGGACGTGGTCGCCGAGCGGCTCCGCGACGCGGAGGACGAGCTCGGCCGGATGGACGCGATCGCGGGCGACGGCGATCACGGCCGGGGCATGACCAAGGGCAGCGCGGCGGCGGCGGAGGCGGCGACCGAGGAAGCCGCGCAGGGGGTCGGCCCGGCGGCCGTCCTGCTCGCGGCCGGGGACGCCTGGGCGAGCAAGGCCGGCGGTACCTCGGGTGCGCTGTGGGGCGCCGCGCTGCGCTCCTTCGGCGACCTGCTGCCTGCCGACCGCGCGGTGACGGGCGACGACGTGACCTCCGGCGCGGCGGCGGCGCTGGCCTCGGTGCAGCGGCTCGGCCGGGCCGAGCTCGGGGACAAGACGCTGGTGGACGCGCTGGTGCCGTTCGTCGACGCGCTGCGCGAGGCCACCGGGTCGGGGTCGGGCGTGGCGCGGGCCTGGCAGCGGGCCGCCGAGGTCGCGACCGAGGCCGCGGCGGGGACCGCCGAGCTGCGTCCCCGCACCGGCCGCGCCCGACCGCTGGCCGAGCGCAGCGTCGGCACCCCGGACCCGGGGGCGACCTCGCTGGCGATGGCGCTGACCTGGATCGGCGGGGTGCTCGCCGAATCCTGAGCACGCGCCGCCGGCGGAGACCGGCAGGAAGCACGAGTTCGCGGACAAGCATCGGAGGAGGAGGTCGAGATGACCGAGCAGGCGCCGTGGCGCATCGTGGTCGGCTGCGATGACGCGGGACTGCAGTACAAGGAGGCGCTGAAGGCGGACCTCGGCGCGGACGCGCGGGTCGCCGAGGTGACCGACGTCGGGGTCGGCAGCGACGAGCACACCGACTACCCGCACGTCGCGGTCGCCGCCGCCCGGCTGGTCGCCGAGGGCAAGGCCGACCGCGCGCTGCTGGTGTGCGGGACCGGGCTCGGCGTGGCGATCAGCGCCAACAAGGTGCCGGGCGTGCGCGCGGTGACCGCGCACGACGGCTACTCGGTGGAGCGGGCCGTGCTGAGCAACAACGCCCAGGTGCTCTGCTTCGGCCAGCGGGTGGTGGGCCTCGAACTGGCCCGCAAGCTGGCTTCCGAGTGGCTCGACCACCGGTTCGACGAGAACTCGTCGTCGGCGAAGAAGGTCGCGGCGATCGACGGCTACGAGCCGTCGGCGTGCTGAGCGGGTCGGCGATGGATCCGGAAGCCGGCCCGGAAGCCGGCGAGGTGCGCTGCGCGCGGGAACGCCGCGAGGTCATCGCCACCGCCCGGCGGATGACCGACGACCGGCTGGTCGTGGGCACCTCCGGCAACGTCTCGGTGCGCTGCGGCGACCTGGTGGCGGTGACGCCCTCCGGGGTCGACTACGACCAGCTGCGGTTGCGGGACATCCCGCTGGTCGACCTCGACGGCGTGGTGGTGGACGGCGAGCTGAAGCCGACCTCCGAGTTGCCGATGCACCTGGTGGCCTACCGGGAGCACGACGCGGGCGCGGTGGTGCACACCCATTCGCTGCACGCCACCGCGCTGTCGCTGCTGCGCGATGACGTGCCCGCGGTGCACTACCAGCTCGCCGACTACGGCGGGAGCGTCGCGGTGGCCGAGTACGCCACCTTCGGCAGCGACGAGCTGGCGAGGTCGGTGTCGGCCGCGCTGGCCGGGCGCACCGGCTGCATCCTGCGCAACCACGGGACCGTGACCACCGGCGACACGCTGGGCAAGGCCTACAACCGGGCCCGGCAGCTGGAGTGGCTGTGCGAGCTGTGGCTGACCGCCTCGCGGGTCGGCGAGCCGCGGCTGCTCGACGACGCCGAGCTGGCCCGCTGCGTGGACCTGTTCAGCGGCTACGGCCAGACCCCGCGCTGACGCCCCCGATCGCGCGATCTTCGTCGAGGTGCGGGGCCCCTCGTCCGAGTATCCGGGACAAGGGGCCCCTCACCTCGGAGGCTTGGCGCTGACCTGTGGTGAGTACGTGGTGTGACGGGTTTCGGACCCCACGTTCGCCCCACGTCCGAGCCGCCGCTCCACCCGTGGGCGGACGTGCTCGTCACCTGATCGCCTTCTCGCTACCCTCAAGGTCACCTCTTCGCGGAGGTACGCCCCCGGCCGACGGGCCGGGGGCACGCGAAGAGGGCCTTCCGCGAAGAGGTGATGTGATCGTGTCCTCGAACGGTCCGTCTGTCGGTGCGCGCATACGGCACGCGCGGGAACGCGCCGGGATGAGCCGCCGCGTGCTGGGTGGCCTCGTCGACCGCTCCGCCGAGTGGGTCAAGGCGGTCGAGGTCGGCCGTTTGCAGACCCCGAAGTTGCAGATGCTCACCAAGCTTGCTGACGTGCTCGACATTCGGGATCTGGCCGAGCTCACCGGCAACGATGAGGCGGTCTCGGTATCCCGGTTCGCACCGGGCGCGGCTCACCAAGCGCTCTCCGACGTGCGGACCGCGTTGACCGAGTACCGGTTTGCCTCTGACCCACGACCCGTCGACCTGGCACACCTGGCGGAACGGCTCGCGTCGGCGTGGAAGGTGCGGCACAGCTCGCCGGATCACCGCACCAAGCTCGGCGCGCTGCTTCCCGGCTTGATCCGCGACGCGCAGCGGGCCGTCCGGGCGCGGTGGGGGTTTGATCGGCGGGAGGCGCGGCGCATCCTGGCGGGCGTCTACCAGCTCGCCGACTTCTACGTTGCCTTCCAGCCCGCGCCTGAACTGGTGTGGCTGGTCGCCGACCGGGCCGTGACCGAAGGGCAGGAAGCCGACGACCCCTATTCGATGGCGGCCGGTGCGTGGGCGCTGGTGCAGGCGTTGCGGGAGTCGGGGCGTTGGGAAGAGGCGGTCAGCGTCGCCCACGACGGTGCCGCGCAGCTAGAGCCCTACCTGGAGTCCGCGCCGGACGACTGGCGCGGCATGGTCGGCGCTCTCCGCGCCGAGAACGCACTCACCTACGCCCGCCGGGGCAAGCACGGCGAAGCGTGGCGGTACTGGGAGTCGGCCTACGACATCGCCCGCAAGCTCGGGCCTGGTTATCGGCACGTGCAGACGAGTTTCGGGCTCCCGGTGATGCACGCGAACGCCGTCACGCTCGGTGTGGAGCTCCGGCGAGGCGGCGAAGCGGCACAGGCGGCGAACTCCTTCGACCCGGTCGAGATCGCATCCGTCCCACGCCGCGCCCGCCACCTGATCGAGGTCGCCCGCGTTCACGCACTGCAAGGCGATCAGGCGGCGACGCTGGCCATGCTGGAGCGGGCGGAGCGGACCGCGCCGGAAACGGCGCGGTTCAACGGCTGGGCACGCGATCTGACGCACAAGCTGCTCGACCACCCGCCGAACGGGGAGACGATGACGGTGCGGTCGCTGGCGCGACGCATCGGGGTCCGCTGATCGGGTAGAGGTACGAACTGTACCTATCGGCGGTGTCAGCCCGGGCGATCTTGGCGCCATGCATGAGGCGCTGACGCTGGTCCTCGGGCTGCTGGCCTGGGCAGTGATCTTCATTCCGTTGTTCCTGGCGTGGTGGTGGCCGGACCACCGGCGACGCCAACGGATGCGGGAAGCCACGCAACACCGGGAGGAACGGCTGCGCCGCCGTACTGCGGGACGCGCAGCATGAACGTGCAGCGTTCCGGGCCGGTGATTCTGGCGCGGCTACGGGCGGAGTACGCACCGCCGGGACACCCGCCGGAGGTGCACGCCTACCGGGTACCTGACGGCGAAGATGTCTGGCGGGCTCCGTGCGGGTCGCGGATCAAGCCGGACGCTGCCGAGGTCGTGCAGGCGTTCACCGGGGCGCCGTGCACCCAGTGCGCGATGATCGCCGCGCTGTCCAGCGACGCCCCGCCGCTCCCCCGCGCCGAGCTCGATGCGCCGTCGGTGCGTGAGCTCGACGAGATGCAGCCGGAGGAGATCGTCGGCGCTTCCGCCTCGGGCGAGCTCTACGCGCTGTCGTGGCGCGAGCGGGAGGTTCACCGCGTCGCGCCCGACGCCGCCCGCACCCGAATCGACGGTCGTCCGCTCGTCATCGGGCAGTGCGGCGGGCTCGGTTGGGGGCCACGGACGACCGTCCCCGGTGAGTGGCCGATGTGCGCTGAGTGCGAGCAGATCGCTGGGGCGCGGACGTGAGGTGTGCCCGTCCGCGCCCCGGTCACCAACTGGCGTTCTGCGGAGACCTGGCGGCGGAGATGCGACCCGCTCCCGGCTGCGGTCGCCGAGTCCTTCCAGGCCGACACGGGAGCATCCGAGTGAGACGAACCACAACCAGGATTGTTCGTCTGCGCTGAAGAACGCGACGTCGGCCAGGGGTGGGGCGCCTGGTGTGCACCCACCACATCCGTGCAGGTCACGACCGACCTCAGCGCGAGCCGGCTAAAAGTGCCCCTCGCTCACCGCCCTTCCGGGTGACCTAGCAGCCGGGCGATGACCTGCTTGGCCTGGGCGATCTCGGTCGTGCGGTCCCGGTCCGGTTCGGGGTAGCCGCGGGTGTGGAAGGCGTCGGTGGTGGTGAGCACCCAGCGCGCGGCGTCCGGCGGGGGCACCACCGGGTCCGCCCGGCCGTCCGCCACCAGCCGCTCGACCAGCGCGGTGATGCCGCGCAGCATCCGCTGGTCGCCTTCGGCCACCAGCGCCGCGCACTCCGGGTCGCGGTGCGCCTGGGCGAAGATCTCCACCAGCAACCCCGCCAGCACCGGGTGCGCGGCATCGGCGGCGAGCTGGTCGACCACCCGCATCAGCCCGGCCCACGGATCCGGATCGGCGGCGGTGGCGGCGAAGAGCTCGTCCCACTCGTCGCGGTCGACCTCGAACAGCGCGTAGAAGATCGCCAGCTTCGAGGGGAAGTAGTGGAAGAGGTTGCCGGTGCTGACCCCGGCGGCCCGGCAGATCTCGGCCGTGGTGGTCTTGGCCAGGCCCTTGGTCGCGAACAGCTCGACCGCTGCGCCCACGATCTGCTGCCTGCGCTGCCGGTGCAGCTCCGGATCAGCGGTGCGCATCGTCGCGTTCGCCCTCCCCACCCGCTCGCCGGTTCCGCCGCCGGAATTCCCGCACCGCCACGGCGGCGGCGAGCAGCACCGGGCCCCAGTACTTCGCGGTGCCGAGCACCGCGAGCAGCCATCCGGGCGGGTGGAACTCGATCTCCGGCCACGGGATGTCCGGCCACGGGATCGACGGCAGATCGATGTCCGGCCAGGGTATGCGAGGCAGTTCGATCGGGGGCAACCGGTCGAGGACCCACTCGACGACCCGCCGGAGCACGAGCTGCACGAGCACCGCGACGCCGAGCACGCCCAGCAGCACCTTGGCCACCGCGCCGACCACGTGCCGCGACGCGTACAGCGCGGGGTGCGCCCGCTGGAACGCCAGCAGCCGGGCGGCGGGCGTTCCGGCGGGCGGCTCGAACGGGACCTGCTCGGCGGCCCGGTCGTCGGCTTCCGGCACCCGCAGCTGCGCGCCGACGACGAGACCGGGCAGCGGGCTGAGCACCCGCACGGCGGTCGTCGGCTCGCCCTCGTCGAGCGGGATCCGCAGCGGCCCGAGCCCGGTGGCCGAGCCCACCCGCTCCGCGTCGCGGAACAGCTCCACCTCGGTCTGCCCGCCGGTGCGCCGCACCGCCAGCTCGAAGTGCGTCCCGTCGCGTTCCAGCACGTGCCCCGCCGCCCTCATGGCACCTATCGTAGACCGAGCACTCGGTCTATGAATACGCCCCGTCGAAATCGCGCCCTCCGTTCCTGGTGAGGGGCACCTTCAGCCGACTGAGCCGGATGAAGGTGCCCCTCACCAGTCCGGTGCGGCGCGGGGTTCAGGCGAAGGAGCGGCGGTAGGCCTGGGGGCTGACGCCGGTGGTGCGCTTGAACCGGTCCCGGAAGGCGGTGGGAGAGCCGAAACCGACCTGCGCGGCGATGCGCTCCACGGTGTGCCCGGTCGTCTCCAGCAGGTGCTGCGCCTGCCGGATCCGGGCGCGGTGCAGCCATTGCAGCGGCGTGCTCCCGGTCTGCTCGCGGAAGCGGCGCATCAGGGTGCGCGGGCTGGTGTGCGCCCGGGCCGCGATGTCGGCCAACGTGAGCTCCCGCGCGAGGTTGTCCTGGAGCCAGGCGCACAGCGGCTCCAGCTCGGAGCCGCGCGGGGTCGGGGGCAGCGGACGCACGATGAACTGCGCCTGGCCGCCCTCGCGCTCCAGCGGCATCACGGACAGCCGGGCGGCGTCGGCGGCGACCGCCGAACCGTAGTCGCGGCGGATCAGGTGCAGGCACAGGTCGAGCCCGGCGGCGGCGCCCGCGGAGGTGAGGACCTGCCCGTTGTCCACGTACAGCACGTCCGCATCGACCTCGACGTCCGGGAAGGACTCGGCGAGCAGTCCGGCGGCGGACCAGTGCGTCGTCGCGCGGAGGCCGTCGAGCAGTCCGGTGGCGGCCAGCGGGAACGTGCCGGAACAGATCGAGGCGATCCGGGTGCCTGCCGCGGCCGCCGACGTGAGCGCCTCGACGACCGCGGGCGGCGGCGGTGCGGTGGGGGACGCGGTGCCGGGCACGACGATGGTGTCCGCGTCCGCCAGCCCGTCCAGCCCCCGGGGCGCCCGCAGGGTGAACGCCCCGGCGTCGACCTCGGGCCGCTCGGCGCAGATCCGCACCTGGTAGCCCGAGCGGCCATCGGGCAGCCGGGTGCGGGTGAAGACCTCGATGGGCGTCGAGAGGTCGAAGGGGATCACCTGGTCGAGGGCGAGGACGGCGACGACGTGCATGGCCGGAACCTACCCGTCCGCCGCTCCGGCGTCACCGGTCCTCCGGGCGGTGACCTGCGCGAACCGGTGTTGGCGGGATCCCGTTGCCGATCGGCGGGAATGCCACTGGGGCAACGGTCCCGATCCGCTTAGCGTCGGTGCCGGTCCCACCGCCCGACTCCCAGGAAACCCCCGCCATGCCGAAGCTCCTGCTGTCCCTGCACGTCCTCGCCGCCATCCTCGCGATCGGCCCGGTCGCCGTCGCCGCCAGCATGTTCCCGGCGGTGCTGCGCCGCGCGCACGCCGACCGCGCCGCCCTGCCCGCGCTGCGCACCGTGCACCGGATCTGCCGCGTGTACGCCCTGGTCGGCCTCGCCGTCCCGGTCCTCGGGTTCGCCACCGCGAGCAGCCTCGGGGTGCTCGGCGACCCGTGGCTGATCGCCTCGGTGGTGCTCACCGGGATCGCCGCGGTCGTGCTGGGGCTGCTGGTCCTGCCCCGGCAGGACGCGGCCCTGGCGGCGGCCGAGGCGCCCGGCGCGGTGCTGGAACGGCGCACCACCGCGCGGCTGGCCGTGCTCACCGGCGTCTTCAACCTGCTGTGGGCGGTGGTCACCGTGCTGATGATCGTCCGCCCCGGTTCCACCACGGGGGTGTGATCGGTGCGGGTGCTGCGCTGGGCCGCCCGGGCCGAACTCGTCACGCTGGCGCTGATGCTGGCCAACCTCGCCACCGCGCACCTCCCGCAGGTGTCCGCCCTGCTCGGGCCCGCGCACGGCTGCGCCTACCTGGTCGTCGTCCTCGGGACGTGGCGGTGGCCCGACGCGGGGGCGAAGGTCCTCGCGCTGCTGCCCGCGGTCGGCGGCCTGCTCGCGCTGCGGCGGCTCGACCGCGCCCCGGCGCCGGGCGGGTGCTGAGCGGCGCCGCGACCGGCCGCGGGGGCGCGCGCGTCGGTCAGGGCCGGGTCTCGTCGTCCAGCCAGCGCAGGTAGGCCTCGCCGCCGCCGGTGATCGGCGTGGCGATGATCTCCGGTACGTCGTAGCCGTGGTGTTCCTGGATGTGCGCCACCAGCGCGTCCAGCCGCCCGGCGGGCGTCTTGACCTGGAGCTGCCACTCGGGGTCGTCCTGCACGGCGCCGTCCCACCGGTAGAAGCTGCGGATCGGCACGACCTGCACGCAGGCGCCGGTCTTGGATTCCACGATCCCGCGGGCCAGCGCCGCGGCGGCTTCCTCGGAGTCGGTCGTGGTCACGACCTGCACGTAATCACCCATGCGCCCAGGCTATCGGCCGCCGGCGTCAGCGGAGGTAGCGCAGGACGTCGAGCATGGCGTGCTCGTCGGTGTCGTCCGGGACGCCCCGGCACGCGGCGAGGTCGGCGTGCAACCGGTCGGCGTCGATGCCCGCGCCGATCAGCACCAGGTGGGTGCCCGGGGTCGCCGGTCGGCGCGTCGCCGCGAAGCGCACGAAGTTGCCGACCGTGTGCACCGAGAACGCGCGCGGGTCCGCTGGTCCGAAGTGGACGAATCCCTTCATCCGGTAGACCCCGGCGGGCCGCTCGTCCAGGAAGCGCATGAAGCGGCGCGGGTGCAGCGGTTCGGCGGTGCTGAACTCGACGCTCTGGTAGGCCGCGTGCGGGTGGTCGTCCTCGTCGTCGGCGAGCAGTTCGTCGAACGAGAGCTGCTGGGCCACCGGAGCCGCGCGGGCGTCGACCAGCAGCTCCGGGTCGACCCGCCCGTGGCTGGTCGGCAGCACCGGGGTGCCCCCGGCGAGCTCGCGCACCAGCCGCAGCACGCCGTCGAGGTCGGCGGCCCGGTCGGCCTTGTTCAGCAGCACCAGGTCGGCGAACCGCAGGTGCCCGTCGAGCTCGGGGTGGTCGCGGCGGGTGGTCGCGAACTCGGCGGCGTCGACGACCTCGACCAGGCCGCCGTAGCTGATCCGCTCGTCGGTGCTGTTGAGCAGCATCTTGATCAGCACCCGGGGATCGGCCAGCCCGCTGGACTCGACGACCACCACGTCGATGGGCCGCCGCGTCAGCCGACCCAGCATCTCGTCGAGGCCCTCCGGGTCGACGGCGCAGCACAGGCACCCGTTGCTCAACGACACCGCGGCGTCGACCTGCCCGGCCACGCTCATCGCGTCGATGCCGATCTTGCCGAAGTCGTTGACCACCACGCCGATCCGCGCGCCCCGCGGGTGGCGCAGCAGGTGGTTGAGCAGCGTCGTCTTGCCCGCGCCCAGGAATCCCGCGACGACGAGCACCGGCACCTTCTTCCGGGACACCGCGCGATCGCCTCCCCGCCCTCGACCTCTCGGCTCCGGCGGCGAGTCTAGGCCGCGCCGACCACGGGCGGCGCGGTCCCCCGGTGCCCGCTGACGCCCCGGTGCCCGCCGATGCCCCGGTGCCCGCCGACGCCCGGTGCCCGCGGCGGGCCGCGTGCGTGGCGCTCCAGGCGCACCGCCGGGTCGACCCGGAACGGCGGTCGGCCGCGGTGCGGTCGACCACTGCCGCCGCGCTGATCAGCGTTCGACGACCACCGCGGTCGCCACCGCCGCCGCGCCGTGCTGTTCGACCGGTTCGCGGAATTCGGCCTGCGCCGCGGCCGGGTCGGTGGCCGCGCGCTCCCGGAGCACCGCGCGCACCTGGTCGGCGAGCGTCATGCCTTGCCCCGGGCGCGGCGGAACCGCTCGGTGGCCTCGGCGAGGTCGACCAGCGGCGGCGGGTAGCCGAGGCGGTCGAGCTCGTCCTCGCCGAGCCGGTGCGGGTCGTGCACCCGCGCGGCGGGCACCTCGGCGAGTTCCGGCACGTAGCGGCGCACGTAGTCGCCGCGCGGGTCGTAGCGCTGGGCCTGCCGCACCGGGTTGAGCACCCGGTTGGGCCGGGTGTCGGTGCCAGTCCCGGCGACCCACTGCCAGTTCATCCGGTTGTTCGCCACGTCGCCGTCGACCAGCAGGTCCTCGAAGTGCCGGGCGCCCAGCCGCCAGTCCAGGTACAGCGACTTGGTCAGGAAGCTGGCGGTGATCAGCCGCGCCCGGTTGTGCATCCAGCCCTCGGCGGCGAGCTGGCGCATCCCGGCGTCCACGATCGGCACCCCGGTGCGCCCCTCCTGCCAGGCCCGCAACGCGTCCGGGTCCGCGCGCCACCGGTCGTGGTGGGTGCGGTAGTCGCGGTCGTGCGCACCGGGGCGCGCGGCCAGCACCTGGTGGTGGAAGTCCCGCCAGGCGAGCTGCCGGACGAACGCCCGTTCCGGGTCGCCGGTCCCCGCGCGCCGCACGAGCTCCACCGGGGACAGGCAGCCGAAGTGCAGGTACGGGGACAGCCGCGAGGTGGCGTCGGCGGCGAGGTCGTCCTGCCCGGAGGCGTAGTCGGCGACGCCGTCGCGGTACCACTCCGCCATCCGCTCGCGGGCCCGCGTCTCGCCCCCGGCCGGCAGGTCCGGGGACGGCGAGCCGGCGATCAGCTCGTTCCGGGAGGGCAGGCCGCCGCGGCGCACCCGGGGCGACCGGATCGCGTCGGGCACCGGCACGACCCGGCGCAGCGGTGCCTCCTGCCAGCGCCGGAAGTACGGGGTGAACACCGCGAAGTGGTCGTTGCCCGACGGGGTGACGAGGCCCGGTGCGCGGGCGGTGACCACGTCGTCGTGGACGTGCAGCAGCCCGTCGGGCAGCGCGGCGCGCAGCGCCTCCTCGCGGGCGTAGGAGTGCGCGCTGACGTCGGCGGCGACGTGCACGGCGTCGGCGCCGACCTCCTCGGCCAGCCGCGCCACCTCGGTCGCCGGGTCGCCGTCGCGCACCACCAGCGCACCGCCCAGCTCGCGCAGCCGGTCCCGCAGGTCGGTCAGGCAGTCGTGCAGGAAGCGCGCGCGGTTCGGGCGGTGGAAGGGGCCGTCGAGGACGGCCCGGTCCAGCACGAACAGCGGCACCACCGCCTCCGCCCGCGCCGCCGCGTGCAGCACGGGGTTGTCGTGCACCCGCAGGTTCCTGGTGAACAGCGCGATCGCCGTGCTCAGTCGGACCGCCTCCTCCCGAGGCCGGTGTCGGGTCGGGCCGCTGTCGGATCGGGCCGGTGTCGGGTCGCATGGTTCCACGCCGCGGTGCGGACCGCTCACGGTGGCGGGAGCCGCTGCTGCGCGTCGAGCAGGCTGGCGAAGGGATCGCCGACCTCCCGCACCCGGTCGAGGACGTCCCGCACCGTCCAGCGGTCCGGTGCCAGGTCCGGATCGTCGAGCTCGTCCCACTCCAGCGGGACCGACACCGGGGCGCCGGGGGCCGGCCGGGCGCTGTAGGGCGCGACCAGGGTCTTGTTGATCACGTTCTGGGTGTAGTCGAGCCGGGCCAGGCCACGCCGATCGCCCTTGCGCCACGCCCAGCTCACCAGCTCCGGGACCACGTTGCCGACCGCGCGCGACACCGACTCCACCCACGCCCGCGTCTCGGCGTAGGTGTAGCGCGGCTCCACCGGCACCCAGATCTGGATGCCGCGCTGCCCGGTCACCTTCGGCTTGCCGACGACGCCGAGGTGGTCCAGCGCGGTGCGGTGCAGCCGCGCCAGCACCAGCACGTCCTCGAAGGTGGTCCGGGAGCCGGGGTCGATGTCGAACAGCGCCCAGGTCGGGTGGTCGACGTCGTCGGCGCGGGAGGACCACGGGTGCAGTTCCAGCGCCGCCCAGTTCGCCAGCCAGGCCAGCGCCGCGACGCTGTCCGGGACGATGTAGTCCTGCGTCTCGTCGGCGTCGGCGGCGGGGTAGTGCCAGCGCCGCAACCATTCCGGGGCGTGCTCGGGGTACTCCTTGTGCCAGAACCCGGATTCGCCCACGCCCTGCGGGAAGCGGTGGCTGTTGAGCGGGCGGTCCACCAGGTACGGCAGCATCACCGGGGCGATCAGCGCGTGGTAGCGGATGAGGTCGCGCTTGGTCACCGGAGGAGCTCCGTCCCGGCCCGGGAACAGCTCCTTGTCCAGGTTGGTCAGCACCAGGTCGCGGCCGTCGACGTGCCAGCGGCCCTTGCCGCCGAGCTCGTCCAGCGCGCGGAGCTGCGCGGCCGTCGGCGGCTTCCAGCGCCGCCCCCGGCCGCTCGCCTTCGACGAGCCGCCGCCCTTCCCGCCGCGTCCACCGGAGCGGTCGCGGGTCCCGGTGCGCCGCTTCCCGGAGGCGGTCGTCGACTGCCGCGCCGCGCCGCCGCTCACGGTCGTGCTGCCCCCGCGGCCGCCGCCCTTCCCGCCGCCCTTGCCGCCGCCGCGGCGCACCGGGGTCTCCGCGGACTCGGCGGGCCGGTCGGTCCGCCACATCGCCTCGGGGTCGGCGGCCACCTCGTCGTTGGTCCGCCCGGTCTTCACCGATTGCGGGTGCTCCTCGGGGTTCCACCCGGTCGCGGCGTCGTCGTCCTTCTTGTGCAGCAGCAGCCACTGCTTCGGATCGCGGTTCCCGCCGGGGCGGACCAGCACGAACCGGCCGCTGAGCTTCTCGCCGTGCAGGTCGAAGTGCAGGTTCCCGTCGTCGAGCGCGCGCGCCGGGTCGGCGCCGTCCACGGGTTGCCAGGTGCCCCGGTCCCAGACGATGACGTCGCCGCCGCCGTACTCGCCCTCGGGGATGACGCCTTCGAAGTCGACGTACTCGATCGGGTGATCTTCGACGTGCACCGCCATCCGGCGGGCCTTCGGGTCCAGCGTCGGCCCCTTGGGCACCGCCCAGCTCACCAGCACGCCGTCGAGTTCCAGCCGCAGGTCGTAGTGCAGCCTGCTGGCGCGGTGCCGCTGCACCACGAAGCGGTGACCCGACGCCCGGGACGCCTCCTTCCCGGACGGCTCGGCGGTGCGGTCGAAGTCGCGCTTGCGCCGGTATTCGGTCAGCCGTTCGCTTCCCATTCCCGCCGGGTACCCGAGGCGCCGGTGCTCATTCCCGGTCGGCCTGGAGGTCGTCGTGCATGCCCGCCGCCGCGGTCCAGTAGTGCCTGGCGTCGACGAGGGCGTTGGCCAGCACCTCCTGCAAGGCGGTGAGGTGGGACAGGGCCGCGCGCAGCTTGTCGGCGGGGTGGTTCTGGGTGGCCTGCTCGCGCAGGCGCTGCTCGTCGTAGTCGGCGACCTGACCGGCCAGGACGGTGGCCAGCTCACCCGCCGCCGCGAGGGTGGAGACGATCGCCGATCCGTAGGCCGAGAGCTGGTCGGGAGTCGGTTCGGCCTGCCGGGCCTGCTCGGCGGCGGCCAGTTCCAGGGCGTCCCGAGCCCGGTAGAGCGCTTCGATCGGGTTGACTCTCGTCATGCCGCGATCCTTCACCGGCGAACCGGTGCCCGCTGTCGCCCGGAAGACTGAAAAGCCCGTCGTGATCACCGTTTTCGGCGCAATGCCCGCACGATCGTGTTTCCGGTGGCGACCACCGGCACGGCCAGCACCGCGCCGCCGACACCGCCGATGGTGAATCCCGCCGTCACGCTGAGCACCACCGCCAGCGGGTGCAGCCGCACCGCGTGCCCGAGCAGCAGCGGTTGCAGGACGTGCCCTTCGAGCTGCATCACGCCGACCACCACCGCCAGCATGATCAGCGCGGGCACGATCCCGTTCGCCGCCAGCGCCACCAGCACGGCCAGCCCGCCGGTGACCACCGCACCGATGTAGGGCACGAACGCGCCGAGGAACACCGTGATCGCGATGACGAACGGGAACGGCACGCCGAGCACCAGAGCTCCGATGCCGATGCCCGCGCCGTCGATGAAGGCCACCGCCGCGGTCGCCCGCACGTAGGCCACCAGGGTGCTGAACCCCGCGCAGCCGGCGCGGTGCACCCGCCACCGCGCCCGCCGGGGCACCAGCACGCAGACCAGGAACCGCCAGATCCGGGAGCCGTCGCGGAGCAGGAAGAACAGCGTGAACAGGGCCAGCAGCGCTCCGGCGAGCAGCCGCAGCACCGCGTCCGCCGTGGTCACCGCCGTCGCCGTCACCCCGCCGCCGAGGTGCAGCGCCTGCGGCAGCCCGCTGAACACCCGGTCGAGCTGCTGCTGGCTGAGGTTCAGCGGACCGTCCAGCAGCCAGCGGTGCAGGTGCTCCAGGCTGGACAGGAGCTGGCCGCGCAGTCCGGCGAAGCCGCGGACCAGGGTCCGGACCACGACGGTGAGCACCCCGCCGATCAGCGCCAGCCCGCCGAGCAGCACCAGGACGACCGCGAGCGTCCGGTGCACCCCGCGGTCGTCCAGCCAGTTCACGGCGGGCGCGAGCAGCGCGTTGAACAGCACCGCGACCGCGACGACGAGCAGTTCCTGGGAGATCGCCGAGCCCGCCCGCCACAACACGACGAACACGCCGACGAGCAGCAGCAGCCGCCAGCTCCAGGCCGCCGCGATGCGCACCCCCTCCGGGATCGCCGCGCGCGCCCCGTCGAGTTCGTCCATCCTCGCTGGGATGACCGCAGGCGCTGATCCCCAAACGCCGGGCCGCGCGCCTCAGGGGGCTTTTCAGAATGCGGCGGAGCCGCATTGCGGTGAAGCACGCAACTTGCACCGCGGCCCGTGCTCGGACGTGACCGCTCAGCGGTCTTCTCGCGAGGACAGCCGTGACGCCGTGTACGAGGTGGGTACATCGCCGAACGGCTCCCGGAGCGAGCAGGCCGCTGAGGTTCCGCTACCGGCACCGCCACGCAGACCATTGGCGAAAGCGGTCCTCAGAACCGGTAGCGCAGCACGCGGGCGGTGCGCGCGGCGGCCGGGAAGTGCGTCGCGGCGCGGGCCAGGTGGCGCGGCACCGGCGGGAGCCGTGCCACCTCCGGTTCGTGCACCAGGGGACGCTCCTCGACCCAGTGCATCCGGGGGTTCCAGCGCTCCAGGGCGCGCGGGTCCTCGATCCCCGCGGGGCGGCGGGCCACGCCGCGGATCGACGGGCTCGGCCAGGCGCCCAGCGGTGGCCACCGGGAGTCGTCGACGAGGAGTTCGCCGGTGCCGAAGCGGTCGGTCAGCGCGAGCAGGAGCACGGCGATCTCCTGCTCGGTCAGGAAGGGCAGCAGCCCGTCGGCGACGGCCACCACCGGGCGTCCGGTCGGGATCGGCTCCGCCCACCCGGATTCAGCCACGGAAGCGCCGACCGCGCGGCTCCCGGTGCGGGCGGGCAACGACCGCTCCCGAAGCCGCGCCACCGCGGGGAGGTCCACGTCGTACCAGTCGACGCCGTCGGGCGGGTCGACCCGCTGGGCGCGGGCGTCGAACCCGGCACCCAGGTCGAGCACCACGGCGTCGGGGTGCTCGACCGCGAACCCGCGCACCGCGTCGTCGAGCATCGAGGTGCGCAGCGCGATCTCCGCGACGGCGGCCGAGGTCATCCGCCAGTGCTCCGGGGCGGACCCCAGCGCACCGAGCACCTGTTCGGCCATCGCGTCACCGAGCACCGGGCTGACGTGCCGGGCGTCCCAGGCCCGCGCGGACAGCGTCAGCAGCGCGGTCCGCTCGACCGGGGTGAGTTCGTCGTCGGGCACCGCGGCGCCTCCTGCTGCTCGTGCCGTGCGGGGTTGGACGTGCGCCGATCAGGCCGCCCGGTCACCCGCGAGCATGTCCCGGCGTTCGAGCTCGCCGAGCCCGCCCCAGACCCCGAAGGGTTCGCGCGCGTTCAGCGCGTGCGCCCGGCACTGCTGCATCACGGGGCACTCGAAGCAGACCTCCTTGGCCCGCCGCTCCCGGTTGTGCCGAGCGGACCCGCGCTCGTTGTCCGGGTGGAAGAACCGGCTGGTCTCCTCGTGCCTGCACGCGGCGTCGAGCTGCCACTGGTACGAGTCGACCACCGGCCTGGGCAAGCGGGCCGTCTTGTTCATCGTCATCACCTCCGCGGGAACGGGAATCCGATCTGTGCGTCCCACGACCGGGTTACCCAGAGATCGGTGTGCGAATCGTCGGACTCGAACACCGCCGCGATGGTGGTCGGCACGCGGCCCGCGCTCCCGCGGGAGCGCCGTTCAGGCGGAGCGCAGCGCGCGGGTGAGCCGGGAGCGCAGCTCCGGGGCGCCGGGGACCTCGCGCCGGGCCCGCAGCGCCTTGCGGAGTTCGGCGAGGTCGTCCCGCGCGCGCTGGGACTTCAGCGGTGCCTCGGCGGCCAGGGCCTGCTCGCCGTAGTCGACCCCTCGGTCCGCGTCACCGACCGAGAGCTCCAGGATCGCCAGCTTGCCGAGCGAGAACGCCCGGGCGCGGGCCTGGGCCTGGGAATAGGTGTCCACCGATCGGCGCAACCGGTCCCGGGCGGCGTCGACGTGCTCGCCGTCCAGCGCCACGTCCAGCAGCGCGTGCCCGGTGTCCCCCGCGAGGTCGGCGGAGTTGAAGTAGGTGATCCACGGCGGGTCGTCGCCGACCCGGCGGTCGCCGAAGGAGTCCTCGGCGCCCATCACCGCCCGGTAGCAGTCCTCCCCGCGGCCCACCTTCGCCAGGGCCCGCGCGTGCACCGTGGCGAGCATCGAGCGCACCGTCGGCGTCTGCCGGTCCTGCCGCACCTGGGCCAGCTCGATCAGGCTCAGGCCGTCGTCCGGCCGGTTCACGTAGATCGCCTGGCGCGCCATGTCGGAGAGCACGTTGGCGCGCAACCCCCAGTCGTCGGCCTGCTCGGCGCAGCCCAGCGCGAGCCGGAAGTAGGAGCGCGCGGTGTCGTGGTGCCCCGCGTCGAACGCGCCCCAGCCCGCGATGTCGACGAGGAACCCGACGGAGCGGTAGAGCTGGTTGCGCACCTTCTCGGTGGCCTGGGCGCCGAGCAGCGAGGTGGCCCACCGGACCTGCCCGGCCAGCGCGTCCTTGCAGACGCCGCCGCCGTAGAGGTCCTGCCACTCGCCGAACAGCTCGATCGCGTGGTCGACCTGCTCCACCTCGGTGGCTCCGACCCGCGCGGGCGTGTCGCCGCTGCCGGCGCGGCCCACCGCCTCGGCCACCGGGTCACCGACCGCCATCCCGGCCGCGGTGGCCGCCAGCGCCCGGAGGAATGCTTGCCGCTTCACGTCGTCGCTCCCTTGGGCCGCCTCTGCTGGATCACCGACGACCGTAGCCGCCTTGCTCCGCGTGGAGTAGAAGCCGAGATCGCGGTCTTCGGACGCGCCCAGCACGGTGCGCAGCGCCCGCCGGTAGTCCTTGCCCGGCCAGTGGTGCACCCCGCGCTCGAGCTTGCTGACGTAGTCGGCGTCCATCGCGCCCGGTTTGCCGGTGTCGCGTTCGACCTGCGCGTTCGCCAAACCGGCCAGGGACTCCTGCGTCAACATGGCCGCCGTCCGGGCGGCCACGAGTCTGCCGTTGGTCGCGGGCATCACGACTGCCTCTCGGTGCTCGGTCGTGTTCGAAGGGTAGTTCGCGAGCGCGCGGCCGGAGTGATCTCCGGGCAAGTCTCCGAGTAGATCTCCGAGTTCGCCACCGCCTCCGACGCCGATCTCGCGGCCTGGTGAACCGGCGACCGGAACGCTGTTCCCGCTTCGCCGGGCAGGCGCGAGGCTGGATCGGCGGGCCGGTGGTCCCCCGATGCCATCGGCCCGCGCACCGATCGCGGGGGAGCGGAACCGCGTGCTCCGCCGGTCGTCCTCCGGCCCGGTCTCCCACCCCCGCGGCAGCGGCGGGCGCGCACCGCTGGCGCCTGCCGCCCTGGTCCCGGACGGTCGACGGGGAGAAGCTGAGATGCACAGCGTTGACGACGGCTTGCGCGCCCTGGTCGCGCGCGGCTACCGGTTCTTGCAGCTCTCGGATCGGGAGGATCGCATCTGCGCCGTGATCGGCACCTACGGGTGGGCCGAGTACTACGACCGCATCCAGATCAACGACGAGCACGACGCGGTGGCCACCCGGGCGGTGCTGGACAGCGCGGTGGAGGCCGAGGAAGTCGTGTGGAGCAGCAGCGGGGACGCGGTCACGGCGATCAACGCGCTGCTCGACCTGCCCGAACCCGGGGAGCCCGGCGCACCGGGGCGCACCGGGCGGGCGCGGTCCGGGCTGTGGCTGCCCACCGGCGGGCCGGGCGCGGTGGGCGCCGGGTGAGCCGCCCGCCGTCCTGCGGGTGCGGAACCCGCCGATCCGCCGACAATGGGGGCGCGGTCGACCGGAGCCGCCGAGGAGGGGGCGATGGCGGGCACCGAAGCGGGGGAGGGGGCCCAGCGGCTCTCCGCGCTCACCCTGACCGGGCTGGTCGTCGGGTCCATGGTCGGCGCCGGGGTGTTCTCGCTGCCGAGCCGGTTCGCCGAGGAGACCGGGGTGGCCGGGGCGCTGGTGGCGTGGGCGGTCGCCGGCGCGGGAACGCTGATGCTCGCCCTGGTCTTCCAGACCCTCGCCGTGCGCGAACCCCACCTCGACGCGGGCGTCTACGCCTACGCCAAAGCCGGCTTCGGCGAGTACCTCGGCTTCTTCGCGGCCTTCGGGTACTGGGCCAGCGCCTGCGTGGGCAACGTGACCTACTGGGTGCTGATCATGTCCACGCTCGGCGCCGCGGTACCGGGCCTCGGCGAGGGCGACACCCCGCTGGCCGTCCTGCTGGCCAGCGCCGGTGTCTGGTCGTTCCACGCCCTGGTCCGGCGCGGCGTGCGGGAGGCGGCGGCGATCAACCGGATCGTCACCATCGCCAAGCTCGTCCCCATCCTGGTGTTCGTGCTGCTGGCGCTGTTCGCGCTGGACCCGGCGGTCTTCGCGGCCAACGTCTCCGGCGGTGCGGCGGCCGGTCCGCTGTTCGAGCAGGTCCGGGGCACGATGCTGGTGACCGTGTTCGTGTTCCTCGGCGTCGAGGGGGCCAGCGTCTACTCCCGGCACGCGCGGCGCCGCGAGGACGTCGGCCGGGCGACGGTGCTCGGCCTGCTGTCGGTGCTGGCGGTGTTCGCCTCGGTCACGATCGTCTCCTACGGCATCCTGCCGCGCGAGCGGATCGCGGAGCTGCGGCAGCCGTCGATGGCCGGGGTGCTGGCCGCGGAGGTCGGGCCGTGGGGCAGCGCGTTCGTCGGGGTCGCGCTCGTCGTCGCCGTCCTCGGCGCCTACCTGGCCTGGACGCTGATGGCCGCCGAGGTGCTGTTCGTGGCCGCGCGGGACGACGACATGCCGCGGTTCCTCAAGCGCACCGGCCGCGAGGACGTCCCCACCGCGGCGCTGCTGCTGACCGCGGTGCTGGTCCAGGTGATGCTGGTCGTCACCCTGTTCTCCGCGGACGCGTTCAATTTCGCGCTCGGCCTGACCAGCTCGCTCACCCTGATCCCGTTCCTGCTCGCCGCCGGGTACGCGGTGCGGCTGGCGTGGTCGCGCCCGCCGCGCCGGGCGCGCGAGCTGGTCGTGGCCGTGCTCGCGACGCTCTACACGGTGTTCCTGCTCTACGCCGCCGGACCGAAGTTCCTGCTGGTGTCGCTGATCGTCTACGCCCCGGCCAGCGTCCTGTTCGCGATGGCGCGCCGCGAGCGGGGCAGGCGGCTGTTCGCGCCGCGCGAGGTCCTGGTCCTGCTGGCCTCGGTGCTCGGCGCGGTCGTCGGCGTGGTGGCGCTGGCCGCGGGCTGGATCGCGCTATGACGGTCCACAGTGGAAACGTGGCGGGTTCTCGCCACCGCGCCCCGAATACGCCTGCGCGACATCGGAATGCTCCATCCGGTTCACCCGGTGGTGAGCCGTCCCGTGCCAGGCTGATCGGCGACCACGCCGCCCCCAGGCCGGGAGGACGAGATGCCGATCAACCGCTGGAAACCGCTGCCGCTGCTGATCGGCGCCGCGCTCGCCGCCGGTGCGCCGCCGGTCGCCGTCGCCGAGCCCGCGCCGGGCACCGCCGCGGTGGCGGACTACTACCAGGACGCGGAGGGCAAGACCGGCGAGGAGCTCAAGACCGCGCTGCACCGGATCATCAGCACCGGCACCACGACGCTGACCTACGACGAGGTCTGGGACGCGCTGAAGGTCACCGACCAGCACCCGGCCGACGCCGCCAGCATCACGCTGCTGTACTCGGGCGAGCCGCGTTCCAAGGACAGCAACGGCGGCGGTGCCGACGAGTGGAACCGCGAGCACGTCTGGCCGAAGTCGCACGGTGACTTCGGCACCGCGCCGGGGCCGGGCACCGACGTCCACCACCTGCGGCCGACCGACGTCACGGTCAACTCCGAGCGGGGCAACAAGGACTTCGACCTGGGCGGCTCCGAGGTCGGCGAGGCGCCGGGCAACCGCACCGACGCGGATTCGTGGGAGCCGCGCGACGAGGTCAAGGGCGACGTGGCCCGGATGGTCTTCTACATGGCGGTGCGCTACGAGGGTGCCGACGGCTTCGCCGACCTGGAGCTCAACGACCAGGTCGACAACGGCAGCGCGCCGTACCTGGGGCGCTCGTCGGTGCTGCGCGAGTGGCACCGGCAGGACCCGCCGGACGCGGCCGAGCAGCGCCGCAACGACGTGATCTACGAGCGGTTCCAGCACAACCGGAACCCCTTCGTCGACCGCCCGGAGTGGGTCGGCGCCATCTGGGGCTGAGCGCGCGGCGGGTCCGGACCTCAGATGGTCGATTCGCGGACCACGACGACCGGGCAGTGCGCGTGGTGCACGGTGTACTGCCCGGTCGAACCCAGCATCGCCTCGGTGAACCCGCCGTGCCCGCGGTTGCCGACGACGACCAGGTCGGCCCCGACCTTCCCGGCCACCTCGATGATCACCTTCGCCGGGTGCCCCTGGCCGATGCGCTTGGTGACCGGCACCGTGCCCGCCACGGTGCCGACCTTCTCGACCACCTCGTCGAGCGCCCGGGCGGCGTCGTCCTCGAACTCGTCGAGGCCGGGGCCGCTCCAGCCGTAGCGCAGCGGCATGTCCCAGGCCATCACGGCGGTGAGCGCTCCGCCCGCCAGCCCGGCGTGCCAGAGCCCCCAGCGCAGCGCCATCCGGGACGTGGGCGACCCGTCGACGCCGACCACGACGGTGTACTGGTGCTCGTTGGTCATCGTTGCTCCCTCCCCCGTCCCCAGGGTGCGGCGGATGCCGCCCGGCCGCCACGCGGTCACCCCCGGCCGCGGGCGGCCCGGCGGTTGCTCCACACGCTGGTGGCCGTGACGGTGCCCAGCACCACCACGATCACCGCCAGGGACAGCAGCGTCGGGATCTCGGGCACGGCGGGCCAGATGCCGTGCGCCCAGTGCAGCACCAGCTTCACGCCGATGAACGCCAGGATGACGGCGAGCCCGTGGTTGAGGTGGGTGAGCTGGGACAGCGCCTTGTGCAGCACGAAGTACAGCGCCCGCAGCCCCAGCAGGGCGAAGGCGTTGGTGGCGAACACCAGGTAGGGGTCGCCGGTGATGCCGTAGACCGCCGGGATCGAGTCGACCGCGAACACCACGTCGGCGGCGAAGATGGCCACCACCACGACCATCAGCGGGGTCAGCGCCCGCTTCCCGTCGACCCGGGTCAGCAGCTTGGTGCCGTGGTACTCGTCGGTCACCGGGAACACCCGCCGCAGCAGCCGCACCGAGCGCAGCTCCGAGACCTCCTTGTCGAACCCGCCGCCCGACGCGGCCTCGCGCAGGATGCGCAGCGCGGTGAGGAACAGCAGCGCGCCGAACACCAGGAACGCCCAGGTGCCTGCCTGCAGCAGCGCGGCCCCGGCGGCGATGAAGACGCCCCGCAGCAGCAGGGCGCCGACGATCCCGTAGAGCAGCACCCGCTGCTGGAGCGCGTCCGGCACGGCGAAGGCCGCCAGCAGCAGCATGAAGACGAAGAGGTTGTCCACCGACAACGACTTCTCGACGACGAAGCCGGTGATGAACTCCAGCGCCTCCGGTCCGCCGTAGAGCAGCCAGAGCAGCCCGCCGAAGGCCACCGGCAGCGCCAGGTAGAAGACGGTCCAGCCGATCGCCTCGCGCAGCGTCACCTTGTGCGGCCGGTGAGTCACCACGAAGTCGGTCACCAGCAGGGCCAGGAGCACGGCGATGCTGATGCCCCACAGCCAGGGCGAGCCGATGGTGTCCGCGGCCGGTGCGGCGAGCTGCACGGGACCTCCTCGAACGGCGTTCGAGGTCTCCTCCACCCGCGTGCGGGCGACCGCCCGGGGACATCGTGGATGTCCGTCCTGACCGGACCGGTCTGCACCGGAGTACTCCCCCCTCCGGCGAGGCTAGCCGGGTCCGGAACGGGCTGTACAGCAGCGCGCGGGACCACTGTGGCCGGTGGTGCCCGGGTGCCGCGGGTGGCCCTCCGGGGCACCTCGTGGCGGGCGCGGACCACTGGTCGGCGCCCCGCCCGAGACTGCTCCGTTCGAGTGAATTCGAACGGGTGTGCCGGGGCGTCGGGACGGTGCCGCCGATCCGGCACCGTCCCGGTCCGGCGCCCGGCGCCAAGACTATCCACAGTGGACTCGACGAGGTGCTCCGGAGGGGTCCGCCGGGGCATCGTCGCTGGTCGGAAGTGGATCTTGGGCGCGGTCGGCGCCGCCCCGGTCGCGGCCGCCTCGGCGGCGTGGGGCACAATGAGATCGCAGCACGCATCCTGTTGCTGCGCATTCCGCTGAATTCCCGTCACACCCGGGGTGAGGATCGTGCCCAGTCACGTCGTGTCCGGCAACGCCGTCGCGCCGCAGTCGCCCGCCGAGGGCGGCCGCGCCTGCCCGGTGCCGATCGACCTGATCGCCCTGCGCGGCCCGTGGGGCGTCCGCAGGCCGAAACGCCAGCTCGGCAGCACCGGCGTCGTCTCCGCCGACGTCGTCAGCCGGAGCTGAACCCGCGCTGCCGGGCCGCCGCGGCTACGCCGCGGGTCGGCTGCCGATGGCGACCACCATCCCGCGCAGCTCGTACCCGCCGATGGCCTCGTTCATCGACACCTGGGGCGGCGTGTCCATCCGGATGCCGGGCAGCGCGAACAGCGTGGTGAGGAAGGTGTCGGCCTCCAGGATCGCCACGGTCGCCCCGGGGCACTTGTGCGGGCCGTCGCCGAACGACAGCCCGCTGGCCACCGCCCCGCCGCTCAGCGACCGGCCCGGGCACACCCGCTCCGGCTCCGCGCCCACGGCCGCCGGGTCGGCGTTGGTCTCGGTGACCGCGATGTCGATCACCTCGCCCGCCGGGATGGTCACCTGCTCGCCGTCCTGCTCGAGCTCGACCGGCTCGGTGGTCCGCCTGCGCAGGTGGCCGACGACGGGTTCGAGCCGCAGCAGCTCGTGCAGCACGGCCAGCCGGTCCGGTTCGTCCCCCGCCAGGTACCGCTCGCGCAGCGCGTCGTCGGTGAACAGGTGCCACGCGGCGAGGTTGATGAACTCGCGGGTCGTCACCATGCCCGCCGCCGCGAAGGTGATGCACTCGCCGAGGATCTCGGCGGCGGAGCAGCCCTCGTCGAGCAGGTGCGAGATGAGGTCGTCCTGCCGGCGCGCGCGCCGGGCCTTGATCGCGGGCCGGACGTCGCCGAGGTAGATCCCGAGCCAGTTGACGGCCTGCCGCTGCACCCAGTACAGGCCGTGCAGGCTGGTGAACCCGGGCTTGCCGAACTCCGCCGGGAAGAACCGCTCCAGCCGCCCCTGGATGCCGGGGCGGCTGTTGGTCAGCCCGATGACGGCGGTGGCGACCTCGATGGCCAGGTTGAAGCTCAGCGAGGAGAGGTCCGCGCGCCCGTTGCGCTGCAACTTCTCGATCTGGGCGTCGGTGACGCGGCGCATGATGCCGCGGTAGTGCTCGTCGACCCGGCGCGGGGTGAAGAACCGGGCGGTCTGCCTGCGGTGCTCCCGGTGCTCCGGACCGTCCCGGTAGAGGACCGGGCGGCGGATGCTGCCCGGCATCCGCTCGACGGTCTCGACGCCCAGCCCCGCCTGCACCGTCGAGCCGCTGCGCAGCACCGCGCGGGCCGCCGCGTAGCCGCTGACGTCCCACTCCCCGTCGGCCCCGCGGCTGATCGGGCAGCCGCCGGGTGCGTCGCCGCGATCGATCTTGCGCGCGTTCGTGCTGTCGCTCGGCATCCGGCCGGTTCCCTTCGCTGCGGGGCTTCGGATACGCACCCTTGTACCAGGTCACGCTCGGCGACGGACGGCAGCCGGATCATCACGCGCCGTGCCCGGGCGGCCCGCCCGGACGGCGACGATCCACTGTAGACAGAAGCGACGGCGTGCCGGAGCCCGCGGTCTCCGGGAGGGAAATCCGGCAGCGGCGGAGGCCGCCGGTCGGCACCTCGCGCCGGGTCGGCGCTGGTCGGCGTCCCCGACCCCGGCGGGTCGGCTACCGGGCCGCCGCGGGCAGCTCCGCCGGGTCGCCCGCCGTCCACTGCGCCGGGTCCGGTCCCAGCTCGGCGAGCTGCTCGACCTGTTGCACGCACCACGGGGACACCCCGGCGCGTCCGGCGAGCACGTCGGCGCTGAACTCCTTCCACGGCACCCACCGCGCCGCGTCGACCTCGTCCGGGTTCGGGCTGGCCTCGCCATCGGTGAAGGCGAAGAACACCGGGCACATCTCGTTCTCCACCACGCCGTTGTCCATCACCGCCCGGTAGCGGAAGCGGGGCAGCGCGAGCGCCAGGTCCCGCACCGCCAGCCCGAGTTCCTCGCCGAGGCGCCGGGTGATCGCTTCCGGCAGCGGTTCGCCCGGGGCCGGGTGCCCGCAGCAGGTGTTGGTCCACACGCTCGGCCAGGTCCGCTTGTGGTGGGCGCGCTGGGTCAGCATGAACTCGCCGCGCCCGTTGAAGACGTAGCAGGAGAAGGCCAGGTGCAGCGGGGTCTCCCGGTGGTGCACCCCCGCCTTGTCCGCGACACCGACCGCCTCACCGGAGTCGTCGAGCAGAACCACCTGTTCCACGGCGGGAACCTCCTTCGGGCGTAGCGGTACGACCGCACCACTTTACGATCATGGACGGTCGTGCGGAACGGGCGTCAGGTTAACCTCGGAAGATCAGCGCGGGCATCCCCGCAGCGCCGGAACGCACCGAAAGTACGACCCGGCGGGCGCGGTCATCGCAGCCGGTAGCTGATCGCGGTGGTCGCCTCCCGGACCGCCGCCGCCATCTCGTCGAGCCGGTCCGCGACGCGCGTGGTCGGGCCCGCGATCGCCACCGAGGCGAGGGGCTGGGCGGAGGGCACGATGCCCGCCACCGCGGAGACGTCGGGCACGGTCTCACCCCGGTTGCGGGCCACCCGCTCGGTGCGGACCTCGTCGAGCTCCCGCGCCACCCGGTCCCGCTCCGCCGGGTCGGCGACGTGGGCGCGCAGGTACTCGTCGCGGTGCGGCGCGGGCAGGTGGGCGAGCAGGCACTTGCCGGTGCTGGTCGGGTAGATCGGCCTGCGCTTGCGCAGCGGGGCCGAGTAGCGGATGAGCTGGGTCGACTCGATGGTGTCCAGGTACACCACGGAGTCCCCGACGAGCGCGCCCAGCATCACGGTCTCGTCGAACCGCTCGCGCAGGTCGCGCATGTGCGGGCGCGCGGCGTCGATCAGCGGGTTGCCGGGCGGGGCGAGCAGCGCGCCGACCGCCGGGCCGAGCAGGTAGGCGCCGTCGTGCTCGTGCAGGTAACCGTTGGCGACCAGGCCCTTCACCAAGCCGTGCACCGACGTCTTCGGCGCGTCGAGCACCCCGGCGAGCACGTTGAGCCGGACGCCGTGGGGATCGGCGGCCACCGCCTCCAGGATCGTGGTGACCCGGCTGACCGTCCGGTGCTCCTTCGCGGCGCCCGCGCGGGACCGGCCCGCTGATTCGCTCACGACGTCGCGCACCGCCTCTGTCCGGCTGCCGGGTGGGAACCCCCACCATAGCCCGGTGCCGGGATGGCCGATCGCGGCCCGTTCGGGGTATCAACGCAGACGGCACGCGAGGCGAGCGCGGGAGCGGGAGGTCCGATGGACGACGTGCGAGTGGCCGTGGTGACCGGAGCGGGGTCCGGGGTGGGGCGGGCGATCGCCCGCGCGCTGCTGGCGGCGGGCTACCGGGTGGTGCTGGCCGGGCGCCGGGCCGAGAAGCTGGACGAGACGGCGGGCCGGCGGCCGGGAGCGCTGGTGGTGCCCACCGACGTCGCCGACGAGGAATCGGTCGCGGCGCTGTTCGACGCCGTTCGCGAGCGCTGCGGGCGGCTGGACCTGCTGGTCAACAACGCGGGGATGTCCGGGGCGCCGGGTTCGGTCGGCGAGGTGGAGCCGGCGGACTGGGCGCGCGTCGTCGGGGTGAACCTGACCGGCTCGTTCCTGTGCGCGCACCACGCCTTCCGGATGATGCGCGACCAGCGGCCCCGCGGCGGCCGGATCATCAACAACGGGTCGATCTCCGCGCACAGCCCGCGCCCGCGCAGCGCCGGCTACACCAGCACCAAGCACGCGATCACCGGGCTGACCAAGTCGATCTCGCTGGACGGCCGGGAGCACGACATCGCCTGCGGGCAGATCGACATCGGCAACGCCGCCACCGAGATGACCACCCGGATGGCCGAGGGGATCCCGCAGGCCGACGGGACGGTCCGCGCCGAGCCGACCTTCGACGTCCGGCACGTCGCCGAGGCCGTGCTCTACATGGCCGGGCTCCCGCTGTCGGCCAACGTCCAGTTCCTCACCGTCACCGCGACCGCGATGCCCTTCATCGGCCGCGGCTGAGCCGTCGCGGGCGAGGCCGCCGAGTGGTGGGGGAGGCGGCCCCGCCCGCGACGGGGGTGATCAGCGCAGCGACGGACGGATCCCGGCGGTCGCGGTGATCACGTTCTCCAGCGCCTGCTCCACCTCGGTGTAGCCCCGCGTCTTGAGCCCGCAGTCGGGGTTGACCCACAGGCGTTCGGCGGGCACCGCGGCCAGCGCGGCCGTCAGCAGGTCGGTGACCTCCGCCGCGGTCGGGACCCGCGGCGAGTGGATGTCGTAGACGCCCGGACCGACGCCCCGGGCGAAGCCGACCGCGTTGAGGTCGTCGAGCACCTCCATCCGGGATCGGGCCGCCTCGATGCTGGTGACGTCGGCGTCCAGCGCCACGATCGCGTCGATCACGTCGCCGAACTCCGAGTAGCACAGGTGCGTGTGGATCTGGGTGGAGTCGGCGATGCCGGACGTGGCCAGCCGGAAGGACGTCACCGCCCAGTCCAGGTACCCGGGCCGGTCCGCCTCGCGCAGCGGCAGCAGCTCGCGCAGGGCGGGCTCGTCCACCTGGACCACCCGGATGCCCGCGGCTTCCAGGTCGGCCACCTCGTCCCGGATGGCCAGGGCGACCTGGTCGGCGGTGGTGGCCAGCGGCTGGTCGTCGCGGACGAACGACCACGCCAGGATGGTGACCGGTCCGGTGAGCATCCCCTTGACCGGCTTCTCGGTGAGCTTCTGGGCGTAGGTGGCCCACTCCACGGTCATCGGGGCGGGGCGGGAGACGTCGCCGTAGAGGATCGGCGGGCGCACGCACCGCGACCCGTAGGACTGCACCCAGCCGAACTCGGTGCTGGCGAACCCGTCGAGGTGCTCGGAGAAGTACTGCACCATGTCGTTGCGCTCGGGTTCGCCGTGCACCAGCACGTCGAGGCCGAGCCGCTCCTGCACCCGGATCACCCGCTCGATCTCGTCGCGCATCCGCTGCTGGTAGGTCGCCGGGTCGATGCGCCCGGCGCGCAGCGCCGCGCGCGCCTTGCGGACGTCGGTGGTCTGCGGGAAGGAACCGATCGTGGTGCTCGGCAGCGGCGGCAACCGCAACGACCGCTGCTGGGCCGCCTGCCGCCCGGCGTAGTCACCGCGCCGCGCGTGCTCCGGGCGCAGCGAGTCCAGCCGGGCCCGGACCCGGTTGTCGCGCACCGAGTCGGCTCCGGCCCGGTCGGCGACCGCGCGCCGGGCGGCGGTGAGCTCGTCGGCCACCGCCTCGCGCCCGTCGCGCAGCGCCCGGCCGAGGACCACGACCTCGTCGACCTTCTGCCGCGCGAAGGCCAGCCAGGACGCCACCCGCGCGTCCACGGCGGTCTCGGCCTCGACGTCGTAGGGCACGTGCAGCAGCGAGCAGGACGTGCCGACCGCGACCTCGCCCGCCAGGCCCAGCAGGGTCGCGGCGGTGGACAGCGCGCCGTCCAGGTCGGTGCGCCAGACGTTGCGCCCGTCGACCAGTCCGGCGACCAGCGCCTTGTCCGCCAGGCCGCGCACCGACGGGAGCCGGTCCAGCGCCGACCGCCCGGCGACCAGGTCCACCGCCAGCGCCTCGACCGGGGTGGCGGCCAGCTCGCCGAGCGCCTCGCCCAGATCGCCGAAGTAGCCGGCCGCCAGGATCTTCGGCCGCTCGGTCAGCTCGCCCAGGCGCCGGTAGGCGGCGCGCAGCGCGGCCAGCTCGGCGGGGGAGCGGTCGGCGGCGAACGCGGGCTCGTCGAGCTGCACCCACTCCGCGCCCGCGCGGTGCAGCTCACCGAGCAGCTCGGCGTAGGCGGTCAGCAGGTCGTCGAGCCGGTCCAGCGGGCGGAACGACTCCGGCGCCTGGTCGTCCGATTTGGACAGCAGCAGGAAGGTCAGCGGCCCGACCAGCACCGGGCGGGTGGTCACGCCCGCTTCCAGGGCTTCCTGGTACTGGTCCACAGGGGACTGATCGGACAGCGAGAACCGCGTGTCCGGGCCGATTTCCGGGACGAGGTAGTGGTAGTTGGTGTCGAACCACTTGGTCATCTCCAGCGGCGGCGTGGACTCCACCCCGCGCGCCATCGCGAAGTAGGTGTCCAGCGGGCTCAGCCCGAGCGCGGTGAACCGTTCGGGCACCGCACCGAAGACGACCGCGGTGTCGAGCACCTGGTCGTAGTACGAGAACGTGTTGCCCGGCACCGAATCCAGTCCGGCCTCGTGCAGCGAGCGCCACGTGTCCACCCGCAGACCGCGGGCGACCTCCCGGAGTTCCGGCTCGCCGATCCGCCCGGCCCAGTAGCGCTCCAGGGCTCGTTTGAGCTCCCGGTCGGGGCCGATCCGGGGGTAGCCCAGCACGGTGGAACCGATCGTGGTTGTCAACGCTCTCTCCTCGCGAGCTCGACGACAGGGGTCCGAGACCGGGAGAGCGCAGGGCGCGACGGCGCGACGAGCTGCCGCGCGGGCGTCGTCCGGCAGGCCCTCCCGCGGGGCCTCGAACAGCGCGCACCGCTCCGGCGCGCGCACCGGTGGCAGGTCTTCGGACTCACGGGCGCTTCCCGGCGTCGCCGGGGATTCCTACTGGCCGTCGCTTCCCGGGCCTGGTGGCCCAGTGCTGATCCCGGTCGTGGACCGGGGACGGCGTTGGTTCCCGTTCACCGCTGCGGGGCAGTCCCGGATTCGCACCGGGTTCCCTCTTGCCTCGGCCGCTCCCGCCCGGTCGGGTGGGGGCGGCCGAACCACCAGCACGGATCAGGCTAGCCGCCGACCTCGCGTTGGCAAGGGCGCCCGCCGCCACGAGGGTCCCCGCGCACCGGGCGCGGCGCCCGTTGACGTCGCCTTTCGACCCGCCGCGCCACCGCGGTGAGATCCCGGACACACCGTCGCGCGGGCGCCCGCCCGCCGTCGAGCCGGACGGTCCGGTGGCGCGCGGCGTCACCGAGCACCGCGGCCGGCGCCTCGCGCGGACGCCCGCCACGTCGGTCCACCGGGGACGGGACCCTCCGCAGTGGGCGTCCGCTCAGCGCTGCGCCGGGTCGGCGGGGAGCCGGTCGAGGGGCATCCCGAACACCTCGCGGTAGGTCGCCAGCGCCTCGTCCTCGGTGAGGGTCCGCTCGGTGCGCTCGCCGTGCTCGGTGCGGACCAGTCGCGTTCCGCTGAGGGTGACCCGGCCCGCGCCGGTGCGCAGCGAGCAGGTCGGGCCGCGGGTGAACGGCGAGCGCGGCGAGGTCTGCTGGTACCAGCAGGTGGGCTCGAAGTCCCGCAGCGCGCGGGGGCGGGGCTCCAGCCGGTACTGCGGCTCGCCGTCGCGCAGCAGGTCCAGGTCGCCGGAGGCCGCGTCGACCGGGCGGAGGGCGAACGAGCCTTCCGGGTCGGGCTGCTCGGCGGTGCTCGCCATCCGCAGCGGGTGCACGGGGTTGCGGCCGAAGCCGACGTCGACCAGCCACGGCTCGTCGAGGTCGACCCGCAGCGCCAGGTGGTCCATCGGCGGACCCGGCTGCTCGGGGGTGGCGAAGACCCGCGCGGCGAGCAGTTCCACCCGGTACCCGAGCGCGGTCAGCAGCGCCGCGAACAGCCCGTTGAGCTCGTAGCAGAAGCCGCCCCGGCGGCGCCGCACGATCTTGTCGACCAGGTGCTCCTCGGTCAGCTCGACCAGCTCGCCGAGGTGGATGTCGAGGTTCTCGAACGGCACCGAGGTCAGGTGCCGGTGCTGGAGCGCGCGCAGGGTCGTCGCGTCGGGCGGCCCGACCTCCTCGAACCCGATCCGGGCCAGGTACCGCTCGGTGGTGGCGTCGTCCACGCGACCATTCTGGCACATCACCTCGTGTCCATAGTGGACCTCGGCGGCCGGGTGGGGGATATGATCCCGCGAACGGCGGTGCTCGCGCCCCGGACCTGGGAGGATCGCACGAATGACGGCTGGCGGGCGAGAGGACGAGCGGACCGGGCCGACCGCGGCCGACGTGGCGGCGCTGGCCGGGGTGTCCCGGGCGACGGTGTCGTACGTGCTCAACGGGCTCGTCGACGAGCGGATCGGGCCCGAGACCTGGGCCGAGGTGCGGGCCGTCGCCCGCGAGCTCGGCTACGTCCCGCCCGGCGGTCGCCGGACGACCGGGCACGAGCTGGTCATCGGCCACCTGGGCGGCGAGCGGATGACCCTGGCGCGACTGGCCACCGCGGGGCTGGACCGGCTCGCCGTCGAGCTCGGCGAAGCGGGCTACACGATGGTCCTGCACCGCGACACCGAGCTGAAGGGGATGGCGGCGGCGCGGTCCTGGGCGGCGTTGCGACCGGCGGCGGTGATCGCCCACGCCGACCGGTTCACCAAGGGCGGTGCCGAGCTGCTGCGCCGCGCGGGGGTGGTGCCGATCGGCATCGCGACCCAACCGGTCCCGGCGGTGCCGACGCTGGTCATCGACGACTCCCGGCTGGGCGAGGTCGCCGCCGAGCACCTCGCCGAGCGCGGCTGCCGCCGGGTGCTCGTGGTGGTGCCGAAGGCCAAGGGCGACCGGCAGCTCGTGGCGCACCGGGTGGCGGGGTTCGAACGGGTGGCCGCCCGCACCGGGATGCGGCTGGAGGTGGTGCGGATGGGGCTGCGCCGCGACTCCGCCGATCGGCTGATCCGCACCGTCGCCGGGGACGATCCGCCCGACGGCGTGTTCGCCTGCACCGACGACCACGCCGGGCTGCTGCTGGGCGCCCTGCTGGACCGGGGCGTGCGGGTCCCCGGTGACCTCGCGCTGGTCGGGGCGGACAACGCTCCGTTCTGCGAGATGCTGCGGCCCCGGCTGACCTCGGCGGAGATCGACCTGGACGCCCCCGGGGCGGACCTGGGGCGCGCCGTGCTGGCGGCCATCCGGGGGCGGTGGGACCCCGACGCGGCCGCCCGGCCGTGGCCCGCGGTGCTGCACGTCCGGGACACCTGAGCGCCGCACCAGGGTCTTCGGTCCCTGTTCAGCGGCTCCGCCGGGTCCCTAGCCTCGAGCCGACCCGTATCCCGGCGCGATCGCAGGAGGCGGCCGCATGACGGTGACCCCCGTTCGCGAGCTGACCCGGCGGGAGCAGGACGAGATCGACCGCGCCAACCGGTCCCGTCGCCCGCCCGTGGTCTTCCTGCACGGCATGTGGCTGCTGGCGGAGAGCTGGCGGCCGTGGGCGGACTGCTTCGAGGACGCCGGCTACGCCGCGCTGACCCCCGGCTGGCCGGACGACCCGGAGACCGTCGAGCAGGCCAGGACCGATCCCGACGCCTTCGCGCGCAAGGGGATCGCCGACGTCGCCGCGTACCACGAACGGGTGGTGGCCGGGCTGGACCGGACGCCCGCGCTCGTCGGCCACGCCCTCGGCGGTCTGCTGGCGCAGCTCCTGGCCGGGCGCGGCGGCGCCACGGCGTCGGTCGTCATCGACCCCGTCCCGACCCGCGGCGTGCTCCCGATGCCGTTCGCGGCGCTGCGGTCGGCGCTGCCGGTGCTGCGCAGACCCGGCAACCGCGGCCGGGCGGTGATGCTGAGCTTCAGGCAGTTCCGCTACCGCTTCGCCAACGCGATCAGCAAGGAGGAGGCCCGGGAGCTCTACGACCGCTACCACGTGGCGGCCTCGGGGGCGCCGATGTTCGAGTCGGTGCTGGCGAACTTCAGCCCGCGCACCGAGGCCCGGGCCGACAGCGCCGCCCCGCAGCGCGGCCCGATGCTGATCGTCTCCGGCCACCGGGACCACCAGGTGCCGCCGGCCACCACCGCGGCGACCTACGAGCGGCAGCGGCGCAACCCGGGGATCACCGAGTTCGCCGAGCTCGCCGATCGGGGGCACTCGCTGACCATCGACGCCGGGTGGGAGTCGGTCGCGCGGCTGTCCCTCGACTTCGTCCGCCGGTTCGTCCGGTAGCGGTTTGGCCTGCTCCGGCGCGGGGTAAGGAGCACCCCAGTGGCCGATGGGACGACGTCCCATGAACCCGAGATCCCGGGAGGTGGGATGGATGCGCTTGTCCACCGCGCGGCAGGTGTTCGACCGCGAAGGACCGTTCGCCACCGTGTACCTGGAAGCCCGTTCGCCGGGCGAGGACGCCGGGGAGCAGATCCGGTTGCGCTGGCGGGGACTGCGCGAGCGCCTGGCGGAAGCGGGTGCCGCGGCCGGCGCGGTCGAGGCGCTGGAGCAGCGGCTCCAGCCGGGCGCCGCGGGTGAGGAGCAGGCCAACGGCCGGGTGCTGGTGGCCGTGGACGGCGAGGTGGTGCTCGACGAGCACTGGGACGCCGCCCAGGGCAGCGGCGACCAGGCGCACTGGGCGACGCTGCCCGAACTGGGCGCGTTCATCCGCGAGGCCGCCCGATCGGTCCGCGAGCTGGTCGTGATCAGCGATCAGCACGGGGCGCAGGTGCGCCAGGAAGTCGTCTCCGAGCGCGCCGAGCCCGCCGAGCACGACGTCGAGCGGGTCGAGGGCGGCGCCGTGGAAGGGGTGCACAAGCCCCGCGGCGGGGCCCTGTCGCACCGGCACATCCAGCGCCGCGCCGAGGAGGCCGCCGGGCAGAACGCCAAGGACGTCGCCCGGCGCGTGCGCGAGGTGGCCGACCGGTTCGGCCCGCGGGTGGTGGTCCTCGCCGGTGAGGTGCAGGGCCGCACGGCGCTGCGCGCGGAGCTGCCCGACGAGCTCGGCGACCGCCTCGTGGAGACCGGCCGGGGCGGTGCGAGCGCCGACGGCTCCGAGGAGGCGCTGACCGAGGAACTGCTGCGGATCGCGGGCGAGGAGAGCGATCGCAGCGCCCGCGAGCAGCACGACCGGTGGTCCGGTGGCCTGGCCCACGACCGGGCGGTGCAGGGCCACGAGGAGGTCGCGAAGGCCGCCGAGATGGGTGCGGTGGAGACGCTGCTGTTCGAACCGGACACCCCGGTGGCCCGGGAGGCGGTGCTGCTGAAGGCGGCGGCCCGCACCGACGCCGAGGTGGCGCTCACCACCGCGAGCACCGGGCTGGCCGACGGGGTCGGTGCGGTGCTGCGGTTCCCGGTCAGCACCACGACCCCGAGCTGATCCCCGACCACCCCGCGCCGTTTCCGCGCGGAGCGGCGCGGGGTGGTTGGCCTCGGCCACCGAGAACATCGCACCGCCGAAAACAGCGCGCCGAGGGACGCCGCGACGTTACCGGCGATGGTCCAGAGTTGCCGCAACACGTCGAGCACGTCCTGAATCCACCCCGCAACTGGCCGCTGGTGGCGGCCTCGCGGACAAGCGGCGAACTCCGTTGCGGCTGCTCCCGCTTCGCTGGTGAGCCCGGCGAGCACCCCGCCCCCGACCGCGCCGACGTCGGCGAGCACCTGCGCGAGCGCGCGGCGATCTTCGCGCCGAACTCGGCGGCGGTCGGGTCGAGCTTGTCGAGCGCGGCCAGGAACGACTGCGAGTCGGTGAGGGCCTGCGCGTTCGCGCCGTGCTTCGCGGCGGCCTTCCAGACTGCGAGCTCGACGGCCGCCTCGCTGCGACGGTGGTCTGCGCGTCGCGCTCGGCGGTGAGCTGCTCGGCGAGCGTCGCGGGTCGGTCGGCTCGTCGTCGGCGACCAGGCCGAGGGCGCGACCGCTCTGCTGGGCGAGGTCCTGCTTGGCCTGCTCAGCGGCCCTCTGCTTGGCGTTGGTGCGCGCCTTGCCTGCCTCGGCGCGGGCCTCGCGCACCATCGCGGCGAGCCGGGCGGGGTCGAGCTGCGCGAGGTCGTCGCTGTCGCCCTGGTGCTCGCTGTCGGGACCGGCTGGGGTGTTGGTCGGAGGCTCGGACGCGGGGGCGGCCTCGGTGGTCTCGGCCGGGGTGTCGGGCTGGTCCTCACAGGTGGTGTTGTCTCCGGGGTCGGCCCGGCGCCAGGCCGAGCGGGAACAGCAACGACCCCCGGCACACCAGGTGTCGGGGGTCGCTGTGGGTGGTGCTGGCCGGAGCTACCGGCCGTTGTCGACGATCGTGACAGGATGATCGGGTGGGTTACCGATCGGTTCGGGGGCGTCTGCGAAGGTCACGAAGACCGCTGCGCCCAGGTCGTTGACCTCGACGACTTGGGCGGCGCCGAGTCGTCGAATCACGACGTCGCTCACCGTCAATTCGCCCCACGTAGTCTCGCGGCGGGGAATGTCGTTTGTTGCTTCCATGCACGGCCTTCCTGTTGCGGCCACGCGGGCGCGTGGCGTACAGGTCATCGAGGCCGGGCCGGGTTCGTTACTGCCTGCGGGTTGGCGGGCGGGCTTCGCGCGGTCGCCCGTCGAGCGGCACATCGGCGGGTGGCGCCACCTCACCGGCCGCCGTCGTTGAGCTGGTTGGGCGGTTGCCCGCGCCGATCTGCTCCCGGTAGCGCAATATCTTGAGTTCGGGTGCGCGTCGAGGTGCTGCCGCATCTCGGCCTGCCAGGCGCGCACTTTGCGGCCGGCGGCCTTCCGCGCCTCGTCGCCGAGCGCGGCGGCGGCCCGGGTCTTGTACTTGCGGATCTGCCGCTCGATGGCGCGCTGCCGCTGCCGTGCCTCGTCGCCGTTTGGGTCCGCGGTAGGCTGCTCGGGCAGCCGGATCACGCCCTGAAGGTAGGCAGACACGGAGTGGCGGCAGTTGGGGTGCTGGAACCCCGCGGTGCGGGCGGCGTCGAGGGTGGCCACGACGTCGACCGTGGTCGGCTCGTCGCTGATCTGGTGCGGCACCTCGATCTCGCCGGTGGGGCCGTCGTCGAGGCGCAGTACACGCCCTTCGTAGGGGCGGCAGAGCGCGCATTCCTGCGAGGCGTTCGAAACGTACACCAGCCGGACGTCTACGGCGTCGAGCCGATCGGTTTGCCCCTGCACCGCGGCGCGCTGGGCGACGGTGCGCGTGGCCATCTCCACGTACGACGAGAGCTGCCGACGGCGCCCCGACCGGTCGACGAACGACGCGAGACCACGATCGACGAGACGCCGGAAGGCGGACTGCGCGGCCTGCCGCCGGGTCTGCGCCCCGGTCGACGTGCCCGCGCTCGCGGCAGCGACCACACCCCGAAAGCCGTCGACCACGTCCCCGAGCACGTTCGCGCTGCGGGCGCCGACGTCGGCGTGAACCGCGGTCGCGAGCGCCTCGATCGCGGCGAACCCGGGCACATCCTCGGCGGCGGCGCGTGCCCGCTCGCCGAGCTGGGATCGGGGGAATAGTCGATCGGGCAACTCGGCGAGCACGCTTCGCCACCCGGCCCGGAATGCGTCGGCGACCGCCTCCCGAAGGGCGCGCCCGGCGTCGGACTGCAACGCCGCGAGGATCGCCGAGGCGCTCGCGCGCAGCGACCGGACGGCGGACAGCTTGCGGTCGGCCCACTGCGGGGCGGTCATGTCGCTGTCCAGGTCGCCCGCGAGGTGCCGGGCCATCGTCGCGGCGAGCTGCGTCTCGGCGGGGCGGTAGAGGTCCGCCACGGTGGCGGCGATGCGGTCGATCTGTTCGGGCGGTACCGGCATCGCGCCACCCCCCTTATGCCATCGCACGCGGGCCGGTACCTTCAGGAGCAGGGCACGAGCAGGCCGGGCAGTGGCCACGGGCGGGGGTGGCTACCACTGGTTATCTACTGCTGATGTCCGTTCCCGCCTTGAGCGTGCTGTCTCTCGCGCTCAAGCTTCGGTTCCTCCGTCACGTCTACGACAAGGGAGGATCGAAGGACCTGAAGGTCGCGGCCGAAGCGCTGGCGCGCGCGCACCGGTCACCGGTGCCGACTCGCTCGGTGAACCCCCGCCGCATCGACGTGCGTTAGCTGAGCCTGCGCGTCCCGGCCTATTCCGGTCGGGGCGCGGAGGTGCCTGCCGCAGCGTCCCGCAGTATCGCGGCCGGGTCCGGGTCGACGACGCCGGACTCGTCGCGGATGCGGTCGACCTCGGCGTCGACCTGGTCGTCGTCACAGTCGGGATGCACCATGCGCACTCGGGTCTCGGTGCTGGCGGTCTCGGCGCGGTGCAGCATCTCGGCGGTGGCGGCGAGGGTCTGCGGGTCGGGCTGGGACCGGGGCGGGGACTCGACGACCGCCCGGTCGCCCGGGGCGAGTCCGGGGCCTCCGGCGATCAGCCGGTCGACGTCGAGCAGCGCCCCCGCAATCGCGGACAGCCCAGCCGACCAGTGGAGCGCCTTCTTGGCGCGCGTCCGGGTGCTGGCCTGCTGCCGGTCGGCGACCTCCGTCGCGGTCATCGCCGCAGCGCCCGGCTCCTGCTCGCCGAGCGTCGACGGCGAGATCCCGGCGGACCGCAGCGCGGCGCGCACCAGCTCTGCCGCGGTCTGCTGGTGTTCCTGCACGCGGATCGCGAACTGCGTAGCGGTGATCTCCGTGCCGCCGGTCCCCTTGGTCAGCGCGTTGAACTCGGTAAAGACCTCTTGGTCGTCATCCCACGACGCGCCTTGCCCGGGGCCGTGCGGCGTGAGGTACCCGCTAGGGGCGATGAGCCGGGCCTCGGCGAGCCGAACGTCGCGCATCCAGCTCGGATATGTCTCGTCGAGGGCGTCGAGCAGCGGCTCGACCCCGTCGAAGTCGGAGCGCCCGAGCGGGGCCAGCTCGCGCACGCCGCGCCACGCGCGGGACGGGCGGACGTTGGGGACGTAGGCGGCGGTGAGGCGGCGGGTGCCGGTGGGGATGCTGCTGTCGGCGTCGACCAGGGCGGCGGCCCATTCGGTCGCGGGGTGGTCGGTGAGCGGCACAGGGCGCCCGAGGTCGTCGGCGGTACCCGCGTGCAGCGTGTGGATGATGCGGCCGGGTTCGTGGCGTTCGAGGTGGCGCAGCACGCGCGACCCGTCGTCCTCGACGGTCGACCAGCACGTCACGGCCGCCAGCGTCGACCACCGCCACTCGGGTACGGCGGCGTCGGCGTGGACCCCGTCGAGCATGGGGTGCGGGGCGATGTCGCGGTCCCACACCACCTGCAGGTAGGCCCCGCCCAGCGCGGCGGCGACCTCGGCCCCTTCGAGCAGGGCACTGTGGACGGTGGGGGAGTGGGTGATCTCGTCGAGCCGGGTTTGTGCCGCCGGGTCGGTGACGGTGATCCGGGGCGGCTCGCCGAAGAGGAGATCGGCTGATGCGGTGGCGTTATCGCTCGCCAACCCCACGTGCAGCCGCGCCGGGCGCTGGCTCGGCGACTGCGGGCGGCCCCAGAAAATCGCGCGACGCTGCCGACCAGGCCGCCGCGGTACTGCGACGGCCGGTCACGCGGCACGGCGCGGGTGTAGGTGTCGGCGAGCTGCTCGGCGTCGCCGGTGTACCAGGCGTCCCATTCGGCCATGCGGCGCTGGGCGCGGTCGAACGGGACGGGCGGCCAGTTCACCATCGAGGTCACCTTTAACCCTTCGTAAATGAGCGAGTACACTCCGCGCGTGGCCACTCTTTCCCGAGAGCTGATCAAGCAGCTGTTCAATCGAGCTCGTACCTGTGCTAACCCCAAGTGCCCCGAGCCTGTGGTCAGGAAAGGTGACCATTTGGCTGTAAACGTGCAAATGGCGCACATCCGATCAGGAAAGAAATTCGGACCTAGGTACGACGAGTGCTATCCAGTTGACTGGATTGACTGTGAGAAGAATGTCTTCTTGCTCTGTGTGGGCTGTCACCGCGAGGTTGACCGCAACCCTGATGCGTACCCGACGACCGAGCTTCTGTCGTGGAAGAGTGCGCAGGTCTTGGAGGGGGCCGGGGATTGGCTCACGGCCCGTGAACTCGCTGAGATCTACACTCAAATGTCAGTGATGATTGAGCTGGAGCAAACTACTGTCGTTCGCGGCAGCGCGACGTACTCACCTCTTGATACTGCGTCGCCGCCGGAGTTCAGCGAGCCGGTCGAAGCACGTTACCTCTGCGTGGCAGTGAGGAATGACGGGTTTGCTTCAGCAGGAGTCGATGCCGTAGGGGTAGATATGGATATGGGTGGCGCCGTAGGGGCATATCTCTTCCCGCGCGACAGCGAGAAGAAGGAACTTCAAGGGTGCTCCAGCTCGAAGTGGATTGCCGATCCAAAAACGATCATTGCTGGGCTTGGAAATGCCATGCACGAGACCGGCATGCTGCATCCCTCAAGGTTCCCGACTCGGCTGCGTGGCTATGTCCTCCTCGGATCTGGCGCACGAATCCACGGTGAGTGGATCGACTTCGCGCGCCTCACCGAACTTGTGGCGCCCGATGGGCACTGACGGACGCCAGAGGTTTTCGGTTGTGGCGATGGCGTAGCGCCCGGCATCGAGGCTGTGGTCGGCCGTTTTCACCGGGCGGTCTTCGCCGCGTTCGGTGGCGGTGTCGTCCCACGAGTAGCCCGGGTCCTCGGTGATCCAGCCCGTGCAGCGGTCGGAGACGAGCAGCCGCCCGGCACCGAGCAGGCTCGCCACCGTGCGGATTCCGTACGCGACGTCGTTGTCTGCGGCCTGCGTGACCACGTGATCCTGGTGGAGCTGCACCCGGAACGAGGCGGCGGCGGGGTCGGCGACGATCCACTGCGGCCGTAGCCCCTGCTGTCGCGGGTGGTGCTCAGCGTCCAGCCATGCGCGGAGCCTGGCGGAGAGCTGGGCGTCGGTGAGCCGGTGCTGAGCATGGGCGGGATCGTGGCGCCACTCGTCGAGCAGGTACAGCCGCCGGTCGACACCCTCGCGAAGCATTACCGCGGCGCTCGCGTTGGTCGTCCCGTAGTCGACGCCGACCGCGAGCACCCTCGCCATGTCCGGGAGGTCGTCCCACGGAACGACGTGCTCAGGTGACCACATGTCGTAGACGGCGCCCTCGGCCGCCACCCATTCCCCGCGGATGAAGCGCGGTACCACAGGCCGGTGAACTCGGCCTTGATACTGGCCTTGTACTCGGTGGAGAGGGCGGGGTTCTCGTCGAGGGTGAAGGCGAACGATCGCCAGTCCGGCAGGCTGTCGAGCCTGTCGAGGTACTTGCGCTTCAGCCAGTGCGCGGGCGAATCCGGGTTGGTCGTCGCGAACAACTGGGCGCCGGGAACGCTCATGCGGCCGAGTAGCTGCGTCCAGAAGTCCTCTGCCACGACGGTGGCCTCATCGACGTACGCGCCCGCGCACGTGAGGCCGCGAAGCACCTTCTCGGCCTTGCTGTCGGATGCGCCGAGGACGTAGACGGTGCGGCCGAGGATGGTCGCGGTGGGGGCGCCGCTGGTGTAGTGGACCTGGTCCGCCAGGTGGCCGAACAACGACGGGCCTTGCAGCGGCGCGAACACGTTCCGGGCCGCGCTGTCCCTGGTGCGGCCGACTACGACGAGTTGCCCACCGCGGGGCGCGTTCGCGACGTAGATCTGCCACCGGAGTAGCGATGCGATGGTCTTCCCGCTGCGGATCGCGCCGGACCAGATCGAGACGCACGAGGTCGACCCGCGCAGGCTCTCGAGCTGACAGGCCGAAAGCGGCAAAGTGTCGATCATCTACCCGCCTTCCCCGCGGTAACGCAGAACGAGCACCGTACGACGATCAACGTATGCCGAGTACAACGTGTGGTTGGTGCGGACGACTTTCGAACATGCGGTCGAATGACACGCCGCGCCTGTTGAACCGCCTGTATGACGAAAAGCTCTTGATGAACTCCTACACCGGCGACTGCTGCGGCAAGCTCAGCATCGCCTGGCTTGGTGCCCGAAGCGACAGCTCGCCTTCCAACGTGTACCAGGTTGCCGAGCGGTTACACGAACTAAACGGGCAACTGTCGTGGTGGCCGCTCGTCGGGGTCGGCAAGGAGTACGAAGATGTCCCTGAACACATCGCGGCTGCTGCGAGTGAAGCGCAGAAATGCCTGAGCATCGGCGCCTACAGGGCTGCTGTGTCGCTCGCTCGCGCTGTCGTCGAGGCGACCGCCAAAGCGCAGGGCATCATGACAGGAACGCTCGAAGTGAAGATCAACACGCTGCATGATCGTGGACTGATCCGTCTAGACATCCGCGATGCTGCTCATGAGGTTCGTCATCTTGGCAACGAGATGGCCCATGGCGACTTCGTTTCCCCCGTTGACGAGGAAGAGGCCACGGAAACCCTCGGACTGATGGAGGAAGTCCTAGACGAGGTGTTCCAATCGCCGGCGCGTACTGCTCGGCGCAAGGCTGCGAGGGTTGCCAGGAAAAACGAGAAAGCTACTGAGCGGCCCGCTCAGTGATCCCGAGGGCTTCGGCGAGGTTGCCGAGCATCGACTGGGCACCCTCAGACTTGTTGCCCGCGTCGATCGCTTCGAGCTTCGCCGCGGCGGTGAGGTACCCGGACAGCGCGCCGGAAAGGTGCCGCTCGGCTTCGGCAGGTACGTGATCCAGTTCGGCGGTCTCGATCCCGTTGACGGTCGTCGCTGTGTGCTTGTAGGTGGGTGCGTCGAGCCGGTCGACGATGTGCTCGCTGCGCCCGTACATGCGCCCGAGGAGCGCGGCGCGGCGGGCGGCGTAGTCGCGGGTCCTGGCCTGCGTGGCGGCGGCGGTCGCGGTCCGGTCGAAGGACAAGTCCATCGCGCGGGCGGCGGTCGAGACCGTCGAAGGCGATCGGCCGAGGGCGGTGGCGATGGTGTTGCGGGTGGCGCCGGTGGCGTGCATCTCGCGGATGCGGTCGCGCTCGTTGGCGGTCAGTGGGCGGGCGGCGGCCATCCCTCACCTCCCGAGCGAGCTCCTTCGGGCGTTACTCAGTTCTCCGGTAGTACTACGCGCGGGCGGAAAGTGCAGGTAGGGCGTGCGGAGCAGATGTTCCGAGGGTGCTTCCTTGCGAACAACACACACCACACGCAAAGTTGTCGCAGGTCAGAAGTCATGTATTGTCCATTTTGGACTTTGAAACCTGCGTGAGTCATGTGTGCACGGACCGGCTACGATGATGCCGTCCATCACAGTGAACTGGAGGATAGTCAGGTGCCTGACACGTACATGGTGAACGCGCTGGCCGCTGCGGTGGCTAGCGCCTACCGCGAACAGCAGAGGACCAAGAGGGCGGCGTTCGCGTGGCTAGCCAGCCTGGCGCTGGCGGTGTGCTGGACGGTCGCCCAGGGGACGATGCCCCTGGGCTAACCACCAGATAGCCAGATAGCCGTATAGCCAGCTAACCAAACGGGGCGTCGGTCGGGAGTGTTGCCGCACTCGGTTCCGGCCGGCGTCTCGTTCACCTCCGTACCTAGTCAAGCCGTGCATGACTTGACTAAGAAGGGCGAGGACAGGGTAGCTCACCAAGAGGCAAAGAGTCATGTTGGGCTTGTCTATTTTCCTGGCTAGGAGTCAAGCCCAACCTGATTTGGTGCGGCTGCCGATCTGCGGGTTCGTGCGTTCGTGGGCCGGTCCGGTCTCCGTCGTCAGTGTGGGTTGGTGGGACGCGCGCGGTGGTCCTGCCCCGGAACGCACGAAACCCCCGGGCCGTTGGCTCCGGGGGTGATGTGGGCACAGCGGTGCCCGCTGAAAGGTGGCCTTAGACGCCGAGCCCGGCGTCTGTCAACCTCGGGTGACGGCGGCGGGTGGCGGCGAGGATTTGCCCGCACTGCTCGGCGTCGTACAGCGGTCGGCCGGACCGGTCCCGCGCTGCGACGGGGCAGGCCCCGCGGATGGTGCGCGCCGAGCGGCCGGTCAGCTTCGCGAGGCTGGCGCGGTCGACGAGTAGCCGGTCACCGGTGCGGCGGACGATGGGCGGGCGGGTCACGGGTCGGCGCTCCTGGTCTGGTCGGTGAGGCGGCGGGTTGCCTCGGCGTACGGGTCGGTGATGCTGGCGCCGTCGAGGATCTCGGCGAGCACGGCGGCGAGAGCGCGCTCGACCTGATAGTCGCCGGCGATCGCGACGTACCAGTCGGGCGGGGCCAGGCCAGACCCGGCGGAGTGGGCGGCGAACCCGGCCCGGGTAGTGCGGCGGAGGTGCTCGGCGGCGTGCTCCAGCTGGCGTTGCCGCTGCAACCCGGCAGCCAGGCGTTGATCGGCCCGGAACGGCTGGCCGCGATGAAACCGGGGGCCTGGCTGGTGAACACCGCGCGCGGGGCGATCGTGGATCGGGACGCGCTGGTGGAGTCCGTGACGAGCGGGTACCTGGGCGGCTACGCGGGCGACACGTGGTACCCGCAGTCGGCGCCTGCCGACCACCTGTGGCGCACCATGCCCCGGCACGCGATGACGATCCACCGCTCGGGCATGGCGCAGCAGCGCATCACCGCCGGTGTTCGCGAGGTGCTCGACGCCCACCTGCGCGGCGAACCGCTCCCCGAGGACTTCGTCGTCGTGGCCTGGTCCCGCGGCGTTCACTCGCTCGGCGGCCGGGTTGGACCTGATCCGCTCTATGGCGGCGGTCCTCGGCCGTGCTACCAAGATTGCGTCGATCACGGTTCCGGCGGTGCGCGGGGGGCCCGGTCCGGCGGCGACCCGGGAGAGGGCGGTGGCACGCGGGGAGGGCTGTCATGGCGGAGGTTCCGGAGGTGCTCGACGGCGCGCGGATCCACCAGCAGGCGGACGCGTTGCGGGCGGCGGGTCCGGCGGTCCGGGTGCGGTTGCCGGAGGGCGGTGAGGTCTGGTCGGTCACCCGCGGCGAGGTGATCACCCGCCTGCTGGCCGATCCGGTGATCGTCAAGGACGCGCGGTGGAGCCTGCCGGGCGCGCGCCCGGGGGAGTGGCCGTGGTTGTTCCCGGCGGTCCGGGTGGCGGAACCGGAGCCGGTCGACGGGGTGCGCCACGAGCGGCTGGCCGCGCTGGTCCGCGAGGCCTTCACCGCCGACCGCATCGCCGCGTTGCGTCCCGAGGTGGCGGCGCTGGTCGACTGCCTCCTGGAGAACATGGCCAACGGGCGCACCGGCGGGGCGGTGGACTTCCGCGCCTCCTTCGCCGCGCTGCTGCCTTCGCGGGTGATCTGCGCGCTGCTCGGCGTGCCCGACGCGCTCCGCGCGGAGCTGCGGGGTGCGCTGGACGACGTGCTCGACGCGGGTGCGGGCCGGGTGCCCAAGCGGGAGGAGCTGCTCGACGCCCTGCGCGCGTTGGTCCGCAGCAAGCGCGAGCGCCCCGGGGACGACCTGACGAGCGCGCTGCTGCACGTCGACCGGCTCACCGACACCGAGCTGCTCGGCGTCCTGGCGCTGCTGGTCGGGGCGGGCAGCGGCACCGTCGTCTCGCTGCTCGACCACGCCGTCTACGAGCTGCTGCGCGACCCGGCGCAGTTGGAGGAGGTCCGCACGGCCGACCGGTGGCCGGACGTGGTGGACGAGGTGCTGCGGCTGCACCCGCCGATCGTGCACCTGCCGCTGCGCTACGCGACGGCCGACGTCGACCTCGGCGACGGGGTGGTGATCGCGGCGGGCGAGCCGGTCCTGATCGGCTACGGGGTGCCCGGCCGCGATCCGGCGGTGCACCCGGAACCGGCGCGCTTCGCGGTGGACCGGGGGGACAAGGCGCACCTGGCGTTCGGCCACGGCGTGCACCGGTGCCTGGGCGCCCCGCTCGCCCGGATGCAGGCCGAGGTGGCGCTGCCGAGGCTGTTCGACCGGTTTCCCGACCTGGCGCTGGCCGAACCGACCGGCGTGCCGCCCCGGCGCCCGTCCTACATCGGCAACGACTTCAGCAGCGTGCTGGTGCACTTGGGCGGATCCCACTCGCACTGAGCACGCGCATCGGTGCCGGGGCGGGAATAGCGCTGCCGGGGGCGGTGTTGCTGGTGGACATGCGAGTTGTGGGAGCCACCGAGTACGGCGGACCGGAAGCGCTGCGCGTCGTCGAGGTCCCGGAGCGGCACGCCGGTCCGGGCGAGGTGCGGGTGCGGGTGCGCGCGGCCGCGGTCAACCCGACCGACACCTACGTCGCCAGCGGGGACCGGAAGAAGGCGCAGCAGGAGCAGGAACCGCCGTACGTGCCGGGCATGGACGTCGCGGGAGTGCTCGACGAGATCGGCGAGGGGACGAGCACGGACCTGGCGGTCGGCGAGCACGTGATGGCGATCGTGGTGCCCTCGGGCTCCCACGGCGGGTACGCGGAGAGCCTGGTGCTGCCCGCCGGCTCCGTGGTGCGGGTGCCCGCCGGGGCCGACGACGTCGCCGCCTCGACGCTGCCGATGAACGGCCTGACCGCCCGCCGCGCGCTCGACCTGCTGGCCCTGCGCCCGGGCCAGGTGCTCGCGGTGACCGGTGCGGCCGGTGCGTTCGGCGGGTACGTCATCCAGCTCGCCAAGGCCGAGGGCCTGCGGGTGATCGCCGACGCGGCCCCGAAGGACGAGGAGCTGGTCCGCGAGCTCGGTGCCGACGTGGTGGTCCCCCGGGGCGACGACGTCGCCGAGCGCATCCGCGAGGTGGAACCCGACGGGGTGGACGCGGTCGCCGACGGCGCGGTGCAGAACGAGCTGGTGCTCCCCGCGGTCCGCGACGGCGGAGCGGTGGCCACGGTGCGGTTCTGGCGCGGCGAGGCGGAGCGGGGCATCGCCCTGCACCCGGTGCTGGTGGTGGACTACGCCGAGGAGCGGGAGCTGCTCGACCGGCTGCGCGCGCAGGTCGAGGACGGCACGCTGACGCTGCGGGTCGCCCGGACCTTCCCCGCCGAGCAGGCGGCCGAGGCGCACCGGACGCTGGCGGCGGGGGGCACCCGGGGCCGCCTCGTGCTGGAGTTCTGAGGTCCGGTCGGTCCCCCCGCGCCGCTCGGTGCGGTGGGACCGACCGGTCCACTGCGGACGGTGGCCCGGAGGTGGCGGCCGGTGACGTCACCGTGACGAGAGGCGTCGCGGCGGGAGCGCCGACCTCGTCCGCGGTGGTGCGCCGCTGTGCACAGGGGACGGATCCCGCCGCCCCCGCGAGCGCCGATCATGATCCCCTCCGAGTGAGGGAAAAACGCCTTTGTTACTCTGAGTCGGTACGCCGGTTGAGGACCTAGCCGCGCTGGTACCCCGCAAGCTTTGGGATCTGCGTCCCGGAGCCCGAGGGGCTACGAGGAGACGCGGGATGAGGAACGAGACCGGCTACGAACTCGCACGAGCGCTGAGCGCGGCGGCGCGGCGCTTCGACGCCGAACAGGACGTCGACGCGACCCTGCGCGCGATCACCGACACCGCCGTGCGCACCGTGCCGGGCGTCGACCACGCCGGCATCAGCTGGGTGGAGCGCCGCCGGTTCGTCCCGAAGGCCGCCACGCACGAGCTCGTCGCCCACTGCGACCGGCTCCAGTCCGAACTCGGCGAAGGGCCGTGCGCGCAGGCGATCCGGACCCGGGGCGCCGTCTACGTCGCGGACATGGCCAGCGAGCGCCGCTGGCCCGCCTTCGCGCCGAAGGCCGTCGAGCGGGGCGTGCGCAGCATGGTGTCCGTCCAGCTCCACGCCGGCGCCGAGACGCTCGGCGCGCTGAACCTCTACGCGCTGGGCGCGGCCATCGACCCGGCCGCGCTGGGCGTCGGCGAGCTGTTCGCCACCCACGCCGCGATGGCGCTGACGGTCAAGCGGCGCGATGACCAGCTCAACCGGGCGGTGGCCACCCGCGACGTGATCGGCCAGGCCAAGGGGCTGCTGATGGCGCGCGAGGGCATCGGCCCGGACGCGGCGTTCCGCTTGCTGGTCACGGCTTCCCAGGACACCAACCGGCGGCTCGCCGAGGTGGCCCGGATGCTGGTGGAGGAGCACCTGCGCGGCGTCGGCGACCCGCCGTCGGGATGACCGGCGGGTGCGGGTTTTCCGCGCTGCCCGGTGCGGTAACCGGTGGTGTGCGACTGGTGCGCTTGCCCGGTGTCTACCGCCCGCAGGGCGACACCGGGTTGTTGGCCGAAGCCCTGCTCGACGCGGGTCTGCGCCCGGGGAGCGCGGTGCTCGACGTGGGCACCGGGACGGGCGCGCTGGCCATCGCGGCGGCGCGGGCCGGGGCGGGTCGGGTGCTGGCGGTCGACGTCTCCCGCCGTGCGGTGCTCGCCGCCCGGCTGAACACGGCGCTGCGCGGCCTGCCGGTGCGGGTGGCGCGGACCGACGTGCTCCGCCACGAGCTGCTGGAACGCTTCGACGTGATCGTGTCCAACCCGCCCTACGTCCCCGCTCCGGAGCCGACCGTGCCGACGCGCGGGCGGGCGCGGGCGTGGGATGCCGGGCGCGACGGGCGGGCGCTGCTGGACCGGCTCTGCGCGCTGGCCCCGGCGCTGCTGCACCCGAGGGGCACGCTGCTGCTGGTCCACTCCGCGCTGTCCGATGTGGACACCACGCTGCGCCGGTTGCGCGGGAGCAGGCTGGCCGCCTCGGTGGTGGCCCGCCGCAGGCAGGAGTTCGGCCCGGTGCTGCGCGGCCGGACCGCGCTGCTGGAGGACCGGGGGCTGATCGCGCCCGGACAGCGGGAGGAGGAATTGGTGGTGGTGCGCGGTGAGCGCCCGGCCGACTGACGACCGGTGGCCCGACGACCGGTGGCCCGACGACCGCGGCGGACCGGGTGGCCGGGACCGGCGCCGGGTGACGCTCGTGCGCGGTGGACCGGTCCTCGTCGAAGGCCCCGTGGAACTGGTCTGCGACGACGGCACCGCGGTGACCTCGGACCGGGTCGTGGTCGCGGTGTGCGCGTGCCGCCGCAGCCGCCGCTACCCGTTCTGCGACACCAGCCACCGGCGCGGCGCCGGCCGGAGCCGCCGCGGTCCCGAGGACTGAGCGGCTGCCGCGCCGGCCCCGCGGGCGGGTTCGGCGGGTGCCTCAGGCGGAGCGCAGCGAACTGGTGCGCTGCCGCCAGCACCGCGCGAGGTGCGCGCTCAGCGCGTCCTCCAGCGCGGTGGTCGCCCGGATGCCCAGCAGCACGTCGGCGCGCAGGCCCGGCTCCCGGTCGAGCAGGTCGCCGATGACGTCGCGGCGCATGAGCTGCTCGTGCACCGCGTCGGCCTCTACGTGCTCGGTGAAGAAGAACTGGCACGCCGGGTCGGCGCCGACCCGGCGCAGTCCGTGGGCGATCCGCTCGGCGCTGGGCGCGGTGGTGATCTCGGCCGTGCTGAAGTGCCCGACCAGCGCCCCGCGCAACGCCCGGTGCAACCCGAACAGCGACATCAGGTTGACCAGCGCGAGCTGCGGCGCGGGCACCTGGTCGAAGTAGTGCAGGTAGTCGTCGGACATCCCGGCGCCCACCAGCAGGTCGCCGAAGAGGCGGGCGTGGACCCGCTCGCCCCGCCCACCGCCGAACTCGTCGAACTCGACGGCCATCAGCGAGGCCTTGGCCTGGCCCTGGAGCCGGGGCACCGCCCAGATGTGCGGATCGGCCTCCTTGAGGTGGTAGATCGAGCGGTGCGCGAAGAACTCCTGGAACTGCCACCACTCGGCCTCGTCGCGCAGGTGCTGGGGCACGCTGCCCTCGCCCGGCTCCACCAGCAGCGCGTCCAGCGCCTCGGTCAGGTCGTCGGGGCCCTCGGCCTCGTCCCGCAGCGCGCCCAGGAAGTTCCGCTCCAACGCGGCGCGCAGCCGCAGCAGCTCGGGTTCCCACTCCCAATCCGGGGAGACCCCCGCGAAGCCCCGGTAGTGCAGTTCGTAGCAGGTGTGCAGGGCCACCGCGAGGTCCTCGCCGCGGGGATCGGCGCGTTCGGCCTCGTCCAGCGGCAGCGGTCCCGGTGGGGGTGGGCCGGCCAGCGCGTCGAGCACGGCCGCGGACACCGGCCCCCGGGAGCGCGGCAGCGGCGGCGACGTGCTCGCCTGGTCGGGCGCGGTGGTCATCGGTGGCAACAGCACCTCCCGTGTTCGTCGACGTGCGGTCAGGACGGCGGTTTCGGTTCCTTCGACGGCAGCGGGCGCACCGCCGGGCCTTCCAGCACCCCGCCGTCGACGTCGAACCGGGAGCCGTGGCACGGGCAGTCCCAGGTGCGCTCGGCGCCGTTGAACCGGACCAGGCAGCCCAGGTGCGTGCAGCGCAGTCCGACCGCGTGCAATCCGCCGTCGTCGTCCCGGTAGACGCCGCTGAGCTCCACGCCGTCGCGGACGATCCGCGCCTCGCCGCTCGGGATCTCGTCGACCTCCTCGACCTGCGAGCGCACCATCCGGTCGGCCGCGAAGTGGGCGCCGACGCGGAGGTTCATCTTCCCGAGCACCGGTGCGGCCCGGGGCGAGACCCGGTTCGGCGACAGCGCTTCGGCCCACGCGTTGTCCTGGCCGGTGATGAGGTCGGCGAGCACCGTCCCGGCGAACGTGCCACCGGTCAGGCCCCACTTCATGAACCCCGTGGCCACGTAGGTGCGCGCGGACACCGGGGTGTACGGGCCGACCATCGGGAAGCGGTCGTAGGGCACCGGGTCCTGCGCCGACCACCGGTGCGTCACCTCCGCGACGTCCCAGTGCTCCCGGGCGAAGGCCTCCAGCCGGTCGTAGGGACCCGTCCCGGCCACCGCCCCGGCCGGGTGCCCTTCCCCGGCCAGCACGAGGCGCCCGTCGTAGGAGCGGATCGACCGGGTCGGCTGCCCGGTGTTGATCCCGAGGTCCTGCGGCGCGTCACCGCGGATGCGGGCGGCCAGCGCGTAGGAGCGGTGCGGTTCCAACCGCGCGAAGTAGAAGCCCCGGTCCCAGACGGGGTAGTGGGTGGCGACCACGACGCGGTCGCCGACGGCGGTGCCGTGCTCGGTCTCCACCCGGCACGGCGAACCCTCGCGCAGGCGCAGCGCCCGGGTGCCCTCGAAGATCGCGCCGCCCGCGCGCACCAGGGCCGCGGCCAGGCCCAGCGCGTAGCGCACCGGGTGGAACTCGATCTGGTCGTCCAGCTTGACCGCCCCGGCTACCGGGAACGGCAGGTCGACCACGGTGCTGAACGTGATGGGCAGACCGGCTTCCCGCGCGGCCTGCGCCTCCTGCTCCACGGCGGGCAGATCGCTCGCCCCGGTGGCGTAGGTGTAGGCGGGCCGGCGCCGCAGGTCGCACTCGATGCCCTCCTGCTCGGCGAGCCGGGCGATCTCGGCGACCGCGTGGGTGTTCGCCGCCGCGTACACCTGGGCCGCCTCGGTGCCTCGGTGCGCGCGGATGGCGCTGTGGACGGTGGACTGCAACGCCGTGGCCTTGGCGGTGTTGTACGCCGTGGTCGCCCCGGCGACCCGGCCCGCCTCGACGACCGCGACCCGCACCCCCCGCCGCGCCAGTTGCAGGGCGGTGGTGAGCCCCGCGATCCCGGCGCCGACCACCACCACGTCGCAGCGGTGCTCCCCGCGCAGCGCCGGGTGCTCCGGCCGGTCGACCTCGGACCACAACGAGTCGCGCACAGCGTCCATGCCGGGCGGGATACCCGGGCGGGCCGGTCGCTACGCCTGCGGATCAGCGCCGCCGCGAGCGCCGGGGTGCCCGCTCCTGCTCAGGTTCCTGCTCCTGCTCTTGGTCCTGGTCCTGCCCCTGGTCGTCGCTCATGGCGTCCTCGTGGCTGCGCACCACTTCCTCGTCGCGGATCTCGCCGCGCCAGCCCGGGGTGTCCTCCTGCTCCAGGATCGTGCGGGTCATCATGTGCCGCTTGATGTGCCGGAAATCCGCCCGCGCCCGGCGGCCCTGCGCCCGCCACAGCGCGGCGGTCTTCTCCAGGAACCCGTCCGGGCGGTACTCCAGCACGAGCAGCACGCGGGTCAGGGTCGGCGTCAGCTCGTGGAACGTGACGGCGCCGTCCACGGACCCCTTCGCGCCCTCGGAGCGCCAGACGATCCGCTCGTCCGGGACCTGCTCGACGATGGTCGACGTCCAGGTCCGGTGCGACAGGAAGATCTGCGCTCGCCAGCGCGCCGTCGCGTCGTCGTCGTGCTCGACGGACTCGACCTTGCGGGTGAATTCCGGGTAGTCGCCGAACTGGGTCCACTGGTCGTAGACGACCCGCAGCGGCAATCCCACGTCGACGTTCTCGACGATGTTGACGACCTTGCCGCCGCCACCACCGCCTCCGCCTCCTCCGCCGCTTCCGCCGGAGGAGCCCGTGGCCTTCTCCTTCACCTTGGAAGCGGCGGAGCCCAGCACCTGGCGGGCACCGCCCCCGCCGGTGAGCGCGGCGGCCAGCCCGGACCCGTCGTTGTCCACCACGTCGGTGAGCCGGTCGGCCAGCCGGTCGACCTTGTCCTCGACCACCCCGACCAACCGGGACACCGCGGCGTCGAGCAGACCGCGCGCGGCCTGCTCCAGCCGCCCCACCGGGTCGTCCTCGCGCTCGGCCATCACGACCCCCTCCTCGTGCGGGTGGAACCGCCACCGGAGGCCCTCGCGCCGGAGGACCGGGACGTGGCGGGCTTGCGCGGCCGGGCGGGCGCGGCCGGGCGGCGCCGGGGCGCGGGGACCTGCGCCTCGGGCTCCTCCTGCTCGCCCCGGCTCTCGTCCTCGTCCTCGCTCCCGCCTTCGCCCTGCTCGTCCTCGTCGCGGTCCCGGCTCTGGCCCCGGCCCCGGCCCCGGTCCCGCTTCCGGTCGTCCCGGTCGCGGTCGTCCTCGTCGCGCCGGTCGTCCTCGTCGGACCCCGATCCCCCGGCGGCCCGGGTGAGCGAGTCGGTGAGCGCCTCGATCCGGTGGGTGGCCGCGGAGGTGGCCGCGCTCCGGGCGACGTCGAACAGGCGTCCGCGCAGGCTCTCGCCGAGCTGGCGCAACTCGGGCGAGGAGGTCACCGCCTCGCCCGCTTTGTGCAGGAGCGCCTGGGAACCCCCGCCCAGCCGCTTGCCCGCCAGGTAGCCGCCGACGGCGAAGGCGAGCTTCGCCTTGCGGCTCCGCCCGAGGGCGTAGCCGACCGCGACGGCGGTCGCGATCCGTGGTCCTGCCTTCATCCGCTCGACCTCCCGTGCCACGGCGTGCCGGTCCCGCTCCGCGCGGGCGGGCTGCGTTGACGGTACGAGCGGGGCACCCTCGGAACCCGGGTCCAAAGGCCCTACTCGCCCGGCGGGCCGTGCACTACGGGTGGAGGAACGCGGAGGCGCGCACGGTCGGAGGGGGAGGCGGACATGGTCGACGGCACCGAGGGCGGCGAGGACCGGCAGGAGATCAACTCGGCGGAGGCGCGGCGCAAGGGCGAGCCGGACGTGCACCTGGACGTGCCGGACCTGCGGGTCGACGAGCTCAACCTGGAGGTCTCCGACCTGCGCGCCAAGGTGTCGTTGCAGGCCGAGGTCGGTGACCTGCTCAAGCTCAACGTCGGGGTGGACGCCGTGCTCGGCCGGGCCGCGCTGGAGCTCAAGGGGGTCGAGGCGCAGGCGCTGCTCGACGTCCGGCTCGACGAGGTCGCCGCGATCCTGGAGAACGTGCTGCGCACCATCGACCGGCATCCCGAGGTCCTGCAGCACGTGGCGCGCGGCGTGGAGTCGGCGGCCGGCGGCGTCGGATCGGCCGCCGAGCAGGTCGGCCGCGGCGCGGGTGCGGCGACCGAGGAGATCGGCGAAGGTGCCGGGGCGGCCACCCGCGAGGTCGGCGAAGGCGCCGGGTCGGCGACCCGCGAGGTCGGTGAGGGGGCCGGGTCGGCCACCCGCTCGCTGGGGGCCGGTGCGGAGTCGGCGACCGAGGACGTCGGGCGCACGGCCCAGGACGTCGGGGGGAGTGCGGGCCGGACGGCGGAGGACGCCGGCGCAGCCGCCCGCGACACCGCATCGGGTGATTCCGGCGGGGACGCCGGGGAAGGCGAGGGCGGCGCGGACCCTTCCGAGCAGGCCGGCCGGGAGCGGTGGGAGCGACGACGCGCGGCGCGGCGGGAGCACCGCCCACCACCGCGCCGGGAACGGTCGGCGGGCCGTCGGGAGCCGCGGCGCTGAACCCGGTGGTCTCCTACTCGGGATCGCTGCGGGCGCGGCGGCTCACCGCCGACGAGGTCAGCGGGAACCGGTTGAGGTTCACCGGTCGGCCGGCGCACCGGGTGCGCTCGGGCGGCGACCGGGCGAACCTCCCGAGTCCGCTGGAGCCGGGGACGCCGTACCGCGACGTGCGGGTGCGGCGGTGGTTCAGCACCGGCCTCCGTCCCGATGACTACTCCTAGTGGGCAATTTTGTGGCTGACCGTCCGCGACTGTCGCTCTGACGTGGTTGTTCTTGAGAGGGCGAACACAAAGAGTGTTCGTCGCTGCGGAGGTGCTGGCACGGTCGTATCCGTGCCTCGGGGTTCCTGCCTGGGGCGTTGTCCCCGTGAAAGGACCCGTGTTGCGCGCCCGACTCGAGACGATGTTCCGCGCGCTGAGGCATCCGAACTACCGGCGCTGGGCCGTCGCCGACTTCGTCTCGGTGACCGGCGCCTGGATGCAGAACCTGGCGCTGAACTGGTACGTGCTCACCGAGACCGGTTCCCCGGGGCTGCTCGGCCTCTCCCTGCTGTTCCAGACGCTGCCCGGGGTGCTGCTGGCCTCCTGGTCGGGTGCGCTGGCCGACCGCTGGCCCGCCAAGCGCATCATCTTCGTGACGCAGTCGCTGCACGGGCTGCTCGCGCTCGTGCTGGCCGCCTGCGCCTTCCTCGACGGACCGCTGGCCGGTGTCTACGCCATCGCGCTGGTCTCCGGCGTGGTCAGCGTGTTCGACGGCCCGGCGCTGGGCCGCTTCGGCGCGCAACTGGTCGCGCGGGAGGACTTGAGCAACGCCCTCGGCCTGGGGTCGATCCTGAGCTCCGGCGGCCGCATCCTCGGCATGGGGCTGGCGGGTGCGCTGGTCGCGGTCACCGGCGTGCCGCTGCTGTTCGTGCTCAACGGGCTGAGCTTCATCGCGGTGCTGGTCGCGATCGCGCGGGTGCGCGACGACCAGCTCTACCCGCTGGCCACCAGCGACGCCGCGCGCACCGGGGTCAAGGCGGGCCTGAAGTACGTGCTCGGCCACCGGCCGCTGGTCGTGATGTTCCTGCTCAGCTTCGTGCTGTCCTGCCTGGGCCGCAACTACCAGGTGACGATGGCGGCGATGGCCAACGGCCCGCTCGGCGCCGGTGCCTCCGGCTACAGCACGCTGTCGGTGGTGTTCGCGGTCGGCACCGTGGTCGGCGGGCTGGTCGCGGCGGCCTTCCGCCAGCTCACCCTGAGCCTGCTGCTGTTCGCCGCGATGATCACCAGCGCCCTGCAGTTCGTCAGCGGCGCCTCGGGGACGATCTGGCAGTTCGCCGCCATCATGTTCCCGATCGCGATCGGCGCGGTGGTGCTCGACACCGCCACCAGCACCCGGATCCAGCTCGACACCGACGAGGACATGCGCGGCCGGGTGCTCGCGGCCAAGGCCATGGTGACCGCCGCCTCCGGTGCGGTCGGCGGGCCGCTGCTGGGCTGGCTCTCGGAGGTCTCCGGTCCGGGCTGGGCGTTGGAGGTCGCCGGGATCGCCACCGTCCTGGCCACCGGTGTCGCCTGGCTGGCCTTCGCCCGGATGCCGGAGCGCCGCGCCCTGCCCGCCCGCTCCCGGTGGGCGCGGTTGGCGGAGGTCGCTCCGGTCCCGCAGCCCGCCCGACCCGCGACGGCGGGTGCGGCGGCGAGCTGACCGGCTCAGCGCGCCGCGGGCACCGACTCCAGCAGCGCCGCCAGCCGCCGGGTCGCCTGCCGGGCTTCCGGCAGGTCCTGGAGCATCCAGCCGTGGAACATGCCGGGGTACTCCTCGTAGTCCAGCGGGACGGCGTGCTGGGCGGCCAGTTCCCGGAACCGGCGGGCGTCGGACAGCAGCACGTCCCGGGTGCCGCTGAACACGACGGTCGGCCCCAGCCCGTCCAGACCGCCGTAGAGCGGGCTGACCCGGGGGTCGTGCGGGCTGAGGCCGTCGGCGTAGAGCAGGCCGGCCTCGCGCAGCCCGGGACGGCTCAGGTACGGATCGGTCCGGTCGAGCCCGGCCATGGCCGGGTGGGCGGCCGAGACGTCCAGCCAGGGCGAGATCAGCACGGTGCGGCGGGGCAGCGGCCGGTGCTGGTCGCGCAGCCACTGCGCCAGGTGCAGGCCCAGCCCGCCGCCGGCGGAGTCGCCCATGACGACCTGCCGGTCCGGCGCCAGCTCGCCGAGGGTGCGCTCGTAGCACTCCTCCACCACCGGCAGCACTTCCCGGTGGGTGTGCTCCGGCGCGAGCGGGTAGAGCGGCACCGCCACCGCGCACCCGGTCGTCCGCACCAAGCGGTCCAGGAAGCGCCAGTGGGCCCCTTCGATGCCGTGCACGTACGCGCCGCCGTGCAGGTACAGCACGTGGTACGGGACCGGGCCCGACTCCGGGGTGATCCGGAAGTACGGGAAACCGCGCACGTCGTGGCAGGAGATCCGGCAGCCGCGGAACGTCCCGCGCGGCACCCGGGGCACCGCGGACGGGTGCCGGATGCTCTCGTGCAGCTTGTCGACGTCGGAGAACACGCGCTTGCGCCGGGTGATCCGGTACTTCGCGATCACCGCTCGGCTGCGCAGGCTCGTCATCGCAGAACACCTCCGCGGCGGAGGGCGCGGCGGGTCAGCTCCGGCACGCCCGGGAGACGGCGTAGGCGACGGCGGCCGCCACCGCGACCGCGGCGACCGCGCCGAGCACCGGGGGCGGGACCCCGGTGGCCCGGCTGCGCTGCGCGTAGCGGTGCGCCGCCGCCTTCGACCGCCCGGTGACGTCGGTGCGGTGCCGCAGCTCGTGCAGCGTCTCCGCCAGCTCCTGCTTGGCCAGGTCGTGCTCGGCGCGCAGCTCCGCGGGCGGATCGCCGTCGGACAGGTGCCGGCTCGGGCGTTCCGTGGTCATTTCCGCACCGCCTCGCTCAGCTCGTGGTAGTCGTCGTTGACCGATTCGACCAGGCCGCCGCGCTGCCCCGGCACGGTGCGGCGCAGCCGGGTCCGCCCGACCAGCGCCGCGATCCCGGCAGCGGCCAGCAGCACGGCGGCCACGATCAGCGCGGACAGCCAGGCGGGCAGCACCAGCGCCAGCGCCAGCACCGCCACGGCCACCAGCGTCGCGCCCCCGAACATCGCCAGGATCCCGGCGGCGCCGAACATGGCGGCACCGATCCCGGCCTGCTTGCCCTTGGTCTGGAGTTCCCGCTGCGCCAACCGCATCTCGCTGCGCACCAGGCGGGTGAGCTGGTCGCTCAGATCGGTCATGAGCTGCGCGGTGGATCGGTCGGTCGCGGGTTGGCCGTGAACGGGTTCCACTCGGGTCGTCATGGTGGACCTCGCGATCTCGTCGTGGCGTTGTCGCGCGGTCGCGGTCGGCGACCGCTTCCACTCCGGTGGCCTACCCGGACCCGGCCGCCGCCATTCCTCACCGCGCCGGACGGCGCGGCGGGCCCGCGGCCGGGTGGCTCCGCTGCGGAACGCGGGTGAACTCCGGTCGGCGGGACCTCAACCCGCCCGGATCGCCGCCGATCACCGGAGCAGGTGCCCGCGCCGGGCGCCACCGCCCACGACGAGGAGGCACGGCCATGACCGACACCTACGCCGCACCCGAGCTGACCGAGGTCGGCGAGTTCGCCGCCGACACCCTGGGGCTGGGCGGCGTGCTCTACGACGCCACCGCTCGGCACTCGTACTGAGCCGTTCGCGGAGCCGCTGAGAGGCCGGGCCGCCGGGACCGGCCCCTCCGCGCGCCGCACGGCGGCGGGTCGCTCAGAAGCCGCCGAAGGTCCGCGCGGCGGCCTGGATCCGCAGCTCCTCCAGCGCCTCGAGCTGGTGGTCGGCGCGGGTGATCAGCTCGCGGAGCCGGTCGGCGTCGAGCCGCCGGTCGGTCTCGGCGCGGCTGAGCAGGGTGCGCCACCCGGCGGCCTTGCCGCGCACGCCGAGCGCCAGCATTTCCAGCTCCAGCACCGAGCTCAGCGGGGTGGGCGTCCACAGCGCACCGTTGAGCTTGAGCCGCCCCGCCTTCTCCGCCAGCCAGGCGAGGGCCACCTTGTGCGGGGCGACGCGGACACCGATCGAGCGCATGGCGCCGTGCAGCGAGGCCCGGTCGGCCCGGATCTCCCGGGCCAGCGCGTCGAGCTCGCACCCGGTGGCCGTTCCCCGGTGCCTGCGGGCGATCCGGGCGGCCAGCGCGGTACCGAGGGTCGACCCCGCGAGGTGGTCGTTGAGGTAGATGCCCAGCATCCGTTCCGGGTTCGGTGGTGACGTTGCCACGGTGACCTCCGATGGTTCGGGCCCCCGAGCTACCCCGCGGCGCGTCGCCGCAACCGGGTCGTCAGGTGGCCTCGGGATCGTGCAGGTGCGCGCGTTCCCCGTCGTGGTCGAAGAGGGTGAGGATCTCCACGGGTCCGTCGGCGGCACCGATCGCGTGCGGGACCATGGTCGAGAACTCGGCCGCCTCGCCCGCGCCGACCTCGATGGTCCGCTCCCCGAGCCGCAGCCGGGCCGTGCCGGAGAGCACGGTGAACCACTCCCGCCCCGGGTGCACGGCGAGCTCGTCCACCACCCGTTGCGGGGTGATCCGCATCTTCGCCACGCTCACGCCGTGCAGCGCCCGCTCGCGGGAGAGCAGCCAGGTCGTCACCCCGCGGGTGTGCTCGGGTTCCGGCCGGATCACCACGTCCTCGTCCTCGGCGGACTCGACGAGCTGGTCCAGCGTGGTGCCGAGGGCGCGGGCGAGGGGCACGAGCTGGTCGAGGGCGATCCGGCGGTGCCCGGTCTCGATGCGGCTCAGCGTCGACGGGCTGAGGTAGCAGCGGGCGGCCAGGGCGTCCAGCGACCAGCCGCGCGCCAGCCGCAGCCCGCGGATCCGCTGCCGGATCAGGCCGTCCAGGGCGTTTTCTTGCGTCATCGGCAAGAGTGTATGCCTCGGACGCAGGACGCGTCTAGTCTGGACGCATGGCACAGCACTCGGACCACCACGGCGACGGCGGACACGACCACGGCGCGCTCGCGGACCTGCTCGAACGGGACGCGGAGGTGTTCGCCGCGTACCTGGACGACCTGGTGGCGTGGGTCGCGCGCCACGCTCCGGACGACCCGCGCGCGATCGTCGACCTGGGCGCGGGCCCGGGTGCGGGTGGTTTCGCGCTGGCCGGGCGCTTCCCGGCGGCCGAGCTGGTGGCGGTCGACCGGTCGGAACCCATGCTGGAACGGCTCCGCGCGGCGGCGTCCGGGGCGGACCTGGCCGACCGGGTGCGCGCGGTGCGGGCCGACCTGGACGCGGGCTTACCCGAGGTCGGGGCGCCGGACGTCGTGTGGGCGGCCTCGCTGCTGCACGAGGTCGCCGACCCGGACCGGCTGCTCCGCGAGGTCCGCGCCGCCCTGCGGCCCGGCGGGCTGCTGGCCGTCGTCGAGCTGGACGACCTGCCGTTCTTCCTGCCCGCCGACGTCGGCCGGGGACGGCCCGGCCTGGAGGAGCGGTGCCACGAGGTGGTGGCGCAGGCGCGCTGGAACGCCCACCCCGACTGGCGCTCCCACCTGGAGCGCGCCGGTTTCGACGTGGTCGGGCAGCGGTCGTTCGCCGCCGAGGCGGACCCGGCGCCGCCGAGCGCCGGGCGCTACGCGCACGGTTACCTGAGCCGGATCCGCGCGGCCTTCGCCGACCGGCTGGACCCCGACGACGTCGAGGTCCTGGACCACCTGCTCAGCGCCGACGGTCCCGAGTCCGTCCTGCACCGCCGGGATCTCGTGGTCCGCGGCACCCGGACCGCCTGGGCGGCCCGGCCGTCCGGCGCCGAGGAGGGCACCGGATGAGCGGCCTCGCCCGCACGAGCGCCGTCCTCGCGCGGCACCGGGTCAGCGGACGGTGCCCGGGCGGCCGGCCAGGACGGCGGCGACGAGCTGGACGGCGCAGGCCGCGCAGAGCAGGAGCAGCGGCGCGCGGGTGTCGGCGGTGAAGTCGTGCGCCAGGGTGATGGCGGCCAGTCCCGCGGCGGTGAGCGCATAGCCGCCGCCCTGCGCCATCGCCGAGAGCCGGGTGGTCTCACCGGTGGAGGTGGTGCTCTCCGGGATCAGCGCCAGCGCCAGGGACAGCGCGGCCATCCCGGCCCCGAGCAGCAGCGCCCACAGCACCGGCAGCGCGGCGGGTGCGATCAGCAGCCCGAGCAGCCCGAGCCCACCGCCGAGCGTGGTGGCGACCAGCCACGGGGCGTAGGAGTCGCGGCGCCCGGCGCGCAGGGTCGCGATCAGCGACACCACGATCGACGCGCCCATGCTCAGCGCGGTGAGCTCGCCCGCTTCGATCGCGGTCATCCCGGCCCGGTCCCGGAACAGCACGGGCTGCCAGGACAGCAGGGTGACCGCGAACAGCGATTGGAGCCCGAAGAACACCGTGATCTGCCACGCCCGCGCCGAGCGGACCAGCGAGCGCCCCGGCGCGGGGGTGGCGGCGCGCCGGGGGCGGCCGAACCGCAGGAACGGCAGCCACGCCAGCAGCGCCACGGCGGCGGGGACCGACCACAGCGCGACCCCGGTGCGCAGTCCCGCCGCGGTGCTGAGCACCGGCGTGCTCCAGCCCGCGAGCCCCGCTCCGACGCTGATCGTCGCGGCGTAGGCCAGGGTGAGCGTGCCCGCGTGCTCCGGGCTCTCCTGCTTCACCGCCGCCGGGAGCACCACGTTGAGCAGCGCCAGGGCGCAGCACGCCGCCGCTGTCCCGACCAGCAGCAGACCGCCGCCGCCGAACGCCCGCACCCCGAGCGAACCCGCCAGCATGCCGAGCCCGCCGGTGATCGTCGCCGAGGCGCCCCAGCGCCGCTGCAACCCCGGTCCGGCCAGCGCGGCACCGGCGAAGCACACGGCGGGCAGCGCGGTCACACCCGCGACCACCGCGGTACGCAGGTGCAGCGCCGAGCGCAGTTCGGGCAGCACCGATCCGGCGCTGGCGATGCTGGCCCGCAGGTTCAGCGCGGTCAGCAGGATCGCCGCGACCCACCACAGCATCCGCCAGCGGGGCGGCGACGGCTCCCGGACCACCGGGATCAGCGCCGTCGTCGCGCTCGCCGCGGGATCGACGAGCGGGGTGACCGCGGTGATCTCCTCGGTGGCCGCTTCGACCGGCGCGGTGGTCTCGGCGTCCCCGTGGATCGGCGCGGTGGTCTCGGCATCTCCGCGGATCGGCGCGGTGGTCTCAGCTTCTCCGTGGATCGGAACGGTGGTCTCCACGGCCGGAATCGGTTCCGTGCGCGCGTCCTCGGGGATCGGGGTGGTGCGCTCCAGATCGCTCAGCGCCGGGGGCAGCGGACAGGTCGCGTCGTTCACCCGCGGCCCTCGGCGGCGAGCGGCGTTCGTGATCGGTGCGCCAACACCGCACCAGTGGATCACGCACCGCACCCGCTCGTGCACGCGGTCCGGCCCGCACCGCTCGGATGCCGGGGTTTCGAAGGCGCCCGCTCGACATCGGTGCCGTGATCGGGTTCCCTCGGGGCACGACACCGAGGAGGGTCCATGAAGGAGCTGTTCGCGCTCGACGGCCGCACCGCCGTGGTGACCGGAGGCGCGCAGGGCATCGGCGAGGCGATCGCCACCGGGCTGCGGGACGCCGGGGCACGGGTGTTCATCTGCGACGTCAACCCGGAGGCGGGCGAGGCCACCGCGCAGCGGCTCGGGGTCGAGTTCGTCGCCGCCGACGTCACCGACTCCGCCGCCGTGGAGAGCGCGTTCCAGCACGTCGCCGACACCGCCGGAGCGCTGGACATCGCGGTCAACAACGCGGGCGTGGTGCAGAACCTGCCCAGCGAGGAACTCAGCGACGAGGACTGGCGGCACGTGCTGTCGGTCAACCTGGACGGCGTGTTCTACTGCTGCCGCGCGGCCGGGCGGCTGATGCTCGCGCAGGGCTCCGGCAGCATCATCAACACCGGCAGCATGAGCGGGCACATCGCGAACCGGCCGCAGCCCCAGTCGGCCTACAACACCGCCAAGGCGGGGGTCATCCACCTGACGAAGTCGCTGGCGGGCGAGTGGTCGTCGCGCGGCGTGCGGGTCAACTCCATCTCGCCCGGCTACGTCGGCACCGAGCTCACCAAGCGCGGCATGGGCAACGAGGAGTGGCGGCGGGTCTGGCTGGAGGGCACCCCGCTCGGCCGCGTCGGGGAGCCGACCGAGATCGCCCCCGCGGTGGTCTTCCTCGCCTCCGACGCGAGCAGCTACTGCACCGGGACCGATCTCGTGGTCGACGGCGGCTACACGGTGTGGTGATCGGCCGCGCCGCGTGGCGCCGTCGGTGCGGTCGGGCAGGATGGCGACCGTGAGCACAACCGAACGCATCATGCCCCCGCTGGACGCCGACGAGCGCGCCTCGTTGGAGAGCTGGCTGGACTTCTACCGCGCCACCCTGGCGCAGAAGTGCGACGGACTGACCGACGGCCAGCTCCGCGAGGCCGCGGTGCCGCCTTCCCCGCTGACCCTGCTGGGAGTGGTGCGGCACATGGCCGAGGTCGAGCGGAGCTGGTTCCGCCGGGTCCTGGCCGAGGAGGACGCGCCGCCGATCTTCGCCGCGGCGGGGACCTCCGCGCACGACGGCGGTTTCGAGTTCGACGCGGACGCCACCGGCGAGCAGGCGGTGTCCTGCTGGCGCGCCGAGATCGCGCGGGCGGAGGACAACTGCGCCGCCCGCGGCCTCGACCACACCAGCCCGTTCCACGGCGGGCAGGTCACGCTGCGCTGGATCTACCAGCACATGATCGGCGAGTACGCCCGGCACTGCGGCCACGCGGACCTGCTGCGCGAACGGATCGACGGGCGCACCGGGGTCTGAGCGCCCGTCCTCGGGAGCTCAGTGCCGGGCGGGCACGGCGGCGGCGTGGCAGGCGCCGAGCCCTTCGGCGCGGGAGACCACCCGTCCGGCCTCGATCCGCACCGCCACCTCGGTGTCATCGCGCACGGCGGGCACCCCGGCCGCGGCGGCGAGGACCCCGGAGGAGTCGCAGACCACCTGGAGACCGGGCCAGGCCCGCTCGGGGAACGACGCCCGCAGGCATCCGCCGAGGTCGGCGATGGCCAGCCGGACCAGTCCGGCGAGTTCGCCGGGGTCCTCGGTGACGGCCACGGCGGTGACCCGCGCATCGGCCGGGGCGGCCCGCACCGCGTCCTCGACGCCGGAGAGCCGGTGCACGCCCAGCACGGCGACCACGCCGTCGGCGTCGAGCCGGGCCGGGCGCCCGCGCACCAGGTCGGCGGCCTCGGGCGGCGACCACGGCTCGTCGGCGGGCTGCGCGGGCGGCGCGAGCGACGGCGGGTGCCAGGCGTCGTCGAAGTCCTGATCGGCCAGCCGGGCGCAGGTGCGCGCCACGTCGAAGGGTTCGCCGAACCCCGGCGCGGCGGCGGCCAGCCGGCTCGCGCCGTGCAGCGCGGTCAACGCCGCCGCGGCGGCGCGCACCCGCCGCCCGCCCGGGTCCAGCCGCTCCAAGGCCAACCCGAGCAGCAGCGCGTCGACCCGCACGAGCTGGGCGAACGGCCGCCGGATGCGCGGATCGCCGAGCACCTCGGGGATCAGGTCCACGTCGATCCGGGCGTCGCCGTGGCGCTCGTCGGTGGCCAGCGGCAGTCGGGACAACCAGGTCCGGGCGAAGGCGCCGAGGGCGTCCCCGCCGGCGCGGACCGAGTCCGGGGCGGCCGGGACGGGGGCGTTCTCGGCGGCCTCGGCGAGCACCGCGAAGTACAGCGCCCGCTTGCCCGGGAAGTTGGAGTACACCGCACCCCGCGTCAGCTCGGCCCGCTCGGCGATCCGGTCCACCTTGGCCTCGCGGAACCCGCGCTCGGCGAACTCCTCGCGCGCCGCGCGCAGCACCTTGCCGCGGTTGAGCCGCTGCGCTTCCGCCCTGCTGAGCCGGGCCACCCGAATCCCCTCCCCGGTCGTCGGTGCGGGACAACGATACTGCCCGCTCCGGCGGGGTCCGGTCACCGCACGCCGTCGACGGCGGCGGCGAGCTCGGCGCTCCAGGCGGCGAGCAGCCGCTCCCCGTCGTCGGCGGTGGCGCCGCGCGGGTCGCCGAGCACCCCGCCGGGGGAGACGGCGCGCACGCCGCGGGCGCGCAGCCGGTCGATCAGCTCGGGCAGCGGTGCGGTGTTGCCCGCGGCCACGAGGTCCGCGCGCACCGCGCCGGCGCGCAGCGCGAGCAGCACCGCGGTCTCGGTGAACCCGGCGTGGCTGTCGTCGGCGGGGCCGCTCGGTTCCCACGCCGCGACCCGCCGCCCTTCGGCGCGCAGCCGGGACACCGCCCGGCGCACCGGGGCCCGGTTCCCGCCGTGCGCGCTGACCAGGACGACCCCGGCGAAGGAGTCGGCCGACCGCACCAGCTCCACCAGCAGCAGTTCGGTGGCGGCCTGGCCGAGGGAGAGGGTGCCGGGGAAGCCGGCGTGCTCGCCGCTGGAGCCGTAGGCGACGGGCGGCGCCAGCACCACGTCCGCGCGGCTGGCGGCCACCCGCTCGCACAGCGCGACCGCGATGTCGGTGTCCACCGTGCACGGCAGGTGCGGCCCGTGCTGCTCGGTCGCCCCGACCGGGACCAGCAGCGCGCTGCGGCCGGCCATCGCTCCGACCTCGGGCCAGGTCAGGTCGGACAGCCGCGTCATGCGCCGCGCACCGGGACGCTGGACCGTCCGGGCAGGTCGGTCAGGTGCGGCAGCAGGGCACCCGCGGAACGTTCGCGCAGCGCGCCCCAGCAGACCCCGGCGCCGTAGGCGAGGTCGTCGGCGAGCCGCGCCGCCGTCCACCGCACCGGGTCCAGCTCCGGCCGTTCGCGCCACCACGCCACCAGGTGCCGGGCCGCGATCAGGCCCGCGGCGATCCGGCCGGACCGGGTGCGCAGCAGCGGCCAGGCCAGCGGTGCCCACGGGCGGGCGAGGGCGTCGGCCAGCAGCCGGACCGCGCCGAGGTGGCCGAGCGCGGCCAGCCGCACCGCCTCCCGGCCCGGGACGCCGACCCGGCCGAGCTTGCGCACCAGCAGCGCCGCGCTGGTGGCCACGAGCGCGGCGCCGGTTCCCCGGCGGCCCAGCAGCAGGGCGGCCCAGGCGGCGGCGCTCCACACCGACAGCCGCACCGGCGCCACCGCGCTGCCGTGCCGCCGCGCCAGCGGGGCGGCCGAGGTGCCGTAGGCGAAGCGCTGCCGCACCCATCCCGCCCAGCTCGCGCGGGGGGCGTGCCCGACCTCGGCGGCGGGTTCGTAGCGCACCTGGTACCCGGCCGCGACCAGCCGCCACACCAGGTCCACGTCCTCGCCGAACCGCAGCGACTCGTCGAAGCCGCCCACCTCGGCGAGCGCCTCGGCGCGCACCACCAGCGCGGCCGAGGGCACGTGGCCGATCCGGCCGCCGGGGCGGACCGGCCCGGGTTCGGCACCGAGGTCCAGCGACGACCGGGCGCGTTCGTAGCGGGCCAGCGCACCCCGGCCGGGCAGGCTGCGCACCCGGGGCGCCACCGCGGCCACCGCCGGGTCGGCGAACTGGGCCAGCAGCGGATCCAGCCAGCCCGGCGGCGGCGCGGTGTCGGCGTCGAGGAACGCCACCAGCGGTGCGGTGGTGCGGTGCCACCCGGCGTTGCGGGCCGCCGCCGGGCCGCGCGGACGCCGGTGCCGGACGGCGGCGCCCGGCACCGGCGCGGCCGAACCGTCGTCCACGACCAGCACGTCGGCCACCCCGGCCACCGCGTCGGCCACCCGGGCGGCCCCGGCGGTGTCGTCGCGGACCGGGATCACCACCGCCACGTCGGCCGGACCCCACCGGGATGCCGGGTACCGCGGGTGGGCGAGTCCGCTGTGGACGATCCGGTCGGCCAGCGCCCGTTCCGCCGCGCGCGGGGTGACCGGATCGCCGTCCAGCCAGCGCCCCACCAGCGCGGCCCCGGCCGCACCGAGCCGCAGCACCCGCAGCGGGGACCCGCCGAGCAGCGCGCGCCCGCCGTCGAGCACCCGCAGCGACGGGTCGGGGACCAGGCGCAGCGAGCCCGGTCCGGGCTGGTCGGGCGGGTGCGGGCCGCTCACGCGGTGAACCCCCCGTCGGCGTGCACCACGGTGCCGGTCACCGCCGAGGACGCCGGACCGCACAGCCAGCACACCGCCGCGGCCACCTCCGCCGGCTCCAGCAGCCGGTCGACGAGCTGGTGCCCGCTGAACTCCTCCACGTCGTCGAGGTCGTAGAGCGCCGCGGTCGCGGTGAGCATCGCGGTGCGGGTCGAACCCGGTGACACGGCGGTCGCGGTGATCCCGGTGCCGCGCAGATCGGTGGCCAGCCCGCGGATCAACCCGACCACGGCGTGCTTGGCGGCGTTGTACCCGGCGAGGTGGTAGAGCCCGCGGTGCGCGGCGGCCGAGGCCAGCGCCACGAACCGGCCGCTGGGCCGGGGCCGGCGCAGCATCGCGGGCACGGCCGCGGCGGCCAGGTGCGCCACCCCGCGCACCCCGACGTCGAACAGCGCGTCCCACTCCGCCGCCGGGGATTCCCACAGCGGTCGGCCGCCCGCCATCACCGCCGCCGCGGCGACCGCCGCGTCCAGCCCGCCGAACTCGTCCTCGGCCACCGCGACCGCCTCGCGCAGCGCGGCCGGGTCGCGGACGTCGGCGACCACGTCGCGCACCGCGCCCGGATGGCGCCGGGCCAGGGCGCGCAGTTCCGCGCGGGTGCCCAGCGGGTATCCGGCCCCGGCGACCTCGCCGCACAGGTCCGCTGCCACCACCCGCCAGCCGTCCCCGGCGAGCTGCTCCACGACGGCGGCACCGATGCCCCGGGCGGCTCCGGTGACCACGGCGACCCGGGGGCTCACCGGTGCTCCTCGGGCAGGTACCCGTGCCGGTCCAGGTAGGACAGCAGCACCTCCACCGCCGCCGCGGCGGACCCGGGCGTGCTGAGCACCGGAGGTTCGGCCGGGGCGGCGCCGCCGGTGAGCTCGCGGATGCGGTGCAGCGGCGCGTCCCCCGCGGGCGCCGGGAGCTCCCGGGCCCGCGGCCGGTGCGCCCGGACCTCGCCCCAGCGCACCGCTCGCGCCGATTCCGGCTGCACCGGCTCGACCACCGGCTCGACCACCGGGACGTCGCGCCGCCGCGCCGCGCGCACCGCGGCCAGCCCGGCCCGGCGCAGCGGCAGGCCGCCCTCCACCGACACCACGGCGGGGGCGCGCAGCCGCAGCAGCTCCCGCCGTCCGCCGTCGATCCGGCGCCGCACCAGCAGCTCCGCGCCGTCGGCCTCGACGTGCACCGCGCCGAGGGCCTGCCGGGCACCGAGCAGCGCGGCCAGGAACGCGGGCACCGCGCCGGTCCCGCCGTCCGGCGAGCGGTCCCCGCACAGCACCAGCGCGGGCGCGCGGTGCCGGATCGCGGCGGCCAGCGCCGCG